>NZ_JBUXKP010000003.1:0-690651 GCF_055502675.1 Pseudoduganella sp. jia 12
TACCGCATGCCGTTGTCGGCCATCGTGTCGATCCTGCACCGCATCAGCGGCATGCTGCTGTTCGTGCTGCTGCCGTTCATCCTGTACCTGCTGCAGGAAAGCATCCGTTCCGAGATCTCCTTCGCGCACTTCCAGGGCATCGCCCAGCATCCGTTCACGAAGCTGGTCATCCTGGCCATGGTGTGGGGCTACATGCACCACTTCTGCGCCGGCATCCGCCACCTGGTGATGGATACCCACGTGGGCCTGGACAAGGATTCCGCCCGCAAGACGTCGGTCGCCGTGCTGGCCATCAGCCTGGTCGTGACGTTCCTGGTCGCCCTGAAACTGTTCGGAGTGTTCTGAGATGAAAAACAATATCGGACCGAAGCGCCTCGTCGTCGGCGCCCACTACGGCCTGGGCGAGTTCCTCGCGCAGCGCGCCACCGCCATCGTGATGGTGGTATACACCGTCGTGCTGCTGGGCGCTTTCCTGACCGGCAATAACTTCTCCTACGAGGGCTGGGCCGGCCTGTTCGCCCAGACATGGTTCAAGCTGTTCACCCTGGCCACGCTGATCGGCCTGTTCTACCACGCCTGGGTCGGCGTCGTGTCCGTCTACCAGGACTACATCAAGAACGTGGGCGTTCGCTTCCTCATTCAAACCGCGTCGGCCATGTGGCTGATCGCGTGCGCCGTGTGGTCGGTGCAGATCCTCTGGAGTGTGTAAATCGTGGCAGCAATCAAATCTTCCATCCCGGTACGCCGCTTCGACGCGGTGATCGTCGGCGCCGGCGGTTCCGGCATGCGCGCCTCCCTGCAACTGGCAGAAGCCGGCCTGAACGTGGCCGTGCTGTCGAAAGTCTTCCCCACCCGTTCGCACACGGTGGCCGCACAGGGCGGCATCGGTGCTTCGCTGGGCAACATGGCCGAGGACAACTGGTTCTGGCACATGTTCGACACCGTCAAGGGCGGCGACTACCTGGGCGACCAGGACGCGATCGAATTCATGTGCCGCGAAGCCCCGAAGGTCGTGTATGAACTCGAACACTTCGGCATGCCGTTCGACCGCAACCCCGACGGCACGATCTACCAGCGCCCGTTCGGCGGCCATACCGCGAACTTCGGCGAGAAGGCCGTGCAGCGCGCCTGCGCCGCGGCCGACCGTACCGGCCACGCGCTGCTGCACACGCTTTATCAACGCAATGTCCGCGCGCGCACCCACTTCTTCGTCGAATGGATGGCGCTGGACCTGATCCGCGATAGCGAAGGCGACGTGATCGGCGTGGTCGCGCTGGAAATGGAAACGGGCGACGTGATGATCCTGCAGGCGAAGACGACGATCTTCGCCACCGGTGGTGCCGGCCGTATCTTCGCCGCATCGACCAACGCGTTCATCAACACCGGCGACGGCATGGGCATGGCGGCACGCGCCGGCCTGCCGCTGCAGGACATGGAGTTCTGGCAGTTCCACCCGACCGGCGTGGCCGGCGCGGGCGTCCTGATCACCGAAGGCGTGCGCGGCGAAGGCGGCATCCTGATCAACTCGCAGGGCGAGCGTTTCATGGAGCGCTATGCGCCGACCTTGAAGGACCTGGCGCCGCGCGACTTCGTGTCGCGCTCGATGGACCAGGAAATCAAGGAAGGCCGCGGCGTGGGCCCGAACAAGGACCACGTGCTGCTCGACCTGCGCCACATCGGCAAGGAGACGATCGAGAAGCGCCTGCCGTCGATCCTGGAAATCGGCCACAAGTTCGCCAACGTGGATGCGACGAAGGAACCGATCCCGGTCGTGCCGACGATCCACTACCAGATGGGCGGCATCCCGACCAATATCCATGGCCAGGTCGTGGCACCGTCGGCCGACGGCTCGCAGAAGATCGTGGGCGGCCTGTACGCGATCGGCGAATGCGCCTGCGTGTCGGTGCACGGCGCGAACCGCCTGGGCACGAACTCGCTGCTCGACCTGGTGGTGTTCGGCCGCGCGGCCGGCAACCATGTCGTCGCCTCGAACCTGAAGGCGAAGGAACACAAGGATCTGCCGAAGGACGCATCGGACTTCGCGATGGACCGCCTGAACCGCCTGGAAACCTCGACCGGTTCCGAAAAGGTGCAGGGCGTGGCCAACGACATCCGCGCCACGATGCAGAAATACTGCGGCGTGTTCCGTACCGACGAGCTGCTGAAAGCGGGCTTCGACGAGATCATGAAGCTCGACGAGCGCCGCAAGCACGTGTCGTTCAAGGACAAGTCGAAGGTGTTCAATACCGCCCGCGTCGAAGCGCTGGAGCTGGACAACCTGATCGAGACGGCCAAGGCCACGATCACCTCCGCGGTGGCCCGCAAGGAATCGCGCGGCGCGCACGCGCACAGCGATTTCCCGAACCGCGACGACGAAAACTGGATGAAGCACACGCTGTGGTTCTCCGAAGGCTGCCGCCTGGAGTACAAGCCGGTCGTCACCAAGCCGCTGACGGTGGAAACCTTCAAGCCCAAAGCACGCACTTTCTAAGGTAGCAAAACATGGCACGTACTCTCAAATTCAAGATCTACCGCTACGATCCGGACAAGGATGCCAAGCCCTACATGCAGGACCTGACGGTCGAGCTGAAGGACACCGACAAGATGCTGCTGGACGCGCTGCAGCGCATCAAGTCCGACGTGGACGATTCGCTGGCGCTGCGCCGCTCGTGCCGCGAAGGCGTGTGCGGGTCGGACGCGATGAACGTCAACGGCAAGAACCGCCTGGCGTGCACGACGAACCTGAACGAACTGTCCGAACCGATCATCCTGCGCCCGTTGCCGGGCCTGCCGGTGATCCGCGACCTGATCGTGGACATGACGCAGTTCTTCAAGCAGTATGAGTCGATCAAGCCGTTCCTGATCAACGAGTCGATCCCGCCCGAGAAGGAACGCCTGCAGACGCCGGCCGAGCGCGAGGAACTGGACGGCCTGTACGAATGCATCCTGTGCGCGTGCTGCTCCACGTCGTGCCCGTCGTTCTGGTGGAATCCGGACAAGTTCGTGGGCCCGGCGGGCCTGCTGCAGGCCTACCGCTTCATCGCCGACTCGCGCGACGAAGCCACCGGCCAGCGCCTGGACAACCTGGAAGACCCGTACCGCCTGTTCCGCTGCCACTCGATCATGAACTGCGTGGACGTCTGTCCGAAGGGCCTGAACCCGAACAAGGCCATCGGCAAGATCAAGGAACTGATGGTCCGCCGCGCGATCTGATCGCCGGCTGAACCGTTCGAGGAACGCCCCGGATGCGCTGCATCCGGGGCGTTTTTCGTTGACGTACCACCCATCAATGAAAAAGCCGCACACTGCGCGGCTTTCTTTTCGTAAGGTGTCTGGATCAGCGCTCGCTTCAGCGCACGTCCAGCAGTTCCACTTCGAAGTTCAGCGTGGCGTTCGGCGGGATCGGACCGGCACCGCCCTCGCCATATCCCATGTCGGCAGGCACGATCAGCGTGCGCTTGCCGCCCACCTTCATGCCCTGCACGCCCTCGTCCCAACCCTTGATGACCTGGCCGGCGCCCAGCTGGAATGTGAACGGGCCGCGCCCGATCGAGGAATCGAATTTTTCGCCGCGCTGCTGCGGCGCGGCGGGCACGTACAGCCAGCCCGTGTAGTTGACGACAGCGGTGCTGCCTGCCACCGCTTCCTTGCCGGTGCCGGCCACGGTATCGATCTTCTGGAACGGCACGGCGGCGGCGGGCGCCGCGCCGGCCGCGGGCGCTTCCTTGGCCCGGTCGCAGCCGGCCAGGGCCAGCGTGAGCGCCACGCCGAGCACGCAGGAGGAAATCATCTTTTTCATGGTGTTCTTTCTGTAGTGGTTGTCCGATGCCGCCGCAGCATACAGGGCGACCGCCGTCCTGCCAACACCCCCCGTCCGGCCTGGCGTGGCCCGGCAGGCATGTAAGGATGCTTCATCAATTGTCGCAACTTCTTCACGCCGCTTGCATCGGCGAGCGCCCAGCCTAAGCTGGTGGCACACCAACCATGGCATGACGGAGGCGCGATGGGCAATGCGATGCATGGAGGCGATCCTGGCTTGCCGATGCCTGCCGGTACTTCCAGCTTGCCGGACACCCAGCGGCATTACTTCCTCGACTGGATACGCATCGGTGCGCTCTGCGTCCTGATCTGTTTTCATACGGGCCTGTACTACGGGCCATGGGAATGGCACGTGAAAAGCGCACATGCCGGCACGGCGGTCGAGCCCCTGCTGCTGCTCACATCGCCCTGGCGCATGTCGCTGCTGTTCCTGGTCAGCGGCGCGGCGTCGGGCCTGCTGTTGAGAAGCGTCCCGGGTGCCCGGTTCCTGCGCGAGCGGAGCATGCGCCTGCTGGTGCCGCTGCTGTTCGGCATGCTGGTCGTCGTGCCGCCGCAAACGTTCTGCGAGGTGGCGCAGAAGATGGCTTACCAGGGCAGCTACGGACAGTTCATGGAGCGCTACCTGTCGGCCGACGCGGGGTTTTGCAGGGACACGAATTGCCTCGTGCTCCCGGCCTGGAACTACCTGTGGTTCGTTGCCTACCTGTGGGTCTACACGCTGGCGCTGTGGGCGATCGTCGCTTTTTCCGGAAACGATCGCCTTGCCGCCGCCGGCCAGCGGCTGGCTGCCGTGCTGACGGGCTGGCGCGCCGTGCTGCTGCCGGTCGTCGCCCTGGCCGCGGCGCGCGCGGTCCTCCATCCGCGCTTCGGCGATACCCACGCGCTGGTCGACGACTGGTACAACCATGCCGTGTACTTCCCCATCTTCCTGGTGGGTGTGCTGGTCGCCAGGCGGCAGTGCTTCTGGGAAGAATTGTCGCGCTTGCGCTTCCTCACGCTGGCACTGGCGCTGGGCGGCTGGACGGTGCTCGTCTGCCTGCACGCGTTGCCGGAGGCGTCGCAGCTCGAGCCTCACGTCGCGATGGCCGACGCCTGCGCGCGCGGCACGCAGCAGTGGTGCGCCATCCTCGCCATATGCGGCTTCGGGTACCGTCACCTGAACCGCGATATCGGGGTACGGCGCTATCTCACCGAAGCGGTCTTTTGCGTGTATATCGTCCACCAGACGCTGATCGTCGTCACGGCGACGGTGCTCGAGCCGCTGCGCATCCCGCCCGTGACGGAAGCCGCCGTCATCATCGTCCTTACCTTCGCCGGCAGCTTTGCCGTGTTCGAAGCGGCGCGGCGGCTGGCGCCGTTGCGGCCGTTCCTCGGCATCGGGCCGGTGCATGCCACGCAGGCGGATGCGGCGCCCGATGCCGAGCCGCGGCCGGCCGCGGTGGCGAAGTAGTGCACTGCCGCCTGCCTTGCCGCGCGCCGCCTCCGCGAGCCCGGCAGTACAATCGGCGCTTTCCATCTTGAAAGCCGTCATGGTTCGCCGCCTTGCCCTCCTCGCCTCCGCCTGGTTTCTCGGTACCGGCGCCTGCGCCCAGACCACCGTGACCATCGGCACGGCCTCGCCGCTGTCCGGTCCCGGCGCGCACCAGGGCAAGGATATCGAGAATGGCGCCCGGCTGGCCATCGACGACCTGAACGCGAAAGGCATCGTCATCGGCGGCCGGAAAGTGCAATGGGCGCTGATGGCGGAAGACGATGCCAGCGATCCGAAGGCCGGCACGGCCGTCGCGCAGAAACTCGTCGACGCGCGCGTGGCCGGCGTGGTCGGCCACCTGAACTCGGGCACCACGGTGCCGGCATCGAAAATCTATGCGGCGGCGGGCATTCCACAGATTTCACCGGCCGCCACCACGCCCGTCTACACGCACCAGGGGTTCAGGACGGCGTTTCGCGTGGTCGCGAACGACAACCTGATCGGCCGCACGCTGGCCACCTATTCGATCAAGGCGCTGCGGGCGAAGCGGATCGCCATCATCGACGACCGCACGGCGTTCGGCCAGGGGCTGGCCGACGAATTCGCCAAGGGCGTGCGCGCCATTGCTGGCAACGGGGTCATCGTGAGCCGCCAGTTCACCAGCGACAAGGCGGTGGACTTCAACGCCATCCTCACGCAGATCCGCGGCAAGAAACCGGACGTGATCTTCTACGGCGGCATGGATGCCGTGGCCGGGCCGATGCTCAAGCAGATGAAGACGCTGGGGATCGGCGCGCGGCTCGTGTCCGGCGACGGCATCTGCTCCGAACGCCTGCCGCTGCTGGCCGGCGATGCGCTGGGCGAGGACAAGGTGATCTGCGTGGTGGCCGGCGGCATCGACGGCCCGCAGGAAGCGAGCCATGCGGCGTTTACGCAGCGCTACCGCGAGCGCTTCGACCTGCCCGTGGAAAGCTATGCGCCCTATGCCTACGATGCCGTGATGGTGTTCGCCACGGCCATGCAGCAGGCGCAGTCCGTCGCACCCGCGAAATTCCTGCCTGCGCTGGCGAAGGTGCGCCACGAGGGCATTACCGGCGACATCGGCTTCGACGCCAGGGGCGACCTGCGCGAGGCGGCCATGACGATGTTCACCTACCGGCAGGGCAAGAAGGTGAAACTGCAGGTGGTGCGCGGGCAGTAATTCCTCCCGCAACCTTGCCCCGGGCGGGGAAATGCCGCACACTCATGCCCCGCGGCGGCCGTCGATGACGGCGCAGCCATCCCGAAACCCTTCGCCTGCGCCGGCAGCAGCGACCATGACGTCAGCACTGAAACCTTCGCGCGCACGCCGCGCCATGCTCGCAACGGCGGCCCTGTCGCCGCTCCCCTGGCCCGGCGCCCGTGCGCACGACGGCGCGCATCCGCATGCCATCACGGCAGCGGCTGCCGATGTGCTGACGGTTGTCGGCCCGTGGGAGATGACGGGGCTCGATCCATCGCGCGCCGGTTACATGTTCGCGCGCATGGAAGTGGTGGAGACGCTGCTCGACGTGGACGACCGCGGCCGCCTGCTGGCCGGCCTGGCATCGGCATGGCATGCGACGGCCGACGGCCTGCAATGGCGTTTCACGGTGCGCGCCGGCCGGCGCTACCACGACGGCACGCCGGTCACACCGGCCAGCGTGCTCGCGTGCCTGCGGCGCGCCCATGCCCGCCCGGGCGTGCTGCGCCTGGCCGACATCCGCGACATGGCGGCCGAGGGCGCCGACATCGTGATCCGCCTGCACCGGCCGTTCGGCCCGCTGCCGCACCTGCTCACGCACTACTCCGTGCAGATCCTGGCGCCCTCCTCGTTCGATGCGCGCGGCAACGTGGTGCGCATCGTCGGCAGCGGCCCGTTCCGGATCGCCGCGCTGTCGCTGCCGCAGCAGTTCGATGTCGAGCGTTTCGATGGGTATGGCGGCGACGCCACCGGCCGCGTGCGGCGCGCCCGCTACATCAGCGTGGCCAGGTCCGAGACGCGCACACTGCTCGTGCAGAGCGGCCAGGCCGACCTGGCGTTCTCGCTCGACCCGCCCAGCATCCGCGCATTGCAGCGCAGCCCGAAGGCCGTGCTGATGTCGGCCATGCTGCCGCGCACCACGTTCATCAAGCTCAATGCCGGCCATCCGTTCCTGGCCGACGTGCGCGTGCGGCGGGCCATCGCGCTGTGCGTGGAGCGCGAGGGCATCGCGCGGGCGCTGCTGCGCGATCCCGGCCTGGGCGCTACCCAGCTGTTCCCGAAGTCGATGACCGCGTGGCACGACGCCGCGCTCGCGCCGCTGCGCACGGATCCGGACACTTCGCGCCGCCTGCTTTCCCAGGCCGGCTGGCTGCCCGGCTCCGACGGCATCCGCCGCCGCGGCGGCCAGCGCCTGGCGCTGGCGCTGACCACGTTCGTGGACCGGCCCGAACTGCCCGTGATCGCCGCCGCGCTGCAGGAAGAGATGCGCCAGGTCGGCATCGCCGTGCGCGTGGTGATCGGCAATTCCAGCGATATCCCCGCGGGCCATCGCAGCGGCACGCTGGAAATGGGCCTCGTCGCCCGCAACTTCGGCAACGTGCCCGACCCCGTGGCCACGCTGCTGCAGGACTTCGGCCAGGATGGCGGCGACTGGGGCGCCATGGGCTGGCGCAACAGCGAAGTGGCCGACGCGCTGGTGCGCCTCGCCGCCACGCAGGGCACGCCCGGCGACCGCCGCGCCGACCGCGCCCGGGTGGCCGCCGTGCTGCAGGCGGAGCTGCCCGTGGTTCCCGTGGTCTGGTATCGCCAGGTGTGCGCGGCCAGCCGGCGCATCGCCGGCGCCGACATCGATCCCTACGAACGCAGTTACAGGATTTCAGGCATCAGATGGGCATGATGGATTCCGATTTCCGGCCGGCATGGCGCCGCCTCGCTCCGGCACTGGCGCGCCGCCTGCTGCAGGCAGCACTGGTCGCGCTGCTGGTGGGCACGCTGTGCTTCTTCATGACGCGCATGCTGCCCGGCGACATGGCCTACCGTATCGCCGCGGGAAGGTATGGCTACGACATGGTGACGGCGGCGGCCGCCGATGCCGTGCGCCAGGAACTGGGCCTGGACCGTCCGTGGATCGCCGCGCTGGCCGACTGGTGGAGCCGGCTGCTGCAGTTCGACCTCGGTGTCTCGCAGGTCACCGCGCAGCCGGTCGTGCTGGAAATCGCCCGCCAGCTCGGTCCCACACTGAAGCTGTCGCTGCTGGCGATGGCCTTTTCGCTGCTGATCGGCCCGACATTGGGCGTGCTGGCCGGCCTGAAGCCGGGTGGCCTGCTGGACCGCGCCACGCTGGCCGTCTCGGTCGTGCTGCGTGCCCTGCCCTCGTTCCTGCTCGGCCTTATCCTGGTGCTGGTCTTTTCGGTGCAGCTGGGCGTCCTGCCGGCCGCCGGCCACGACGACCACGGCAGCATCATGCTGCCCGCGCTGACGCTGGCGCTGGGCATGGCGGCCGTGTCCTGCCGGGTGGCGCGCGATGCGATGGTGCAGGTGCGCGGCGCCGCCTACTTCGCGTTCGCGCTGACGAAAGGATTGTCGCCGCACCAGGCACTGCTGCGCCACGGCATGCGCAACGTGGCCGCGCCGGTGGTGGCCTACCTGGGCGTGCAACTGGTCTACCTCGTCGAAGGCGTGGTGCTCGTGGAAACGATTTTCGCCTGGCCCGGCATCGGCCACGCGCTCGTGCATGCGATCTTCAGCCGCGACGTGCCCATGATCCAGGGCACGGCACTGGTGCTGGGCCTGATGTTCGTCCTCTTCAACGCGCTGGTCGACGCGGCCTGCGCCTTCATCGATCCGCGCCGCCGGCCATGACCCCGATGCTTTCCCCTTCCGAGTATTTCCCCGACACGCCGCCGGCGCGCTGGCGCCCCACGGCAGGCCAGGCCACCGGCATCGGCCTGCTGGCCGTCATCGCGGCGTTTGCCCTCATCGCTCCCTGGCTGACCGGCATCGATCCGGCCCGGCAGCAGCTGGACCGTTTCCTCGAGGCGCCCAGCCTGGCCCACCCGCTGGGCTTCGACCAGCTGGGCCGCAGCATGCTGGCGCGGCTGGCGCACGGCACGCGGCTGTCGCTGTCGCTGGCGCTCGTCAGCGTACTGTCCGCGGCCATCCCCGGCACGCTCATCGGCCTGCTGGCCGCGTGGCGCGGCGGCTGGTTCGAGCGCTCGCTGGCCGCGTTCGCCGATGCCGTGCTCGCGCTGCCGGGCCTGCTGCTCGTGCTGCTGCTGGCGGCGTTCACCCCGGGCGGCTTCTGGCCGCTGTACGTGGGGATCTCGCTGGCGCTGTGGGTCGAGTACTTCCGCGTGGTGCGCGCGGCCAGCCGCATCCAGCTGGCCAGCCCCCATGTGGAAGCGTCGCGCCTACTGGGCTTCGGCCCCGCCTACATCGTGCGCCGCCACCTGCTGCCCGAATTGCTGCCGCGGCTGTTCACGCTGATGCGCTTCGGCTTCGCCGGCGCCGTGCTCGCGATGTCCGCGCTGGGCTTCGTCGGCGTCGGCCTGCAGCCGCCCACGCCGGAACTGGGCGTGATGATGATCGAACTGCTGCCGTATTACGGCGAGGCGCCCTGGCTGGTCGGCGCACCCGTGCTGGTGCTGTTCCTCACGCTGCTCGGCCTCCTGCTGCTGTCTCCTGAAAAGGAGGCCGCATGAACGCCCCCGGCATCCTCCCCGCGCTGGCCGTGGACGGCCTGGCCATCCTCCATGGCGACAGGGCGCTGGTGCGCGGCGTGTCGTTCGCCATTCCCGCCGGCGGCGTGCTGACCTTGCTGGGCGAAAGCGGTTCCGGCAAATCGCTGCTGGCGCAGGCCATCATGGGCAACCTGCCCGCCACGCTGCGCTGTACCGGCCGCGTGGCCATCGCCGGCCAGGAAACGGATGCCGCCGACCAGCGCGCCCGCCATGCGGGCTGGGGGCGCCAGCTGGCGCTGCTGCCGCAGGAGCCGTGGCTGGCGCTCGATCCCACGATGGAGGTGCGGGAGCAGGTCGCCGAGACCTACGAACTCGTTGCCCATCCGGCGCCCGACCACCATGAGGACAGCCGGCGCGCCGCCCGCGCCAATGCGCGCGCGCTGGCCGACGCCGCACTGGCGGGCCTGGGCCTGGAGAATGCCGCGCACAAGTATCCGTTCATGATTTCCGGCGGCATGGCGCAGCGGGTGGCGTTCCTGGCCACGCATGCGGCCGGCGCGCCGCTGATGATCATCGACGAGCCGACCAAGGGGCTCGATGCCGACCGCCGCGGCGAAGTGCTGTCGCTGCTGCGCGCCGCGCAGGCGCAGGGCATGAGCCTGCTGTGCATCACGCACGATATCTGGCTGGCGCGGGCCCTGGGCGGCCAGTTGGCGGTCCTGCTCGACGGCACCATGGTCGAGCAGGGCGAGGCGGCGCGGGTGCTGGCGGCGCCGGCGCACGACTACACGCGGCGGCTGCTGGCGGCGGACCCGGCGCACTGGCCCCGGCGCCCGGCCGGCGACATTGACCGTTCCGGCGGGCCGCGCATCGTCGCCGCCATCGATGGCGTGGCCAAGTCGTTCGGCCGGCAGGCCCTGTTCGCCGGCATCGATGGCCATGTCGCCGCCGGCGAGATCGTCGCGGTGGCCGGGCCGAGCGGGTCGGGCAAGACCACGTTCGGCAATATCGTCGTGGGCCTGCTTGCGCCCGATGCCGGCAGGGTGGCGCGCGCGGCCGGCCTGCCGCCGACGGCTTTCCAGAAAATCCAGCAGGATCCCGGCGCCGCCTTTGCGCCGCGCGTCACCCTGCACCAGTCGCTGCGCGACCTGGTGACGCTGCACCGGCTGGACTGGCAAGCGCTGGAAGCGCTGCTGGCGCGCATGCGGCTGTCCTCCGCCCTGCTCGACCGGCTGCCGCACCAGGTCTCGGGTGGCGAGCTGCAACGCATCGCGCTGGCCCGCGTGCTGCTGATGAAGCCCGCGCTGATCTTCGCCGACGAACCCACGTCGCGCCTGGACCCGGTCACCCAGCAGGAAGTCATCGGCCTGCTGGCCGAGCATGTGCGGGCCACCGGGTGCGCGGTACTGCTGGTCACGCACGACGAGGACATCGTGCAAGCCATCGCCGACCGCCGCATCGATCTGTAGTTTCGCACCGGTGCGGCGTGGTCCTACACGGACCAGCGCCCTGCCCTGACAGATCCGCCAGGCGGGCCTGGCTACCATACGGTTTCCCCCCACCCACCAACCACCGATGGAGGAAACCATGAGCACCGATGTGAACGAGAACCTGAACGACTGGCTGCGCGATGCGCACGCGATGGAGCAGCAGGCGGAAAAAATGCTGACGGCGCAGGCCGACCGCCTGGAACACTATCCGGAACTGAAGGCGCGCATCGTCCAGCACATCGAGGAAACCCGTGGGCAGCAAAGCCTGCTCGACGAGGCCATGGCGCGCCGTGGCGTCAGCAACTCGATCATCAAGGACCTGGGCGGCAAGCTGGCGGCGTTCGGCCAGGCGGTCGGCGGCATGACGGTCAGCGATGAAGTGGTCAAGGGCGCAATGGCCGGCTATGTGTTCGAGAACCTGGAAATCGCCAGCTATACGGCGCTGATCGCCGCGGCCGAGCAGGCCGGCGATGCCACCACGAAGGCGGCGTGCGAGCGCATCATCGTGCAGGAAAAGGCAATGGCCGCCTGGCTGCTGGACCACCTGCCGCAGCTGACGCAGGCGTTCCTCGTGCGGTCGGCCACCCCGGGCCTGGAAGCGAAGGTATAAGACTGCCTTACCTGCTGACCGAGCGGTTGCGCCCGGCATCCTTGGCTTCGTAGAGCGCCTTGTCGGCGCGCTCGATCACGTCGTCGATCGCCTCGCCTTTCCGGTAAGCGGTGATGCCCGACGAGAACGTCAGCCGGATATCCGGCGCTTCCGCGCAGACCGGGGTTTGCAGCAGGGAGCCCCGCAGCCGTTCGATGCCCAGGTGGGGATCGGTCGCGGCGGGGCCGGCCAGGATGAGGACGAATTCTTCTCCGCCCCAGCGCCCGGCCACGTCGGTACTGCGCAAGTGTGCGCGGGCCCGGTCGGCGAAACCGGAGAGTACGGCATCGCCGATGGCATGCCCGTACCGGTCGTTGATGTTCTTGAAATGATCGAGATCGGCGAGCGCCACCGCGAAGGCCGGCCCGCCCCGGTCGAAACGCTCGATGTGCTGCGCCAGCAGGTCGCGCAAGTGGCGCCGGTTCGGCAACCCCGTCAGTTCATCCAGTGTGGCCACGCGCTGGATCTCCTCCAGCGCAACCTGCAATGCCGCCTTCTGGCTGCGCACCCGCTCGCGCATGGCCCTCAGCTGGACGGACAGCGACGAGATCGCGGTCAGCACGGCCGCCAGCATGGCGAAGTAGATGACCTCGACGTCCGGCCGGTACGTCAGCGGATCGTCGCTGGCGCACCAGAGCATGACGGCCCCCATCAGCACCAGCGTATAGCGCACCAGCAGCCAGACATACCTGGGCCGCATCTCGAACATGCCGAACACCAGTACCATCGCCGCCAGCGACAGCATGGCCGGATGCGCCGGGCCGGTGATCATGTAGGCCGCCGCGATGAGGGTTTGCGCACAGATCGCCTGGGGCAGCGCCAGCGACGGCGCGGCAAAGCGCAGGTTGAAACCGCTGCGGATCGCGGCGAAGAATCCCGAAACCACCACGGCGCAAGCGAGGGCCAGCGCGCCGATCCAGCTGCGCTGGAAGATACCCCGTTCGCTGCCGTAGAACAGGATGGCGATGCAGACCGCGTAGATGCCCGCCGTCATCAGGGCGACGATCGCCCGGCGGCGCTGCTTGAAATCGCCGGGCAGGATCACATCGGCGATACGCTTCGATGCGCGTTGCAGCGCCGTTCTTGCTGGCGATGCGGGTTCAGGGATGTCCACGATGGCGTTCGGGCGTGTGGATGCCGTACCGTCCGGCAGGTGAAAGGCATCGAACGGCACCCGCTGCCCGGCTGGCTGGCCGGGCGCTCTCGCGGTATGGATGCTGGTGGCGTTCACGATATCGATCCCGCAGGCGCGCCGCCCGATGCGCTTGCAAAGGTGACATTGAAACAGAGGCCTGCAACAATTGATGCAGAGAACTATATCATGCGAACAGACATTGTTTTTGTACGTTGCCTTGCTGATACCGCGCGACGATCGATATGTTGCGCATACGCATCAACCGCTCACGGCCGGTTCCGCACGAGGCTTACGTCGTCGATGGCGAGCCACTGCCCATCGCTTCCTTCCGAATAAGCGCCGACCTGTACCCGGCCTCCCGTGACGACGATGCCTGGCAGCGTGATCTCGGCCCACTGGCTGGCCGCCTTCACGTCGTGCGCGATCTCCGTGCCGCCATCGGCAAGCGCGTACAGCCTCGCCACACCCTGGCCCCCGCTGCTCCTGACCCATGCGCGCAGCGTGTACGTACCGTTCGGCAGCGTGACGTTCTGGATCGCGCTGCCCATCGTCTGCCCCGCATGCGCGAGACGCAGTGCCCAGCGGCCCGTGCGGCCGCCCGGCGCATTGACGAACGGGCTCGGGCCCTTGATGCTTGTCCAGCTGGTGATCCATCCGGTGACGCCCGTCTGCTCGACGCGGTCCGCTTCGAAGCCGGGATTGAGCACGTAGTTGTTGGCCGGCCCCACTGTCCAGGTGCCCTTCGCCGCATCGAGCCGGAACTGGCTCAGCGAATTGAACACGGGTGCCTGGCCATCGAAGGACAGCGGCGTCCAGATGTTGTAGCCGAGGCCATTGCCGGCGAAATTGCTCCACCGGTCGCCCGCATACAGCACGGTCGTGCCGGCACTGCCCTGCACGGGGATGAAAAAGCCGTTCTGGGACACGTGCGAAAAATCGGCATCGGTGCCGGCGATGAGCTTCTCGGCCGAATACGGACCCGTGATTTTCGTGGCCGTCATGTAGAAACTGCGCGAGGCGTTCCAGCCATGCAGGTCGGACGAGCAGAAATAATACAGGCCGTCGCGCTTGAACATGGCGTTGCCCTCGCGCCCGCCCGCGGGGGCCCGGTAGATCTCCGTGGCCCGCTCCACGTGCAGGTAATCGGCGGCGCGCAGCGGCGCCACGTACAGGTGCCGGCGATTGCCGTTGTTGCTGAAGATGAGGTACGGCTGGCCATCGTCGTCGATGAACACGGTCTGGTCGCCGGACGTGGGCGATGCCACGTTGTCGATGCGCGGCTGCAGGTGCGCGTAGACGAACGGGCCGGACGGACTGTCGCTGGTGGCGAACAGCACGCCGGCACCGGCGCTCTTGCTGCCATATTGGGTGATCAGCACATACTTGCGTGTCTTCCGGTTGTACACCACGCCCATGCGGCCCAGCCACGCATCACGCTCGAAGATCTTGCCGGGAGCGGCGGCGCCGACGACGTTGCCTTCGAACTTCCAGTTCACCAGGTCCTTCGACGAATAGGCCGTGACCGCGCTGAAATGCGGCTGCGTCGTGAACGACGACGGATCCCTGGCATAGCTGACGGCTTCCTCGTACTTCGCGCCATACCAGTAATACGTGTCCCCCACCTTCAGGATGCCGCCGCCCTGCGAATAGATGGGCGTACCGGCCGTGTCTTTCCAGAAGGTGCCGTTGTCGATGGTGAGCTCGGCGGCATGCGCGGGCAGCGCGGTCGCGATGCCGAAGGCGTAGAGCAGGGGCAGGAGGATGCGGAACGGCGGGTTTCCGGTGTGTTTTTCTGGTGGCATGTGGACAGTGGATTCGGACTCGGGTTGGCCATGGCCTCATTGCCGTGGCGTGCCGATGATGCCATAGCGCCGGGCTAAAACAGCAATAGAAATTAATTCATAGGACTCCTATGCTTATACTGCTATGATGCTTTCCATGGACGGCGCGTCAGGCACGCTTCGAAACGCCAGCCAGGTTTCTACCGCACATTAATCAGGATTCCTAACTTTATTGACCCGAAAGGAAACATCATGACCTCGACCACCACCGCCCGCGTAGCCCTGCAGACCCGCGACACCGCGACGGGCGCATCGCAACCGCTGCTCGAACAGATCCACGGCGCCTTCGGCGTCACGCCGAACATGTTCAAGGCCGTCGCCAACTCCCCGGCCGCGCTGGCCAGCATGTGGGCGGCATTCGGCGCCCTCGGCAACGGCACGCTCGGCGCGAAGCTGGGCGAACAGATCGCCGTGGCGATCGCCGACATCAACGACTGCGAATACTGCCTGGCCGCGCACACGGCCCTGGGCCGCAAGGCCGGCGCCACGGGTGACGAGATGGCCGCCGCCCAGGCCGGCCAGTCGCAGGACCCGAAGACGGCCGCCGCGCTGAAGTTCGCGGCCAGCGTGGTGCGCAACCGTGCAAAGATCGGCGCGGGCGACGTGGACGCGCTGCGCGAAGCCGGGTTCGACGACGGCCAGGTGGTGGAAATCGTGGCCCACGTGGCGCTGAACCTGTTCACCAACTATGTGAACGTGGCGCTGGCCGTGCCGGTCGATTTCCCGCAAGTGAAGCTGCGCGCCAAATGAGCGCCGGGACCGTGACGAACTTCAGCGTCGCGCCCGAATTCGAGGTGGCGGCCTGGCTGAACGCCCACGGCCCCGTAAGCCTTGCCGCCCTGCGCGGCAAGGTGGTCGCGGTCTACGCGTTCCAGATGCTGTGCCCCGGTTGCGTGTCGCACGGCATTCCGCAGGCGAAGAAGATCGCCGCCACATTCGACCGCGGCGACGTCGCGGTACTCGGTCTGCACACGGTGTTCGAGCACCATGCGGTGATGGGCAGGGAGGCGCTGGAAGCCTTCGTCCACGAATACCGGATCGGTTTCCCGGTCGGCATCGACCTGCCGTCGGAGAGTGGCCCGATACCGCGGACGATGGCAAAGTACCGCATGCGCGGCACGCCCACGCTGCTGCTGATCGACCGCCGGGGCATTCTGCGCCACCAGGTGTTCGGCATGGCCGACGACATGCAGGTGGGCGCCCTCATTGCGGAGCTCGTGCATGAAGAGGAAGTCGACGACGCGTCGCAATGCGACGATGGCGGCTGCCGCATCCCGCTGTCGTCCGTCACCTGAAAGGAAAGGCAATGCCGGCAAACGATCGCAAAAACAACCTGGACAGGACCTGCATCGCCTTGTATCACGTGCGCTTCGAGGAGCTCGGCAGTTTTGCCGCGCCCCTCGAGCGCGCGGGCTACCTGATCGAATACCGCCATGGCGGCGCGCAGCCACTGGCGCCGGACGAGTGGCGCGAAGCGGCGCTGGTCGTCGTGCTCGGCGGCCCGCTCGGTGCCGGCGACCTTGCCGCATATCCATGGCTTGGCGCGGAAATCGATGGCCTGCGCGAGCGGCTGGTGCTCGGCCGCCCTACCCTGGGCATCTGCCTGGGCGCCCAGCTGATGGCCGTCGCGCTCGGCGGGGGCATCGAGCACCGCACCCGTGCCGATGGCATGCCGGCCAAGGAGATCGGCTGGGCGCCGCTCGACATGGCGGCCGATGCCGGCCCGCTCGGCGCGCTGCGCGGCATTCCTGTGCTGCACTGGCATGGCGACAATATCGTGCCGCCGGCCGGCATCGCCGCGCTGGCGGCCACCGGGGGCACGCCCTGCCAGGCGTTCTTCGCCGGCCCCCATGCGCTGGGCCTGCAGTTCCATGCCGAGTTCCCGGCGCACGCGCTGGAGGAATGGCTGGCCGGACACGCGGTGGAACTGGCGCAGGCCGGCGCCGACCTGGCGGACCTGCGCCGCGACACGGCCCGGCATGGCCGCGCGCTGGAACAGGCGGGCCAGGACTTGCTGCGCGGCTGGCTGGCCGGCCTGCCGCGCATCGCTTTCGAACCCTGAACGAGAACACGCCATGTTGCCATCGATCCCGCTCGCCGCGCTGTTCACCGGCGCCGCGCGCCCGCTCGCGCGGCCCGGCCATCCCGCCGTGGACAGCGGCATCGTCAAGGCCCCCCGGCCGGGTGCGGTACGGCTGTCGTTCACGGGACTGGAGGGCGACGAGCAGGGCGACCGCGTCTACCATGGCGGCCCCGAAAAGGCCGTGCACCATTATGCCGCCGACCACTACGCCATGTGGGCCGCGCGCTGGCCGGACAGTCCCGTGCCGCTGGTGCCCGGCGCGTTCGGCGAAAATTTCTCAACGTCCGGCATGACGGAGCGGGACGTCTGCATCGGCGACGTGTTCCGCCTCGGCACCGCGCTGCTGCAGGTGTCGCAGGGCCGCCAGCCGTGCTGGAAGCTGAACCGCCGCTTCGAACGGCCGCGCGCCGCCGCGTCGATGCAGGATTCGGGCCGCACCGGCTGGTACTACCGGGTCCTGGAGGAAGGCCTGGTCGAGCGCGGCGGCACGTTCGCACTCGTGGACCGGCCCTGCCCCGCCTGGCCGCTGGAGCGGCTGGTCCGCGCGCTTTTCCCCAGGCCCGATGGGGCGGATGCATCCGATGCCGGCCTGCGGGAGGAATGGGCACTGGCTGCGGCGCTGGCGCCGTTGTCGGCCAACTGGAAGACGGCGTTCGCACGGCGCCTCGAGACCGGCCGCATCGAGGACTGGAGCCGGAGGCTAAGGGAACCCTGACCGCGCACCCTGGCGCGCAACGCCCTACGCGGCGCCGATCCGGTTGCGCCCCGCTTCCTTGGCCCGGTACAGCTGCCCGTCGGCGCGATCGATCAGCGCGCTCGCGGTCATGTCGCGATCGGCATGCGGCACCAGTGTCGCCAGGCCGAAGCTGGCGGTGACGATGTGGAACGGCGACGGCTGGTGGGGCCTGGCCAGCGCCTGGATGCCGGTGCGCACCCGCTCGGCGACGGCCATCGCGCCCGGCTGGCCGGTATTGGGCATGATGATGGCGAACTCTTCTCCCCCATAGCGCGCGGCGAGGTCGCCGGCCCGGGCGATGTGGCCCGCCAGCACCTGCGCGGCGGCCTGCAGGCATTCGTCGCCCGCGCGGTGACCATAATGGTCGTTGTAGTGCTTGAAATAGTCCAGGTCCATCATCAGCAGCGACAGCGGCGTTCCCGCGCGCTTTGCGCGCTTCAGCTCCAGGTCCAGCACCTCGTCGAACCGGCGCCGGTTGGCCAGCCCGGTGAGCTTGTCCGTATGCGCCAGTACCTGCAGGCCCTCGTTATGTTCCCGCAATTGCTCGGAATGGCGGCGCAGCTGTTCGTCGAGCGTGTCCCGGATGCGGATCTGCATGACGAGCTTTGTCGCGAACGCCACGAACACCGCGCTGATGAGGAAGGCGGCCGCGCCGATGAGCAGGCTGGAACGCCGCCAGTTGTTCAGCAGCTCGCCCTTTGTCTGCCCGACCGCCACGAGGAAGGGAAATGCCTTCATGCGGCGGAAACTGTAGAGCCGCTCGATACCGTCCACCTTCGCCATCAGCATGGCCGAGCCGATGTCGCGCTTCCGCAGTTCGGCGTAGATATTGCCGTTCGACAGGTCGGTGCCGATCAGCGTTTCGTCGAGCGGCCTGCGATAGACGACGGTGCCGTCCGACAGCATGAGCAGCACGGTCCCGGTCTCGCCGATATTGAGCTCGTCGTAGATGCGCTCGAAAAAATTGATCCGCAGCGTCACCAGCGCCACGCCGGCGAACTTGCCGCCGGCATCGTAGAACGCCCGCGAAACGGGGATGATCCACACCCCTGTCGAACGGCTCTTCACGGGAACGCCGAAGTGGACGCCGCGCCCGGGATGCGTGCGGTGGTAACGGAAATAGGCGCGATCGGCATTGTTTCCCTCGACGGCCCGGGCCAGCGAAGTGGCCAGCCACCTGCCATCCGCCCCGTAGACGAACAGGCCATACAGCTCGGGCGAGGTGGATGCGAGGGTCTGGAGATTGTCCTTCAGCCGTTCGAGCGCGGGGCCGTCCGTGCCATCGTGCTCGACATGCTCGGTAATGTCGGCCAGGGCCATGGTGGCGATCTTCATCGCGGATTCGACCTGCGCGCCGACCATGCGGGCCACATTCGACGTGGCGACCTCGGTCTGGCGGATCTGGATTTGCCGCGACGACCAGACGAACCACGCCGAAAAGCCCATCACCAGCAGGCAGGACAAGGCCGTGGCCAGCACCACGAGCCGTATGACCGGGTGGCGCAGTGCGGGCAGTGGGCCCGCATGGTCATCCACGCCCACGCCGGACGGCTGCAAATTGATAGTCGTATGGTGTAAGTCGTGCAACAAGGCGCCTTTCCACGGACTCGGTGCCGTCCGCGTGGCCGTATTGTGCCACCGCCTCCAAAGTGCCGGCGCATGCCGTCCCGGCAATGCACGGGCACCGCACCCTGTCCCGTTGCGGCAGGCGTGCCCGATCACAGCGGGAGCGGACCAGGTGCGTTTCGTGCAACCGGGCTTTCGGTAACCGCGCCTGGCACGCACGAAAATTAGCCGGTGCAAGGCGCCAAAGTCAACTACACGCGCATGTAGTCGGATGGCACGTAGGAAATTTACGTAATTATCGTTGTAATTTTGTTGTGAGCTACATTTTCATTGACAGCCGCTTGGCGATTGAACAATATTTGGAAAAGTCACGGCATGCCGCTCGCGCGGCGGAAAAGCTCTGCGTTCGCCGATTTTTATCTCGGCGCCGCGGTGCGATCCCTGCACGCGGGCGGCATGCCGGCCATGAACCCAAAACCAATTCAATCCATCGCCATGCAAACCAGCGCCCTGCACGACTACAGCGAATCCGCTGCCATTTCCCCTTCACCGGACCTTGCCGACAAGGATGCGCCGCTGAAGGAAGACATCCGCCTCCTCGGCCGCCTGCTCGGCAACGTGATCCGCGAACAGGAAGGCGACACCGTGTTCGACGTGGTGGAAGCGATCCGCCAGAGCGCCGTGCGCTTCCGGCGGGAAGACGACCTTGCCGCGGGCGCCGAACTGTCCGCGCTGCTCGCCAACCTCGCGCCCGAGCAGACCAATGCCGTGGTGCGGGCGTTTTCCTACTTTTCGCACCTGGCCAATATCGCCGAGGACCGTCACCACAATCGTCGCCGCCGCGCCCACCTGCTGGGCGGCTCGGCGCCGCAGCCATCGACGGTGGCGCATGCGGTCATGCGCCTGAAGGAAGCCGGCGTGGACAGCACCGCCGTGGCGTCGTTCCTGCGCGAGGCCCTGATCGCACCCGTGCTGACCGCCCACCCTACCGAGGCGCAGCGCAAGAGCATCCTCGATGCCGGCCACGCGATCGCGGCCCTGCTGGCCGAACGCGACCTGCCGCTCACGCCGCGCGAGCGCGAACGCAACGTGCGCCTGCTGCAGGCGCGCATCGCCACGCTGTGGCAGACCCGGATGCTGCGCTATGAAAAGCTGACGGTCGCGGACGAGATCGAGAACGCCCTGTCCTACTACCGCACCACGTTCCTGCGTGAACTGCCCGCGCTGTACGACGATGTCGAGCGCGAGATCGCGCACGGCTATGGCGGCGCCGCGCTGGACCTGGCCGATGCCGACTACCTGCAGATGGGCAGCTGGATCGGGGGCGACCGCGACGGCAACCCGAACGTGAACGCCGCCACGATGCGCCATGCGCTGCTGCGCCAGTCCGGCACCATCTTCGAGTTCTACCTCGACGAAGTGCGGGCGCTGGGGTCCGAGCTGTCCACGTCGACCTTGCTGGTGCCGGCCAGCGACGCCTTGCTGGCGCTGATCGAACGGTCGCCCGACGATTCGCCGCACCGCAACGACGAACCGTACCGCCGTGCCCTCATCGGCATCCATGCGCGCCTGGCCGCCACTGCGCGCGAACTCGGCGTATCGGACGCGCAGCGCAAGGCAACGGCCCACGCCACGCCCTACCGCGACGCCGCGGAGCTGCAGGCGGAACTGGCGGTCCTTGCCGAGTCGCTGGCCGCCAACAACGGCGCGATCCTCGCCGAGCCGCGCCTGGACGGCCTGCTGCGCGCGGTGCGCATCTTCGGCTTCCACCTGGCCTCGCTGGACATGCGCCAGGGTTCGGACGTGCACGAGGCGGTGCTGGCCGAACTGTTCGCCCGCGGCGGCGTCGAGGCAAACTACGCCGCGCTGGAGGAAGACGGCAAGGTGGCGCTGCTGCTGGCCGAATTGTCCAGGCCACGCCTGCTTTTCTCGCCGTTCCTGGATTACTCCGATACGACGGCGTCCGAACTGGAAATTCTGCGCACGGCGCGCGAGCTGCGCCAGCGCTTCGGCGCGCGGGCGATCCGCCAGTACGTGATCTCGCACACCGAAACCGTGTCCGACCTGCTCGAAGTGCTCGTGCTGCACAAGGAAACGGGCCTGCTGCGCCCGCAGGACATGCGCGGCGACGTGATGGTGGTGCCGCTGTTCGAGACCATTCCCGACCTGCAGCGCGCAGCCGGCATCATGGCCGACTGGATGGCGCTGCCGCAGGTGGCGCAGCTCATCGGCCACCAGGGCCGGCTGCAGGAAGTGATGCTGGGCTATTCCGACTCGAACAAGGATGGCGGCTTCCTGACGTCGAACTGGGAGCTGTACCAGGCGGAGCTGAAACTGGTGGACGTGTTCGCCGAAGCCGGCGTGCGCCTGCGCCTGTTCCATGGCCGCGGCGGCACCGTGGGCCGCGGCGGCGGCCCGAGCTACGAGGCGATTCTGGCGCAGCCGCCGGGCACCGTGAACGGCCAGATCCGCCTGACCGAACAGGGCGAGATCATCGCCTCGAAGTTTTCCAACCCGGAGATCGGGCGCCGCAATCTGGAGCTGCTGGTGGCGGCCACCCTCGAAGCCGGTCTGCTGCCTGCCCGTAACGATCCCCAGGCGGCGGCGCAGCTTGCGACGTTCGAACGCGTGATGGCCGACCTGTCGCAACGGGCCTACCATGCCTACCGCGGCCTCGTGTACGAAACGCCGGGCTTCACCGACTACTTCTTCGCGTCGACACCGATCGCCGAGATCGCGGAACTGAACCTGGGCTCGCGCCCGGCATCGCGCAAGTCGACACGGCGCATCGAAGACCTGCGCGCCATTCCATGGGGCTTCTCGTGGGGCCAGTGCCGCGTGCTGCTGCCCGGCTGGTTCGGCTTCGGCACCGCGATTTCCCAATGGCTCGACGATGGTGACCAAGGCAATGGCGGCGACCGCGAGGCGCGCCTGGCCACCCTGCGCGAGATGGGCGAGCACTGGCCGTTCTTCGCCACGCTGCTGTCGAACATGGACATGGTGCTGGCCAAGACCGACCTGGCGATCGCTTCCCGCTATGCCGCGCTCGTGCCGGATGCCGGCCTGCGCCAGCGCATCTTCGACCGCATCGCCGGCGAACATGCGGCAACGCTGCGCTGCCTGGAACTCATCACCGGCAACGGCGAGCGCCTCGTCGACAACCCGAGCCTGGCGCGGTCGATCCGGAACCGCTTCCCTTACCTCGACCCGCTGAACCACCTGCAGGTCGAGCTGATCGGGCGCAACCGGGCACACCCGGCGGCGCCGGAAGACCGCCACAACCGCGTGCACCGCGGCATCCACCTGTCGATCAACGGCGTGGCGGCGGGGTTGCGCAATACGGGTTGACCATGCCGTCAGGTGTGCGCTCGGCCGACATGCCGAGCCGCATGCGGACACTCAAAGCAAGACGCCGGGTCAGGCCCGGCGGGGCGGGGCCGGGGTTTCAAGGAGCATCGCCACTTGCCGACGGAGCGGGACTGGCTTGCCAGTCCCTCCTGACCATGGCCGACGTTCGCCGAAAACCGGCGAAGAGCTTTCTGTCTATACAAGGCGCACGAGGCCATGCGTCACTGCAAATGCTTCGCTTCGCACCGCTAGCTCATCAGGGTCGGCCCAGAACTGCTTATCAAGCTCATCCAGACGCCGGTGCAGCGAATCACTCTCGACCGCAACAAGTATTGTTCGCCTGGCATATGACTCTTCAGGAACCTCTGCAAATCCAAAGATCATTTGCTTTGATTTTTGAAGCAGCAGCAGACTTGTAGAAGCCCCCATGGCTTGCAGGCCTTCAATCGCAGCGAAGTAGGTTGCGCCAGAACTGTTATGAAAATATTGTTCGAAACCACCGTTGTACACTTCGCCAGATAAGCATCCAACTGCCCAGTATTGGCGCTCGACGTCCGAGAGCTGAGTTAATCCAGCAGACGATTTGTGCACGCGGTTAACAAGTTCGCGCCAGTAGATTCGAAATGGACCGGTGGCATCGAGCCCCTTCTCTTTTTTCGCTGCAACCTTCAAGGCTTCGATATTGGCGCGAGTTCCTGACTTGCATGGCATGCAAAGTCCTCCCGTTCGTGCCGCAGTTTCCGTCATGATCAAAGCAGGGCAACTTGAGCATTGAATCTTCAAATTTGTACACATTTCGATTTGTGGGTTCGCGGTCAGTTCAACAGAGCGGCGGAGCGGCAATTCCTGGCCGAACTCCGCCGTTCGCCGCAGCATTGCAGGTGGCTAAACCCCAAAAGCATCAAACGTCAGGACAGGCAGCTCCCGCCCCCAAAGCGGACACTTGAGGCCACTTACTCGGCGACAGAGACTTGCCAAGCAGGCTCGCTACATGACACCACATCAACAATGTGATTCAAGCAAAATATTCCCCAATGAGTCATTGGACCAGGGTAACTGTCACCTGCAAACGTCGCCTGCTCGACAAAATCTAAGTAACGCGATTTCGTATATTTGACGAAGTTACGTCCCTCAAAAATCTCATACTCATCCGTGGTCACATAGCTTTCGTTTCGTACTGAATAGGCTACATAATCTGGCCAATCTACAGTGAAAATCCTGCAACCAGCGACATGCCTGATTGGGCTCCCCAAAGGTAGACCGCGCTCTAGGGATTCGTTAAGTGGACGCGCTTTGGGCTCAGGATCATGCAGTGTCGCAGCTTCCAATATTTCGAGGCGCAAAGTGTTTTCTTCGGGCTCACTGATACTATTCAGGAAAAGCCATTTGCAGGAACTAATTTCGCTTACGAACTTTGACATAGTATTGCGAAAAAATTTCATAAGGTGCGTAAGGACCAGTGTCCGCTCTTGGCTAATTCCAGCCACCCGAGCTAGCATACCATGTTGCCAAGTTGAAAACTTTTTGAAATGCCACGACACGCGGCTCCCGCCCCAGATCGGACCTTATGGCGGCCTATCATGCCTAAAAGGCAAGGTCACGGGCCCTCCCTTCTCCAGTCGCACATAATTTCCTGCAGTTGCGCTAATCGATGGTATCGGCACCCTTCCGAGGACGCTAAATGATATCCGGGTTGCTGGCGCAGCCGCTACTTTCCATTCCCGGCATTGCGCCGCGGTCGAGTGCGCACCACTCGCTACTGCTCGGGCCTTTCCCTTGCCAGACTATGGGATGCATTGCAGGACCGAGGCTGTCAGTCGCCGCCTACCTGGCGGCCACTGGGCGCTCCCCGCGCAGGCTTTGGTTTTAATCCCGGGGTACGGCGCGAGCGGCCGGCAATCGTGCCGGGCATGGCCGAAGCCGATGAAGAAGAATGCTCGCTTGCAAGCGAGCACCGCTACGTAGGCAGCGAACAGTGCTCGTCGAAACCCCTGCTCCGCCCTATGGTCGCGAATGGCAAAAGGGCTCGCGCCACCTGGATCGCCCGGTCCGGCGGCGCGGCGACAAGGCCACTCGGCGCGGCATCAGCAGGGAGCTTGGTTGCATCCTCATCGCACGCGACAGGAGCAAGACGACGCGTGAATTCGCCGCGGGCCGCGGGCCGCGGGCCGGTCCGCGCAAGCCAGTTGGCACTGCACCTTGGCGCCCGTGCGGGGTCCCGATGTCTTGCTGATCAGCGATAGGGCCAAGGCCTACGATGCTTTTGCGCGCAGCACCGGATCCCGCACGAAGCGATCAACGTGCGCCGGTCTCGGAAACGCGGCACGATTCAACTCGATAAGGTGAACGGCTGGCATGGCCGCTTCAACGGCATGGCCAGCCGTTACCTGGCCAATTACACCTGCTGGCTGCGGGTGCTCGATGCGACAACCCTGCCGCATCGAGCCGGCTGGCTGATTGTCAGCGTCGCCATAAACAACAATTCCAGGTCGGGTTGGCGAAAAGCTCTGCCTTCCCCGACCTCACATAGCTAACGCTGACAGCGCCAAACTACTTCATCCAGACAGCGTAGTTGGTGCCGGACGCCTGCAGCGTCCAGCCGCTGCCCGGGCTCCAGCTGTTCGGCCCGATCTTCATGGCCAGCTGGCGCGACGTGCCGGTGACGATGGCCGCATACAGGCCCTGCGTCGCCTGCTGGATCGTCACCGCCGACGTCGAGTGCACGCCGGCCGCCTTGCGCGCGTTGATCAGCGCGGCGATCGGCGCCCTCAGGTTCCAGTCATACACGTGCGGGTAGAACACCGTCGGAATGCCCGGGTGCGACAGCACGTAGGCATAGCCTTCCATCACGCTGCCGCACGGCACCGGCCAGTGGTTCTGGCCCGTGCCGCAGCTTTCCGCCGGCCCCGTGTCGTGGTTGTCCACGAAGGTGACCGACATCGCTGGCCACCAGCCGATCGCGCCCTGCGGCTTGCCGGCGCTGTCCTTCAGGCGCCAGTAATTGCCGTTGGCCAGCGCGTCGTTCAGGATCGCCTTCGTGGTGAAGTCGAACGCGCCGCATGACGAACCCGTGCCGTCGATCCAGTTCATGATCGACTGGCGGTGGGCATTCATGTCGTTGGGATTGAAATCGCCCCACAGTTCGCCCACGCAGAAGTCCGGCGCGAACGCGTTCGCATACTTGCCGGCGTACGAAGCGTTGAAGCCCTTTACGTAGTCGAAGCGCAGGCCCGTGAAACCAGCCTGCTTGATCGGGCCGTTCAGCCACGTGATGATGCCGTTCTGCGTCTGGGCCACGTTGGTGTGATCGAGGTCGCGCCCCGCGTTGAAGCCGTCGCCCGTGTCGGCACTGCCCAGGCCGCAGTTGCACTCGTCGCCATTGACGACCGCGTGCGTGGTCCAGGTAGGATTGGTGAAGTCGGACCAGCCGTTCGTGCCCACGCGGTGGTTGACGACGATGTCGGCGATCGACTGGATGCCGCGGCTCTTGAACGCGCCCACCACGCCCGTCAGCTCGGCCGGGCTGCCATAGGCGGACATCAGTGAATTGAGCTGGCGCGGCAGGTAGCCCTCCTTCGCGCTGGAATCGGATGGCGGCGGGAACCACACGTGCGTGATGCCCAGCGCAGCCACGTCGTCGACACGGTCCGACAGTGTGTTGTACCAGTCCGGCCGCGTGTAGCCGGCCGAATGCCAGTGGAACCCCTGCAGCAGGATGGCCTTGCTGCCACCGGCCTGCTGCTTCGGCGTTGCCGCTCCTGCGTGGGCCATGGCCGCCATCAGGCCCGCCGCCACGATGGTGGTAACGATGCGTTTCTTCATTGGTATCTCCTCCAAGAATGATCAGACCTGCCCGCGCCGGACATGCCCGCACGCGGCAGGCGAGTAGTCTGACTACATACCGCTTGTAGTCCAGTGATAGGATCTTGTATCTGCGGTAAACGCAGTCTTCAGCAATAGAGGAGGCATGTCAACGGTATTCTTGGTTAGCGATGTAGTTTACATACATTTTTCCTGACGAGTTTGTGATATGCGGTCATGAACGCTGCCAGCCCGCGATCCGGCCGCGCAGGACCGTCAGGCAAGTGTCCGGGCCAGCACGGCGGCGGCCCGCGCCATCGCGTCGGGCGCGATGCGCACGCGGGTGCCATCGAAGTCCGGTCCCCGCGTGGCGTCCAGGCCCATGCGCGAGGTCGTGCCGATGCCCGACGCCGACGGGTCGAGCGCGCTGCCGGGCAGGCCGTCGACGATCACGACATCGCGGTGCGGCTGCATGTGCGTGGCCATCGCCCACAGCACCTCGCTGTCGCGCGTGATGTCCACGTCGTCGTCCACCGCGACCACCGTCTTCAGGTAGGGATCCCAGCCCAGCAGGCCGAGCATGACCTGGCGTGCCTCGCCCGGGCGGCTCTGGCGCACCGCCACATAGGCATGGAAGTGGGTGCCGGAACTGGGGTAATGCACCGCCGTCACGCCGGGAAAGCGTTCGCGCAGCTTTTCCACCATCTCCGATTCGCGCGGGATGCGGCCCAGGTTCAGGTGTTCGGCCGAATTGCCGCCCACCACATCGACCAGCACCGCGTCGCGCCGGCGCAGGATCGACTCGACGCGCAGCAGGTTGTTCGTGGAACGGTCCGACGAGTAGCCGGAAAATTCGCCGAACGGCCCTTCCGGCACATGTGCCTCCGGATCGATCACGCCTTCCAGCACGAACTCGGCGTGGGCCGGCACCGCGATGCCGTACTTCGGCGTGCGCACGGCCTGCAGCGGCGCGCCCAGCAGGCCACCGGCCACGTGGCGCTCGTCGACGCCGAACGGCAGGCGCGCGGCCCCCGCCAGCATGAACAGCGGGTGCGCACCGATCACCATCGCCACCGGCAGCGGCCTGCCCCGCTCGCGCGCGATCTGCAGCAGCCGCCACAGGTGGCCGCGCGAATGCAGGCTGGTGGCGATCTCGGTGGGGCTGTGCAGCGTGGAGCGGTGATAGCTCATATTGCCCACGCCCGTATCGGGATGCTCGGCCACGAGAATGGCGTTGGTGATGTACGGCCCGCGGTCGGTGGCGAAGTGCTGCACGACGGGCACGCTGCGCAGGTCGATGCCGCTTTCCTGCACGCTGTCCGTGACCGGGCCGCTGTCGACCAGCAGCGGCGGCACCAGCCTGAGGCTGCGCGTTTGGTATTCGGCATGGATCTGCGCGGCCGGCACGCCGAGCATGCGCCCGACCCGCTCGCGCGATGCAAAGATGTTGGTGACCAGCGCCGTGTCGATGCCGCGCACGCGTTCGCACACGAGCAGCGGATGCCGGTCCTGCGCGGCAAGCTGCCATACCAGCGCGGTGACGTCTTCGCCGCCGGCCAGCTCCTCGCGCACGGCCAGCACGTCCTGCGGGTACAGTTCGCGGTAATGGCTGAGGAATTGATGGAAGTCCTGGGGGATCATGTCTGCCCTCTTTCATTGGTTGCGGCGGCGCGCCCTTGCCGGGCGCGCCGCCTTCGGTTGCTGCTTGCTGCCTGCCGGCGCTTACCTCAGACCCGCATAGGTATCGGTCAGCCGCAGCTGCGCCTCTTCCAGCGTGCGTGGCGGCGGCGTCGTCTCGATGCCGCAAAGGCGGGCGATGTTGTTGCCCATGTAGTCTTCCAGCCCATCCTCGTCCAGCCCCATGCCGTGCGGCGGCTCGGAGCACAGCACTTCGAGTTCGCGCAGCCACATGCCCGGTTCATTCGGCGGCGAATCGGTGCCGAACACGATCTTGTTGCGCGGCAGTTGCCTGGCGAATTCCACGATACGCGACTGGAAGCACCAGCCGGATTCGCACACCACGTTGGGCGTGTCCATCGCCATCCAGAACGCCTCGAACGAGTAGTTGCCGCCCGTCTGGATACCGAAGTGGCCGATGATGAAGTTCACCATCGGGAATTCGCGGATGATCGGGTAGAACATCGTCGGTATCGTGTACGGCCCGTCGCCCGTGTGGATCAGCACCACCACGTTGTGTTTGGCGCACATCTTCATCGCGGGGCGCAGCCAATCGAGGGCGCGGTCGGGCCGGTAACCGTGCATGTTGGCGTGCAGCTTGAGCATCTTGAAGCCGTATTCCTTCACGTGGTACTCCAGCTCCAGCGCGCCCTCTTCC
This sequence comes from Pseudoduganella sp. jia 12, assembly GCF_055502675.1. Taxonomy (NCBI): domain Bacteria; kingdom Pseudomonadati; phylum Pseudomonadota; class Betaproteobacteria; order Burkholderiales; family Oxalobacteraceae; genus Pseudoduganella; species Pseudoduganella sp. jia 12. The sequence continues at coordinate 28,958 of NZ_JBUXKP010000003.1, forward strand.
GGGCCCCAGCGCGGATTGAACGTGAAGTTGCCGATGAAGCGGTCCGGGTACTTCTGGCACAGTTCCGCGATGTAGGCCATGTAGTCGCGGATGCCGTCGCGGCCGCGCCGGTTGCCGTCGCGGTAGCCCGTGTTGCCGGGCGGCGGCTGGATGAAGCCCATGTCGATGCGGCGCGGCTTGCCGTTGATCATGTAGGGGCCGTCCATCATCTTCAGCAGGCGTTCGCCGGTAAAGGGTTCGCCCGTGTGGCGCCATGCCTCGTCGACCAGGTTGGTGGGGTGCAGGTGGGTATCGATGATCATGTCAAATTCCTGTGATGTTGGCCGCTCAACGGTCGTTGATGCGCGTGATGGGGTGTCCGATGTCGAGGCGCGCCTGGGCTTCGGCCACGGTGCGCGGCGGCGGGCTCGGTTCCAGGCCGACCATGCGCGCGACGTTGTTGCCGAGGTAGTCCTCGAGCGTGTCCTCGTCCAGGTTCAGGCCCTGCGGCGGTTCGAAGCACAGCACCTCGAGCAGGCGCAGCCACATGCCCGGTTCGTTCGGCGGCGTGTCGGAGCCATACAGGATCTTGTGCTTCGGCAGCACCTTGGCGAATTCGACGATGCGCGACTGCAGGCACCAGCCCGATTCGCAATACACGTTCGGCAAGTCCATCGCCAGCTGGAACGGCTCGAAGCAGTACACGCCGCCCGTCTGCACGCCGAAGTGCGCCATGATGAAGTTCACGGTCGGGAACTCCTTGATCATCGGCACCCACTCGGTCGGGATGCTGTACGGGCCGTCGCCCGTGTGCAGCTTGACCAGCACGCCCAGTTCCGCGCATTTCTCCAGCGCGGGGCGCAGCCAGTCGAGCGCGCGGTCGGGCCGGTAGGCGTGCATATTGGCCTGGAACTGCACCATCTTGAAACCGTACTCGCGCACATAGCGCTCAATGGCGCCCACGCCGTTCTGCACGCCGCAGCGCGGGTTGTAGACGAAGCAGCCGATCAGGCGGTCCGGGTACTTGCGCACCATCTCCAGCGTGTAGGCCATGTAGGCATCGATCGATTCCGTGCCGGATTTCTCGCCGTCCGTGTATGTGTAGATGGTATTGCCCTGGGGCGGCTGGATGAACGCCTTGTCGATGCGGCGCGGCTTGCCGTTGATGATGTACGGGCCGTCCATCATGCGGATCAGGCGTTCGCCGCTGAATGGGTCGCCATCGTGGCGCCAGGCCAGGTCGACCAGGTTGGTCGGATAACAGCTGGTGTCGATGATCATGGGATCTCCTCACAATTGCTTCAGGTAAAAGGCGGTCTTGGTAATCCACGCCTCGCTTAACTGGAGAATTGCCAGGGGCGCATTCATGGGACGAATGGCCGCTGGCGGTTCCTCCGCCAGTGAGCAATCTCCCACCGGGTCGCTGGCCCTGCATCGCCAGGTGCACCGGTTGAACGCTTCTACCCACTACTGGTACTGCTGATTTGTTTTACTGCTTTGCCGCTTTACTGCTTGCTGCCTGATTGCTTTACCGCGTGACTGCTTTACTGCTTCATTGCCTTGTATGTCGCTACGGTTGCCGCGCCGCGCCGGTCACTGCCCGATCGTCCGCGCCAGGCGCAGCACGTCGGCGCTGGCTTCGGCACGCAGCTGCGCCATGTCCAGGCCGGGAATGGCGTCGTCCTCCACCAGCACCCGCCCTGCCCCCAGCAGCCATTTCAGCCGGGGCCTGCCGGCCGCCACCACGGGGCCGATCGCCATGTCGTGCAGCCCGAAGTAACGGGGCGCGTCGAGGTCGTAGACCGCCAGGTCCGCCGCCTGCCCCACCGCCACCGTGCCCACGCCATCGAAGCCCAGCACGCGCGCGCCGCCCTCGCTGGCCCAGTTCACGACCTGCTCGACCGACACGGTGTCGGCCCCGGCTTCGCCATCACCCACCGGCCGCGGGCGCGTGGCGGCGCCCGCGTGGGCCCGGTGCATCAGCCAGCAGAAGTGCACTTCGCTGAGCATGTCGGCCGCCTCGTTGGACGCGGCGCCGTCCACGCCGATCGACACCGCGCCTCCCAGCCGGTGCAGCGCCGGCGCCCGCGCCACGCCATCGGCCAGGCGCGCATTGCTTTGCGGGCAGTGCGCCATGCCGGTGCCCGTCTGCGCCAGCAGCCGCAGTTCCGCATCGGCCAGGTGGGTCAGGTGCGCCAGCGACACGTCCGGCCCCAGCCACTCGTGCTCGGCCAGGAATTCGATGGGCAGGCAGCCGAATTCGGCGCTGCAGTGCTCCATGAAACTGACCGTCTCCGACATGTGCGTGTGCAGCGGCACGCCCATGCGGCGGGCGGCGCGGGCGATTTCGCGCAACTCGCCCCGCGCCACCGAGACCGTGGCGGTGGTGGGTGCCAGCGCCACGCGGGTGCGCGGTCGGGGTCCGACCTGGTGGTAGCGCCCGGCGATGCGCTCCACGTCGGCCACCATGCCGTCCAGCGTTTCCGGCGGCACGTAGGTGCTGGCATCCGCTTCCAGCTTGCGGGTCACCGTGCCGCCGCCCCGCTGCAGCATGAAGCGCACGCCCAGCTTGTCCGCCTCCTCGAACAGCGCGGCCGACGGGTCGTAGCCCAGGTCCGGGTGGTAGATGTAGTGGTGGTCGGCGATCGTCGTGCAGCCCGACATCATCAGCTCGACGATGCCGATCCTTGCCGCCAGCCGCAGCCGGTCTTCGTCGAAGGCGCGCCGGTAGATGAACGGCACCGCCTGCAGCCACGGGCTCAGTGTCAGGTTGATCCCGGCCGGCACGCCCTTCAGCAGCGACTGGAACAGGTGGTGGTGGGTGTTCACCCAGCCCGGATAGATCACGCAGTCGCGCGCGTCGAGCACCCGTTCGTCCGGCTGGCGTTCCAGCGCGCGGCCCATTTCCGTGATGACGCCGTCCGCGATGCGCACATCGGTGGCCGTGCTGCGCGCCGCGTCGCCGCGGGCGCCGGTAAGGATGCTGTGGGCATCCCTGATCAGTAATTTGTTGCTCATGGTCGATCCTGTCTGGTCTATTTGGGTGGCGTGCCGTCGATGCCGTTGACGAGGAAATTCATCTTGTCCAGCTCCGCGGCGCCCAGCACCTGGCCCGCGGCCACGCGCTGCTTGCCGGACTGGTCGAGGATCGGGCCCGCGAACGGGTGCAGCCTGCCTTCGGTGATGTCCTTCTCGGCGGCGGCGAACTTTTCCCGCACGTCGGCCGGCACGGAAGCGTTGAGCGGGGCCATCCTGATCATGCCCTCGCGCAGGCCGCCCACCGTGTGCGCCGCCTTCCAGCGGCCGGCCAGCACGTCCTCGATCGTCTTGGTATAAAAACCTGTCCACGTCTGCACCACCGAGGTCAGGTTGGTCTTCGGGCCGAAGCGGCTCATGTCGGAGTAGTAGCCCACCGTGGGAACGCCCTTTTCCTCCCCGGCCGTCACCACCGCCACGGACGACGTGTCGTACGTCAGCAGGTCCACGCCCAGCGTGAGCAGCGTGTTGGCGGCGGCGCGTTCCTTGCCCGGGTCGTACCAGGCGTTCACCCAGATCAGCTTGACCTGGGCATTCGGGTTCACGCTGCGCATGCCCAGCGTGAACGCGTTCAGGCCCTGCAGCACCTCGGGAATCGGGAAGGCGCTGACATAGCCGGCCAGCCCCTTCTTGCTGAGGTGCCCGGCCAGCACGCCTTCCAGGTAGCGGCCCTCGTAGTAGCGGGCGTTGTAGGCCCCCACGTTGGGCGCCGTGCGGTAGCCGGTGCCGTTCATGAAGATCACCTTCGGCGCCTGGCGCGCCACCTTGATGGTCGGTTCCATGAAGCCGAACGAGGGGGTGAAGATCAGCTTGCAGCCTTCCTGCACGAAGTTGCGGATCACCCGTTCGGCGTCGGGCCCTTCGGCCACGTTTTCCACGTACTTCGTCGTGACCTTGCCCGCCATGCTCGTGGCGATGGCCTTGCGCGCCTGCTCGTGCTGGTAGGTCCAGCCGCTCTCGCCGATGGGGTTCGAGTACAGGAAGCAGGTTTTCATGGGCGTGGCGGGCGTGGCGGTGCTCGCGGTGGCCGCGCCGGCCGACATGGCCAGCAGGACCGGCAGCGCCGCCATGGCGGCCAGCCGTGCGGGTCGACTTCCATTCTCGGGAACATCCTTGCGCGAATCGTATGGCATGTTGCGTCTCCTTTATTGTCGTGATTCAGGCGTCGGGCCGGAATGGCTGCCCCAGCGATGCGGGCGAATGCAGCCTGATGGTGTGGGCATTGCGTGAAATGAGGACCAGCACGGCGATGGTGGCCATGTACGGCAGCGAGGACATCAGCTGCGCCGGCATGTCGAGCTGTACACCGGAGCCCTGGACGAACAGCTGGGCGATCATCACGCCGCCGAACAGGTAGGCGCCCAGCACGACGCGCAGCGGCCGCCAGGTGGCGAACACCACCAGCGCCAGCGCGATCCAGCCCCTTCCGGCGACCATGCCTTCCGCCCACAGCGGTGTGTAGAACACCGAGATGAACGCGCCGCCCATGCCGGCCATGGCGCCGCCGAACGCCACGGCGGCATAGCGCAGCGTGATGACGCGGTAGCCCACGGCATGGGCCGACGACGGCGATTCGCCCACCGCGCGCAGCACCAGCCCCCAGCGGCTGCGGTACAGGAAATACAGCACCGCCGCCACGATCGCCCAGGACAGGTACACCATCGCCTGCTGGTTGAACAGCGCGGGGCCGAGCACGGGAATGTGCTCGAGCAGCGGTACCGGCACGGGGGCGATCATCGGCAAGGGCGTGGACTCGAACGGCTTGCCGATGAAGGCGGCCAGCCCCACGCCGAACAGCGCGAGCGCCAGGCCGGAAGCCACCTGGTTGGCCATCATCGTCAGCGTGAGGAAGCCGAACGCCAGCGCCATCACGCAGGCCGCCGCCATGCCGGCCAGCACGGCCAGCACGGGGCCGCCGCCTGACAGCGCCACGGCGAAGGCCGTCACGGCGCCGATGGACATCATGCCTTCGGCGCCCAGGTTCAGCACCCCGGCCTTCTCCGTCACCAGTTCGCCCATGGCGACGAGGATCAGCGGCGTGCCGGAGACGATGGTGGCGGCCAGCATCGAGGCGATCAGGTGGTTTTCCATGGCAGTTTCCCCGGGTTGACGGTGCGATCGAAACGGATGCGGTAGCCGATGAACAGGTCCGCGCCGAGCAGGAAGAACAGCAGCAATCCCTGGAACACCTTCGAGATCGACGATGGCAGGTTGATGAACTGCTGCGCCTGTTCTCCGCCCAGGAACAGCAGCGCCATCAGCAGGCTCGCCAGGCAGATGCCCACCGGGTGCAGCCGCCCGACGAAGGCGACGATGATGGCGGCGAAGCCGTAGCCGCTGGAGATGGACTCCGTCAGCTGGCCCATCGGGCCGGCCACTTCGGCCACCCCGGCCACGCCCGCCATGCCGCCGCCGGCCAGCATGCCGATCCAGATGGCCCGGCTGGCGGAATAGCCGGCGTAGCGCGCCGCCGCGTCGGCCTCGCCGGCCACCTGCATCTGGTAGCCATAGAAGCTGCGTTCGAGGAACACGTAACCCACCCCCAGCGTGGCCAGCGCCACGAGGAACGCCGCGTTCAGGCGCGTGCCCTCGACGAGGATGGGCAGCAGCGCGGCATCGGCGAACATGCGCGTCTGCGGGAAGTTGAACCCGTCCGGATTCTTCCATGGCCCGTGCACCAGCCACGAGGCGGCGAACTGCGCGATGTAGACCATCATCAGCGTGACGAGGATCTCGTTGGCCCGCCAGCGGGTGCGCAGCAGGGCCGGCACGGCCGCCCACATGCTGCCGCCGAAGGCGCCGGCCACCAGCATCAGCGCCCACGTCCACGGGCCGCCGTCGCCCGCCTGCAGGGCCAAGCCGGTGGCCGCGATGGCGCCCATGACGAACTGCCCTTCGGCGCCGATGTTCCACACGTTGGCGCGGTAGCCCACGGCGAGGCCGATGCCGATCAGCATCAGCGGCGTTGCCTTGAGCAGCAGCTCGGTCAGCGCGTGCATGTCGCGCAGCGGGTTGAGGAAGAACACCCGGAAGGCGGTGAACGGATCCTTGCCCAGCGCGGCGAACAGGAACAGGCTGGCGAACAGCGTGAGCGCCACCGCGGCCAGCGGCGACACGTAGCGCATGGTGGCCGATGCGCTGGGGCGCGGTTCCAGTTTAAGCAACATGGCTGTGCCCCTTGTGCGAGCAGGCCGCGCCGGTTGCACGATGGGCCCACGGTTCCAGGTCGCCCGCCGACGGCGTATCGTCCGATGTATCGTCCGGACAGTCTCCGCCCGCATCGACCGCATCGGACACGTTGCCGTCGTCATGCCATACCCCGCTCATGCGCAGGCCCACTTCCTCGACGCTCGTGTCGCGGGTGGGCGTGGCAGGTGACAGGCGGCCGCCGGCGATGACGGCGATACGGTCCGTGATCTCGAACAGCTCGTCGAGTTCCTCGGAAATCACCAGCACGGCCGTGCCGTTGCTGCGCAGGTCCAGCAGCGCCTGGCGGATGAAGGCGGCCGCGCCCACGTCCACGCCCCACGTGGGTTGCGCCACGATGAGGATTTTCGGACATTGCATGATCTCGCGCCCGACGATGAACTTTTGCAGGTTGCCGCCCGACAGCGAGCGGGCCTGCGATTCCGGACCGCCGCACTTGACGTTGTACTTCTCGATGCAGTGGCGCGCCAGCTCGTGCATGGCCTGGATGCGCACGAGGCCGAACTTCAGCAGGCCGCTGCCGTAGGCCGTCAGCAGGCCGTTGCGGGCCAGCGACATGCGCGGCACCGCGCCCCGCCCCAGCCGTTCCTCCGGCACGAAGCACAGGCCGAGTGCGCGGCGCCGGCCCGGCGACAGGTGCCCCGCGGCGGTGCCGCAGATGCGGATGGCTTCCCGCGCTTCCAGCGGCGCCTCGCCCGACAGCGCGTACAGCAGCTCCTGCTGGCCATTGCCGGACACCCCCGCGATGCCGACGATCTCGCCGGCCCGCACGTCGAGCCGGATGTCCCGCAGGGCCACGCCGAACGGATCGGGCGATTGCTGCGACAGGCCCTGCACGGCCAACCTTGTTTCACCATCCTCCCGGGCGGCGCCCCGCGTGCACTTGGGCAGTTCCTTGCCGATCATCAGCCGCGCCAGCGATGCCAGCGTTTCCTCGGCCGGGATGCAGGCGCCCGTGACCTTGCCGGCCCGGAGCACGGTGGCGCCGTGGCACAGCTCGCGGATCTCGTCGAGCTTGTGGCTGATGTAAAGGATGCTGCAGCCCTCGGCCGCCAGCTGGCGCAGCGTGGTGAACAGCGTGCGCACCGCCTGCGGCGTCAGCACCGACGTCGGTTCATCCATGATCAGCAGTTTCGGGTTCTGCAGCAGGCAGCGGATGATTTCCACCCGCTGCCGTTCGCCGACGGACAGGCCGTGGGCCAGGCGGCACGGGTCGACCGGCAGGCCGTAGCGCATCGAGACGGCGCGGATGCGGGAGGCCAGGTCGTCCAGGTCCGGCTTGCCCGGCAGCGACAGCGCCACGTTTTCCACGACGGTCAGCGTCTCGAACAGCGAGAAGTGCTGGAACACCATGCCGATGCCCAGGCTGCGGGCATGCGCGGGGCTCATCACCCGCACCGGCTGCCCTTCCCAGGCGATCTCGCCCTCGGTGGCCTGCGTGACGCCGTAGATGATCTTCATCAGCGTGGACTTGCCCGCGCCGTTCTCGCCCAGCACGGCGTGTATTTCACCGGGCATGACCTGCAGGTCGATGCCGTCGTTGGCCACCACGGACGGGTAGACCTTGCGTATGCCCCGGAGCGCCAGCCGGGCAACGCCCTGCGCCATGAGATCGGTCATTCAGGCCTCCACGGCGGTTGCGGGCATGGCCAGGCACCAGTCGAGGCCGGACTTCAGCGTGTCGCGATCGAGATTGCGGCCGATGAAGACCAGCTTGCTCACGCGCGACCCGCCGGCGGGCCACGTGTCGGCCGGACGCAGGTCCAGTACGCGGTGCACGGCCTGCAGTACGTGGCGGCGGCCGTCGCCGGCGATCGCCAGGATGCCCTTCAGGCGGAACAGGTCGTCGCCCTGCGCCTGCAGCAGCTGTGCGAGCCAGGCATCGAGCAGGCGCCGGTCGAATGGCGCGGCGAACGTCAGCGAGACCGACTCCACCGACGGATCGTGGGAATGGCCGTGCGCCGCGGCGCCGTTGCCGGGGGTCTCGCAAACGCCCGCCGGGATATCGGCGTGAGAGCCGTGCGCATGGGCATGGGCATGGGACGCGTGATCGCATTCGTCGCCACCGCATGCATGGACGTGGGCATGTGCGTGGTCAGGTACGTGAGCTTCATGCTCGTCGAGGAAATGCGGATCGACCAGCGCGGCGCCGGAATCGAAGCCGCCGATGCCGAGCACCTGTCCCAGGTCCACCTGCGCATGGCACGAGTACAGGATGCGGGCGCCCTGGTTGATGGCGCGCATCCGTTCTTCCAGCGCCCGTGCTTTGGCGGGTTCGACCAGGTCGGTCTTGTTGATGATGACGCGGTCGGCCGCGACGATCTGGTCGACGGCCTGGTTGTCCATGCCGGCGAGCGCCGGATCGTCCAGGTGGCCTTCGATGTGCAGCGCGTCGACCAGCGTCACCACGCCGTCCAGCCGCAGCCGGCGCGCCACGTCGTTGTCCATGAAGAAGGTGGCCGCGACCGGCGTGGGGTCGGCCAGGCCGCTGGTCTCGACGATGATGTGGTCGAACTGTTCCGGCCGCGCCAGCAGCGCCTGCAGGATGCGCACGAGATCCTTGCGCACGTCGACGACGCAGCAGATGCAGCCGTTCGTCATCTGGAAGATTTCCTCGCTGGAGGCCAGGACCAGGTCGGAATCCACGTCCACCGCGCCGAATTCGTTCTCGATCACGGCGATGCGCATGCCGTGCTGCGCCGTGAGGATGTGGTTCAGCAGCGTGGTCTTGCCCGCGCCGAGGAAGCCCGTCAGGATCGTCACCGGGATGGTTCCTGCCGCGCCGGTTTCATGCATCATTGTTGTTTGATTCATATTGTCTCCGTGTTGTCATGCAGTGATACCCTGCCAGCGCCGCACGAGGCCTTCGTGCGGAACGCCGAACAGATCCAGCGTGCGGCCCACGGTGTGGGCCACGATGTCTTCGATCGATCGGGGATGCTGGTAGAACGCGGGCACCGGCGGGCAGACGATGCCGCCCAGCTCCGTGACGGCCGTCATGTTGCGCAGGTGCGCCAGGTTCAGCGGCGTTTCCCGCGCCAGCAGCACGAGCCGGCGGCGCTCCTTGAGCATCACGTCCGCCGCGCGGGTAACGAGGTTGTCCGCCAGGCCGTGGGCCACCGCCGCCAGCGTGCGCATCGAACAGGGCGCGATGACCATGCCTTCGCACTGGAACGACCCGCTGGCGATGGTGGCGCCGATATCCTTCACGTTGTGCACCACGTCCGCCATCGCTTCGATGTCGCCCTTGCGCAGCTCGAGTTCGTGCATGGCGGTCAGCGCGCCGGATGCGGACAGCACGAGGTGGCTTTCCCAGCCGTCGAGCGGGGCCAGCGCCTGCAGCATGCGCACGCCGTAGACCGCACCGCTGGCGCCCGTGATGGCGATGACGAGGCGCTTCGTCATGCGTCGCCCCCGGCCGAGAAGTCGAACGGCGTGCTGCGCTGGCGCCGGCCGGTCAGCGCAAACAGCGCGTTGGCGATGGCCGGCGCCACGCCGGGATTGGACAACTCGCCCACGCCGCTCGGCTTGTCGGTGTCGCCCTCGACGATGGTGATGTCGATTTCCGGCATGTCGGCCATGCGCATCACCGGGTAGTCGTGGAAGTTCGACTGCACCACGCGCCCGTTCTCGATATCGAGCCGGTCATGCAGCGCGTGGCCCAGGCCCCACATGAGCCCGCCATACAGCTGTTCTTCCACGCTGCCCGGGTGGACGGCGAGGCCGCAGTCCGCCACGCAGGTGATGCGCCGCACCTTGACCGCGTCGTCGACCTTCTCCAGTTCCGCGACGATGGCGATATAGCTGTTGTACGCCTGGTTCGTGGCGATGCCCAGCGCACGGCCGGGCGCACGCGGCTTGTCCCAGCCGGCCTTGAGGGCGGCCTGTTCCAGCACGGCCACGTGGCGCGGGCGCCCCTTCATGTGGCCGATGCGGAACGCCAGCGGATCCCTGCGCGCCGCATGCGCCAGTTCGTCCATGAAGCTTTCGATGGCGAACACGTTGGGGATGAAGCTGACCGCGCGGTACCAGCCCGTGGGCAGGCCCGTCTCGTGCCTGACCCAGCCCACGTCCAGGTGGTCGGGCTGGTAGGCGAAGTCCCAGCGGCAGATCGCCTCCGTGGTGCTGTAGTCCATGCGGTCCTTGCGGTCCGTGTAGCCCGGCTCCCACTCTTCCGGCGAGGCCGGCGACACGGCGCGCAGCTTCAGCGCGGACAGGCTGCCCTCGGCATCGAGCGCGCCGGCCACCTTGGTATAGGTGGCGGCGTGGTAGTACAGGCCGCGCACCTCGTCCTCGCGGCTGTACATCAGCTTGACCGGCCGGCCGCTGGCCTTCGCCAGCCACGTCGCCTCCAGCAGCCAGTGCCGCGATTCGCGCGCCCCGAAGCTGCCGCCGCCCACCAGCTCGCGCAGCACCACCTTGTCCTGGCCGATGCCGGCCATCGCTTCGGCCGCGAACTGCGCGTTGCTGGGCACCTGCAGGCCGCCCCAGTAGGTAATGGTGCCGTCGACGATCTCGACGACCACGCATTCCGGCTCCAGCGGATTGGGCACCTTGTACGGCATCGTGTATTCGGCGCGCAGCACCCTGCCGCTGCTTTTCAGCGCGCGCGCCGCATCGCCCTTGCCGATGGTGCGCACCAGCGGCCCATCCTTGCGCGCCAGGTGGGCACGCTGCAGGGCCGGCACGTCGCGGCTGTCGAAGCGCGCGAAGCTGCCGTTACGCCACTGCACCTGCAGCGCATCGCGGCCCAGCTTCGCCGCCCAGTAGGTATCGGCCAGCACGGCCACGCCTTCCTGGTGGCCGCCCAGCATGCCGGCCGGCGCGGCGGGCACTTTCAGTACCTGTCGCACGCCGGGCACGGCCAGCGCCTTGCGCGCATCGAAGCGCCTGACCCGGCCGCCGATGACGGGCGCGCGCAGGATGACGGCGACCAGCATGCCGGGCAGCTTCACGTCGATGCCGTAGGTCTGCTTTCCCGTCACCTTGGCCTGCGCATCGAGCTTGCGGTGCAGCTTGCCGATCAGCCGGAAATCCTTCTTGTCCTTCAGGCGGGGCTCCTTCGGCGGAGCCAGGCGCGCCGCTTCGGTCGCCAGCGCGCCGTAGCCGAACTGGCGGCCCGTGGCCGCGTGGATCACCTTGCCGTCGCGTGCGTGGCAGTCGTCCACCGGCACCTGCCAGCGCGCCGCGGCGGCCTGCACGAGCATCGTGCGGGCACTGGCGCCGGCCTTGCGCAGCGTGTCGTATTCCAGCATCACGCTGGTGCTGCCGCCGGTCGAAAACACGTGCCACTGCGGGTGCATGTAATCCTTAAAGAACGGGTGTTCGGGCGTGATGATCTCCACCTGCTCCAGCGTCACTTCGAGTTCCTCGGCCAGCACGAGGCCGAGCGCCGTGCGGGTGCCCGTGCCGGAGTCGTGCTTGTGCACGACGAGCCGGATCGTGTCGTCGGGGAAGACGCGCACGAACGCGTTCGGCGCGAGCATGCCGGCCGCCGGCTCAGCGCCCGCGGCGGCACCCGCCCCGGGCAGCACGAAGCCCACGGCCAGGCCGGCGCCAAGCATCGCTGCGGATTGCAGGAACATGCGCCGCGACGCCCGCGGCTTCGGTGCCGGCATCGATTCCGGCGTGATGTCGCGTTTGTTCATGACCCCTCCCCATGTTCGGCCACCTTCGCGGCGGCCATCGTCGCGGCGGCCACGTGGATGGCGCGGCGGATGCGCCCGTAGGTGCCGCAGCGGCAGATGTTGCCGGACATGGCGTTGGTGATGTCGTCGTCGCCGGGTGCCGGGTTTTGCCGCAGCAGCGCGGCGGCCGACATCAGCTGGCCGGACTGGCAGTAGCCGCACTGCGGCACGTCTTCCTGCAGCCAGGCCTGCTGCAGCGGGTGCTCGCCCGCGGCGGACAGGCCTTCGATGGTGGTGATCCTGCGGCCCACGGCGGCCGATACCGGCACGCTGCACGAGCGCACCGCTTCGCCATCGAGGTGCACGGTGCAGGCACCGCACAGGGCGGCGCCGCAGCCGAATTTCGTGCCGGTGAGATCGAGGTGATCGCGCAGCACCCACAGCAGCGGCGTGTCCGGCGCCACGGCCACGCTTCGTTCCTCGTTGTTGACGTTCAGTCGCATCGGGGTCTCCTGTTCTCGTTGTTGAAATGAGTATGGAAACGGCCCGGTAATTTGTACAATATATTCTTACGTGTCGATTGATATCGGGAGAATATGGATCTGCGCCTGCTCCGCTATTTCACCGTGCTGGCCGAGGAACTGCACTTCGGCCGCGCCGCCACGCGGCTGCACATGTCGCAGCCGCCCCTCAGCCAGCAGATCAAGCTGCTGGAAACCGAACTGGGCACCCCGTTGTTTACGCGCACGCAGCGCCGCGTGGAGTTGACGGCGGCCGGTGTCGCGCTGAAGGAACAGGCGGCCCTCGTGTTCGCGCAGATGGCGCGCGCCGTGGACCTGGCGCGCCAGGCCGGCCGGGGCCACTGGGGCACGCTGGAGATCGGCATGATCAGTTCGCTGATGGTGGGCCTGCTGCCGCAGGCGCTGCGCATCCTGCAGGACCGCTATCCCGACGTGAAATGGACGCTGCACGAGCTGCAGCCGGCCGCCCAGCTGGCGGCGCTGAAGGAGCGCAGGCTGGACCTGTGCTTCTATCGCATGGGGCCGAGCGATCCGGAGCTGACCAGCGAGCCGCTGTCGAGCGAACCGATCGCCGTGGTGCTGCCGCAGCAGCACCGGCTGGCCCGGCGCGCGCGCGTGGCGCTGAAGGACCTGGCCGACGAACGCTTCATCTCGTTCAAGCTGGACCAGTCGCGCTTCGCCACCTACCTGTACCAGAGCTGCATCGAGGCGGGCTTCACCCCGAACATCTACCAGCAGGTGGTCGAGGTGCAGACGCTGCTGGGCCTCGTGCGCGCCGGCCTGGGCATCGGCCTGCTGCCCGCCTCCACCGGCCAGTTCGGGCATGCGGGCGTGGTGTACCGCAACCTGGCGGGGCCGGCGCCGGACACCACGCTGCATGCCACCTATCGCAAGGACGATCCCTCGCCCGTGCTGCAGGTGTTCCTGGCCATCATGCGCGAGCTGGTCGACGGGCCGGCGTCCTGATGGCGAGGACATTTCGCAGGCTCGTTGCGGGCTGCCTTGCAGCACTGTCGGCGGTGCCGCCGGCCCGCCGCCATTGAGGCTGTTGTAAGCGGATCTATTTTTCCATCGTGGCCAGATCGGGCTGGATTTTCGGCTAACGGCGGCGCAAGATGCAAGGTACACGGCACCATGCAGGGCTGGCTGAGCGGCTATGCCGGACTCATCCAGCCCTGCAATCTCGCTTTGCGCTTGCATTGCCTGCCTGATCGGACCGTGCAGCCCGATCCGCGCCATTCGAACCAGAGTGCAAGGAATCGTTCGAGCCACAGTTCGATCCGCAGTTCGATCCGCCGTTCGATCCGCCGTTTTACCCGGACATTCACTATGGCCGAGCTTCTCACTGACAAGCAAATCGCCGATTTGGGCAGCAGGCTGCGCCGTCACGGGCATACAAAGTTCCCCCTGTTACGTGCCGAAATCGACGACCTGGCCGCCGTCGCAATTGGGGAGCTGTGGAAGTTTCTGGACGATAGGTCATCCGAACCCCTGCTGGACGGCGAATCCATTCTTCGGCTGGGCTACGCGATCTTCAACCGCCGCGCGGCCGACCTATATCGAAAATCGGCCTTGCAGCTGAGCGGTCAAGGGGACGCGGCACTCGTCGATGAGTACGCCGATGAAAGCACTGGCGATCTGCCGAGAACCCTGCTCTATCGCCGCATGCTGGCGATATGCGTTTCCGAGCTCGCTGCGCTTCCCGAGCAGGACCGCACGGCCATCGCCATCGCGACCGGCCTGGCTCCCGGAACCGATGTCGCGATGACCGCTGCGGAACGCCAGCGCCTGAGCCGCGTTCGCAAGCGTCTTGCGGCGGCAATACAGCAAGAATTGGGCGACGACGCCTACCGCTTGTTACGCGATGTTTGATTTTCTAGGATGAATCATGCCTGCCTTTACCGACACTGACTTTTCCACGGATGCTGATCCGGATCTGGAAGCATTCCTGCATATCGTCCATATATCCGACATGCATTGCAAGGCAGCGGGCCTGCCTATCGACATCGGTTCAGAGAAAAAAGTTCGCGGATGGGTGTCGCTGCTCAAGAAAGCAGGCTTCAATGGCTGGGCAGAGTTAGTCGAGGAACGATGGGAAAGCGGGCTGGCCGGGCATGACCCGCTTGCTCACGACTCCATGTGCAGGTTTCTGGATCACTTTGCGCAGCGATCCAGATTTTCCGGCATTCCAACATGGCTCGTGGATACTGGCGATCTGAGCGCGCTGGGCGATTCTGGATCGCTACGCACGGCACTGGGATGGGTGGATGAGTATTCCCGACTGCTGAAAGCACAGAAGACCCTGGTCCTCCATGGTAACCATGATGCATGGCCGTCAAGATTCCCCCTCTATGCGACAGAAGCGGAAATCGTTGCGCAACAACTCGCCCTGCGCGAAATCATCCAGACGACATGGCCCCATACAGCCATTTCGACGGCGATTCCATATTCCGACTCGGCGATCAGGCTCAACGCCATCAACAGCACCACGGGCGACCGGATCAACAATACGCTTGCGCGGGGAATCGTAGACATGGACCCGCCATGGCCTTGCGACAATGCGCTGAAACAACTTGACCAGTTGGCCGAGCAGACCCGGCAGCAGTTTCGGAAAAAGTCGGCGCGCGACTTCAGGATACTGGCCGTGCATCACCCGGTACACTACCCGCCTCCACGCCCGGTCACCCAGATGAGCATGAAGAACGACAAGGAAGTGGCCGACGCGCTGGCAAGGTTCGCCGAACACGAGCACGGGCCCCTGGCCCACCTGATCCTCAGTGGCCATACCCATGAAACGTATCCCGCGAATGGCGACCTGCCTCCCACATCCAGGAGCAAGCAATATCCGCCGCTGTACGAGGGGCAGATCCAGCTCATCGCCGGATCGCTGTCGCAATTGCCCCGCTTTCATACCAGGCAAAAACTGGCGGTACAGACGAACGGAACGAACATGGCCTATGTGCCGCAACAGTGTCAGATCCTGACATTCTTCGCGTCGCCAGCGAGCTCGCGTCAAGGCAGGCTGCTGATGGAACGCCGAATCGTCGGGAGGGCGGGCACCGGGCCCTACAAGGTCTTGCCTATTCCGGGCAGGTTGCACCAGGTCGAATCGGTTGTATGGGGATATTGAACCCGCTCGGCGCGGACCGGGAATGCGCTGCCGGCACGCAAGGGCGGCCTTGCAATGGCATTGAAAGGAGGAGAAGCGCGGGCGTCCCAGGCTGCGTATCATGGCACAGCAGACGCCCGACATCGATGAATGTGGCAAACCGAGGCGTGGGACAATGGCACCGCAGCGCCACATGCGAATCCGGCTACCAGATCATTTGCTAACCGTGTGGCTCGAGCACTTTCGTCTGTGCCTCCTTGCGGATCAAGCGTTGCGCGGAGCGGGAGTTATCCGTGACAGGCGTGCCATGATTACCATGCAAAACAGTCCAGAGCACATCGGGCTTGGTGACATAGTATCGGGAGGCCAGAAACTTGAACTCGGCGAAGGCCTTATTCGCTTCCGGGACATCGCCACCACTATCGCTCGTGGCGTCCGATGCCTGCCTGCCCTCCTTATAGTTGAGCCAGAAAGCAGCGGCAGCGAGCGCGAAGTCTTGTCCCATCTTGTCGGCCCATCCAGGCAGTTCACTGTCGACCTGTCGATGATGAAACTCGAGATTATCGCTCGTTAATGCTGCTGAAAGCGCGACACTGTCGCTGTCGTTCAGTTCTGCAAGCATCGATCTCAGCAACAGCTCGGCCTCGCCGATCTCCACGGCTTTGGCCGCCTGCGTCATGTGAAACGCAACTCCCTCACGCACGAGCAGTTGCGAAATGCCGAGAATGCTCTCGCACAGCGCGGCCATCTCCTTGTCCAGCCGTGAAAGCGCGGTCGGACTATGCGTCAAAAAAGGATCAGTCACATTTGGTTTCATCGATTACCCCCATTTATATTGTCAAAGAAATGCCAATGCCCGGTGATCACCGATCCGTTGACTACCTCTCTATCGAAGTTCCGCCGGTTTCGTGACACCAGCGACGAAGATTTCTCTAGATGATTTCTTGTGAACTGACAACATTCCTGGGAGCAGCACATTCCGAGTCCCGCGCTGACATGGTTCCAGATGAGCCAAGCATCCACGCCAACATGGCGGAAACCCACATCTGGCTTGCCAAGATAGAAAATCATTGTTGCTTGCGCCACTTGCGTCCGGGGCGCAACAACGTGGCCGACAGTGCAGTCAAATTTGCCTACAGCACGAGAATCCCCTGCAGCGACGAGATCCGCCCGGCATCCGACCACGTGCCCAGCAAGCTTCCGTCCGGCGAGAACACCAGCAGCTGCCGCCCCTTGGCACCATTGTCCGGCCCATGGTCCTGCCAGTTCGCCACGACGATCCGGCCATCGTCCAGCACCTGGAACGTCGCGTAGAAGAATGGCGCCACCGCTTCCGGCACCTGCCCTGCCCCGCCGAACGTGTGGATCAGCATGCCGTCGGCATCGAAACGGGCCATGAAGGCGCCATAGCCGGCCGACACCAGCGTGTCACCACCGGACAGCCGTTCGGCTTTCCACGCGTGCTCGAAGCCCGGCGCGGCCAGCTTGCGCAGCGGCCGCAGCATGGCGTCCGTCTCGAGGATGTGATCGTTCGTGCACAACAGGTAGCCGTCGCCGGCGGGGCGCATGCCGCGGACGTAGTCGCCGTCGCGGCGGACGGACGCGATCTCGCGCAGGTCCGCGTCGAGCGTCACCACGTTGATACCCTCCGTGCCGCCGTCGAGGTTCATGCCCGTCACAAGCGTGCGGCCATCGGGCAGGCGGCGGGCGGCCGTCACGCCTGTCCACCGGTCGCACGCGCGCAGCACCGCCCCGGTGGCGATGTCGATCTCGATGAAGCCGCGCTCGAAGCCGACCAGCGCGCGGTCGTGCCCGAGGCGCTGCAGGTCGCGCGCCAGCGGAAAGTCAGCCAGGTCGCGCTGCCAGCCGGCGCGCGCGTCGGCGGTATCGACCAGGTGCAGGCGCTGGCGGCCTTCGTCGATCGCCAGCAGTGTCAGGGCGAGAGGCGGGGCGAAAGGCGCGGACATCATGCGGCCTCCCGGGGGCCGAGGCCGATGTTCGCTTCCGTGGCGGCGTCGAACACGTGCACGCGGGCGGTGTCCAGGTATAGCGTAATGGGCTGTTCGGGCAGCAGTTTCGCGTTGCCGGACAGCCGGGCCACGACGGTGCCGCCACCCACGCGAAATGTGACGATCGTTTCGGCGCCGAGCGGCTCCACCACGTCGACAATTGCCGGCAGCGGCTCGCCTGCGGCCGGATCGAGTGAAAAGATTTCGGGGCGCAGGCCAAGCTTCACGGCGCGCTCCGGCTGCGCCGTCACCCGGGCGGCCAGCGCGTCCGGCAGGCGCAAGGCGTAGCCGTCGCCCGTGACGCTGCCGTCACGCAGCTCGCCGTCCAGGAAACTCATCGCGGGCGAGCCGATGAAGCCGCCGACGAACACGTTGACGGGCCGCTCGTATAGTTCCATGGGGCTGGCCACCTGCTGGATCTCGCCGCCCTTCATGACGACGATGCGGTCGCCCATCGTCATCGCCTCCACCTGGTCATGCGTCACATACACCGTGGTCACGCCCAGTTGCCGGTGCAGCTTCAGGATCGAGGCGCGCATTTCCACGCGCAGCTTGGCGTCGAGGTTCGACAGCGGCTCGTCCATCAGGAACGCCTGCGGCTTGCGCACGATGGCGCGGCCCAGCGCCACCCGCTGGCGCTGGCCGCCGGACAGCTCCTTCGGCCGCCGGTCGAGCAGGTGATCGAGCTGCAGCATGCGCGCCGCCTCGTCCACCCGCTGCGTGATCGCGGCCTTCGGCACGCCATCGAGCTTCAGCGCGAAGCCCATGTTCTGGCGCACCGTCATGTGCGGATACAGCGCATAGCTCTGGAACACCATGGCGATATCGCGCGCCTTCGGTTCGAGGTCGTTGACGACCGTGCCGCCGATGCGCAACTGGCCGTCCGATATCTCTTCCAGGCCGGCGATCATGCGCAGCGTGGTCGACTTGCCGCAGCCGGACGGGCCGACGAAGACGACGAATTCGCCGTCGCCGATATCGAGGTTGAAATCGCGCACGGCATGGAAGCCATTGTCGTAGAACTTGCGCACCTGTTGTAACGAGATCGCCGCCATGCTGGTTCGCCTTAAAAATGTTAACGTTATCTCTTTTCAGAGCTATAGTAGCTGCAGTTATCCGCCGGCGCAACGGTTACATGGATCCCGGAGTGATAACGTTAACGACGATTGCCCCCGAATGCATCACCGCCGAGAATGGAGATCCCATGCAGACCCGACCATCCAGCACCTCCCTCCCCCGCACGCAGGCATTGCTGCTCCTGTGCGCGGCCACGCTGGCGCTTGCGCCGCACGCGGCCAGCGCCGACGAATACGACACGCTGCGCACGAAATGGCAGACCCGCCTGACCGGCGGCACCGCCATCGACACGGCCGATCCCGACATCGCCCAGGCCGTGGCGACGATCGCCGCGAACGCGCAGGTGCACTGGAGTGCGATGGACAAGGGTGCCGGCCGCACGTTCCTGTGGAGCGACCTGGCGTCGGCGACGACGTCTTCCCACGTTACCAACAGCTACGGCCGGCTGCACGCGATGGCGCTGGCCTGGTCCACCAAGGGGTCTTCACTGCAAGGCAACGCGGCGCTGGCGGCCGACATCGTGGCGGGCCTCGAGTGGCTCTACGCACGGCGCTACAACGAGAACGTGACGTACTACGACAACTGGTGGGACTGGCACATCGGCACGCCGCACTCGCTGACCAATACGATGACGCTGATGTACGACCGGCTGTCGGCCACCCAGCGCGCCGCCTGGCTGAGAGCGATCGACAAGTTCGTGCCCGACCCCGCGGTGCGCCTGAAGCCGGACGGCACCGCGCTGACGACGGAAACGGGCGCCAACCTGCTGGACAAGGCGCTGGCCGTCATCGTGCGCGGCGTGCTGGGCAAGTCGTCGGCGAAGATCATCCAGGGCCGCGACGCGATCGGCCCCGGCCTGCTGTACGTAACGCAGGGCGATGGTTTCTATGTCGACGGCTCCTTCATCCAGCACGGCAACATCGCTTACACGGGTTCCTATGGACCGGCCATGATCGACGACATGTCGAAGCTGCTGTACCTGCTGACCGGCACCACGTGGGCGTTCACGGACGCGAACGTGGCCAACGTCTACGACTGGGCCATCGATGCCTTCGCACCGCTGATCCACGACGGCGCGATGATGGACGCGGTGCGCGGCCGCGGCATCGCACGCCAGTACTCGACCGACCATACGGCCGGGCGCAGCGTCGTCACGGCGCTGGTGCGGCTGGCGCAGGCCGGCGCCACGGCATGGCCGCAGCAGAGCGCCGCCATCAACGCCGCCGTCAAGGGCTGGATGGCGCGCGACACCACGTTCGGCGCCAGCTACCTGGCGGCCACGCCCACCGCGGTGGCCGGCGTATATTCGCCACTGCCCGTCTATGAAATGACGCTGATGAAGGGCCTCGCGAACGACCCGGACGTGCCGGCTGCGCCGGAGCCGGCGGGCGTACGGGTGTTCGCGTCCATGGACCGCGTCATGCAGCGGGGCCCCGGCTTCGCCGCGAGCCTGTCGCTGTTCTCGAACCGGATCTCGGCCTTCGAATACGGCAACGGCGAGAACCTGGCAGGCTGGTGGACCGGCATGGGCATGCTGGCACTCTATGACGCCGACCAGGCCCGCTACCTGGACGGCTACTGGCCCACCGTCGACAAGCTGCGCCTGCCCGGCACGACCACCGACCGTTCCGGCAGCGGCACGCCGGTGGCGTGGAAGGGTTATCCGAATACGCGCAACTGGGTCGGGGGCGCGCAGCTGGGCGGCCTGTACGCGGCGGTCGGCATGGACTTCGCGACGTCGGCCGTCACGGGCAGCGCGCTGACGGGCAGGAAATCGTGGTTCCTGTTCGGCGACCGGATCGTCGCGGTCGGCGCCGGCATCGCCAGCACGGGCGGCGCGGCGGTCGAGACGATCGTCGAGAACAGCAAGCTCAATGCCGACGGCAGCAATGCGCTGACGGTCAACGGCGTGGCGCAACCGGCAACGCCGGGCACCGGCGCGGCGCTGGGCGCCGTGCGCTGGGCTCATCTGGCCGGCAACGTGCCCGGCGCCGACGTGGCGTGGCACTTCCCCGACGCGCCCACGGTAAACAGCCTGCGCGAGACCCGCACCGCCACGTGGCGGACGATGTACAGCGGCGCCGGCACGGCCAGTGTGTCGAACCATTTCCACAGCCTGGCCCTGCCGCACGGCGCGAACCCGACGGCCGGCACCTATGCCTATGTCATCCTGCCGGGCCGCAGCGCGGCGCAAGCGGCGGCGTATGCGGCGGCGCCGGCCGTGACGATCCTGGAACGGTCGGCCGCGGCCACCGCCGTGCGCGACACGGCCCTCGGCCTCGTTGGCGCGCACTTCTGGACCGACGCGCCGAAAACTGTCAACGTCGACGGCGCGCCCTATGTTACGAGCAACCGCAAGGCGGCGGTCCTCACGAAGGAGGCGGACAATGTGCTGCAGGTCGCCGTGGCCGATCCCACGCAGACGAACACCGGCACCATCACGGTAGAAATCGCGCGCGCGGCCGGTGCCGCCATCGCCACGTCGCCGGGCGTGACGGTAAACCAGCTCAAGCCGACGATCCGCCTCACCGTCGACGTGCGCGCGGCGGCCGGCAAGTCCTTCAACGCCAGTTTCAGCCTGCTGCGCACGAAGACCTTGCGGCCGGTCGCGGACGCCACGCTGCGTGACGGCAGCTATGGCGCCACCAATTATGGCGGCACGGCGACGGTAATCGTGAAGAACGATGGCGCCGGCTATGCCCGCCAGGCACTGACCCGCTTCGACCTGTCGTCCATCGACGGCACCATCGGCGCGGCCACGCTGAAGCTGGCACCCCGCTTCGTGGGCCAGGCCAGCGCCATGACGCACAACGTGCTGCAGGTCGCCGACGCCTGGAGCGAAACAGGCGTCACGTGGAACACCCGGCCGGCCGATATCGCCACGCTGGGCGCGTGGACCGTACCCGCCGCCAACAGCTACGCCACGCTCGACGTGACGTCGGCCGCCGCCGCCGCGCTGGGCGGCGGCAAGCGATTGTCCGTGCGGGTCGAGGCGGCCGCGAACTACGGCGCCAATGGCTGGGTGGAATACTCGAGCCGCGAAAACGGCACCGCCCCGCTGCCCGCACTCGTGGTCGACTACTACTGAGTTACCACCGGCGCACCCTACTGCCGAGCCCGCTGTTGTTACGGAGGGCTCAATTCGGCGAGCTTGGGCGTGAGGGGCGCGTGGCCGTGCAGTTCGAAGACGATCAGCTCGTTTTCTCCGTGGCGCAGCAAGGGTGCCGGAACGTACAAGGCGTGCTGCGGGCCCCGTTCCCAGTAGCGTCCGAGATTGAAGCCGTTGATCCAGGCCACGCCCTTGGTCCAGCCGGGTAGCGTGAGGAAGCTGTCGCCCGGCGCGTCGACGGTGAAAACGGCGCGGTGGAAGGCCGGACCGGCCGGGTCGGCCAATGCTGCGTCGGCGAACCGCAGGCCGGACAGGTCGGCCAGCGGCAGCGGGAACATCGTCCAGTGATACAGCTTGTTGCTGCCCAGCCGCACCCAGCCCAATAAGCCCTTGCGGTCCTGCAGGTCCGGCCCGTAGCTCACCCTGCCCATGTTTTCGACCAGCAGCTCCAGTGTGACGGGGCCGGCCGGGACGTCGATCTCCAGCTTGCCGTCGCCGTCGCGCGCCAGGACGCCCGCTTCGACGCCGTTGACGAATACCTGGGCGCGGTCGTGCACGCGCTCGGCGGACAGCGTGACCCTGCCGGGCGGATGGTTCACGGTCGTGCGGTACAGGATGAAGCCATAGTCCTGGCCCAGGCTTTCCATGGTGCGCGGCACGATATCGTGGCGCGGCGCCGACAGGACCGGCAACGCGTCGGCCAGCGCGACGACGCCGGCAAACCGCGGTGTAGTGCGCGGAAGTTTCACCGTGGGTGGCGGCAGGTCCAGCGGCGGCAGGTCCACGTACTTGCCGATAACCTGGCGGAAGGCGTGAAACTTGGCGGCCGGCTCGCCCGCCTCGGTCAAAGGCGCATCGTAGTCGTAGCTGTTCACGGTGGGCTGGTAGGCGCGCGTGTCCAGGTCCGTATTGGCGCCGTTCATGAAGCCGAAGTTCGTCCCGCCATGGAACATGTAGACGTTGACGGAGGCGCCGCTGGCCAGCACTTCGTCGAGGGCCTGCGCGGCGTCGGCCGCGTCGCGCGTGTGGTGCGGTTCGCCCCAGTGGTCGAACCAGCCGTTCCAGAATTCCATGCACATCAGCGGACCGTGCGGCTGGTAGTCGCGCAGCTTGGCGAATTCGCCGTTCGCGCGCGAGCCGAAGTTCGCCGTCTTGAAGACGTCCGGCAGCGTGCCATGCGTGAGCATGTGATCGGTGGCGCCATCGGACGTGAATAGCAGCGTCCCGACGCCCAGCTCCACCATCAGGGCACGCACCCACTCAACGTATCGCCGGTCGCTGCCATAGCTGCCGTATTCGTTTTCCACCTGCATGGCGAGGATCGGCCCGCCGTGCTGCACCTGCAGCGGCAGCAGTTGCGGCAGCAGCGCCGTATAAAATCGGCGCACGGCTTCCAGGTAAGGCGGATAGCAGCAGCGTACTTCCATCGCCGGGTCGGCCAGCAGCCAGGCCGGCAGGCCGCCGAATTCCCATTCGGCGCAGATGTAGGGCCCGGGGCGCACGATCACGTACAGGCCCAGTTCCTGCGCCAGCCGCACGAAGGCGGCAAGGTCCAGGCCGCCGTCGAAACGGAATTCGCCGGGCCGCGGCTCATGCAGGTTCCAGGCGACGTAGGTTTCCACGGTGTTCAGGCCCATGGCGCGCAGTTTCATCAGGCGGTCGCGCCACTGGCCTGGTACGACGCGGAAGTAATGCAGCGCGCCGGACAGCACGCGCAGGGGTTCGCCGTTCAAAAGGAAGCGATCGCCGGAAATCGTGAAGGAAAGGTCGTTTTGCATGGTGGTGAAATAAAAAAAGAAGGGAGCCGCCTGTGGCGGCGTCCCTTCGAAAGAGCGGCAACGCACGAATGAGCACCAGGGGGAGCCGGTGCGCGCCGCCCACGGATCGTCAGAAGTTCAGGTCCAGCCGGGCGCCAACGTAGCGAGTGTAGTCGCGCGGCGGCAGCCACGACGTGGTGCTCACCACCGTCACCGGGTTCGGTGCCCTGGCGCTCCACGTGCCCGTGGCCACCGAGTTGCCCAGGCCGATCGCATACGACTTGTCGAACAGGTTGTTGACGAAGAACGACAGCTTGTAGCGGTCGCGCTTGTCCTTCATGCCGAAGCCGATGTTGGCGATGCCATAACCGCCCTGCACCGTCATCGGGTCCTGGTTCAGCGCGAACTGCGTGCGGCTCTGCCAGCGGTACGCGCCCGTGACGAACAGGTCGAAGCCGGCTTCGCGCAGTGGCAGGTCGTACTGCCCGCCCAGGTTCACCTTGATCTTCGGTGCGTTCGGCAGCGTGGCCCCGGCCAGGTTCTGCACGTTGCTGTTCGCGTACTTCGGGTTCGGCGCGCAGTTGCCGCCCACGATGGCGCCGGTCCCCGCCGCGTTGAGCACCCAGTGGCATGGCCCGTTCTCGAACTCGGTGATCGTGGCCTGCGTCCACGCGAAGCTGCCGTTCAGCAGCAGCGCGCGGCTCACGCGCAGCGTGCCGTCCACTTCCAGGCCGCGCGTGCGCAGGCCGCCGATGCTGTGCAGCGTGGTGCGGAAGACGTTGTCGTCGTCCGTGAAGCCGGCCGCCTGCTGGAAGCCACGGAAATTCGTGTTGAACAGCGCGATGTCGAGCGTGGCGCGGTTGTCCAGCAGCGTGGTCTTCAGCCCCAGCTCGAAGTTTTTCGCCTTCTCCGGATCGACGGGCTGCTTGCGCGCCACGGCCGCGTTGAAGCCGCTCGTGAGGTCATAGGCCACGCCCTTGTAGCCGGTCGAGAACGTGGCGTAGGCCATCGCGTCCCGGCTGACATGGTGCTCGATACCCACCTTGCCGGTCACCGCATTGTCCGAATGGTCGTCGGTATAGAACTCGGTGGGCACGCGGGCGGCCGGCGGCGGCGTGTAGCGGGTAAAGCCGTAGCCGGAATCCTCGCGGTTCAGCCGCAGACCCGCGATGAGGCTTGTCTTGTCCGTGAAGGCGAAGCTGCCCTGGCCGAACAGCGCATAGTTCGTGTTCCAGGCCTGCGCTTCATAGGCGGTGACATAGCTGCTCACTGGCGCCCGCACCAGCAGGCGGTTCAGCATGTTGCGGCCATACCAGAGGCCCGCCACGTAGCGGAACCGCCCGCTGTCCGGCGACGTCAGGCGTACTTCCTGCGTGATCGACTTCACGTCGAACGTGCCGAAGCTGTACAGGCCACCGGTCAGCCCCGACGGCCGGCCATTGACCGGCAGGTAGGTGAGGATATCGGAACTGGTGCCGTCGCCGTCCTGGAAGTCATCCATGTGGTAATTGCCGAACGACGTGATCGACGTGAGGTTGTGCCCCGCCAGCACGGAATCGTCGCCGAACTGCCAGTTCAGGCGCAGGCCGGCGCCGGCGTCGCGGAACTTGCCGCCGGCCGGGTAATCGTTGCTGACGACCGTATTGCCCGGCCCGATCGGGACGCCGGCATTGAGCACGGAGGCCGGCAGTTGCGGCACGTTCTGGTAATACCCGCCCGGCGTGATCGACGTGTACGGGTTCACGCAGCAGTTGCGGTTCGTGCGGTTGTAGTGCGGCGAGAACACAGCCTGGAACTGGTCCGTCGGATTCCACTCGAACTTGCCCATAATGGTCTCGCCGCGGCTGCCGTTGAGCTTCGAGCCGTCGTACAGGTTGTCCACGACGCCGCCGAAGCCCGTCTTGCTGACGGTGACGCGGCCGCGCAGGGTGTCGGTCACGGGGCCGGAAACGCTGGCGGTCGCGCGCCATTCCTTGTCGTCCGTCAGCAGGAAGCTGGTGCTGGCCTTGCGCGTGCCGGCAATGGGCTTCGTCGTGATGTTGAGCGCGCCGGCGATCGACGACTTGCCGAACAGCGTGCTTTGCGGGCCTTTCAGCACTTCCACGCGGAAGATGTCGGTCATGTCCTTGAAGGCGCCGGCCTGCATGCCCATCGGGATATCGTCGACGATCACGGCCACGTCCGACTCCGTGCCGATTCCCAGCGAGAACGTGCCGATGCCGCGCATGTTGATGCTGTTGTTGCCGGGCTGCGAGCCATACGAAATCGTCAGCGCGGGCGACAGCGACGGCAGGTCGTCGATGTCGCGCACGTTGGCGCGCTGCAGCGTGGCATCGTTGATGACCGAAATGGCCGCAGGCACGTCCTGCAGGTTCTGCGCCCGCTTGTTGGCGGTGACGACCACCTGTTCGAGCTTGGCGCTGTCGGCTTGCTGCGCCTGCGCCTGGGCGGGCACGGCGCCCAGGGTGGCCAGCGCGATGGCGGCGGCGATGGGCCGCAGGCGCGGGCCGGTGGATTGGTTGCTGAAATGCGTAATCATGTTTTCTCCTGATGAGAACTGCCTGTTTTATTGACTGCTTGTGATGTAAGCCGATTCGCGTGCCTTGCCTTGTTTGTCTCTTCCGCCTTCTCCTTACCAGTAGCTGGTCCAGCCGCGCGTTACCCGGGCCAGTCCTTCCAGATAGAAAAAGTCGCCCCACAGGTTCGCCTCGTCGATGCCCTGCCCATGCGGCTTGCTGTACACGCCATGCAGCAGCAGCGCGTCGCTGCCGGGCTGGCGCGCCGCACAACGCCGGGCCAGGCTGCCCAGCAGGTGCAGTGCCGCGGCCCGGTAGCGGGCCCGCGCCTCGCCGTCGGGCAGTTGGCCGCAGATTTCAAGCAGCCCGCACGCGGCGATGGCGGAGGCCGAGCTGTCCCAGGGCTCGCCGCTGCCGTCGCCGTAGGCCAGGTCCCAGCAGGCGATGCCATGCTCCGGCAGCCGCGCCAGGAAGTAATCGGCCTGGGCGCATGCGATGTCGAGCAGTCCAAGGTCCGGCGCGTGCCGGTGGTTCAGGGCGAAGCCATAGATGCCCCAGGCCTGGCCCCGCGCCCAGCAGGAATCGTCGGACGCTCCTTGGGCCGTGCTGCCGCCCAGCGCTTCGCCGGTCACCGGGTCGAAGTGATACGTGTGGAAGCTGGAATGGTCGGGCCGCACCAGGTACTTGCGGGACTGCCTTGCGTGCGACAGCGCGGCGTCGCGATAGCGGTTGTCGCCGCTCTGCGCGCTGGCCCAGTGCAGCAGCGGGAGGTTCATCAGGCAGTCGATGATGATGCGGCCGCGCTGGGCCGGATCGTCGAGGTCGCCCCAGGCCTGGATGATGCCGGCGCCGGGCAGGTAGCGTTGCATCAGGCAGTCCGCCGCCTGCAGCGCGATGCGGCGTGCCTCGGAATCGCCCGTGATGCGCCACGCGGCGATCGCGGACAGCGTGTACAGGAAGCCCAGGTCGTGGTGATCGATCTGGACCCGTTCCGCCAGGCGCCACGCAAAGCTGGGCAGCTGGCTTGCCGCGGCCTGGCGGAATGCCGTGGCGCCCGTCAGTTCGTAGGCGGTCCACAACATGCCGGTCCAGAAGCCGCTGGTCCAGCCGGCGTTCACGCCCGGCGGGTGGCCGTCGAACTGGCGCAGCGTGTAGTGGTTGCCCGTGGTGGTGTCGTCCGGGAAGCACTCGGCGAAGCGCCGGACGTTGGCGGCCAGCTGGCCGAGCGCCAGCTCGAGCGCATTATCGAGCGCAGTAGCTGGCACCTGGCCTGGTGCGTTGTCCGACCCCGCGCCGGCCGTGGCGGCCGCGGATGAGAGAGAAATGGATGACGTCATGGTTATCTTTGTTAAGTAAATCAGCGGCGCGGCATGGCGGCGTTAACGTTCACATTTCTGGCCGAACGTTCGATGCGCATGGCCCGATTGGCGGGCACGTAGTGGAAATGTCGGGGCATGTCGTCCTCGTCAGGGTTGCGCGGCATCGGGGCTGCGTGAAGCGGGAGCGGACAGTCCCGCGGGGGATTTCGACTGGTAGCGGTCGTATGCCTTCTGCATGTAGGCGGTCGCCCGCCGCACGCCGGCCTGTTCGAGCCGCTTGATGTACAGGTCGAAGTTTTCCATCGGCTCGCGGCCCGTGATGAAGCGCGTCGTCATCTCGGCGATGTAGAGCTTCAGGTCGCTCATGATGGCGTTGAACTTGCGCGAATCCGCCGGGTCGACTTCCAGCGCCGGCAGCAGCAGGTCCGGCGACGCGCCGGCCCAGATGGCCACGGCCTCGCGCTGCTCGGGCATCGTGTAGAACTGCTGCAGGTAGTTCGCGTCCTGCACCAGCGGGGCGCTCTGCACGCGCGCATGCACGTAGATCGCCTCGGCCACCGACAGTTTCGGGTGGCGCATCACCCGGTCCGTATAGCGCGGCCGGCCATCGACCATCGTGTAGCTGAGCCCTTCTCGGCCATAGGACAGCACCCTGCCGCCCTCCTTCGAGTAGCCATAGTCGAGGTAGCGGACGGTTTCCACCACGTGCCGGTTCTGGCTGCTGACGGCGGCGCCCAGGCCGGAATAGAGCTGCCCCGCCTCGGGCCACGTCAGGAAATGCCGGCCGCCGCTCCCCGGGCCGCTGGGATACGGCACGGCCACGAGGCGAAAACCCGGGAAGCGCTGCCGGTTCATGCTGGTGAAGCGGGCCAGCCCGCCGCCATTGAACCCCGCATATGCGCCCACCAGGTTGTTGGTCATGCGCGCATCGAACTGGCGCTCGGTCTGCGACACGTAATCCGGATCGATCAGCCCTTCCGCATACCAGCGGCGCATCGTGGTGAGGAATTCGCGGTAGGCCGGTTCGGCGGGACTGTAGCGCACCCGGCCATCCTTGCGGAAGAATTCCGGGGCAAGCCCGAAGCCGCCGAGAAAGACCCACATGGGCGCCGGCAGCCCCGGCACGGCGCGGTCGCCGTTGATCGTCAGCACGGAGAACGGGATTTCGTCAGGCTTGCCGTTGCCGTTGGGGTCGCGCGTGCGGAAGGCCTTCAGCACCCGGTACCAGTCGTCGATGCTTTCCGGCGCGGCCAGGCCCAGCTTCGCCAGCCAGTCGGCGCGGATCTGCGGCCCCCAGACATTGCGCACTTCCGGGTCCAGCCGCAGCATCGGGAAGGCGTAGATGCGGCCGTCGGCCGTCGACACCTGGCGGAACACTTCGGGATTTGCATCCAGCAGCGCCTGGAAGTTCGGCGCATGGCGCCGGATCAGGTCATTGAGCGGGATGATGACGCCGTCGCGCAAGGCCTTCTCGGAACCGCCCGGATAGCCGAACCAGTCCGCCTCGATGACGTCCGGGTACTTGCCGGAGACGGCCAGCAGGTTGAAGCGTTCCTTTTCCGCGCCGAGCGGCGGGTGTTCGAAGCGCACGCGGATACCGGTGCGCTCGGCCAGCACCTGGTAGGCCGTCTGCTCGGCATAGCTGTTCATCGACACGGCCGCCTTGGCGTTGAAGTTGACGAACCACGTCAGCGTCAGCGGCGCCTGCACGATCGGCAGGGCCGGCGCATCGGGTGCGGCCATCGCCGCGAACGGCATCGCCAGCAATGCCAGGGACAACGCATTAGATAACGTTAACATTCTCAGGTCCGGAAAAATCGCCTTCATTCCTTGATTCCTCCCACCAGCACGCCCTTGGCGAAGAAGCGCTGCAGGAACGGGTAGACGGCCAGCACCGGCAGCGTGGCCACGATCACGGTGGCGTACTTGATCGTGGTACTGAGCGCCTCGCGGCCCGCTGCTTCGCCCGTCATCATCGAGTCCGTGCTGCTGGACACGAGGATCTCGCGCAGCACCAGCTGCAGCGGGAACAGCTCGCGGTCGGACAGGTAGATCATCGAATAGAAGTAGCCGTTCCAGTGCGCCACCGCGTAGAACATGGCCACCACGGCCAGCGTGGGCATGCACAGCGGCACGTAGACCTGGGTGAGGATGGTGACATCGCCGGCACCGTCGATGCGGGCCGCCTCCTCGTAGTCCTTCGGTACCGCGTTGAACGCCGAGCGCAGGATGATGAGGTTCCAGGCGCTGACGGCGAACGGCAGGATCACGGCCCAGCGGCTGTCCAGCAGCCCCAGGTCGCGCACCAGCAGGTAGTTCGGCACCAGGCCGCCGGTGAAGAACATCGTGAAGATGATCATCAGCATCACGGGCTTTTCCAGCATCAGGCGGCGCCGCGACAGCGCATACGCGCCGCAGCAGGTGAGCACGAGGTTCAGCGCCGTGCCGCCCACCACGATGACGAGCGTATTGAAAAAACCGCTGCGCACCATCGGGTTTTGCCACACGCGTTCGAACGCCTCGAACGACAGGCCTTGCGGCAGCAGCATCAGGCCCTGGTGCGCCGCCAGTGCCAGCGGGTCGCTGAGCGAGGCGATCAGCACATACCAGAACGGGTAGAAGGTGATGAAGCACAGCAGCGACAGCACGGTGACGTTGGCCGTGTCGAACGCTGCGCCGGCCCAGCCCTGGCGCGGGCGCCAGGCGCGCAGGCCCAGGCGTGGCGCCGGCAGCGCGGCCATGTCGGAGATCGTGGGGGTTTGCATGGCGTCTCCTACCAGATGCTGTTGCCGGTCAGCTTGCGGCTGAGGCGGTTGGCGGCCGCGAGCAGCAGCAGTGCCACCGCGGAATTGCACAGGCCGACGGCGGCCGCATAGCTGTAGTTCGCATCGAGGATGCCGTGCCGGTACACGTAGGTGGAGATCACGTCCGCCGTTTCATACGTGCCCGGGTTGTACAGCAGGATCACCTTCTCGAAGCCCACGGTCATCAGCTGGCCGAGCCGCAGCACCAGCAGCGTGCTGACGATGGGCAGCAGGCCGGGCAGCGTGACGTGGACCATGCGCTGCCAGCGGTTCGCGCCGTCGATGCGGGCCGCCTCGTACAGCGAGGGATTGATGGCCGACAGCGTGGCCAGATAGATGATCGAGCCCCACCCCACGCTCTGCCAGATCTCGGAACCGACGAACAGCGTGCGGAACCATGACGGGTCGTTGATCAGCGGATCGGGCGTGCCGCCCAGCGCCACGGCCATCTGCGTGAGGATGCCGTCGCGCGCGGCGAAGTCGAGCAGCATGCCCGCGACGACGACGACGGAAATGAAGTGCGGCAGGTACGTGATGGTCTGCACGAGGCGGCGGAACCGCTCGCTCGTCAGCTCGTTCAGCAGCAGCGCCAGGATGATCGGGGCGGGAAAGCCGAACAGCACGTCGTAGATGTTCAGCAGCAGCGTGTTGACGATCAGGCGTTCCACGAACAGGCCATTGAAGAACTGGCTGAACCACTCCAGCCCGACCCACTCGCTGCCGGCAATGCCGGCGGCCGGGTTGAAATCCTTGAATGCGATCAGCGTGCCGTACATCGGCACGTAATGGAACACGGCGAAGTACGCCACGACCGGCAGCAGCATCAGGTAGGCGACGCGGTTGCGCGCCAGGTCGCGGCCGAGGCGGCGCAGGTACGGGACCGGCGGACGGACGGCAGGAATGGCTGGGGCCGTCATGCTCAGGCCTTTCCGGCCGGGCGCTTGCGCGTGGCGCGCGCGGCGGCTGCCGGCTTCGCGGTCGCTGGTTTCGTGGTCGCTGGTTTCGTGGTCGCTGGTTTCGTGGTCGCTGGTTTCGCGGTCGCTGCTTTCGTGGTCGCTGGTTTCGGGACCGCTGGTTTCGCGGCGCCGCCGCCGGAGCGCCGTGGCGCGGTGGCACGGTCCGGCGCGGCATCGGCGCGGACCGGCGCCCTGGCGGTGGAATCGCGCAGCACCAGCTCGGACGGGAACTCGACACGCTGCTGTTCGCCGCCGCTGCCAGCGATACGCAGCAGCAGTTCGCGCACGGCCGCGTCGCTGATGGCGGCCAGCGGCTGGCGCACCGTCGTCAGCGCCGGATGCACCTGGGCCGCGGCGGGAATGTCGTCGAAGCCGATCACGGAAACGTCCTGCGGCATCCGCAGGCCGCAGGCGCGCACGGCGTCGATGGCGCCGAACGCCATCTCGTCGTTGGCCGCGAAGATCGCCGTCGGCGCGTTCTCCGCCGTCAGCAGCGCGGATGCGGCCTCATAGCCGGAACGCCGCCCGAAGTCGCCTGCCGCGACCAGTTTCGGGTCCACGTCGATGCCGGCGCTCCGCAGTGCGGATTCGTAGCCGTGCTGGCGCTCCTGGCTCTGGCCGGTGAACGCCGAACCGGTGATGAAACCGATCCGGCGGTGCCCCAGCTGCAGCAGGTGGCGCGTGGCCGCGGCGGCGGCATCGCTGTTGCCGCCGCGGACGACGGGCAAGTCGGTTGGTCGCCAGTAATTGACCAGCACCACGGGCAGTCCGCGCTGCTCGAGCTGGCGCAGGTGCGTGTCGCTGATGCGGGGCAGGATCAGCAGCAGGCCGTCGCACAGGCCCTGCAGCATGTGGCCCAGGCCGCGGCTGGGCGCGTTGTCCGTGTCGCTGATCG
The DNA here is from genome assembly GCF_055502675.1 of Pseudoduganella sp. jia 12. Taxonomy (NCBI): domain Bacteria; kingdom Pseudomonadati; phylum Pseudomonadota; class Betaproteobacteria; order Burkholderiales; family Oxalobacteraceae; genus Pseudoduganella; species Pseudoduganella sp. jia 12. The sequence continues at coordinate 60,879 of NZ_JBUXKP010000003.1, forward strand.
AGTTGTAGATCACCAGGTCCATCTCGAGCTTGCGCACGGCGACGCTGACGGCACCGATGATCTCGTTGATCACGGCCGACTGCAGGTCGTTGACGAGGATGCCGATCACGTTGGTGCGGCTGCCCTTCATCATCTTGGCCGACAGGTTGGGCGAATAGCCCAGTTCCGCCGCGATCGCCCGCACCTTCGCGCGGGTCTTGGCGGCAACCGACCCTTCGTCGTTCAGCGCGCGCGACACGGTCATGACCGAGACGCCCGCTTTCTCGGCGATCGTGATCAGGGTTACGGGAAGATTTTTCATGGTCTGCATCATGTCCAGGGTTGATAACGTTAACGTTACCATTTTCGATCCGGCATAGGAAGCTATTTTTGCATCGGAAGTTATTCCGTCATGAATGTCATGTCACGCCGGCGCCGGGTCGCTGGTGCCGTCGAAACCGGTCTCGATGCGGCCCGCGAAACGCCACACGGCGCCGTCGCATTCCACCTGGGCGTCATACCAGGGCCCGGGCAGCGCGATGCGTTCGGTGCCGCCCGCGGCCACGCGCAGCAGGCGCGGCGCCGGGTCGCCATAGGCCAGCAGCGTCACCGCTGCATCGTGCACATCCTCGTGCACACCCTCGCGCACGCCCTCGCCGCCGTGCAACTCGAGCACGAGGCGGTTTCCTTCAGTGACGGCACGCACCGCGATGCCCGGCCTGCCGCTGCCGCGCAGGCCGCGATGGAAACCGTTCGGGCCGAGGATCCACAGGTCATACGCACCGGGCACCACGGCGCGTTCCCCGGCCGGTGCTGTCAAGCGGTCGACGAGCTCCCTGCCCGCTTCCACCGTGTAGCGGCGCGGCACGCGGCCCAGGCGCAGCCGGTCGTAAACGTGAAACACCGCGCCGGCCGTGCCGCTGTTGACGAAGGTGAGCGCCACGCCATCGCCGCCCGGCCCGGTCGGGACTTCCAGCCGCGCTTCGAGTTTGTATGGCAGCGCGCGCGACGGCCGCGTGCCCGCCTCCTGCCGGGGCGCGGACTGCGCCCGTTCGGCCGGCACGTCGATGGCGGGCGTGGCACGCTGGCGCGCCCGCTCGGCGTCGGCCTGCGCCATGCCATAGGCGGGCAGGCGCGGCGTGGCGGCATCCGGCGAGGCAAAGTCGAAGCAGCTCGAGAGGTCGCCGCAGACGGCCCGGCGCCAGGCGCTGATGTTCGGTTCCACGACGCCGAAGCGGCGCTCGAGGAAGCGCAGCACGGACGTGTGGTCGAACACCTGCGAATTCACCCAGCCGCCCTTGCTCCACGGCGACATGACGACCATCGGCACGCGCGGCCCCAGGCCATACAGCAGGCCGTCGCGATGGCATTCGTCCGCGAAGTCGACGGTGGACCTGCCCGACCGGCTGCCGTCGCCCAGCAGCGCGGGCGGCGCCGGCGGCGGCACGTGATCGAAGAAGGCATCGTTCTCGTCGTACATCTGCAGGAACACGGTGCCGCTCCACACCTCGGGATCGGCCAGCAGCGCCTCGAGCACCTGCAGCGTGTAGGCGCCACCCTGCACCGGCGTCGACGGCCCCGGATGCTCCGAATACAGGCGCGGGGCAATCACCCAACTCACCTGCGGCAGGCGGCCGTTCACCACATCCTCTCGCAGGCCGTCCAGCGTGGCATTGCCCAGGGTGCTGCTGACGCCCTTGTCCGCCAGCGGGTTCGGTCGCGCGGCGTGGGCTTCCCGGAAACTGCGGAACGTCGTCAGCATGTTGCAGTCGTAGTTGTCCGCCATGTCCGTATAGACCTTCCAGCTGACGCCGGCCTTTTCCAGCCGCTCGGGGTACGTGGTCCACGTAAAACCCTGCCCGGGCGGCCCGAAGCCTTCCATGCGGTTGTCGATCGCCGGGCCACCGTGCCGGCCCGAGGGGTCGTTGGTGCCAGTCATCAGGAACAGCCGGTTCGGATTCGTGCCACCCTGCAGCGAGCAGTGGTAGGCATCGCACAGCGTAAACGCGTCGGCCAGCGCGAACTGGATCGGCAGGTCGGCGCGGGCGTAGTACGCCATCGAAGCATCGGTCTTTGCGCGCGGCCACGCATCGATGCGGCCATCGCTCCACGCCGCCTGCGCATCGGGCCAGGTGTGCGGCAGGTCCAGCGCCGGCTGGGCATTGCCGGTGCCCGCATCGAGCCGGTACGGCATGACGATGCGCCGGCCATTGTGCTGCTGCCAGACGCTGCGACCATTGCGCACGGGGATCGTCATGCGGTCGCCGAAGCCGCGCACGCCGGCCAGCGTGCCGAAATAATGGTCGAACGAGCGGTTTTCCTGCATCAGGATGACGACGTGGCGCACGTCGTCGAGCGTGCCGGTGCCGCGGCGCGCCGGCACGGCCAGCGCTTCGCGCAGCAGTGGCGGCATGGCGCCGAGCACGCCGGCGGCGGCCGTGGTGCCCAGGAAGCGGCGGCGGGAAAGTCGGGTCATGCATCCTCCGTGACGGTGGGTGGGAGCCACCCGGCGCTCCCGCGACGGGGATCGAAGCGGGAGCGTTAACGTTATCATTACTCGCGGGCGGCATGCAACGAAATCCTGTTGCAACGACATGGACGACGCGCGGCGCCCGGACGCCAAGCGGTCCGCCGATGATAGCCCGGGTTTTTTACCGGAATACGACATTACCGGATATGAAATCACCGAACATGCAATGCAGCGGCGATCCACGTCACTCCGCCAGGCTCTCCGCCGCATAGGCAATGCCCAGCTCATCATAGATGGCATACGTGGCCGCCAGCAGGTTTTCCAGCTCGGGCGAACGGTCGCCGTTGCGCACGCTGAACAGGATCGGCGACAGCACATGCTGGTCCGCGAGGCGGCGGTACACGACATTGCGGTGGTGCATCGCCTGCACGCTCTCGGGGACGATCGCGATGCCCTGCCCGGCCGCCACGAGACCCATCGCGATCTGCAGTTCGCGCACTTCGGTGACCATGGCCGGCGTCACGTTCGCCTGCGCGAAGATGGCCAGCACCTGGTCGGCGAAACTGGGCCGCGGGGCCTTCGGATAGACGAGCAGCGTGTCGTGCGCCAGTTCCGTGAGGCGCAGGCGTTCTTCGCGGCTGGAAAAGCGATGATCCGGCGGCAGCGCCACCACCAGCGGCTCCTCGCGCAGCACGATGCGGCGGATGCTGGGATCCTCGCTCTTGAGCCGGCCGAAGCCCACGTCGATGCGCCCTTCCTTCAGCGCCGCCAGCTGCTCCACCGTCGTCATCTCGTGCAATGTCACCTCCACCTGCGGATACAGCTCACGGTAGCGCCGCATGATGTCGGGCAGCTCGCCATACAGGGTGGAGGCAACGAAGCCCACCGACAGCCTGCGTTCCAGCTTGCCCACGCGTTGCGTCATCGTGTGCAGGTCGCGCACCTGGTCGAGCACCTGCCTGGCGTGCACGAGGAAGAACGCGCCGGCCTCGGTCAGCCGGAGCGGGCGCGACCCTTTTTCAACGAGCGCCACCTCCAGCATTTCCTCGAGCTGCTGGATCTGGCGGCTCAGCGGCGGCTGGGCGATGTGCAGGCGCTCGGCCGCGCGCCGGTAGTTGCGCTCCTCGGCCAGCGCGACGAAGTAACGCAGGTGCCTTAGTTCCATTCGATACCTCCAAAGTATCTTGATGATACCAATTCGGTGTTGGACTGGATGACTCGCGGGGAATATCGTATGTCCAACCCTGCTCAAGATACGGAATACATATGATTGAATCGATCGAGACGATCCTGGCCGACGTGCCGACCATCCGGCCGCACAAGCTCTCCGTCGCCACGATGAACACGCAGACGCTGGTGCTCGTGCGCATTCGCTGCGGCGACGGCATCACGGGCTGGGGCGAAGCCACCACCATCGGGGGCCTGAGCTACGGCGAGGAAAGCCCGGAAAGCATCAAGACCAATATCGACACGTACATGGCTCCCCTGCTCGTGGGCATGGACGCCGGCGGCGTCGCGAAGGCGATGGCGAAGCTGCGCAAGGCCATCCAGGGCAACCGCTTCGCCAAGTGCGCCATCGAAACCGCGCTGCTGGATGCGCAGGCGCGCCGCCTGGGCGTGCCGCTGTCCGACCTGCTGGGGGGACGCGTGCGCGACGCTCTTCCTGTTGCGTGGACATTGGCCAGCGGCGACACCGCAAAGGATATCGACGAGGCCGAGCACATGCTCGAACTGCGCCGCCACAACATCTTCAAGCTGAAGATCGGCCTGCGCGAGCCGATGGCGGACGTGGCCCATGTGCTGGCGATCAAGCGCGCCCTCGGCGACCGGGCCAGCGTTCGGGTGGACGTCAACCAGGCATGGAACGAAACGGACGCGGTGCGCGCGATCGCGGCGCTGGAAGCGGGCGGCGTCGACCTCGTCGAGCAACCGGTCAAGGCGCATGACAACGCCGCGATGGCGCGGCTGACCAAGCGCTTCGACGTGGCGATCATGGCCGACGAAGCGCTGCACGGTCCGCACGATGCGATGGCGCTGGCCCGTGGCGATACCGCCGGCGTGTTCGCCGTCAAGATCACGCAATCCGGCGGCCTGCTGCCCGCACTGGAAGTGGCCACGGTGGCCCGGCTGGCCGGCATCGGCCTGTATGGCGGCACGATGCTCGAAGGCGGCATCGGCACCGCCGCCACCGCGCACGTGTGCGCCACGTTCCCGGAACTGGCATGGGGCACCGAACTGTTCGGCCCCCTGCTGCTGACGCAGGAAGTGCTGCGCGAACCGCTCGTCTACCGCGATTTCCAGCTGCAGGTGCCCACGGGTCCAGGCCTGGGCGTGGAAATCGATACCGACCGGCTGCAGTCGCTGCGCCGCCACTGACGACAAGGAGAGAGACATGCTTTTCCATGTACGCATGAACGTGAACCTGCCGGCCGCGATGCCGGCCGACCAGGCCATGCAACTGAAGGCCGACGAAAAGGCGCTGGCGCAGCGCCTGCAGGACCAGGGCAAGTGGCGCCACCTGTGGCGCATCGCGGGCCAGTACGCCAATATCAGCGTGTTCGATGTCGACAGCGTGGACGAACTGCACACGCTGCTCACGTCGCTGCCGCTGTTCCCCTACATGCAGATCGACGTGATGCCGCTGTGCCGGCATCCTTCGTCGATCCGCGACAACGATTCGTAAGCCATCCACAAAAGCGCAAGATCAAAGGAGACAACCATGAACCACGCAGCAATCGAAACCCTCGTCAACCAGTGGGTGGTGCAAGCCGCCGACCGCCCCGCCGACCCGCGCGTGCAGCAGGTGGTGGTGCGCCTGCTGGGCGACCTGTGCAAGGCCATCGAAGACCTCGACGTCACGCCGAGCGAATTCTGGAGTGGCGTCTCGTACCTGTCCGCCGCCGGTGCGGCGAACGAACTGGGCCTGCTGGCCGCGGGCCTGGGCCTCGAGCACTTCCTCGACCTGCGCGCCGAGGAAGCGGAAGCGAAGGCGGGCCTGGAAGGCGGTACGCCGCGCACCATCGAGGGGCCGCTGTACGTGGCGGGCGCGCCGGAAACCGTGGGCTTTGCGCGCCTCGACGACGGCACCGAGAGCGACCGCGCCGAACCGCTCGTCATGCAGGGCACCGTGTACGACGACGACGGCAAGCCGATGCCCGGCGCGAAGGTGGAAGTCTGGCATGCGAACCTGCTGGGCAATTACTCGTTCTTCGACCGCACGCAGTCCGACTTCAACCTGCGCCGCACGATCGTCGCCGACGACCAGGGCCGCTACCGCTTCCAGTCCATTATCCCGGTCGGTTACGGCTGCCCGCCGGACGGCACCACGCAGCAGCTGCTCGACCTGCTGGGCCGCCACGGCCAGCGCCCCGCGCACATCCACTTCTTCGTCAGCGCCCCCGGCCACCGCAAGCTGACCACGCAGATCAACATCGAGGGCGACGATTACCTGTGGGACGATTTCGCGTTCGCGACGCGCGAAGGCCTGGTGCCGCCGATCACGCGCGTCGCCGATCCGGCCCGCATCGACGCACAGCGGCTCGACAGGCCGTTCGCCTCGATCGACTTCGATTTCCACATGAAGCGCGAGAGCGCGGCGGCGCCGGCCAGCGAAGTCGAACGCCCGCGCGCCGCGGCCTGAGAGGCCCGCATGCCTTTCCTGGACCTGGATGGCGCCCGGCTGCATTACCGCGTCGACGGCAACCCCGCCAATCCCTGCGTGGTACTGTGTAATTCGCTGGGGACGGACCTGTCGATGTGGGATGCGCAGGCCGCCGCGCTGGCCCCGGATCATTTCGTGGTGCGCCATGACACGCGCGGTCACGGATCGTCCACGGCCGGCGATGGCGCGCCGGACATCGCCCGCCTCGGCCGCGACGTGCTGGCGCTGCTCGACCACCTGGACATCGAACGTGCCGCGTTCTGCGGCATCTCGATGGGCGGCATGGTCGGCCAGTGGCTCGGCATCCATGCGGGCGGGCGCCTGACGCACCTCGTGCTGGCCAATACGGCGGCCCGCATCGGCACCCCGGACGGCTGGCTGGCACGCGCAAGCCTCGTGCGCGGGGAAGGCCTGGCGGGCGTCGCGGATGGCGCCGCGGCACGCTGGTTCACGCCAGGCTTCGCTGCACGGGAGCCCGCCACGGTGGCCCGCCTCACGGCCACCCTGCGCGCACAGGACCCGCGAGGCTATGCCGCGTGCTGCGAGGCGCTGGCCGTGGCGGACCTGCGCGCGCAGGCCGCCGATATCCGCGTGCCGACGCTCGTCATCGCCGGCGAGCACGACCCCGTGACCACGGTCGCCGACGGCGCATGGCTGCGCGAGCACATACCGGGCGCCGTGCTCGCCACGCTGCCCGCGTCGCACATCTCGAACATCGAAGCCGACGTCGCCTTCACGGCCGCGCTGCGCAAGTTCCTCGATCGCCGCAACGAAACCGCCCCATCGCCACGGGACGACGCACCGTGAACAGCCGTCGGCGCACCATGATCGTCATGGTCGCCGGCCGGCGGTTCCGCCTTCACAACGGGTTATACTGAATAAACAATAAAACAACGCTTCGATGGAATGGGCATGCTATTTGCTGAGCATGCCTTATTTTTCGTGACATAACTTCACCCAGCTTAGCAAGCCAGGAGACAAGATGGCGTTCCACGACAAGGCGCTGGCGGCGCTTTACAGCAAACCCCTGTTCCGCTCGGATACCAGGGCCGAGGCCCACGACCTGGTAGCGAGCGAATTCGCCGAACACACGCTGCACTGGCGCCCCGGCACGCCGGACGCGGCGATGCACAAGTCGGTGCTCGACGACATCAGCGTGTACATGCTGCGCTACGGCCCCGAGGTCGAAGTACGCGCCCATCCCTTCGACGATTTCGTGCTGGTCCATACGTCGCTGCACGGCGGCATGGAGATCGATTGCGACGGCCGCAAGCTGTGGATACGGGAAGGACGCAGCGCCGTGCTCGCGCCCAGGAAGAACCTGCAGCTGCGGTGGAGTCCGCGCAATCGCCAGATGATCGTCAAGGTGCCGCGCCGCCTGCTCGACAGCGCGGCAACCCGTGCCGGCATCGGCGCGGTGGCAGCGGAACCGGGCTTCCTGCTGCCGCAGGTGCTCGACGAGCAATGGAAGCTGCTGGTGCAGACCACGCTGGCCAGCGCCGACCAGGTGTCGCCCCAGCGGCAATGGACGTCCCACCTCGAGCAGACGATCGCCGCGTTCATCGTGCTGCACAAGCCGGCGCAGGAAACCGCGCCGGCGCCTGGCATCGCACCAGGGCACGCCTTGGACGCCCACGCAGCTGCAGGTGCGGGCGCCATCGATGCGATCGCCAGCTATATCGACCGGCACCTGGGCGGCCCGATCTCGCTGCAGGACCTGACATTGGCCACGGGCCTGGGCATCCGCACCGTCAACGCGCTGTGCCAGCGGCATTTCGGCATGACGCCGATGGAGGTGGTGCGCAACAAGCGGCTCGACGCCGTGCACAGCCGGCTGCTCGTCGATCCGCACGCATCCGTGACCGAGACGGCGATGAACTTCGGTTTCGGGCATCTGGGCCGCTTCTCCGCCTATTACGAAGCGCGCTTCAAGGAACTGCCGCGGCAGACGCAGCGCGCCTGCCGGCGCAACTGACCGGCCGCGGCGGGCCGGCCATGATCACATCCTGGACATCGGCACGGAGGGATCGCCCAGCGCCTCGGCGGTGACGGGTGTGCCGCGCTGGATCAGGCGCTGCGCGAAGCGCAGATCGCGGGCGGCGTTGATGCCCACCGCGGCGACCAGGCGGCTGTCGCGCAGGTGGAACAGCAGCCCGTTGCCGCCGGCGGGATCGCCCCGCACCACCACGCTGTCATGCCCGGCCGGCACGCCGACAAGCTGGATGTGCCAGTCGAACTGGTGGGACCAGAACCACGGCAGCGGATCGTATCGCACCGGCAGCCCGAGTGCCGATTCGGCCGCGGCGATGCCCTGCTCCTGCGCGTTCTGCCACGATTCGAGCCGCAGCGAACGCCCATACCAGCTGTTGGGCGCCACGGCCAGGTCGCCGGCGGCGAAGATGCGCGGGTCGCTCGTGCGGCACGCCGCATCGACGATTACGCCGCCATCGCACGCGAGGCCCGCGGCACGCGCCAGGCCATCGTTCGGCACCAGGCCGATGCCGGCGACGACCACGTCGGCTTCGATCGCCGTGCCGTCACCGAGGTGCAGCAGGGCGGAACCGTCCCCGGCCCAGTGCAGCCGTTCCAGCGATGCGTCCAGGCGCACATCGACACCCTGCCGCACGTGCAGGCCATGCAGGATCGCCGACATCCCGGGCGTCACGCTGCGTTCGCACAGCCGTGTGGCCGCCTCCACGAGCGTGACACTGGCGCCCTTCTTCACCGCGCTGGCCGCCACTTCCAGACCGATCCAGCCGCCACCGATCACCGCCATCCGCAAGCCCGGCCGCAGCGACGCGCCCAGCCGGGCGGCATCGTCCAGCGTGCGCAGCAGGTGGACATGGCCCGCGCCGTCCTGGGGAAGCGGCCGGGCAACGCCGCCGGTGCAGAGTATGAGCTTGTCGTAGGGGACCTGGGCAGCGTTGTCGAGTTCGACGATACGGCGTTCGCGGTCGATGCGCCGTGCCGCCACGCCGCCGATCCATTCGATGCGCAGTTTGTCGATGTCCTGCATCGACAGCAGCCGCGCCGACTCGGGCAGGGCCTCGCCCAGCAGGATCGCCTTCGACAGCGGCGGGCGTTCGTACGGCAGGTGCGGCTCGGCGCCCACCAGCACGATCCGGCCGGCGTGGCCCTTGTCACGCAATGTCCGCGCGGCCCAGGCGCCCGCCTGGCCGCCGCCGATGACAACGATGGTTTCCATGGTGCCGGTCATCGCCGCTCCTTCAGGCCAGCGCCTCGGCGCCGGCCACGTCGACTTCGACGCGCCCGGCGACGATCCGGATCGGATACGTGCGCACGGGTACCGTGCACGGCGCCTTGCGCGGCGCGCCGGTGCGGATGTCGAACAGGCCCTGGTGCAGCGGGCATTCGACACAACCGTCCTCGATGAAGCCTTCGGACAGCGGCACCCGCTCGTGGGTGCACAGGTCGTGCAGTGCGAACAGCTCGTCGCCGAGCCGGAAGACGGCGACCGGTTCGCCCGCCGCCATCACGGCGCGCGGTTCGTCTTCATTGAAATCGTCGGGGGTGCCGACATCGTGCCAGGTACTCATGGTGCTTCTCCTAGATCGGGGTGGCCAGCAGGGTCTGGACGCGCGAGGTGTCGTACACGACCCGTTTTTCACGGAACAGCCAGCGGCCGTCCTGCTTCACGATGCGGTCGCGATAGATGCCGGCCTGGTACACGACGGACTCCCCTGCCGCGCCGGTGTTGACCACGATGTAGCTCGATACCGTCACGATTTCATCGTCCGTGGCCGATTCGACGACGATGCCGCCGAGCGCATGCCGGTAGCTGTGCGCCTCGTAGATATTGGCGTGCCGCAGCGCCATGATCCGGTCGCGCATCATGCGCTGGTTGCGGCAGTGGAGGATCGGGGCCGGCAGGCCGCGGTCCTCGTTTTCCTTCGAGATGATCGTGTAGAGGCCATCTTCGGTGAAGTAGCGGGGCCAGTCCTCCAGGCGGCCGCTGTCGATCGCGTGGACATAGTTGTTCTGCAGCTGGCACACCTCCAGCCACAAGCGCAGTTGATCCGTCATCTCAGTACCCCATCGCTTGTTGGTAGCCCGCCCAGAACCGGCGGATCAGGTTTTCCGTGATGTTGCTGTTCGTCTGGTCCGGGGCGTCGAGGCCCATGCCCATGAACGATGTCTTGTCGCCGTCGCGCACCGTGCCGCGCTGTACCAGCTCGGTCGCTTCCGTGTCTTCCATCGAGATGTAGCCGGCCGGCCCGACCAGGTTCGCCTGCAGCAGGCGCAGCTCGCGCAGCTCCGGCGTGTCGTCCTCGTAGCCGAAGAAGTGGAATACGAGCTCGAAGTTCGACGGCCCCTTCGGCAGCAGCTGGCGCGCCACCAGCGTGTTGTGGATCTGCTGGATCACGAGCTGCGGAAAGATCGGCTGGATCTGGTTCGTGCAGTTTTCCTCGTATTCCGGGATCTGCCCCAGCACATAGGGATCTTCCAGCGCGAAACCGTCCTGCATCGAGCGGATCTTCTGGTCCGTGTAGGCCGAAGCGGTATTGGTGTCCACATTCGGCTTTGTCACCGTGATCAGGCTGTGCAGGCCGTGGGCGGCATCGGGGATCGACCGCGCGCTCATGCCCACGCGGAAGATGTTGAACGTGGTGTGGAACAGGTGCAGCAGGCTGGCGTGGTACGGGTCCTTGACGTTCTCGAAGTACAGCTTCCAGTTCGACTTCGAATATTGCCTCGTACAGCCCAGGTACACGATCGGCTTGTGGAACACGCGGTCCACCCACGGCAGCATCTGCGGTCCCAGGTAGTCCTCGATGTCGGGCGTATCGTCGCTGAAGGTGGCGAACAGCAGGCCCTTGTACTCGGCGACCCGCAGCTTCTGCAGGCCGTGCTGCGCGGGATCGAAGGCCTTGGCCATGCCGACCAGCATGATGTCGCCCTGCTTCTGCCCGCGCCGGAACGGCACGCCCTGCAGGTCGCCTTCGCAGTTGTAGTTCCACTGGTGGTACACGCAGGTGTGCGATGCCGCATTGCCGTGCTTTTCACGGCAGACGATCGCGCCGCGGTGGGCGCAGCGGTTGACCCAGCAGGCATAGCCGCTGGCGGTGCGCGTCACCACGACCGGCGTATCGCCGACGAACGTGCTCTTGAAGTCGTTCAGGTTCGGGATCTCGCAGGCCAGCGCCACGAAGCTCCAGTGCGGGCCGCGGTAGATCCGCTCCTGCTCCCGGTCATACACTTCCTGCGAGCTGAAGACCGCGTAGGGCACGCGGGAGCCGTCCGGCTGGGGAAAGAACACATCGCGATTCGCGGCCTGGGTGCCGCTGGCGGTGCTGGGGGTTTCGGTCATCGTCATCTCCGTTCCTGGTTCCACAATGTGAACGCAGTCTAGCGAGCGACACCGGCCCGGACTATCCGGTTCCTGCACCCGGCCGGCGAAAAATCATCCGTTCCGATGCGCGGCAGGAAGGGACGGCCGAAACGCACCGGCACCTGCCAGAAACGACCAAAAACACCGGCACATGCGGCCAGATACGGATAGTCGCGGCGGGCGCACTTCGGTAGGATTGGCGTGCAATCACAGCACCCGTCGCGGGATCCGGGCATCGACGCCATGGCGGGGTTACCCATGCAGACAAAGGCTCACACGGCCATGACAATCAACGGGACAAGCATGCGACATATCGATCTGAACGGCCTGGCCGACAATGCACGGTTCAACAAATTCCACCTGGGCGTGCTGCTATGGTGCAGCGTCATCATCATCTGCGACGGCTACGACCTGGCCGTGTCGGGCATCGCCCTGCCGTCGATCATGAAGGAGATGGGGGTGAATGCCACCAGTGCCGGCTTCATGGTCAGTTCGGCGCTGTTCGGCATGATGTTCGGGAACGTGCTGCTGGGGACCATCGCCGATCGCATCGGCCGGCGCTGGGCGATCACGCTGTGCGTGGTGCTCTTCAGCGTGTTCACGGCGGCCGCCGGCCTGGCAAGCGACCCGGTCACGTTCAGCATCGCCCGGTTCCTGGCGGGCCTGGGCATCGGCGGCGTGATGCCCAACGTGATCGCGCACATGACCGAATACTCGCCGAAGCGCATCCGCGCCACGATGGTCACGCTGATGTTCAGCGGCTATTCAGTGGGCGGCATGCTGGCCGCATTGCTGGGCAAGGGCCTGATCGAGAGCTATGGCTGGCAATCCGTCTTCCTGGCGGCCGCCGCGCCCGTGCTGCTGCTGCCGTTCCTGCTGGCGTCGCTGCCGGAATCGATGGCGTTCCTGGCCAAGCGCGGCCGCACCGCCGAGCTGCAGGCCATCGCGGCGCGCATGGAGCCCTCGTACGTGCCGCAAGCCGGCGACCAGCTGGAGCTACCGGGCAGCGCCCGCGGCAGTGCCCCGCTCAGCGCGCTGTTCGCGCAGGGCCGCGGCATGAGCACGCTGATGTTCTGGCTCACGTGCTTCATGACGCTGTTCATGGTGTATGCGCTGAGTTCCTGGCTGACGAAGCTGATGGCCAGCGCCGGCTACGGGCTCGGCTCCGCGCTCACGTTCGTCCTCGTCCTCAATGCCGGCGCCATCGCCGGCGCGATCGGCGGCGGCGCGCTGGCGGACAGGCTGCCGATCAAGCGCGTGCTGGTTGGCATGTACCTGCTGGCCGCCGTGGCGATCACGCTGCTCGGCTTCAGGCTGCCGACGGAAGCGCTGTACATCGTCGTCGCGCTGGCGGGCGCCACCACCATTGGCACGCAGATCGTCATCTGCGCGTATTGCGGCCAGTACTACCCGATGGCGATCCGCTCGACCGGCGTGGGCTTCATGCTGGGCTTCGCCCGCATCGGCGCGATCTCGGCGCCGATCGTCATCGGCCTGCTCGTGGGCATGGAACTGCCGCTGCAGTACAACTTCGTGGCGATCGCCCTGCCCTCGCTGCTGGCCGCCGTCACCGTGTCGCTGATCGACAACCGGCGCTCGGCCATGGCGGATACGGCGGTCGGCGGTATCGGGATGGAAGCAGCGACCGGCACGGTGCCGGCGGGCGTGGGCGCCAGGGGCGCAGCGAGCTGACCGGCTGACCGGCTGACCGGCTGACCGGCTGACCGGCTGACCGGCTGACGAGCAGCTTGCACTGCACGTCTGGAATTGGCACAATGTCCAATTCCAGACAAACCGTCTCATCAATATGCCGTTATCCACTTATCTCGATGTCGCTCCGCAACTTGCCGAGCGCGTCTACATTCACGAAACGGCCCAGGTGATCGGTAACGTGCGCGTCGGTGCCGACAGCTCGGTGTGGTGCAATGCCGTGCTACGCGGCGACGTCAACGACATCGTCATCGGACGTTGTTCCAACATCCAGGATTTCTCGATGGGCCATGTCTCGCACCGGCCCCCCGGGAAACCGCAGGGTTCGCCCCTGCACATCGGCGATTACGTTACCGTGGGCCACTCGGTGATCCTGCATGGCTGCCGCATCGGTAACGAATGCCTGGTCGGCATGGGCAGTATCGTGATGGACGACGTGATCGTTCAAGATCGGACCATGATCGGTGCCGGCAGCCTCGTCCCGCCTGGCAAGACGCTGCAGAGTGGTTTCCTCTATGTAGGCCGGCCGGTCAGGAAAGTGCGCGCCCTGACCGACGAGGAAATCGCCTGGCTGCGCTATTCGGCCGAGCACTACGTGCGGGTCAAGGACAACTACCTGCAAGGCCGGCCGTGAACGCGATACACGGTATGCAGGAAATGACGCTCCGCCCAGCGATATCAGCGGCTCCTGGTACTGGCTGGCGTGTCTTTGACCGGTATTGACATACACGTGTTGACTAGAACGAATAAAGTTAGTCGGAACCGGAAGCCGTAAGTCTTTGATTCGTGTGGACCTGGCACCGCTCCGACAGTTGGTCGGGCCGTGTCCGATTCGGCAGAGCTGCGCGGCGCTGACAATAAAGTTGGTCGGTAACGGCTGCTTTCACCGCAGAGCGGACGTTAGTGAGCATGCTGAATTGCGCACGCAGCTCTTTATTGGGTCCTTTAAAGTAGCCGGGCTGGCTCGACATTGTCATGGCCGAACTGCTTGCAGCCACATGACAGTTAGAATCCCGGCCACTGCACGATGACCACTTGGGGAGCCAGCTCGCTCGCGCTGTTCACACCGCGACGCGCGAGCAGCCAGCGAATTGCTCAAGTGCGATTCGACAAGACGGCCCGAAATGTGACTTCAACCAGCTGTGCAGGAAACGCGAGGCGCGAAACGCCAATCAGATTGCTCGCGCACTGCGGCTGCTCGACCCCATACATTTCTTTCCTGACTTTGCCACCAGCAGTGAAGGCGGCATCGACATCGAGAACATAGAGCGTTTCTTCCACGACGTCTTCAAGGGTAGCGCCGTAGCGGGCGAGCAAAGCTATCGCATTGACATAGGTCTGGCGCAATTGCGCTTCCATCTGCGAGAAATCGACTGGCTTCCCGTTGGTGTCGACCTCCGCCGGCGCTATCAGCTGGCCTTCGCCATCATGGCTTAACTGTCCAGAGATATAGATCGTGTCCTTCACCTGGACGGCCTGCACATAACCAAAGAGCTTTTCCCAAGCAACGCCGAGATTTTCGACTTTTTTTTCAACTGACATTTTTCTCTCTTTCAAGGTCTCAGATAAATAATAGGAATGGCAGGGGACTGCCAATAATTGGTATCTGGAGGATAACCCTTGCTCTGCCTGCTACGCTTCTCTCGTATGGCAGCGATTGGCTCCCCTGATCGGGGCCTGATGATCGTTGCTACGGTATCCAACTGACCTCCAGCTTTGGTCGGTGACGGGCGGGCCCGTCATCAACGGGTAACACCTATCAACGAAACGTCAGTCCAGGTTGGGTTCGACACGCTGTCCAATCACTCGCTCGATTTCCAGCGCTGCCCTGAGTAATGAAAAATCGTGACCCGGTTGCGCAATAACGGTTACACCGAACGGATTGCCGGACCTGTCAGCTCCAACCGGGATTGCTACGACTGGCGCGCCCGCTTTGCCGCTGCACTTGGCTGCGGCCGTCATGGGCGACAACAGTACGTCCGCGCGCCCGGCAATCAGCGCTGAACGAATGCCAGCGTGCAGACTCAAGGCGATATCGCGTCTTCGGTCATCGATGTATTGTGGCGATAGGACGCCGGTCGAAGCATTCGCCGCTTCAAGGAGTGACTGGCCGTAAGGTATTGCCTCTGGGTGCTCACGATTCCAGGCGATGATGTCTGCCATTGATGACATGCCGCATGGCACCAGCGCCTGCAGCATAGCGTCGAGGCTTGCTTTGAACTCGGTACGGAACACGCATGAGCGCACTTCGGCAAGTTGCTCGGCGCTTGGAAAATCGCATGGATCGACGATGACGGCGCCTGCTGCCGCCAGCATGCGGAGGACATCTTCGAACGCAGGTTCGCTATCCTCGTTCAATATCTTGTCGGCCACGAAGCGGCGCGGCACACCAATGCGAAGACCGTGCAGCGTACCGCCTTGGCTCGCAGTCAAATGTGAACCCAAGGTCGCCGTGTCATTCATATCCGGGCCTTGCAGCAATTCGAAGATGAGAGCCGCATCATCGACGTTGAGTGTCAAAGGGCCAGGTGAATCCTGGCTAGGCACCAAGGGAATGATGCCATGCCGGCTCACGGATCCCACTGATGGTTTGAAGCCAACGATCGAGCTCGAAATTGCAGGGGCCTGGATCGAATTCTGTGTTTCGGAACCGATAGCGAAGGCGCAAAGCCTTGCCGCGACTGCTGCCGCGGAGCCCACGCTGGACCCTTGACCCCGGCCGAACTGCAAGTCCAAGGGGTGCCGAACGACGCCGCCTACGCCGCTGAATTCGGCGGGCATCGTATCGGAGACGAAGTCCGCAAACTCGGTGAGATGGGTCTTCCCGAGAAGCACGGCGCCGGCGTCGTGCAACCGTTGTACAACGGTTGCTTCGTACGGCGGTATGAAGTGTTCAAGTGCCTTTGATCCCGCGGAAGCATAGGTGCCGTCGGCGGTAAAAAAGTTATCCTTGATAAGGTAGGGTACGCCGTGAAGCGGGCCACGCGAGAGGTTCGCTGCGAGCTCGGCATCGGCACGCTGGGCAGCAGCAAGAGCCAAAGGCGAAATGCTGCGTACACAGTTGAGTCCGCCCTCGCCACAGCTCAAACGTTCGATACGTGCCATGTACCAGTTCGTGGCTTCGGTTGAGGTGATTTTGCCCGCAGCTATCGCTTCGCCGATAGACCGTGCTGTGCCCGACTGAAGGATTTCGGAGATGGATGACATATTCGGAGATGAGTAGATTATGAGTTTTTCAGCAGGCGTATGTATAAGAGAGGCCGACGCCGTGTCACCATGTGGGCCAAGTTTCATTGGCTATCAGCCGGGCAGAAAATCGACATTTGCAGAAATCAATCCACGCTGCCATGCTATGACCACGGCCTCAGTACGGGCTTTGGCGTTGAGCTTTGTCATCACCCCTTGATATGGTTTTTCACTCCCTACACCAATATCGAGTTCCCTCGCGATTACTTTGTTGCAGTAACCGTTGCCCAGAAGTTGGAAGACGTCCGATTCCCGGAGCGTCAATGATGTGCCTGTCACTCAGGCGGCAATGGGAATGCGAGGTAGTCGGCGACGATAACGCTGACGTTTGCAGGTATCGTCGGGCTGCTTCGGCTAGCCACGACCGCAAAATTCGGCGACGGTCCAAGGATGGCGAATACTCCCGCAGCCATGATCTGGTCGATAGGCGTCACGCTAATCAGGGGGCGTTCAGATGGCATGGCATCTCGGCTTAAAAAAATCCCATAATGAGGCACCACCCCTGCCGAAGGAACACCAGTTGGGCTGAGTTCCTGCTAGTTCAGAAATGTCACAAAGAGGTACCCGATATGGGGTAACGATCCTGAAGAAATGACCCTTCGGACTCTCTGGAGCTATGGGTTTGGTCAAGTCTTGGAAGAATGCATGGCGCGCCGGAAAGCGATTGCCACAACATGCGTTCGGTCGCGTGCCTCCAGTTTGAACAGAACAGCGCGCATATTCAACTTGACGGTCTCCTCCGAAATACTGCGCTAGCCCACCGGTCTGCGGAGAAAACTGAGGCACGCGTGGAAGAGCGCGAACGCAGAGGCCGCAGCCTGCATGACAATCTCCTGCAGGGAGTTCAGGGGTTGATTCTCAGCTGTCACGCAATCCTCATGCGTATGCCCACGGGCACACCAGAAGAAAGACAGCCAGGCCAGGCGCTGGCCAGCGCCGATATGATGATCGAGGGAATCCCGTGACGAGGTAATGGCAAGTCGTGGTGGGCCGCTGCCGCGCCAAGACCTTGGCGCGACGTTTCGGTTACACTGCGCGCGTTACTGATCAGGTCGTACATGTTCCCAACCCTTCGCGTATTCGTTAAGTCCCTCGCCGCTGCAGCACTCGTCTGTCACCTGGCGACAACCATCGCGGCGCCGGCCGAGCCGGCAGCGAAACAGCCTGTTATCGCGATGCAGCACACCAGCTGGACGGCCAGAGATGGTGCGCCGACTGGAATCCTGGCTATCGCACAAACGCCAGACGGATGGCTTTGGATCGGCGGTGCCGCAGGCCTGTTTCGCTTCGACGGAGCCCGTTTCGAAAGGGCACGAGACATCGGCATGGAGCTGCTGTCGTCGAGCATTACAGACGTGGGCGTGCTGCCGGACGGCACGCTCTGGCTCGCCTACAAGTACGGTGGCGTCAGCCTAGTGGCCAATGGCCGCATGCGCCACTTCCGGGTCGGCGAACATGGCACTCCCGCAGGTGCGAGTTCCGGTCTCGGGCAGGATGGCGCAGGCCGGCTCTGGCTGGGCACGTCCGGCGGTGGTCTGCGAGAAATGGGCGCCGATGGCGTGTGGCGCAAGCCGGCGGCGGTGATGGCGGCACCTGGCGGGGCCGTCCAGGCGATGCTGCGCGGTCGCGACGGAATATTCTGGGTGCGCACCAGTGAGGGCGTATTTTCGCTGCCGAAGGGTGCTAACCGCTTCGAGCGCAAGCTTGATGTCACGGGCACAGGCATACTGGCGGAGCACCCGGACGGAAGTATCTGGACGTCCGACCTGATGCGCCCCGGCCTGCACCTGCTGGCGGGCGCACCGGGCACCGACCCGAAGACGTGGCAGATCGACGACCGCCTCAATGCCTTCCTCTTCGACCGCGCCGGAAACCTGTGGCAGCCGGATTACCGCGGCGTGTTGCGTCATTCCGCAACCCGCCAGGCGCCGCAGCAGCGCACCGATGCCGAACATGGGCTCTCCGGCCTGCATGGCTTTACCGTGTTCCAGGATCGCGAGGACAATATCTGGGTCGGCACCGAGAATGGCCTGGACCGATTCCGGGCGGCGCGCCTGAAGGCCGTTGATCTGCCGCGCTATACAGCCGGTGCCCGACCACTGGCGCCGCGCCTGGATGGGGGCGCGTGGGTCGACCGCTCAGCGCTGGCCAGCCCGGCTGCGGCGCCGGCACCATTTGCGCCGCCATCGTCGAACCTCGACTTGACAACCGCGCTGCATGCCGGCGCCGATGGCACGCTGTGGAGCGGTGGCATCGGCGGCCTGTGGAGAGTGCGCGGCGGAGAACGCGAAGCGGTGCCATTGCCGGCTGGACTCGCCGACTCGAAGCGGATCGCCATATTTTCGCTGGCCACCGATAGCAGCGGCGCGCTGTGGGCCAGCATGGGCCGCCGCGGCCTGTACACGCTGCGCGATGGCCGCTGGAGCGCGCATGGTGGCGTGGCAGGGCTGGCCGGCTTCGCTGTAACAGCGATGACCGCCGGTCCACGCGGGCGCATGTGGTTCGGCTCCACGGACGACCAGCTTGCGCTCCTGGAGCGCGGCAATGTGCGCAGATTCGGCCGTGCCGACGGACTGCGCACCGGCACGGTGCTGGCCATCCTGCCGGTCGCGGGCGGGGCGTGGATCGGTGGCGAAAACGGCCTCGCATGGTTCGATGGCCAGCGCTTCGCGTCGATCATGGGGCATGGCGGAGAACCGTTCACTGGCATCACCGGGCTCGTATTCGCGCGCGACGGCACTCTGTGGATGAATGGCGGCGCCGGCCTGTCCGCCATCGCGCCGCCGGAGCTGCAGCGCGCGGTCGCCGATCCGGCCCACCGGGTGCGCTTCGGGCGCCTCGATTACCGCGATGGCCTGGTCGGGACCGCCAGCTCCATCACGCCGCTGCCGTCGGCGATTCGCGCCAATGACGGAACGCTATGGTTCTCGACGATGGCGAGCGTGTTCGCATTCGACCCGGCGCGGCTGCCGCGCAATATGCTGGTGCCGCCGGTGTACGTTACCGCCCTGAAAACCGGCGGTAAAGCCTGGCCGGTGCGGGAGGGTATGCAATTGCCGCCGCACACAAGTGCGCTGGAGGTGAACTTCACGGCGCTGAGCTACCGTTCAGCCGAGCGCATGGGCTTTCGCTATCAGCTTGAAGGCGTCGACCAGGGCTGGCAAGAGGCTGATGGGCGCCGCGCGGCTCATTACACCAACCTGGCACCAGGACGCTACCGCTTCCGCGTGATCGCTTCGAACGACGATGGCGTGTGGAATGAAGAAGGCGCCGCGCTGTCGTTCGGGATCGAACCAAGCCTCACGCAAACGCTATGGTTCCGCATGCTGTGTACGCTCGGCGCTGCGGTGGCGCTATGGCTGCTGCACCGTATGCGACTGCGCCGCGTGGCCCGCGGCTTGGCAGCCCGTTTAAGCGAGCGCCATGCCGAGCGTGAGCGCATTGCCCGCGAACTTCACGATACGCTTCTACAGTCGATCCAGGGCCTAATCTTGAGGATGACTGCCGTCGTGCACAGGCTGCGCGACGGCGAGCGCGAGCCGCTCGAGGCAGCGCTGGACCAGGCCAATCGGGTGCTGGCCGAGGGCCGCGATCGAGTGGCCGGCCTGCGTGGCGAGGCTCTGCCGGCGGGGGGACTGGCGCAAGCCATCGCCACCCATGGTGAGCCGCTGGCACGCGACTATGGCGTGCGCTTTAGCGTGGTCACCGAAGGGGCAGCGATACCGCTCGATCAAACCATTGCCGAGGAGGCCCTGGCGATCGCGCGCGAGGCGGTGTGGAACGCTTTCGTCCATGCGCAGCCGCGCACAGTCACCGTCACGCTGTCCTACGCGGCGGCCGAGCTGAGCATTGCCATCGTGGACGACGGCCGCGGCATGCCGCGCGAAATCGTCGATGAGGGCGGGCGCTCCGGCCATTGGGGTATTCCCGGTATGCACGAACGGGCTGCGAAGGTTGGTGGCGCGCTTGCATTGGCGACGTCTGCGCAGGGCACAATTTGGACGCTGCGACTGCCTATCCGGACGGCAAGCCGCTACTCCACCATGGGTTTCTCGGATAGGCACTCGTTAGACTGAAGAAGTGCTAGGCAATGACTGCTTCTGGCCGAAACCGGCCAGAAGCAGGGCCACTGTACATGAGCATGCCTACTGCCACCATTGGGTTGGCGACTGGCAGAGACCCACTCCGACCAACATTATTCCGCCCCGACCAACTTTATTCGCTCTAGTCAGAGTTGCAGGTCTCAATTGGGGTATTCAGCGGGGAGGCGTGCCATCAATGCCGATCCGACGTGACAACGTTTGCCAAACAGGGCACGAGGGCCAGCAGGCCGGCGAGCATCCAGAAGGCGGCCGGCAATCCGGTGGCCTTGGCCACGAAGCCGATGCCGGCCGGGCCGGCCAGGATGCCCGCGTAGCCAGTCGTGGAGATGGCCGCGATGGCAAGCCCCGGCGGCATGGCCTTCTGCGCCGCGGCGCGCCGGAACAGCACGGGCACGATATTGGAGCACCCCAGGCCGATCAGCACGAAGCCCGCCAGCGCGATGGTACCCGTCGATGCGGTGAGCAGCACCACGAAGCCGGCCAGCGCGATGCCGCCGCCATACAGCATGGTCTTGTGATCGCCGATGCGGGCGGCGATGGCGTCGCCGGTCAGCCGGCCGGCGGTCATCGCCACCGAAAAGAAGATGTAGCCAAGGCCGCCCTGCGCCACGGGGAACAGGCCATTGTCGGTGATGAGCAGCGCGCTCCAGTCCAGCAGCGCGCCTTCGACGAGGAAGGTGATGCATGCCAGGGCGCCGATGACGAGCACCAGGCCGCGCGGCAGCACGAACAGCGGTCCCTCCTGCCGTTCGCCAGATCGCAGCAGCCGCGGCGTCGCCACGACCATGAGCACCACCATCAATGCGGCGCACAGCAACGTGCCTTGCAGGAGCTCGAACTGTTGCGACAGCAGGAAGGTCATGAAGGCCGCGCCGGAGAATCCGCCGATGCTGAACAGGGCGTGGAAACCCGACATGAGAGGCTTGCCGGCCGCACGTTCGACCTCGACGGCATGCAGGTTCATCGCCACGTCCAGCGCGCCCAGCGTCGCCCCGAAGGCGGCAAGGTTGAGGCCAAGCGCGAACGTGGTGTCGGACAGCGGCAGCAGCACCAGCGATGCCGCGAAACCGAAGCCGCTGCCGACGATGACCGGCTTGCTGCCGAAACGCGCCGAGAGCGGCCCGGTCACCGCCATCGCGCCGATGGAACCCGTGCCGATGCAGAGAAACAGCAGGCCAAGCACGTGTTCGTCGATCCCGAGACTGGCCTTGGTAAAGGGCACGAGCGGCGCCCAGCATGAATAGCCGAAGCCGGCAACGAGGAACAACAGGCGTGTCGCGAGGCGGCTGGCGGGGCTGTCGGCGGAAGGCAGGTGCATGGTGTGAATGACGGTTGAACAGTGTGGAAAATGAGGTGGAAAACGACGTCGGTCAGGGCGGCGCCGCGGCGCGCAGCACGGTCGTCTCGCACTGGGCCAGCAACCGCACCTGTTCGTCAGGCGCATCATGTTCGACGACGAGGTGGTCGATATCGCCGACGGCGCCGATCCGGTACGGCGCGCGCGACTCCAGCTTTTCGCTCGTCGCCAGTATCACCGTGTGGTGGCCGGCCGCGGCGAGCGCCTTCTTGAACAGCGCATCGGCCATGCTGAACGCGCTCACGCCGGTCACGGAAGACACGGCGCAGGCACCGATGAAGCAGTGATCGACATTCAGCGACGACACCATGGCAATCGCGCCCGCATCGACGCAGCCGCCTACGTGCTGGTCCACGAAGCCGCCGACCATGAGCAGTTGCAGGTCCTTGCGTCCGGCCACTTCCGCCGCGATCGCGATCGAATTCGTGGCCACGGTGACGCCGCTGCCGGCAGGCAGGAACGACACCACGGCCAGGTTGGTGCTGCCGCTGTCGAGGAACACAAGCTGGCCGGGTTGCACCAGCGACGCGCCCACCCGCGCCAGCGCCTGCTTCCGCTCGCGCGATTCATCCACGCGCACCGCCATGGGCCCCGATGCCGGCGAGGTAGGCAAGGCGCCGCCATACACGCGGCGGCAGCGCCCTTCGGCGGCCAGCGCCCGCAGATCGCGCCGGATGGCCGCTTCGGACACGCCGAATTCGAGAGCGAGGTCGATTGCGACAACCGGCAAGCCCTGGTCGAGCCGGTGGACGATGACGTCGCGCCTGGCAAAGGGAATATCGTTCATGAGTGGATAATATCGTCTACAAACGTCAAAGTAAACTTGTACGTTGATGTACACTTCAGTCGAACCGGTGGCTCCAAAGACTGTCGAGCCACACAAACTGCGAGATCGATCATGAAAACGGAAAAACAGAAAATGCTGGCCGGCGAGTTCTATCACGCCGGCGATGCCGAAATCCAGGCCGACCAGGCCGCGGCGCGCGACTGGATGCGCCGCTATAACACGGGCCAGGATATGCCGACCGAAGCTTACCGCGAGCTGCTGCGCGAAGGTTTCGGCCAGGTGGGCGACAACTGCGTGGTGCGCCCGCCATTCCATTGCGACTATGGCTACAACATCAGGCTCGGCGCGGGTGTATTCATGAACTTCAACTGCGTGATCCTCGACGTGGTGGGCGTCGAGATCGGCGACATGACGCAGATCGGCCCCGGCGTGCAGATCCTCACGGCCGACCATCCGCGCGACCCGGCATTGCGGGCACAGGGGCTCGAATTCGGCCGCCCGATCCGCATCGGCAAGAACGTGTGGATCGGTGGCGGCGCGCTGATCATGCCCGGCGTGACGATCGGCGACAATGCGCTGGTCGGCGCGGGCAGCGTCGTGACGCGCGATGTGCCGGACGGCGTGACGGTCGCGGGCAACCCGGCGCGGCCCCTTGCCGGCCGCCGCGCCGATTGACTCCGGGACGCGCATCGGGCCGGATCAGAAGTAGTAACCCGCCTGCAGGTTGATGCGCCGCGAATACCTGTCGTGCTGCCCGGCGGTCGAGGCCAGTCCGCCGAAATCGGGTGACAGGTACGGGTGGTGCTTCCCGAGCATGAGATCCGCCTGGAAGAACCATTTGCCCGCCGAGAAGGACAAGCCGGTCACGTTCTGCCGCGAAGGGCCGTAGCCACCGATGCGCTTGTGCAGGGCGCTGTAGTCGTTGTACACCTTGAAGGCGCCGAACGGCCCGACGGTGCCGGCGATGTCATAACTCACGTTGGCGATATAAATGTCCCCTTTCGTCGCCACCGGATACGGGTAGCCGAAGCCGCCGACCATCACGAAGCTGTTGGCATCCAGGCCGCCATAGGTCTCGGTGGGGGCGTGGCGGGTCTTGTACCGGTAGCGCATTGCCTGCAGCATCACGGTCACCGGCCCCGGCGTCGCGCGGTAGTGGATGGCGAAGGCATGGCGCCGGGTGTTCTCGCCGGCGCCGTTGCGGATGTC
Organism: Pseudoduganella sp. jia 12; assembly: GCF_055502675.1. NCBI lineage: Bacteria > Pseudomonadati > Pseudomonadota > Betaproteobacteria > Burkholderiales > Oxalobacteraceae > Pseudoduganella > Pseudoduganella sp. jia 12. Next base: position 84,751 of record NZ_JBUXKP010000003.1, read on the forward strand.
GCCGCCCAGCACCGACGCGCCGAACTCCTGCTTGATGGCGGTACCGGCATGCCATGCGGCGCGGGCGACCAGCGTGTTGCGCTCGCTGTCGCGCTGGCCCGTGCCGTAGCCATGTTCGTCATCGTCGCGCACGATGTTGTAAGAATAGCGGTTCGACGCCGGCGCCGTGTTGTCGCCGCCGCCATAGGAACCGCCATCGCGCGGGAAGAAGGCCAGCTGCCATTCGAGCCTGCCGGGGGCGCTGGCATAGGAGATACCGGCGTCGTACTTGTCTTCGAAACCGGCATAGAAGGCGATGGACTCGTAGAAGTTGTTCGACGCGAACGGCAGCAGGCCGAACGGCACCTTGGTGACGCCCGCCTGCAGGGTGCTGCGGTCGGCAAAGCGCAGGCCCACCCAGCCATGATGCAGGAAATGCTGCCAGTAGCCGCCCTGTCCCGCCGGAAAGCGGTTGTACCGGTACTGGGCCGAGGCGATACGGGTGCCGTCGTCATACCTCACCTCCAGGCGCGCGGTATCGAGGCCGACGAAGCCGCGCGGCTTTTCCGGCTGCCAGCCCTTGTGCACGTAATTGAAGCGGATCGCGCCGCCGATCGTGAGGGGCGATTCGGGCTCTCCCCCATGGGCATGCCCGCCCGCCAGCACGGCGAGGCCCAGCAGGGCGACGGCACATGCGTGCCGCAGTTGAATGCTGATCATCATGTTCCTTCCCGGTGCCCAGGGCACCGGCCTTTCCGTAACGTCGATTGTCCCGATAGCTCTCGCGCAGAGGTAATACGTCCGCGAAAAGGTCAGCGCGGCTCGTTCGCGATGGCCTTGACGAAGCCAGCGATGAGCAGCAGCATGAGTGCGATGAAGGGCGGCCCCATGGCGACCGCCCCGGCCTGGATGGCCTTGAGGGCGGTGTTGTCGCCGATGACGAACAGGATCACCGTCACGAATGCGATCATCAGCAGCCAGATCACCCGCTGCGCGGCCGGCGTGTCCGTGTCGCCGCCGGCGGCCAGGCTGTCGACCACCATGGCGCCCGAGTTGACGGAAGTGACCATGAAGATCACCAGCAGCACCACGACGAGCATCGATGTGGCGCCGAACATCGGCAGCGTTTCGAGGAAATGGAAGATCGCCATGTCGACGTTCATCGTGCCACTGGCCAGCGCGCCGGTTCCCGAGGCCACGCTGGCGATGGCGCCGCCACCGAACGCCGTGAACCAGAGAATGGCCACGGCCGTCGGCGCGAGCAGCACCACGCCGACCAGCTGGCGCAGTGTGCGGCCTTTCGACACCCGCGCCACGAACACGCCGACCAGCGGGCCCCACGTGCACCACCATGCCCAGTAGAACACGGTCCAGCCGTGGTACCAGTCCTGGTCGGTCCGGCCGATCCAGTTGCTCAACGGGAGGAAGTACCGGCCGAAGTCGATCGTCGTGCCCAGCACGCCCGACGAAAACGCCATCACGCCCACGCCGGCCACCACGATCGCGAACAGCAGCAGCGCCAGCAGCATGTTGACGTTGCTGAGCAGCTTGAGTCCGGAATCGAGGCCCCGCCACAGCGACACGGCAGCCAGCAGCGTGACGACGGCAATGAACAGCATCTGGTGCATGATCGTGTTCGGCAGGCCGAGCACGTGGGTGATGCCGGCGGTCGCCTGCATGGCGCCCAGGCCGATCGACGTCGCCAGGCCGAAGACGGTCAGCACCACGGTGAAGATGTCCACGGCGTGGCCGATGGGACCCTTGTGCGCCTTGCCGAGCAGCGGTTGCAGGCCCGAGCTGAGCGAGAACGGCAGGCCCTTGTTGTACGAGAAGTAGCCGACCACGATGGCCACCGTGAGGTAGATGGCCCACGGATGGAAGCCCCAGTGGAAGATCGTCGCGCCCATCGCCGCGTGCGCCGCCCCGGGCGTGCGTGCGGCAACGTTGAACGGCGTCTCGAACCATGCGGTGTAGTGCGCGACCGGTTCCGCGACGCCCCAGTACAGCAGCCCCACGCCCATGCCCGCGGCGAACATCATGCAGAACCAGGAGAGCGTGCGGAATTCGGGCCGGGCATCCTTGCCGCCCAGCCGGATCTTTCCATAAGGGGAGACCGCCAGCACGGCGCAGAACAGCACCATCACGTTCCCGCCGATCATGATCAGCCAGTCCAGGTGTTTCAGGGTTGCCGTCCTGAGGCCTTCCAGCGCCGCGGCGGCGGCCGGCGGGTCGAACAGCGCGCCGAGCACGAGCGCCAGTACGATCAGGATCGATAGCGGGAAGATGACACGGTGCACTTTCAGTCCGAGCACTTCGAGTTTGAAATCCACGGGTGAGCGGGTAGCCGCGCGGGCGGCTGCGGGAAGGCCTGAGGCGATCTGCTTCATATTGTCTCCATTGTTGTTCACTATAGGTCGCCGCGCGCTTCCCGTCTGGTGCGGAAATTCAGCGCGGCGAAGGCCGATGGCTGGTAGCCATCTTCGGACCGCATTGCATCAACGACAAATCATGAAAAATCGTCGTGCCATCAGCTTTTGTCATGAATCGGCATGGCCGATGGCGGGACCGAGCGTCGTTCCACGCCGTTCCCCACCGGTAACCAGGACCAGCGCGACAGCGCACGCGGCGAAGAAGACGTACAGGCCAGATGCGCCTCCTTCACTCATCCACGCGCCGGCAACCAGCGGCCCGATGCAGGAGCCGATGGCGAAGGCCGTCAACAGCACACCGGCCAGGCCGACGCGCATCGCCGGGTCGACCACGCTGTTCGCCCATGCCACGCCCAGCGGATACAGGCAGAACTGCAGCGCGCCGGCGCAGCAGGCGAACGCCAGCAGGGCCGCCAAGGGCATGCTGTCTCGCATGCAGAGGACAGCACTGGCCAGCGCCAGCAGGACCGCCGCGCCGCGGACCAGCGCGGGCCGCGGCAGCCGGTCGGACAGCAGTCCCAGCGGGAACTGCGCCAGCAGCCCGGCTATCACGGGGCATGCCAGGTAGACTGCCGTCCAGCCCGGGCTCATGCGGTGCTGCGCCGCATAGATCGCCGCAAGCCCGAAGAAGCTGCTGTTGAGCATGCCCGATACGAAGACCGTGGCCAGTGGCCGCGGCACCCGGCGCACGATCTGTCCAGACGTGATGCCTGCCTGCGGCAACGCCGGCGGCGGCGGCATCCGCGTCATCGCCACCGGAATCACGCAACAGGCGAACGCGATGGCGACGACGATGACGGCCCCGGCTCCACCGCCAGGCCCGGCCGCGACGCCGACCTGCCCCAGCATCATGCCGGCATAGGTAGCGATCATGTACCCCGCCAGCACGCGGCCACGCTGCTGCGCTTCCGCGCTGTCGCTCAGCCAGCTTTCCAGCGCCATCACCTGGCTCATCAGCGCGATGCCGGCGACGGCACGCAGCACGATCCAGAACGACAGCGCCGCGCCCAGCTCATGGGCCAGCACGGCGGCAACCATGATGCCGGTGCTCGCCGCGAATGTCCGCACATGGCCGATCCGCTCGATAAGCGTGCGGCCCGCGCTTGCGCCGATGGCCATGCCCAGCGCATTGGCCGCCATCAGCGCACCGATATGCAGTTCGGAGGCGCCCCCGGCGCCCACGCGCAGCGCAAGATGGGAAATCAGCAGCGTGGCGGCGAACTGCAGCACTGCGGCGGAGAGATATAGCGCGCCAAAGGTCTTGCCGATGACGGGCATGGCTCAGCCTCCCCGTGCGTCGCCGGCACGCGAAACGCCATCAAGCGAGCCCATGCACTTCTCTCCAGTTCGCCGGTCGCACCACATAGCCGAACAGCGCGTGTCCGCCGTAGACCAATTCGGTGCCCTCGGGTATCCACAGCAGTTGACCGGGCACGATGCGCAACGGCTCGCCATTGGCCCTCAGCTCGAGGGTGCCATCGATCACGAAGATGAGCTCGTCGTACAGCACCGTCCATTCCACCTCGGCTCCTTCCCAGCGGGCGAAGCCGAAGCCGATATGGGGCGATACCTCGTTCGATACCGCGCGGGCCACCCACGCAGCGCCGGGCGGCCCGCCGCGCTGCGTGTAGTCGAGCGATGCATGGTCGACCAGCACGACCGGACGCCTGCCCGCCGTGCCGGCCCCGGCACCCGGGCTCACAGCTCGCTCCGGCTCGACCAGGCCGCCAGCTGGATGCGCGAACGCACGCCGATGCCGAGGAACGGTTCCGGCGGATTGCGCGAGGGCATGCCGGTGACGGCCTCGATATCGCGCAGCTGGTCCGAGCCGGCGCCGATCGCCCGGTCGGCCAGCAGCGTGCCGGAGATGGTGCCCCAGGCCGCGCCCACGCCGTTGTCGCAGGCCGTGGCGTACACGCCCTGGTCGAGCTCACCGAAGAAATTGGTGAAGTTGCGTGAGATGGCGTACACCCCGCCCCACGTGTGGCTGAAGGGCACGTCGGTGAGCTGCGGGAAGCGGGCCAGGAAGGCGGCGCGGTGCTTCGCGCGCACCTGCTCGCGCATCGCATCGCTGGTGCTGCGCCCGTAGCGCGGCACGTGCTTGTATGTGTTGCGGATGATCAGCCGGCGGTCCTGCGTCATGCGCACGGTCGTACCGGCGTGGTCGGCCGGCGTCAGCCCCCAGTCGAGCTGCCCGCCATGGCGCGCCAGTTCGGCATCCGTCAGCGGCCGCGTCCAGCTGGCGAAGGTCATCACCGGCAGCAGGCGGTTGCGCAGGTAGCCGAACTCCTGCGTGAAGATGCTGGTGCCGAGCAGCAGCGTGGGCGTGCCGATGCTGCCTTCGTCGCCATGCAGTGTCCAGCCGCCTTGTCCGTCGCGCTCGAGCCGCCGGATCGGCGACTCTTCCAGCAGTTCGACATTGGGCGGCAGCGAGCGCGCCAGCCCGGTGACCAGCGCGGCCGGCTGCATCAGGTAGCAGCCGGGCGTGAAGATCGCATCGCTGTAGTGCTCGGTGCCGAGCACCGCCTTCAGCTCCTGCGGCCCGGCCCGGCGGAACGGCTCACCCAGTTCGCCCAGCAGGCGCTCGAAATGGTTCAGGTAGGCCTGGCCGCGCGGCCCCACCGCACCCTGGTACTTGCCGGCATGGGACCACTGGCAGTCGATGCCGTGTTTATCAACCAGGCCCTGCAATTGCCCGATGGCGGCCCGGTTCAGCCGCAGCAGGCGCTGCTTGTGGGCAGGATCGGGATGCTCCAGCGCGAATTTATGGGGCAGGTCGATCACGAACCCGGAATTGCGGCCCGAGGCGCCGAAGCCGGCCCGTTGGGCATCGACAAGCAGGATGCGTGCTTCGGGCAGGCGTTCGGCCAGCCGGCGCGCGGCGGCCAGGCCGGCGAAGCCGGCGCCGATCACCGCATAGTCGGCCTGCTGCCTGCCTTGCAGGCGCCGCACGGCCGGGCGCGGGGCGAGGGCCGCATACCAGCCGCAGCCGCCGTCGTCGAAGGGAAGATTGATGTGCTTGGTCATAATGTGCTTTCAGGCGGCGGCGCGTTGGTCTTGCTGGCAGGTTTGCAGGAGGGCATTGCGTTGGGCCTGCGCCGCGGCACCCAGCAACACGAAGCCGCGCAGCGCGCCTTGCGTATCGTGGAAGGCGCACTGCAGGCCATCGCTGGTGGGTGTGCAGCGCCATGCGCCGGCCATACCATGTGCCGGGGCCAGCAGGCACAGCGGCATTGCCGGCGTCTTGACCGTCACCGGCATCAACGGGTACGCCACGGCCGTTGGCTGGCCCAGCAGCGTGCGGGCAAGGGCCTGGATGCCCTGGTTGATCGGCGCCAGGTAGGGCAGCAGGCAGCCGTCGATCTCGATGCAGTCGCCCAGCGCGTGGATGCCGGGCTGCGACGTCCGCAGGTGTGCGTCGACCTGGATGCCGCAACCGGTGGCGATGCCGGCATCCGCGGCCAGCGACACGTCGGCGCGCAGGCCGATCGCCGACAGGACCAGGTCCGCGTCAACCTGCCGGCCATCGGCCAGCGCCAGCCGATAGCCATCGGCCGCGCGGTCGATGCGCCGTACCGTGGTGTTCAGGCGCCAGCGGACACCGAGGCCCGACAACGCATCCTGCAGCCGCTGCCCGGCTTGTGCCGGCAGCAGGCGTTCCATCGGCCAGCGGCCCAGCCCCACCATGGTGACCTCGATGCCGGCGGCGGCCAGGTCGTTGGCGAATTCGCAGCCGATCAGGCCATCGCCCAGGATGGCGACGCGGCGCGCGCCGGCCAGTTGCTCGCGGAACCGGCGGTATTCCTGCAGGTCGTTCACGCTCAGCACCGCATCCGCCTCGCCGTCGATGGCGGGCCGCACCGGCCGCGCGCCGCAGGCCAGCACCAGCTGGCCGTATGTCATCTCGCCCAGGCTTGTGTGCAGGCGGCGGGCCTGGGCATCGATGCGCTCCACGCGGCAATGCGGATACACGCGGATGCCGAGGCGCTGTTCGATCGCCAGCGGCGACTCGGTCGCCATGGCATCTGCGGCCCTGCCCTGCGCCATGCCGATCGACAGCGCCGGCTTGGAGTACACGAAGCCGTCGTCGGCCGTCACCACGCGGATCTCGACGGTCGGATCGTTCCTGCGCAGCGCGGCGGCCAGCCCGTAGCCGGCATGGCCGCTGCCGACGATGACGATCGGCTGGCGCGGCACCACCGCCGCGACTGCCGCAGTGAGCGCCTTCTCCTGCAATGGCGCCGCGGCCACGGCGGCCACCGGCACGCTGACATCGAGCATCTCGAAATCCGCCTTGCCCACCTTGCAGTCGGGGCACAGCCAGTCGTCCGGCACGTCTTCCCAGCGCGTGCCCGGCGCGATGCCGTCCTCCGGCCAGCCCTTTGCCTCTTCGTAGACCAGGCCACAGATAATGCACAGCCATGTTTTCATGATCGTCTCCTCCTGCTGCTGTTTATTCGCCGGCCACGCGGATGCCGATGTTCTTGGTGCGCACGTAGCTGTACAGCGCTTCCTGCCCCTTCTCGCGGCCGAAGCCGGACAGGCCCACGCCGCCGAACGGGGTCTCGATGCCGCCCGCGTACCACTCGTTGACGAACACCTGGCCCGCCTTCAGCCGGCGCGCGCAGCGCAGGGCGCGGCTGATGTCCTGCGTGAAGACGCCGGCGACCAGGCCGAACTCGGTACCGTTGGCAATGGCCAGCGCTTCCTCTTCCGTGTCGAACGGGATCACGGCAAGCACCGGGCCGAAGACTTCTTCCCGGGCGATGCGCATGGTCGGTGTGACATCGCGGAACACGGTCGGCTGCATGAACCAGCCGGCCCGTTCGCGGCATGCGGCGCCGCCGGCGGCCAGGCGCGCACCGTCATCGACGGCCTTGCGGCACATCGTTTCGATCTGTTCGAGCTGGCCGGCGCTGATCACGGGCGTCAGGTCGGGGTTCTCGCAGCCGGGGCCGATGCGCAGGCCATCGGCAAGCGCGGCCACGGCATCGGCCACCTCGTCGTACACGGCGCGCTGCACCAGCAGGCGCGACATGGCGGAACATACCTGCCCGGCGTTGAAGAAGATGCCGCTCTTCACACTGTCGAGCAGCTGCTGGCGGTCGGCATCGGCGAAGACCAGCGCGGCCGATTTACCGCCCAGTTCCATCACGCTGGGGATGGCGCGCGCCGCGGCGCCGCGCAGGATCGACTGGCCAGTGGCCACCGAGCCGGTGAACACGATCTGGTCGACGTGGCGGTGCTCCACCAGGTGCGCGCCGACCTGGCGCCCGGGGCCGCACAGCAGGTTCACGGCACCTTTCGGCAACCCGGCTTTGGCGATCGCCTGGAACAGCACGCACATGCCCAGCGGCGACAGTTCCGGGGACTTGACGACCACCGCGTTGCCGGCGGCGAGTGCCGGCGCCAGCGAACGGGCACAGATCGACACGGGGAAGTTCCACGGCACGATCTGCGCCGACACGCCCATCGGATCGTAGACCGTGAAGTCCATGTAGCCGTCGCCCAGCGGGATCGAGGTGCCTTCGATCTTGTCGGCCATGCCGGCGTAGTACTCGAAATAACGGGCCGCTTCGGTGAATTCTTCCCTGGCGTCGCGCAGGCTCTTGCCGTTTTCGTGGCACAGCACCCAGGCACCCTCGTCGGCCACCGCGCGGATTTCGTCGGCGATGCGCAGCAGCCAGGTGACGCGCTGCGCAGGGCGCACGCGGGTCAGCTCGGCCCGGTCGGCGCAGCGGCGTGCCGCCGCCAGCGCGCGCTCGGCATCGTCCCTGCCCGCTTCCGCGATGGTGGCCAGCGGCTCGCCGGTCGCCGGATTGCCGACGGTCAGCGAACGCGTGCTGTCGCACCATTCGCCATCGATGTAGTTCAGCCAGTGCGGCTTGATCGGGAACATGGCCGCTCCTCAGGCCGCGGCCGCGCCGGATTGCGCCGCGGCCAGCAGCTGGCGCGCGCCCCACTGGTGGAAATAGTGCGTGGGCACGTCCATCTCCGGCGAGAACACGCCGCCCTGGTAGCCCGGCGAGGAGCGGCCCTTCTGCATGCCCTCGACCGAGGCCACGTCTTCGGCGAACACCACGCGCCACGCTTCCAGCACGGCGGCATGGCAGGCGGCGTACTTGTCGTCCAGCGCCTCGTCGCCCACGTAGAACAGGCGCAGGTGTTCGATGGTCTTGCCCGGTGCGATCGGCTGCAGCTGCATGGCGAACGCGTGGTCGGCCTGGATGCCCAGCAGCACGTTGGGGAAAAAGGCCACATATTCGGCGTTGCGCAGCCGGTCCTCCGGCCAGTCGGGGAACGTGGGCAGATTGGTGCCGGCGACGTCGGACAGGTTGTAGGCATAGCTGCCCTGGCCCGCGAAGTGCCCGGCGAACAGGATGTTGTAATGGTCTTCCAGGCGTGAATAGCTGTTCAGCGCCGGATGCACCCACGGCAGGTGGTAGGCCTCGCAGTAGTTCTCCACCGCGAGCTTCCAGTTGCAGTTCACCTCGATGCTCGTGGCATCGCCGCTGCCCTTGCGGCGCAGCAGGCCCATGCCGTCGCGGCCGAGGAAACGCGACCAGCGCTCGGTGAGCGGCGCCAGCATGTCCTCCAGCGGCGCCGCGTCGCCGGACAGGTTGACGAACACCATGTCCATCCAGACCTGGCTGCGGATCGGCTTCAGGCCATGCTTTTCGCAGGCGAAGCGCTCATCCTTGTGCTGGTTGATGCCGCCGATGTGCGGCGTTCCCTTCAGGCTGCCGTTCAGGTCATACGTCCAGGAGTGGTACGGGCAGCGGATCACGCCCTGCACTTCGCCGGGCTGTTCGACCAGCTTCATGCCGCGATGGCTGCACACGTTGTGGAACACCTGCAGCACGCCGTCGCGGTTGCGCATCAGCAGCAGCGGCAGGCCCATGAAGTCGACCGGGCTCACCATGCCGTTCTTCGGCAGGTCGCTCGCAAAGCCCACGCAGGCCCAGGTCTTGCCCATCACCTGGTCGCGTTCCAGCTCGAATGCGGCTTGCCCGGTGTAGAACTCGTTGCCCAGGCCGCTGGCCTCGTGGATCGGGCGCAGCACGTCTTCGAGCTTGTGGAATGCGATGCGCCGGGAAGGGGTAGTGCTCATGTCGATCTCCTTTGTCTGCGGGCCCGAATGCCCTGGTGTTGTGGCACCTAGTTTCGGGCTGCAGGGGGAACATCGACAAACGAGTTTTAGACGCCTATTTGTGAGTTTTTATCATGAATCGACGGTGGCGCCCTGCTCCAGCAGCCAGGCGCGGAAGCGCCGCACACTTTGCCGCCACGCTCCCCTGTCTTCCGGTTCCAGCAGGTAGAACATGCCGTTCGTTCGCAGCGCCGTGTCGACCGGGCGCACCAGCGCGCCCGTCTCGATGTGCCGGTCCACCAGGTTGGCCCACGCCAGCGCGATGCCCTGACCGGCGACGGCCGACTGGATCAGCATCGCGTAACTGTTGATGTTGATGCGCCGGCGCGGCTCGACCGGCGCCAGGCCCACGCGGCGATGCCATTCGGGCCAGCCGATCCAGCCACTTTGCGGATCCTCCAGCCACAGCCAGGTGCCGTCGCGCAGTTGCTCGGGCCCTGTCAGGCCGGGATGCTTTGCCAGGTACGCGGGACTGCAGACCGGGAATATCTCTTCGGGAAACAGCGGTGTCGCGCGGATGCCCTCGGGCGGGCGGCCGCAGAAGAACACGGCCAGGTCACAGTCGAGGCGACTGAAATCCCTGGCCTGGTCGTTGGCGATGATGCGCAATTCGACCTCTTCATGCTCCCGCTGGAATTGCGCCACGCGCGGCAACAGCCACATCGACGCCAGCGCGGTGCTGGTGAACACCGTGACCTGCTGAGCGCCTTTCCAGTGGCGCACCTCGCCGGTGGCGCGCGCAAGTTGGGTCAGCGCGTCGTGGACGGAGCGGTAATATTCCTCGCCCTTGCAACTGAGGACGATGCGGCGGGTGGTGCGCTCGAACAGCGGGGTGCCGAGGTAATCCTCCAGCAGCCGCACCTGGCGGCTGATCGCCCCCTGGGTGACGTTCAGCTCCGCCGCGGCAACGGTAAAGCTGAGGTGGCGGGCGGCCGCCTCGAACGCCACCAGGCTGTTCAGGGGTGGCATCGGGTCGATCTTCATGATGTCGCGTGTCTCGGTATGGTTGTTTTTTTTAAGATACCACGCGCCAGCCAGCTGCAAAGGATGCCCGGCGCATCGGGCCCCGCAGCGGGTCGCACGGTGTCGGTGCCGGCACCGCCACGCCGCCGGGCCCAAGGCTTCGGACGTCCCGGTGGAATTCAGTCCAGTTCTTCTTTCACCACGCCCTCCCGGCTCGCGACACTACAGCTCAGGGAAGGTCTCCTACGAAGGCACCGTCCCATGTCACGCAACCAGGTCCAATGGAAATGCTCTACGGACGACGCGGGCGCAGCCCCTTGCAGATGTGCGCCAGGCTCTCTTTCCGGAATGGCGCATCGGCCGCATTGTCGCCATAGGCTTCCTGCAAGCTGCTTGAAATCGGCAGCAATGCCGCGCGCGCCGAACTGCGCCCGAGCATGCGGTAGCTTTCGAACTGGTCCTCGTCGAACCACTGGTCGGCCGTCGACTGGTGGGGAAACTCCGGATGCATCTTGCTGTAGTTTACGATGTCGGCATTTTCATCGCCCACGATCATCGGCTTGATGTAGAGCAGCGTCCCCTGCTCCGCCTTGTCGCCGTCCGCCTGCCGGTAGTCGATCGTCCCCGTGATGAACGATACCCGCTGGGCTGTCGCGTCGCCGACCGAGCGGATCTCGGCGACATTGAGCGCGATCCCCACGTTGAAATCGGTCTGGCAGCGCCGGATGGCGTTGCCCAGGTCGCCGAACTGGTAATCCTTGTCGGCGCTCGCATCGATCGCGACGATCAGGCGGCAGCGCCGCCGCACCAGTTCATAGATGCCGAGGTTCTCGAAGTGGCCGCCGTCCGACAGGTACAGGAAGTTCGCCGTCGTATCCGTCATGCCGAACAGTTCCGCCAGGATGCTGAAAATGCCGATGCGCGGCGCCGTGCGCTGCCATGCGTTCCTGCGCGCCGTGTTGGGCGACCACCGTCCCAGCCGCAGGTTGAACAGTGTCATCAGGAAGCTCAGCGGCGGCGACGTGTGATAGCCCATGTTCGGGCTGGCGGCCGCGCCGGAGACCGCCATGGCCATGCCCAGGTGCACACCCGCGTCGTCATCCTTGAAGAACGTGGCGTGGGACGCGTAGTCTTCCGTCGGCCGGTAGGCGCCGCGGGGCGAGCGGCTGCGTGCGCCGTCCGGCGGCATCTGCGGGAATTCATAACCGCAGGACGCCGGCGAGAAGCAGAAGTTGCCGGCCTTGCGCGTCTGCCACGCGAGCTCCTTGCCGCCAACGATATTCACGGCCGCATTGATGAGGTGAAAAGGCCGCTGCACCTCGCCCGTCGGCTTGCCCGCGGCATCCTTCCGTTCGAACTGGTCCGCCAGCTTGCGATCGTCGAGCGGATCGAAGCCGGTAAACGGATGCGGGGCGCGCTTCGGCGTGCTCGCGCCCAGGTAGGCACGCACCAGCCGCAGCCGGTACATCATGTAGAGCGAGAACTTGTTCACGTCCACCCGCCAGCCCAGCACCAGGGCGGTCGCCAGCAGGCCGAGCATCAGCGTAAGCAGCTGCACCTTCATGCCCGCCGTGACACCGGCAAGGTCGAGCGCCCGTGCCGCCGCGATATTGCTGGCGTCGTACTGGAATACATAAGTACCCACGTGTGCCAGTCCGCCTTTGGGAATGAAGGGCTGCGGTGCGACGAGCCATTGCAACAGCGTGGTGATCCCGGCGATGGTGAGGATGGTGAAAGCGTAGGGCGCCACCTGGGCGACCAGCTCCTTGGGCCTGGAGGCGCCGGAGCCGCCGGTGCCGCCGGTACTTTTGCCGCTTCCCGTGCGCAGGCCGACCGCGGTGGCGAGCGCGGTGAGCAATCCGCCGATCGTGGTGGCCTCCAGCGCGTTGCGCCATGCGTAGTCGAGCAGCGCGGGCAGGTAGAACGTGCTGGCGAAGACGGCCAGCCAGGCGATGGCGCCGATGATGGTCCATGCGCCCTGGCGCGCCCACCATTCACGGCTCTGGTCGCGGTAGAGCCGCCCCACCAGGCCGATCATCAGGGTAATGGTGACGCCGAACAGCGCCAGCATGACGGGCATGCCGAACGTGGCCAGCTGCACGGCATTGATGCCCCCCGCGCCGGCGCCGAGGCCTTGCGCCAGCCGGCTCTTCTCCAGCGCGACATACAGCGAAGCGCTTTTCAGCAGCAGCGCACTGCCGACGGCCAGCGCGGTCAGGGCGCTGGCAAAGTGGCCGCTGCCCTGGGTACCGATCTCGAAAATGGACTCGCGTTGCGCCTGCGTCCCGCAGCGCCGGGCTGTCCGCGCGTTCAGCCACTGCGCCAGGCACCACCCGGCCGCCCACGCGCCGAAGTACAGCAAGCCGGGCACGGCGAACATCAGGTAGGCGCTGCTCCAGAGGGTGGCGGGCAGGCCATCCCAGAAGCCGGCCAGCGTGCGCCGGTGAGCCCACACCGCGACCGCCCCGGTGAACCCCGCGAACATCAATGGCAGGCAGATGCCGAGCAGGACGGCGGACTGGCTCTGCGACGCCAGGCCGCGCCAGGGCAGCTTGCCGCGCCGGGAAATGCTCATGGCGATGGCGAACACGACCCACAGGAACGATACGATCGCCGCCCAGCACCATGCGGATGCCCGGGCCGCTTCCGCATTCGGCGGAACGATGTGCAGCACCAGGCGCGGCAGCAGGAAGATTAGCCCGAGCCAGGCAAAGAGCATCGTCATGTTCAGCCCCGTATTGCGGCAATAGGTGGCGATGACCGTCCAGGTATCGGCGCTGAACAGGCCCGTCTTCGGCGTGAGGTAGTTGCTGTAGCGGCGCAGGAACTGCACGGGCCAGGGCTGCCTGCGCGGCAATGACGCATCCGGTTTGCCCCGGAGCCGCTCTTCCACCTCGCGGACGTCGCCGCCAAGTTCGGCGATCCATTTGGACAGCCAGCCACCGATATAGCCGCCGCCCGATACGGTGGAAAGATAGTCGACATGGCGCAGCAGCTTCATCTCCGCCAGCGCCTGCAGCACGCCCAGGTTGAACGTGGCGCTGCGGATCCCGCCGCCGGACAGCGCCAGGCCGGACAGGCAGGCTTCGTGCGCTTCCCGGTTCACCGCGTCCGGGCTGGCCGGGCGATACGCCGCCGGTTTCTTGCCACCCAGCGCATCGAGCTCGAACTGGAAGGCTTCGCTGAAGGTGTAGCCGGCCAGTTCCGACGCCGCCCGCCACTCGTCGCCCTCCGCCACGCCATGTGCCTTGCGGAACCGCTCCAGGGCCTTCTCCAGGCCATCGGCGCAGTCGATATCGAGATTCTCCAGCTTGCGCTGCAAATCCGCCTGGCAGTCATCGGGTCTTGCGGGTTGGTCGGACATGGGAGCCTCCTCGATACGCCACGTTGCACTATCCTGCGGCCGGGATGGTTCCGGCGCGGACAGGCGCCGTGGAACGCTGGTGGGTCAGTTCCCGGACAAGGCCGGGAGTGCGGTCGGCGCGACGAAACCCGGGCACTCGCCGCCTTGCACGGAGCGGTCCTTCGATCCCGCGGCAACGGGCGCGAGGATCTGGCTGGAAATGAAATCGACCGTGAATTCGCGGAAGCTGTCGTTCCAGAAATCGTTATGATCCGAAATCAGTTCAGGCCCGGCCTGGATGACGAGATAGGGCATCCGTTCGGGGGCGGCGTTCGATGTCTTCACCAGCTGGAAGCGGCCGACCGGCGTGGCTTGCCGCGCATTCGGGCGCGCGGCCGCTTCGGCGCGGTCCCGCTGGTCTTCCGCGGTGGACAGCGGCACTGTCGACCCGGCGGGGCGTTCCATCAGCACGTGCGTTCGGTAGCGGTCCAGGTGGCCGACGGTGTGCATGACCGTTTCGCGCTCGCCCTCCTGCGGGGCCGACTGGAACAGGGTGTACAGGCGCCCCGCCGGGAAGGCGACCCTGGTGGCGGCATCCGCGGTCGACGTCACGATTGCCATCACGGGCTTTTGCCACTGCGAATAGCAGCCGCGCAGGCTGGCGGCACGCCAGATCGGTTCGTACGACGCGCCCTCGAACGCGGGATTGACCAGCAGGACGAAGTCGCCGAAGCTCTTCGCCATGCGGTACTGCCCTTCCCTGTTGATCTGCAGTCCGCGCGCCAGGATGTCCGAATACAGCGCGTGATAGGTGATCAGCCCGCCGAAGCTGTGGCCGACGAACACCAGCTGCGTTTCGTGGCTTTCCGCCAGCTCGTCCGGCGACTCCCAGCCATTTGCAACCACCCGGAACTGGTTCAATTCGATGAACAGCTGCTTCACGGAGCGGGCCCCGACCCGTTCGGCGGCATTCTTCCGGGTCCAGAACGTGAGGTTGTCGAGATAGGCCACCGGGATGGAACTGCCGCGCCATCCGACATAGACACCGACCACGGTGCGCGGGCCGTTCGCGCGATGGGCCGCGCGCTCGATCCCGGCCAGGGACGCGAGCAGCTTGCGGAAATTGGCGAGGTTGGGGTCGCCCTCGCCCGCGTTGTGCTTCCAGCCATGCGTGTACGTGACGATCAGCATGGCCTTGCCGTCGTCCTTGAGCGCACGCAGTTTCGTGAACAGCGCCTGCCGTTGCCGCACATCGTGGAACCAGCCCTGGTCGTCGAATTCCACGTGCGCCAGCACATAGGCGGGCCCGCCGGCTTGCCCGGCGCCCCCCGCGTCTTCGACGGATGCCGAGATCGAGCCTTCCGGCCCGTTCCGGAACGGCCGGTCGGCGACGCAGCCCGCCAGCATGCCGGCAAGGAGCACAGGCATGGCGACACGGCGAAGGCGCCCAGCCAGCACCTGCAGCGCCTGGAGCGCCGGACCAATCCCGTGCTTCTTCATGTGTGCCTCCCGCTGCCCGCCGGCAGAGCCGATGCGCTACGCTTTTCGCTGACTTTTCCTCTGCTACCCAGTAGAAGATAGCCGAAGCGGGCGGGACAATCCAAACGATATTTCGCCGGGATTTTTTCCCGTCGCCAGGAAAGCAACGGTGGCCAGAAGCCGTGATCCGGCATGAAAACGCGGGCGCCCAGCAAGCATCCGCGCCTGCGGCTCATCGGGCGACGAATGGTGACAACTGCGGGACAAATGACGACAGACGTGCCTCGAATGCCGGCGCAGCATGGACGCTGGACGGCGGTCGAATCGCCATCGCGCAGCAACGCACTCGCGCCAGGCGCTCAGCGCATGGCCGGCCTGGTGCGCCTGGTGCGGGTCGCCAGCCAGCACAGGATCGCGCCGCCACTCACCATGGCCGAGCCTTGCCAGAAGGCCAGCGACAGCGGTGCCTGGAGCAGCAGCGACGACAGCGCTGCGGAAAACACGGGAATGAAATATGACGCGCCGGCCAGGATCGTGACGTTGCCGTGCAGGATGCCCACGTTCCAGGCGCCGTAGCCGAAGCCCATGGCGCCCGCGGCCAATACGAGATAGACGATGGCCTCGGCGCCCAGTTCCATGCGGCCGCCGCCTTCGAGCAGGTACTTGACCCACAGCGTTGCGGCCACGAGGATGAAGAACAGCGTCACGCCGTTCTTGCCCCCGGCGATGCGCGCCGTCACCGTGCAATAGCCGGCCCAGATCAGGGCACCGGCAAAGGCCAGGCCATAGCTGAACGGATTGTCGCGCACGTTCGCCAGCATGCCGGCCGGATCGAAGCCCTGCTCACCGCCCAGCACCCGGCAGATGCCGGCGATCGACAGCAAGAACCCCGGCACGATCAGGAAGTTGGTTCGCTGGCGGTTGAACAGGATGGCGGCAACGATCGTGAAAGTGGGCCACAGGTAGTTGACCATGCCGACTTCGATGGCTTGCCGGGCCGTGTTGGCATGGCCGATCGACAGCGCCAGGCACAGCTCGTAGACCACGAACAGCAGGCTGCCCCACACCAGGTAGCGCCGCGGGAATTCCCCGGGCTTGACCCAGCCCACGGACAGCAGCAGGAAGACCGATGCGACGCTGTACATCATTGCCGCGCCGCCCGTGGGCCCCAGGTGGTCGCTGACGCTGCGGATCAGGCCGACGATGGCGCTCCACAGCAGGACGGCCGTCAATCCGATCAGGGTGGCCTTGTTCGTGTTTTTCATGGTGGTGCCGATCGCGCCTGTTGGCGCCCGTTTTCATTCCAGCAGGGTGACCGCACGCCCGGGCTTGTACACGGCCGCAGGAACTGGACCGCATGCTTCCGTCGGACGCGCAGGTCGTCCGTTTGAGGACCGGGCCAGACCATACAACGGGGCGTTGGCGAAAGCAACCGCTTCAGCACGATACTGCCATCGCCGCCAGCGCGGCGCTTCTCGAAGAGCAGTTCTCCGGATTGACGGCCCCCTCGCGAGGATACAAAACGAGCGCCGCAATCCGTTGCCGACTGTAGCGCTCACCAATTCGCCCGTCCAATGCATTGGACAGGCCTCCCGCCACCCCGTCCAAGTTCTTGGACACCATCTCGCGCTCCGGCGAAAAATCCATAGCTAGAACAAACACTTAGCATTTCAATCAGTTTGGCATAGCGCTTGCTATCAAAGAGCCACCCGCGGTGGCCTGCCGCGGTTTCTAAAAACGGAGACTGCAATGCAGAAAAAGCGCCCCCTGACTCTATACATCCTGATCGCGATGCTGCTCGGCATCGCCGTCGGCTATGCCTGCCACACCGTCTTCCCCGACAAGGGAATGACCGCCGCAATCTCGGGCCACATTTCGCTGGTAACGGATATCTTCCTGCGCCTGATCAAGATGATCATCGCGCTGCTGGTGTTTTCCACGCTGACCGTGGGCATCGCCAACCTGGCGGACGGCAAGGCCGCCGGCCGCATCGGCGCCAAGGCGTTCGGCTGGTTCCTCATCGCCTCGCTGGTCTCGCTGGCGCTGGGCATGGCGTTGTCGAACCTGCTGCAGCTCGGCACGAACCTCGGCTTGCCGCTGCCGGCCGCCGACGCCACCACCGGCCTGAAAACGGCCGCCTTCACGCTGAAGGACTTCATCACGCACGTGGTGCCCAAGTCGCCGATCGAGGCGATGGCCAACAACGAGATCCTGCAGGTGCTGGTGTTCTCGATCTTCTTCGGCTCCGCGCTGGGCGCGCTCGGTGATTCCGGCAAGCGCCTGGTGGGCGTGGTGGACGAACTGGCGCAGGTGATGCTGCGCATTACCGGCACCATCATGACCATGGCGCCGCTGGCCGTGTTCGCCGCCATGGCATCGGTCGTGACCACGAATGGCCTGGGCATCCTGGCCACGTTCGCCAAGTTCATGGGCGGCTTCTACCTGGGCCTGCTGTGCCTGTGGCTGCTGCTGATCGGCGCGGGGTTCCTGGCGCTGGGCCCGCGCGTGTTCCGCCTCGTCGGCCTGATCCGCGAACCGTTCCTGCTGGCCTTCTCCACCGCCAGCTCGGAAGCCGCGTATCCGAAGCTGCTGGTCGCGCTGGACAAGTTCGGCGTGGAGCGCCGCATCTCCAGCTTCGTGCTGCCGATGGGCTATTCGTTCAACCTGGACGGCTCGATGATGTACTGCACCTTCGCCGTGCTGTTCATCGCCCAGGCCTACGGCATCGACCTGTCGGTGGGCACGCAGATCACCATGCTGCTGCTGCTGATGCTGACCTCCAAGGGCATGGCCGGCGTGCCGCGGGCATCGCTGGTGGTGATCGCCGCCACGCTCACGCAGTTCAACATTCCCGAGGCCGGCCTGCTGCTGCTGATGGGCGTCGACCAGTTCCTGGACATGGGCCGCTCGGCCACGAATGCCGTCGGCAACGCCGTGGCCACCGCCGTGGTGGCCAAGTGGGAAGGCGCGCTGGAAGACCCGGCACAGGAAGGCAAGGAGAAACGCGACCAGACCCGCGGCATCCACGCCGCCTGAACCAACCAATAACAACAGGAGACTCCATGAAACATGCAGTAACCGCCGCGCTGGCACTGGCCTGCGCGGCCGCCCACGTCCCGGCCCACGCACAGAGCCAGGTAAAGGTCTACGGTGTGCTCGATGCCGGCCTCGTGAAGGAATACGGCACCCCCGACGGCAGCAGCACGGGCCTTTCCGGCGGCGTCGCCTCCGGTTCCCGGCTGGGCTTCAAGGGCACGGAAGACCTGGGCGGCGGCCTGTCCGCCAACTTCGTGGTGGAGAGCGGCTTCAACCTCGACACCGGCACGTCCGGCCAGGGCGGCGTGCTGTTCGGTCGCCAGGCCTGGGTGGGCCTTTCCGGCGCGTTCGGCAGCGTGAGCGCCGGCCGCCAGCTGTCGCCCTACTACAAGGCGCTGCGCGACGTGGCCGATCCGTTCTGCGACGGCCTGGCCGGGCAGGCCATGAACATCATTTCGGGGTTCCGCCGCATGGACAATTCGGTGGTGTACGCCACGCCGAAGGTGGCCGGCTGGTCGGCAGACATGGCCTACGGCGCGGGCGAGGTGGCGGGCGACGCCACCCGCAAGCGCGTGATCAGCGCCTCGCTGAGCTATGCGCCCGGCGCGCTGGCCGTGGTGCTGGCCCACCACCGCCGCGAAGACGCGCTGCTGCCCGAGCACGCGAAGAACACGCTGCTGGCGGCGCGCTACACGCTGGGCGCCATCACCGCGCACGCGGCTTACGTGCGTGCCCGCGCCGTGGGCGGCGACAGCAGCCGCGACGCCCTGCTCGGCATGACCTGGACGGGCGGCCCGCACCGCGTGCTGCTGTCCGCCGTGCGGCACGACGACGGCGCGGCGGCACGGCGCGATGCGCGCCAGTTCGGCGTGGGCTACCTGTACGCGCTGTCGCGCCGCACCGACGTGTACGCGGCCTACGGCCATATCGACAACGACAACGGCGCCGCGTTCAAGGTGGGCAATGCCACCGACGACGGCCGCGGCAATGCCGCCCTCAACCTCGGCCTGCGCCACACGTTCTAAGCCGCCCGGGGCACCGGTTTGCTATAGTGGCCGCGATGTCAGCCCCGTCCGAAACCATTGCCAGCCAGGCCCGCGAGGCACCCGCCTCGCGGCCGGCCGCGCCACGCCCGCGCCGGCGTCGTCTCGTGCGCCTGGCGTGGTGCGCGGTGCTGGCGGGCGGGCTGGCGCTGGCCTATGCCGCCTACTGGTGGACCGAGGAAGTGAGCACGGAAAAGCTGCGCGCGGCAGGCGCCCAGCGCCTCGAAGTGTATGCGGCCAGCCTGGAAAACCTGCTCGACAAATACGACTTCCTGCCCCACATGCTGGAGCTGGACAAGGACGTGCTGGCCCTGCTCGAGCAGCCGGCCGACGGCGCGCGCCGGCAGGAGGTGAACAATTACCTGGAGCGCCTGTCCAGGCAGGCCGGCTCGCGCATCATCTATATCGTCGACCTGAAGGGCCGCACGCTGGCGGCCAGCAACTGGCGCCAGAAAGGCAGCTTCGTGGGCGACGACATCGGCTTCCGGCCCTACCTGCAGAACGCGCTGCGCAGCCGCCCGAGCGGCTTCTACGGCGTGGGCACCACGAGCGGCGAGCCTGGCTACTTCTACGCGCGCGGCGTGCACCGCAACGGCCGCATGCTGGGCGTGGCCGTCGTGAAGGTGAACATCGAAGAGCAGGAACGCGGCTGGGTGCAAGGCACGGACAAGGTGATGCTGGCGGACGCGAACGGCGTGCTGTTCCTGTCGTCGGCACCGGACTGGAAGTACCGCACGCTGCGGCCGCTGTCCGCCGCCGTGCGTGCCCGCCTCGAACAGACGCGCCAGTATCACGGCCTGCCGCTGCCGCCATTGCACATTGCCCGTGAAGAGGCGCGCGGCGACGGCACGCGCGTGGTGGCCATCGGCGAGCCCGACGGCCCCGCTGCCGGTGCCGGCACAGGGGCTGGAAACGCGCAGCGCCTGCTGTTGCAGACGCGCTCGCTGGCGCCACGCGACTGGACGTTCATCTACCTCTCGGACCTGGGACAGGTGCAGGCCAGCGCCCGCGCCGCCGCGCTGTTCGCCTGCGTGGCCTATGGCTTCCTGGTGCTGCTCATCCTGTACGTGCGGCAGCGCCTGAAGGCCAAGGCGCAACTGCTTCACGCCAACAACAACCTGGAACTGATGGTCGCGGAACGCACCGCGCGGCTGGAGCGCACCACGCAGAGCCTGATCGACGAGATGGCGGTGCGGCGCCAGGCCGAGCAGCAATTGCACCGCACGCAGAACGAGCTGTACCAGGCCGGCAAGATGGCGGTGCTGGGACAGATGTCGGCCAGCATCACGCATGAACTGAACCAGCCGCTGACGGCGCTGCGCACGATGGCCGACAATGCCGTGCTGCTGTTCGAGCGGGGCCGCATGGACGAGCGCGGCAGAACCTGGCGAAGATCTCGCAGATCGTGGCGCGCATGGGCGGCATCACGGGCAAGCTGAAGAGCTTTGCGCGCAAGTCCAGCGCCGGGCTGGCGCCCGCGTCCGTGCACACCGCGGTGTCGAATGCGCTGGTGCTGGTGGAACGCCGCCTGGAGCTGGACAAGGTGGCGTTCACGCTCGACATCCCCCAGGCCGACATCTATGCGCTGTGCGACAGCAACCGGCTGGAACAGGTGCTGCTGAACCTGATGAGCAATGCGCTCGACGCGCTGGGCACGCTGGCGCGCGGCGCGCCCCGCGCACTGGCCGTGAGCGTGGCGGAATCGCCCGGGTCGGTGCTGATCCGCGTTGCCGACAATGGCCCCGGCCTGTCGGACGAGGCGCGCAGTCACCTGTTCGAGCCGTTCTATACCACCAAGCCGCAGGGCGAAGGCCTCGGGCTGGGCCTGGCGATCTCGGAGCAGATCATCCGGGACTTCGGCGGCAGCCTGCGCGCCGAGTCGGCCGATACCGGCGCATGCTTCGTCATCGAACTCAAACCCGCATCGGTCAAACATGATGGATGAGATAAAAAACAATGTGATGGAGACGGCGATGGAAGTGATCCTCGTCGAGGACGATGCCGCCGTGCGCGAGGGCAGCGCCCAGGCGCTGGACCTGGCCGGCTTTGCCGTGCGCGCCTTCGACAGCGCCGAGCCGGCGCGCGACCTGCTGCACCCGCATTGCCCCGCGGTGCTGGTGAGCGACGTGCGCCTGCCCGGCATGAGCGGCCTGGAACTGCTGGCCGCCGCGCGCGCCATCGATCCCGGCCTGCCGGTGATCCTGGTGACGGGGCACGGCGACATCGCCATGGCGGTGCAGGCGATGCACGACGGTGCCTACGATTTCATTGAAAAGCCCTACTCGTCCGCGCAACTGGCCGACGTGGTGCGGCGCGCGGCCGACAAGCGCCGCCTGCAGCTGGAAGTGCGCGCGCTGCGCGAGCGCCTGGCGCACAGCCAGGGCATCGATGCCGCGCTGCTGGGCAACGCGCCCGCCATGCGCGAGCTGCGCCGCCAGATCCTGGAAGTGGCCAGCCAGCCCGCCGACGTGCTGGTCTACGGCGAGACGGGCACCGGCAAGGAGCTGGTGGCGCGCTGCCTGCACGAGTTCAGCGAGCGGGCGCGGCACCACTACGTGGCCGTCAATTGCGGGGCGATACCGGAAACGATCTTCGAAAGCGAATTGTTCGGCCACGAGGCCGGCGCGTTCACGGGCGCGGCGAAGCGCCAGGTGGGCAAGATCGAGCACGCGTCGAAAGGCACGCTGTTCCTGGACGAGATCGAGAGCCTGCCGCTGGCCATGCAGGTCAAGCTGCTGCGCGTGCTGCAGGAACGCTACATCGAGCGACTGGGCTCGGTGCAGCCGTTGCCGGTGGACGTGCGCGTGATCGCCGCGTCGAAGGCGGATTTGCAGGAACTGGTGAAGACAGGCGAATTCCGCGCCGACATGTACTACCGGCTGAACCTCATCGTGCTGCGCATTCCGCCTCTGCGCGAGCGGCGCGAGGACATTCCACTGCTGTTCGAGCACTTCATGCTGGATGCCGCCAGCCGCTACGGCAAACCCGCCCCCACGGTACCCGCCGCGCACATGCAGGCGCTGATGCGGCATGACTGGCCAGGGAACGTGCGCGAGCTGCGCAACGCCGCCGACCGCTATGTGCTGGGCCTGGGCGGCGCCCTGCCCGGCGCTGCCGGCGCCCTCGCCTCGCCCGATACCGCCGATCCGCCATCGGCGTCGCTGGCGGACCAGGTCAGCGCCTTCGAACGGTCGCTCATCGAGCTCGCGTTGCGCGATGCCGGCGGCAATGTCAGCGCGGCTTGCACGGCCCTGGCGCTGCCCAAGCAGACCATGTATCACAAGATGCAGAAATATGGGCTGGTGGCGGAGGATTATCGGTAGTTACGGGTATAGATGCGATTTGGTGATGTGGCAGACCGGCTGCCGGCAGTCCGCCACGCAAGCCTGGGCAATGCAGGTTCGATTCGACTACCGAACCAAGGTTTGGTCAGGCAAAGCCGCCGGCTAAACGTCGGCGCCGAACTGCGCTGCAGACGAGTCCGAGACCGGCAATCAGCATTGCCCAGGATTCCGGTTCTGGAACTGGCGCCGGGGAGAGGATGACGTTGTCGATGGCAAATTCAGGGAACGCTTGCCCACCCACGATCGTCAAGGACGAAATGTTGACGAAGTCGCTGAATGCATGAGTCGAGAAGGTTTCACCCTGGTCTGCTTCCAGGGAGATCGTGGTCGTCACGACGCCATTCACGCCCATCGCGGTCAGCGTCAGCGTAAGGGGTTCGCCGTCTCCGGTAAAAGTCTTGGCGACATCCAGCGATGTCAGGGAGAACAGGCCCTTGTTCTCGCGATCGATCGTGACACTGCTCTCGTTGAAAAGATAAAAAGCGGTCGTGCCATTGGACGCGCACGCGGGACTGCACTGTCCCAAGTGGTCCGCAGGATCATCGAGAAGATAGAATCCGAATATGCTGACCGGGGAGTACGTTACGTTGAACCCGTCTTCCACAAAGCTGTACGTCGAGAAGCCGTAACCGCCGTCCTGCGACTCGAAGTCGAGCGTCTCCGCGGTTGCGGAACTTGCCAGGATGGCGGTGGCGATTGCCAGCAATACTTTTCGGATCATTTCAGTTCCTCATGAGGTAATGGGTGGCTTAACTTACCGCACAAGGCCGAGTTTTGTAATCAGCCGGATGAAAGATTTACAACTTTTCCTGCATGCCGGCTATTGCATGGAACTGAATGTCTTGCGCCAGTCGCTGGGGCTGACCTGGAACCGCCGCTTGAAGTGCTGGCGGAATGAGGTCGGCGTCTGGAATCCCGCCAACCCCGCAATCCTGTCGATCGACAGCGATGTGCTTTCCAGAAGTTCGCGCGTCAGGCGGAGGCGTTCATTGACCAGCCAGTCGACCAGCGTCATGCCGGTTGCCTTGCTGAAGTGGCGGGTAAAGGTGCGGCGGCTCATGGCGATGCGCTCGGCCAAGTCGTCGATGCTGTGTGTGCGGTCGAGGTTGTTGCGCAGATAGTCGAGCAGGATATTGAGCTGCGCATCCTGGGTGGACGCGGCGACCGGTTGCTCGATGAACTGGGCCTGGCCGCCTTCGCGGTGAGGCGGGATGACCATGGTGCGCGCCACCTTGTTGGCGATGCGGGCACCGTAGTATTCGCGCACCAGGTAGAGGCAACAATCGAGTCCGGCGCCGGTGCCCGCCGAGGTGATCAGCTTGTCCTCGTCGACATACAGCGCATTCATGTCGAGCTTGATACGCGGGAAGCGTCGGGAGAAATCCTGCTCCGCCATCCAGTGCGTGGATGCCCGCTTGCCGTCGAGCAGGCCGGCATACGCCAGCGGATAGGCGCCATAACATAGCCCGACCACGTGCGCTCCCCTGGCGTGGGCTCGCGTCAATACGCCCACCAGATCGTCAGCCGGACGGGCGTCCAGGTCGTGCCACCCGGGCACCACCAGGATATCCGCCGTTTCCGCCATTTCCAGCCCGCCATCGGGATCCACCGTCAAGGCACGCTCGGCGCGCAGCGACCCCGCACCCGACGAGACGATGCGCAGATCGAACAGCGGTGCTTCAGGCTGTCCGGCGCCAAATACCAGGTAAGGCACCGAGAAGTGAAACGGACTGAAATCGGCATAGAGGATGAGGGCAACGACGGGAGGCTTCTTTTGCATGGTGGTCGAATGATAGACGGTTTTGGCCCAAAAGTTTCGATAGTTGGCATCCGGGTCGATTTCACATTCGCACCGCCCACGCCACAATGCGGCCTGTCGATACTCATTACGGGAGCAACACAATGAAAAACCTCAACATCCTGGTCGTCGTCATGGCACTGGCTGCCGGCAATGTGGCAGGCACCGCCCACGCCGCCACTGGCGTCGCCACTGCCAAGGCATCGGTCCAGGTACAGCAGATCCGCAATGCCACGGCCAAGATCACATACGCCGGCAAGACCTTCCTGGTCGATCCTTTCCTGGCAAAGAAAGGAACCTACCCCGGCTTCCCAGGCACCTTCCACAGCGAGGTGCGCAACCCCACAGTCGAGTTACCACTGCCCGTGAAGGACATCATGAGCGGCGTGGACGCGGTGATCGTCACCCATACCCACCTCGACCATTGGGACGGCGGCGACCACCAGTTCATCCCGAAAGCGATGCCGCTGTTTGTCCAGCATGAAGCCGACGCCAGGGTGATCCGCGGCCAGGGTTATACCGATGTCCGCGTCATGACCGACAGCACCGAGTTCGAGGGCGTGCGCCTGACCAGAACGGGTGGCCGGCACGGTACCGAACAGATGTACGGCGCCAAGCCGCTGGGCGACCTGCTGGGCGAGGCAATGGGCGTCGTGTTCCAGGCACCGGGCGCCAAGACCGTCTATATCGTGGGCGACACGGTATGGAACGCAACAGTCGATGGCACGCTGGCCAGGTTCAAGCCCGACGTGGTCATCCTCAACGCGGGCGACGCGCGCATTCCGGGCTACACCGGCGCCATCATCATGGGCAAGGACGACGTGCTGCACGCCTGGCAGGCCATGCCCCACGCGACCATCATCGCCACCCACATGGATGCCATCAACCACATGACGCTGAGCCGCAAGGAACTGCGCGACCACGTGAAAGAGCACAAGATCGGCGACCGCGTGCGCATTCCTGCCGATGGCGAGATATTGAAGTTCTGAGAGCCGGTTTCCTTGGACGCCGAATCCCGGGGCGGATCAGCCCAGTCGGAAGCGGAGCCATTGTCCGCCACGGGCGCATGTGGAACCGCATCGGGAAGTCCCGGATAAAACAGCGTGTTCCCTGGCCGGTCAAACCACGGCAGCACCGAACGACTCGGGCCGCCGGGCAAGCAGATGCGACAGTCGTTGCAGCCCCGCCTGCAGGCGCCCCCGGTCCCTGATGCTGCCCAACGAGATGCGGATGGCATTCACCGAACCGCTGCCGGTGGCAAAGGCCTCCGCCGGCGTGACTGCGATGCCCTCACCTTCAGCCTCACGCGCCAGCTGCGACGAGTTCCAGTAAGCCGGCAACTCGAGCCAGACATGCAGCCCATCCCCAGCGCCGCTGTACCGCCCCGCCAGGATATTGCGCGCCATCCGGTGGCGCAGGCGCGCCTCGCTGCGTACGCCTTCCATCAACCGGCAGGCCGAACCGTCGAGGATCCACTGGGTGGCCAGTGCGGCCGTCAGCGGCGCGACCATCAGGGCGAACGACCGTTGTGCGGCCAGGAAGCGTTCGCGATCGTGCGGGTCGCGCAGGAGCACGAAGGCGACCCGCAAGCCCGGCGTCAGGCATTTCGACAGCGTCGAAATGTAGACCGCCTGGTCCGGGGCGAACGTGGCAATGGGCGGCGGCGGGGCATCGGCAAGGAGCCAGTAGGGATCGTCCTCGACGATGCGTACGTTGCAACGCTTCGCGATGCCGGCGAGCTCCCTGCGCCGGCGTTCCGGCATGGTGATGGCGGTCGGGTTCTGCAGTGTCGGATTGAGGTAGACCAGCGCGGGCTGGTGCTGGCGGCACGCCTGCTCGAGCATCCCGGGCACCATGCCATGCCTGTCCGCTTCCACCGCAACGATGCGCCGGCCGAACTGGGTCGCCGCCGCACGCAAGCCGGGATACGTCGCTGGCTCCGCCAGGATGACATCGCCAGGCGCCGTCAGCGCCAGGATCAACGCGGCGATCGCTGCCTGCGCACCCGGGCAGACGACGACGTGCCCCGGATCCAGTTGGCCAAACATCGGCTCGAGCCACCTGGCGCCAGCCTTGCGTTCGGAGTCGCTGCCTCCGCCCAGGTGGTAAGTCATCAGCAACGCCGTGTCCGCCCGCATCAGCACCTGGGACAAGCCCTGTTTCAGCATGTCGTCGAAGTCCACGCCATCGGGCGGTGGCGGGGTATTCATGCTCAGGTCGAGGATCGAGGTCAATTCGACTTTCGGCGCCGCGACATACGTGCCCCGGGCGCCGCGGCCCTCCAGCAGGTTGCGGTGGCGGGCTTCGTCGTAGGCACGCGTGATCGTCGTCAGGTCGACGTCCAGCTGCGCCGCCAACCGGCGCTGCGGAGGCAGGCGGTCGCCCGGCTTCAGCGAACCGTCTTCCACCGCCGCCTGCAACGCATCGGCGATTTGCAGGAAACGTGGCCCTTTGTTCCCGGCCAGTCGCGGCAACCAGATGGGCAAATCGTCATCTTGTATGGTTTTCAACTGGGACATTTTGTCTCGATGTATGGATATTGCTTTCGCGTAGTATGCCTCGGAACGACCCTGCACGGCGTTTCGAGGTAGTGTTCCCCGAAGCGGATCGTGTCAAGTCATAGCCTGGATACTCAATCATGGAATGGTTCCCTGTAGTTGCCTTTACCTTCAAGGTGCTCGTGCTCGGCATAGGCATGTTCTTCGCCGTCAAATGGCATTACGACCAGGGGAAGAAGAAAAACAAGACGGAAGAGGAGATGCGCGCCGTGCTGCGCACGGCCGGCAAGGTGGCCGCGATCTTCGTGCTGTTGCTGCTGGGGCTGGGGCTTGTCGCCTTCGCCCTTCTCAGGATGCTCGGGAACGACTTGAACTTCCCGTGATGGCAAAGCATCGCCGGACAGTATCGAGCTGACCTTCAGCGCCGAAGCTCGGCCATGATCCGCTCGGCCAGGAAATCGCACGGCGGCCGCTTCGACTTGGCGCTGCGCGCCAGGATGACTTCCAGCGCGTCGATCTCCGGCAAGCCCTGCCCTTGCCCGAGCAGGGTGAAGTGCCGTGGCACCGCGCATTGCGCAAGGGGCGCCACGGCGAGGCCCGCTTCCACCATGCTGAGCAACCCCATCAGGCTCGGGCTTTCGAACGACGTGCGGTAGCCGATCTTCGCCCGTTCCAGGCTGCGGATGGCGTTTTCGCGCGCCACGCTGCCGGGCAGGAAGACGGCGATCGGCAGCGGCCTTTCGCGCCAGATGCCCTCCGCGCCGGGCGCCGCCGCCCACACCATCGGTTCGAAGCGCACGAACTCTCCCGACAGGCCCTTCACGCGCGTGGCGCAGACCAGGTCGACCGAGCCATCCTTCACCATCGGTGCAAGCGCCACGCTGGGCAGTCCGACCACCTGGATCTCGACCTTCGGATACGTGGCGGAAAACTTCTTCAGGATCGACGGGAACAGCGACGAAGCATAGTCGTCCGGCACGCCGATGACGACGCGGCCCGTGATGTCGGGCCGCACCACTGCTGCCCACGCCTCGTCGCGCAGCGCCAGCATGCGCCGCGCATAGGTGAGCAGCACTTCGCCGTCCTGCGTGGGCGTGACGCTGCGCGGCCGGCGCACGAACAGCGGCTTGCCCAGCGCCGCCTCGAGCGTCTTGATCTGCATGCTCACCGCCGATTGCGAGCGGTGCACGACTTCGGCCGCGCGGCTGATGTTGCCGGTATCGGCGACGGCGACGATCATCGCCAGGACATCGAGGTCGAGTGCTTTCATGAGGTCTTTATTCGAAGATATCGGTATCAGAAAACCTGATAGCCACCTTCAATATTATGCGATTTTCTTGAAGATGTGCGTGGTGCATAGTATTGGAAAGGAGCCCACCCATGAACGCACGAACCAACCTGCCAGGTCTTTCCACCCCCGAGGTGTACTTCGCCACGCTGCCGTCCGGCACGCGGGTGCCGTACGTGGCCAGCGGCTACGGCGAACCATTGGTGTTCATTCACGGCTCGCTGTGCGACTACCGCTACTGGAATGCGCAGGCAGCCGCGCTGTCGAAACGGTTCTTCTGCATGGCGGTGAGCCTGAGCCACTACTGGCCGGACGACCAGGACCGCATGCCCGGCGAATTCGGCTGGCGCACGCATGTCGAGGAGCTTGCCGACTTCATCGCCATGATGGGCACGGGCCCCGTGCACCTGGTGGGCCATTCGCGCGGTGGCTGCGTGGCCTTCCAGCTGGCGCGCGAGTATCCGCACCTGGTCAAGTCGCTGACGCTTGCCGATCCGGGCGGGCCGCTGCAGGTCGATGGCACTGCCGAAGCGCAGATGCCGGCAGCGACGATCGCCGTGCGCGCACAGGTGGCGGAACTGATCGAGGCGGGCGAGATCGACGCGGGGCTCGAACTGTTCGTCGATTCCGTCAGCATGCCCGGTGCCTGGCGCAAGAGCCCTTCGGGCTTCCGCACGATGGCGATCGACAATGCCTCCACGCTGCCCAAGCAGTTCCGCGACCCGCTGCCGGCCTACACGCAGTCCGCCGCCGCCAGCCTGCGCTGCAGGGTGCTCCTGATCGAAGGCGAGCGCAGTCCGCGCATGTATCGCGACAATGTCGCAAAGCTCATGGAATGGTGCGGGCGCGCCGGGAAGCACACCATTGCGGGCGCATCGCATGGCATGGTGGCCACGCATCCGGCGGCGTTCAGCCGGCTCGTGCAGGGATTCGTCGAAGCCTGAAAGCCGGGGCCACCCGCGCAGCGCGCGAACCGCCCCGTCCATCCCCCGATTGCGGGTTGCCCTTTCGCTCCCACATCCGTAATCTTTCGTCCACAGGAACCTGCCACCTGCATCATCGTGGCAGATTGCTGCTTCCCTTAACGCCCACGGCATTCCGGCCGCCCCCTCACAGCGGGTAACATCAGGTCGAGGAAACGAAAACGTTTTCTAACTTTCCGATAATACACCGTTATTGTGGCGGTGGGAATCGTTTCCAATCGTGTTAGTACCGCATACAACAGTCAGTCTGCTTTAGGTTAATCGTTTACCCGTTCCAGTTGACTTCGCCCCGTCCCCTGCCTACGATCGATGCATCAGAAGAACGTACAGGAGACAATCACCATGGTTTATTCCCCGCTTACCGGCACGTTCGCCAGGGCCCTGCAAGCCATCGGGCTTGCCTTGCCGCTCATCGGCATGGCAGGCGCGGCGACAGCAGAACAGCCAGCCGACGAGTTTGTCGGCGCTACCATCGCGGCCGCGTCCAACCGCTACGGCGCGCTGCTGGCGAACGTGCAGCAGAAGCCCGGCCTCCCCCGCACGGTGGAAAACAACGAAGTGCGCCTCGTCGACGTGAAAGACTGGACCGCGGGCTTCTTCCCCGGCTCGCTGTGGTACCTGCACGAAGCGACCGGCGAAGCCAGGTGGCGCACCGCCGCCATCGACTACACGGCCCGCACGGCACCGGCGAAATTCGACAAGACGCAGCACGACCTGGGTTTCATGCTGGGTGCCGGCTATGGCAACGGCTATCGCCTTACCGGCGATCCTGCGTACCGCGATGCCCTGCTCGCCGGGGCGACCACGCTCATCACCCGCTTCAATCCGAAGGTGGGCAGCATCCAGTCGTGGGACTTGTGGAAGGACAGCACGTGGGCCTTCCCCGTCATCATCGACAATATGATGAACCTGGAGCTGCTGACGTGGGCGTCCCGGGCGGCGAACGAACCGCATTACCGCGACATCGCCATCGCGCATGCCGATACGACGCTGAAAAACCATTTCCGCCCCGATCATTCCAGCTACCACCTGGTCGACTACGATCCGCAGAGCGGCGCCGTGCGCAATCGCGTTACGGTGCAGGGCAAGGCGGACACCTCGGCGTGGGCGCGCGGCCAGGCCTGGGGACTGTACGGCTACACGATGATGTACCGTGAAACCCGCAAGGAAGCGTATCTGCAACAGGCGCACCGCATCGCCGCGTTCATCATGAACCACCCGCGCCTGCCGGCGGACAAGGTACCTTACTGGGACTTCGACGACCCGGCGATCCCGAACGCGCCGCGCGACAGTTCCGCGGCCGCCATCACCAGCTCCGCCTTGCTGGAGCTGGCACGCTTTGCCGACAAAGGCATGGCGCAACGGTACCGCGCGTTCGCCGAAGCCCAGCTGCGCAGCCTCGCCTCCGCCGCCTACTTCGCGGCGCCCGGCGAAAACGGCGGCTTCCTCCTCAAGCATGCCACCGGCCACAAACCGGCCGGCAAGGAGATCGACGTGCCGCTCAACTACGCCGACTACTACTTTCTCGAAGCACTGCTGCGCCTGAAGGCCGCATCGGCCAGCAACTGACGGATCGCGCCGGAGCACGGGATCGGCTGGCGCGGCAGCACCGCGCCACCGCTACCCGCGCCTGGCTGTTTTCATCAAAAACACAAGGAGACGAAACATGAACAAGACCAGGCATACGGGTGCGGCCGTGAAACCGCTGGCCGCGGTGGTGGCCCTCGCCCTCGCACAATGGACATTGCCCGGCCGTGCACAGGAAGGCGCGGAAGCGCAGCCGGATCCGAACCGGCTGCAGTCCGTCGTCGTGACGGCCAATAAACGCGTCGAAAAACTCGAGAGCGTGCCGATGGCCATTTCCGTGCTGTCGGAGGAAGAACTGCAGCGCAACAACGTGCGTGAAATCGAGGATGTCGTCGCCCTCACCCCGTCGCTGAGCCAGGCATCCGGCACGACCGCGGCCAACAATGCGCTGTTCATGCGCGGCATCGGCACCGTGTCCGTCGGCATCGGCGTGGAGTCGGACGTGTCGGTGATCATCGACGATATCCCGATCGCCGTGCAATTCCAGGCATTCCGTGACCTGGCCGACGTGGCCCGTGTCGAAGTGCTGAAGGGCCCGCAGAGCACGCTGTTCGGCAAGTCGGCCGTGGCCGGCGCCATCAACATCGTGACGAAGCCGATCAGCGGGCCGGTCGTGTACCGGGGCAGCGCCTACTACACGAACGACCACGAATGGCGGCTGGCCGCTTCCGTGGGCGGGCGCATGACCGACACATTCGGCATGCGCATCGCCGTCAACAAGAGCGACATGCCCGGCAACTTCACGAACCTGACCACCGGCGAAAAGGTCAACGGCTCGTCGGGCAAGACCATGATGGCGAAGTTCACGTGGACGCCGATCCCGAACCTGGACATCGACTTCATGCCGCAATATAACGAACAGTCGAACACGCGCGGTGTCACGGCCGTCAATGCGTTCTACCGCACGACCGGGTCGGCCGCCGAGGGCAACCTGACCCGCGTTCCGGTGGACCTGTCGACCGCCTACATGAACGGCAATCCGCAACTGCCGGCCAGCCTGGTACTGGCCGGCATCGATCCGACCAATCCGAACAACCGCTCCGTGCGGCGCGACTTCCCCACCGGGATCAGTTCGAGGACGACCGGCACGGGCCTCAAGCTGTCGTACACGCTGCCCAACGATGCGATCCTGATGTCGATCTCGTCGTACCAGCGCTACAAGGCGAACGACTCGCGCGACCAGGACTTCACGGACGTGCCGACGATCGCCCGCCCCGGCGAGACCCGGTTCACGGTCGGCAACGGCCAGTTCGGCTCCTACGACATCCGCTCGAAGACGCAGGAGTTCCGCCTTGTATCGCCGGACGCGGGCAGCCTGCGCTACGTAGCCGGCCTGTGGTGGGCGAGGAACGAGATCGACCGCCACTTCATCCGCGGCTTCTGCGTGGCGCCCGCACGGTGCGCCGCCAACTCGCCTTCGAGCCCGACGAACTACTACACCGATATCTACAACGTGAACAAGGCGGTATTCGGCCAGGGCACGTGGGATTTCGCGCCCACCTGGACGCTCGTTGCCGGCGTGCGCCGCAACCTGGAGGAATCGGGCTTCAACTACGAACGCAGCTTCTATACCGACCAGCTGGACCGCTCCACGTTCGTGCCCGGCCCCGTGGGCGTGGACGTGTTCAGCAGCAGCGGCAACGAGGACTGGGCCACGACCGGCAAGTTGAGCATCCAGAAGCAGGTCACCGCCGACGTGATGGTGTATGCCATGACGGCCACGGGCCACAAGGGCAAGGCCTACGATGTGACGAGCGGCCTGCGTGCTTCCGCCGCCTTCCCCGTGGACCCGGAAACGAGCCGCACCTATGAACTGGGCACGAAGGCCAACCTGTTCAACAACCGGCTGTCGGTCGCGGCCACGGTCTACAAGACGGATTTCAAGCACTACCAGCAGAACACCTCGTTCGTTCTGCCCGACGACCCCACGATCTACACGCAGCTCAATTCGATCCCGAAGATCCGCACGAAGGGCTTTGAAATCGATGCGAACATGCTGCTGTCGTCCGCCTGGTCGGTCAACGCCGCCGTGGCCTACACGCGGCCGGGCATCGTCGACTGGAAGAACGGCCCGTGCTACCAGGACAACACGAACCCGGCGATCGGCGGCACCGGCCTGGGCGAAGGCGGCTCGCTGGGCGGCTGGAACCGCCAGTGCTTCCCGATCCGCGCCGGCGCCACGACGGGCATCCAGGACCTGTCCGGCGGCGTGTTCCCCGGCACGCCGAAGGTCAAGGTCAACATCGGCAGCAACTACGAGATGCGGCTGGCCGCCATTCCCTACCGCCTGTTCGTGAACGGCAACGTGCGCTACCAGAGCGATTACCAGACCAACATCAACAACGATCCGCGCTCCGTCAACGACAGCTACACGATCGCCGACCTGGGCTTCGGCATCCGCGAGGACAAGGACCGCTGGCGCCTGAGCTTCCGGGTCAACAACCTGTTCGACCGGTTCTACATTCCGAACGCGAACGCCAGCGGGCCGGGCTTCCGCGCCGGCCCCACGTCGACGTCGCCGAACATCACGGTCGACAGCTGGGTGCCGCCCCGTGACGTGTTCCGCTACTTCAGCGCCAGGCTGGATGTGAAATTCTGAAGACCGGGCGGCCGTCCGGCCGCCCGCTTTTTATCCTGACACTACGTTGACTTCAATCCTTGTAGATCGGCCCGGCCAGCACGAACGGCCCGCCCTGGAACGTGGCGCCGATATCGTCCGCCGGCGGCCACGCGCCTGTTTGCGGGAAGCGTTCGGCATAAGCGCGCGAACTGTGCTTCGGCACGAACCCGAGATGCGCGGCCTGGCCGTTGTCCCACCAGCGCACCGTGTTGTCCGACACGCCGTACGTGATCGTGTGCCCGACGCGTGGGGTGAACAGCGCGCAGCGCACCAGCTCCACCAGGTCGTCGTGGGCCAGGAACGTGACCATCATGCGGGCGTTGCGCGGTTCCTCGAAAGAGGAGCCGATGCGCAGGCAGACGGTTTCGATGCCGAAGCGGTCGAAGTAGTAGCGCGACAGCGCCTCGCCGAAGCATTTCGACACGCCGTAGAGGCAGTCGGGGCGCAGCGGCGCGCTGGCGTCGACGACCTGCGTGGTCGGGTAGAAGCCGACCACGTGGCTGGAGCTGGCATAGATGACGCGCTTGATGCCCTGCTTGTGCACGGCCTCGTACAGGTTGTGCAGGCCCACGATATTGGCCTGCACGATCTTGTCGACCTCCTCCTCGACGGAGACGCCACCGAAGTGGAGGACGGCGTCCACACCGTCGAGCAGCGCCAGCACGGCAGCGCGGTCGGACAGGTCGCACCGAACGACTTCCTCGCCCTCCCGCGCAGCCGGGATATCGCGGATGTCGCTGACGCGGACCACGTCGGCCCAGGGCTTGATGCGCTCGCGCAGCAGGGTGCCGAGGCCGCCGCCGGCACCGGTCAGCAGCAGGCGTTGGAAGGGTTTGTGCGGTGTGTCTTGATGCATGGCTGGCTCCGATTGAGGGTAAACGTTTACCAAAGTATATCCAAACCACATCTTGCGTCAATGCCTCTACTACCTCAGATCTGGCGCGAACCCATTTCACAACAACGGCGCTTCCCGCCAAATTTTAAAGAAAACGTTTAACACCCATGGAGACATCACCATGCGCATAACCCTTTCCCTCCTGGCTGCCGCGAGCCTGCTCGGCCCCTGCGCGCACGCCCAGCAACCGCTGGACCGCAGCGTCGCCCAGGCCTATCCGCAGCTCGAGGCCCTGTTCCACAAGCTCGTCAAGGAGCGGGACGGCATCACACTCGACGGGCAAGCCGCCCTGAAGAGCAAGGACAAGTTCTTGCCCGGGAAGATCGCCACCGGCCTGGCCGACCTGCTCGTGCACATGAAGCCGGACGATCCACGCCTGCCCGGCATGCTGCGCGACTATGCCGACCTGGCCGACCTCACCATCGGCATGGACAACGAAACGTGGGGCATCTACTACTACATCGGCGCGCTGCACCGGCTGAAGGAGGCCGGGCTGCTGGAACGCGCGGTGCGCCCCGCCACGCTGGCCCGGCTGCGCGAGCGCCTCGACTGGCGTACCTTCGTGAGCCAACCCGGCTCCGAGCTGGTGGCCCTGCCGACGAATTACTACGGCGTGGCGTTCAGCATCGCCCGGCTGCGCATGCTCATGGGCTGGGAGGATGCGGGCGCCAGCGACGTGCTGCTCGACAAAATGCTCAAGCACTATGCCGCCTATTCGGGCGAGTATGGCTTCAGCGACGAGACCGATGGCCAGGGCCGCTTCGACCGCTACAGCATCCTGCTGGCCGCCGAGATCTGCGAACGCTTCATCGAGACCGGCATGACGGTGACGCCCGAACTGAAGGCGCTGCTGCGCAAGTCGGCCGAGGTGGCGCTAAACAGCGCCACCGCCGAGGGCACCGGGTTCACGATGGGCCGCAGCCTGGGGCCCTACGGCGAGACCGCGATGCTGGAGATCCTGTCCACCGCAGCCTACCTCGGCGTACTGACGCCGGAGGAAAAGGAATACGCCTATGCCTACTCGGCGCGCATCGCCGAGCGCTACATGAACTTCTGGTACGACAGCGGCATCGGTTCCGTCGATCTGTGGAACAAGGGGCGGCGCACGGACACCTATCGGGGCAAGCACCGCATCCTGGGCGAGAACTTCTCGCTGCTGCACCAGCTGATCGCCACCAACGAGATGTGGAACCGGGCGAACATGCAAGGCGTGGCGCCGCGCACGGACCTGGCGGCATGGCTCGAACGCACGCGGCCGAAGTTCAGCCTCACCCGCTTTGCGCGCGGTGAATACGACCGGGCGCTGGCAATCTGGCGCGACAAGGGGCATGTATTCAGCCTGTCGCTGATCAACGGCGGCCAGGGCCAGCATGCGAACAGCCCTTACTATCCCCTCCCCTTCGCGCACGATGTCGTTGCCGGCATCGCCGACAGCGGTTCCGCCCACCCACAACTGCTGCCGAAGTTCACGCTGGCCGATGGCAGCGAGCTCATTGCCACGGCATTCATGAAGGATATCCGCACCACTGCGCGCGGTGCCGGCCACGTGGTCACCTACCGGCAGGACGAGCTCACGCGGCTCGGCAAGAACCTGCCGGTCAAGGATGCCCGCATCCGCGTCGAGACCGAATACTCGCTGCAGCCGGGCGCGATCACGCGCACCGACCGTTACATCCCGGCCGCGCCGCTCGACGTGTCGAACGTCACGCTGGAATTCGCATCGTTCTCGGCCGGCGGTTCGGTGGAAGGCGGCAAGGTGCGCTTCAAGGATGGCGCCGTGCAGGCGTTCGACGTCGTAGCCCCGGGCTCATGTACCGTGCAGCCGGCCGGCGACAGCGCCGGCTATCGCGCGCCTTACGGTGCGATGCGCTCGGTGGTCCGGTGCGGCAGCGGCGCGTTCAGCATGCGCGAGCCGCTGGTCGTCAGCTGGACCATCCGCTACCAGTAGGCACCAGGCCCGGCACCAGGCCCGACAGCCGGCCGGCAATCAGCGGGCCGGATGCTCCAGCGGATTGGCCAGGTTGCGGTCGCCGCCCATGCGCGCGTCCCAGTTATCCGCGGGCAGCGGCGCCGTCGACACCGGGCGTGGCGAATGCCGGTCGTGGATGGCGATCCAGCCGGGCATGCGCGCCGGCCGTTCCTGCGGCGCGCCGGCGGCCCGCTCGATCGCCGCCGGATCGGCGATGCCGTCCACCGCATAGCGCACGAGCCGCTCCAGCGCCGGGTGCTGCACGTCGAAGATCGACGCCATCATGACGAGCGGCGCGGCCGCATACAGGTGGTAATGCAGGGCCTTGCCCGCGCGCGCCATCTCGAGCGGCAAGGAGCCGTCGGGCTGCACCTGGCGCATCGCGTCGTCGAACACCTTGCGCCCCCATGCAAGATAGCGCTGCTCGCCGGTGACGGCGCCCGCGGCCGTTATCGCCAGGCCTTCCCAGTAATAGTGGTTGTTGCGCACGCCCTTGTGCGCGTCGGCGTGGGCAATCGTGACATCCGCCATGCGCCGGAACCAGCCTTCGATGGCTTCACGCTGCGCCGGCGTGGCTGCTTCCCGAACGCGGGCATAGCTGAGCGCGAGCCCCCCGAGCGTCCACTTGCGCGTGTAATACGACTGTTGGGTCGTCATCGTCCCCAGCATCGCGCCGGGGCGCGCCCACGCTTCGAGCCAGCCGAGTGCGCAGCGCGCGTCGGCCATGTCGCGCCCGCGCAGCCATGCACTGGCACGCCGTGCGACGACTTCAAGGAAATCGTTCACCGGCCGGACCGCTGCCTCGTTGCGTGCTTTCAGTACCGGGTCGACGACGGAGCTGCGGGCGTCGGTATAGTAGCGGTTGGCATCGATGTCCCGCACTGGCGGCGGTGGCGCTTCGCATGCCGTGGCACCGCTTCCCGCAAGCGCCAGGAACAGCATGGAAAAATGCAGCCAGCCGCGCGGGCGGAGCCCGTGTCCATCGGTATGTGAGCCAAGGCGCTGCAATGGAGTCTCCCGGGAAAACGATTACCAATGCTACCTCCCGCGCCGCGCGGAGTAAAGCGGATGATGTGCTGCTATAGCAGCTTCTCCATCAGCACCGAAGCGAGGGCGATGCCGCTGCGGTGCGGGTACAGCTCCTTGCGGATGGCGGCGAACCCTGCCCGCGCGTAGAACGGCACCGCGTTCAGGGAAGCCGACAACGGGTTCCCGCGGCTTGCCATCCCGCGTCAGCGCGCCATGCTCGGGCGCTTCGCGTCGTAGGTCCAACCGGGAACCAGGTAGCGCATCGCTGCCGCATCATCGCGCGCACCGCCGGCCACGCGTTTGTACAGTTCATGTGCGGCGTAAATGCGGTCCATGTCCGGCTCGATGCCCAGGCCCGGCTTTTCCGGCACCTGCACCTGGCCGCCCACGATGCGCAGCGGTTCGCGGGTGAGGCGCTCCTCGCCCTCCTGCCAGATCCAGTGCGTGTCGATGGCCGTGATGTCGCCAGGCGCCGCGGCCGCGCAGTGCGTGAACATCGCCAGCGACACGTCGAAGTGGTTGTTGGAGTGCGAACCCCACGTCAGCCCCCAGTCGTGGCACAGCTGCGCCAGCCGCACGGACCCCTGCAACGTCCAGAAATGCGGATCCGCGAGTGGAATGTCGACCGCCCCCAGCAGGTGGGAATGCGCCATCTGGCGCCAGTCGGTGGCCACCATATTGGTCGCCGTGCGGATGCCTGTCGCGCGCCTGAATTCGGCCATCGTCTCGCGGCCCGAGTAGCCATTTTCGGGGCCGCACGGATCTTCGGCATACGCGAGGATGTGCCCCTTGCCACGGCAGGCGGCGATGGCTTCGTCCAGCGACCACGCGCCATTGGGGTCGAGCGTGGCGCGCGCATCGGGGAAGCGTTCCTTGATAGCCGCCACGGCCGCCACTTCGTCGTCGGGGCGCATCACGCCGCCCTTGAGCTTGAAGTCCCGGAAGCCGTATTGCTCGACGCTGGCCGACGCCAGGTCGGCGATCGCCTCGGGCGTCAGCGCTTCCTCATGGCGGGCGCGGTACCAGCCCTGTTTGCCTTCGCCCGACAGGTATGGCAGGTCGGTGCGGCGGCGGTCGCCGATGTAGAACAGGTAGGCAAGCATGGGCACCTGGGTGCGCTGCTGGCCGGCGCCGAGCAGTTCGCACACGGGCACGCCGAGGTGCTGTCCCAGCAGGTCGAGCAGCGCCGCCTCGACGGCGGCCACCACGTTTTCCAGGCGCAGGTTGATCTCGTGCGGCTGCTTCATCACCGCCTCCTCGGCGGCGTTCGTGACCTGGTGGTTTTCCTTGCCGGCGATCGCATTGCGCATGGCGTTCAGCGTGCGGTTGTAGCGGCCGATCGCGGTGCCGGTCACCAGCGGCACGGCTTTCTCCAGCGCCGCCAGGATCCCCGCCGAGCCGGGCACCTCGCCCATGCCCACGTGCCCCGCGCTGTCTTCCAGCAGCACCAGCACGCGCGTGAAGTACGGCGCGTGCGCACCGCAAAGGTTGAGCATCATGCTGTCGTGCCCGGCGACGGGAATGACTTGCATGCGGGTGATGGTGGGGGTACTCGTTGCGTTCATCATGCCTCTCGCGGTGGGAATGCAGCTGGGATCCTAGGATATTACCCAGAGTTTAGCGGAATTCTTTCGCGCTGCGCCAGCGGTTTTTCGCAGTTGTCATACGGATGACGCCAGGGAAATCTTGCCACGGCGGCCGGCTTTCGTGCTGGTTCCCCCATGCTAGAATGGCCGCCCATTTTTCGCTTCCTCTTCATCCCTACGCCCATGAGCCTCGAGAGCCTGTCCGCCACGTTTTCCCTGGACCGCTCGCGCAGTGCCACGTCGCAGGTCTATGAATTCCTGCGGCAAGCCATCGTCTCGCTGGCCCTCGCGCCCGGCACACCGCTGTCACGTACCCAGGTGGCCGAAAGCCTGGACCTGTCGCCGATGCCCGTGCGCGACGCCCTGTCGAGGCTCGAGAAAGAGGGATTGGTCGAGATCCTTCCGCAGCACCTGACGCGGGTACGGGGCATCGACGTGGACGCGGCGCGCCAGGTGCACGTGCTGCGCCTGGCCGTCGAACTCGAGATCGTGTTCGGTCTGGCCACGGCAGCCGACCCTGCGGTGTCGAAAACCTTGCTCGCCAGCGTGGCGCAGCAGCGCGCCTGCCTCGCGGTGGACGATTTCGGCGGCTTCATCGCGTTCGACCAGGAATTTCACCTGGCCATGTACCGCGCGGCGCGGCTGATGAATGTGTGGCACATGATTCGCAACGCCAGCGGCAATCTCGACAGGCTGCGGCGCCTGCACGTGCCCCTCAACGGCAAGGCGCAGGGTGTGCTGGAAGAGCACACCGGCATCGCGCGTGCCATCGGTGACGGTGACCCCGCCGGCGCCCAGGCATGGGTGCGCCGCCACCTGTCGGGCACCTTGGCGGAGCTGGACAGCCTGCGCGAACGGTATCCGGACTACATGCTGCCGATGGCCGATTTCATGGAGCAGGCCCAGGGCTGACGAGTGGTCCCGCCGCCTCGGCCATGAGCATTGAGGGTCAATCGCGTCGCGTCAGTGATGCCCTGCCCCGGCACTGCTGTACAGCCGCTCGAATTCGACCATCGGCATCGGCCGCCCCAGCAGGTATCCCTGCAGCGTATCGCAGCCGCTGTCGACGAGGAAGGCGCGCTGCGCCTCGTGTTCGACGCCTTCGGCGACGATGCCGAGCTTGAGCTTGTGGGCCAGCGCGATGATCGCCTCGACGATCGGCGTGGCCTCGGCATCGAGGTGCACGTCGTGCACGAACGAGCGGTCGATCTTCAGCGCGGTGAGCGGAAAGCGCTTGAGGTAGGCCAGCGAGGAATAGCCGGTGCCGAAATCGTCGAGGGAAAAATGCACGCCCAGGCGGCACAGCGCGTGCATGCGCTCGATGACCGACGCCACGTTTTCCGCGAAGACGCTCTCGGTCAGCTCCAGGCACAGCTTCTCCGCCGGCGCGCCCGTTTGGCGCAGGATGCCGGCCATGCAGGACGGCAGGTCGTCGTTGCGCAGTTGCTGGGCGCTGACATTGACAGCCAGTTCGAGTTTGCCCAGCGTGCGATCGGTGCGCCAGCGCGCCAGCGCCCGGCAACTTTCCTCGAACACGTACTGGCCAAGCGGCACGATCATGCCCGACGATTCCGCCAGCCCGATGAATTCGTCGGGACCCAGGAGTTCGCCCTCGCCGCGGCGCCAGCGCAGCAGCACCTCCGCCCCTACCAGCTGCCCCGCGGCGCTGAATTGCGGCTGGCAGTACAGCACGAACTGCCCCGCCGACAGGCCGTCGTGCAGGGCACGCTCCAGCGCCGCCTGCTGCTCGGCCGTGGCCTGCATGGCGGGGTCGAAGAACCGGGCGGTATTGCGCCCTTCGGACTTGGCCCGGTACATGGCAAGGTCGGCCTGCTTGAGCAGGGTTTCGATGTCGGGCGCGGCCCCGTCGAACAAGGTGGCGCCCATGCTTGGCGTGCTCAGGAACAGCCGATCGTTCAGGTAGTACGGCTGCCCCAGCGCGGCCAGCAGCTTTTCCAGCACGAGATGGGCTTCGTTCGCCGCTTCGTGCGCATCGATGCCCAGGTCCTCCAGCACCACGACGAACTCGTCGCCGCCCAGGCGGGCCAGCTGGTCGCAGTGGCGCAGCGTGTGGCGCAGGCGGTCGGCCACCTGGCGCAGCAGCATGTCGCCCAGATCGTGGCCCATCGTATCGTTCAGCAGCTTGAAGTTGTCCAGGTCGATGAAGACCACGGCGCCCAGTTTGCGTGAACGCTGGCTGCGCGCCAGCGCCTTGTGCAGTTCCTCGGTCAACATGCGGCGGTTGGGCAGACCGGTCAGGTGGTCGAAATTGGCAAGTTCGTGGATGCGCTGCTCCGCCAGCTTGCGTTCGGTCAGGTCGGTATTGGTGCCGGACAGGCGCACCGCCCGGCCGTGCGCATCGCGCGAGACGAAGCCGCGCGCCAGGGCCGGGAAATAATGCCCGTCCCGGTGGCGCAGCCGGAACTCGAAGTGGTAGCTCTCGCTGGCGCCGCCGACCACTTCTTCCAGGAAGCCGACGACGCGCCCCCTGTCGTCGGGGTGCGTCAATGCCAGCCAGAGCTCCGCCGTGGTCGCCAACTCCCCCGGCTCGTAGCCGAGCATGCTCCACCAGCGGTCGGAATAGTACATATCGCCCTTCAAGAGATCGTAATCCCAGGGCGCGTCCGTGGATCCCTGCAGTACGAGCCTCAGCCGCTCTTCCGACTTGTGCAGGTCCTGTTCCGCCTGTTTCAGGCCCGTGCAATCCGTGAAGCACACGACAACCCGGCACAGCGCGCCGCCAGCGTCGCGTTCCGGATAGGCGTTGCAGATCACCCAGCGGACGAAACCCGCCGCCGGCAGGGGAAGGCCGAGAAGGACCTGCGATTGTTTCAGGCCCGTGCGCAGCACGACATTGACAGGAAACTGCGCCGTGGGGAGCCGCGTGCCGTCGGCCGCGAGGAGATGCCAGGCATCGCTGTTGGCGGCCGTGCCGCGCAATTGCTCGATGCCTCGACAGACGAGCTCGCAAGCGAGGTGGTTCGCATTCAGGATGCGACCCTCGGCGTCATGCACCACGACGCCCGCCGGCAGGTGATCGAGGAGGTCATCGAGCCGGCACTGGATGTCCTCTGCGTTAGTGGAAGCCATGAGCGTCACTATCAAGTTGCGATACACCTGATGGTAACACGGCTCTTTTGATACATGGTACAAACGCACGCACGCGCACCACATCGGCGCGGGGCATGCGTGACCGCACGCCAACCCTGGCGCGGCACCGGGCGCTGCCCGATCTCGCCAAGGCTTGCGATGTGATACTGTGAGGCGACGCCTACGTGTCGGCCAGGGAAAAAATGAAAATACAGGTTCTCGTCGTCACCATCCATGCGCTCGACCGTACCAGGCTGGACGCATTGCAGCATTCGCTGGAATCCGACGGCAGTGTCACCTTTCGTTACGTCGACAGTATTGCTGTCGCGATCGGCCCGGCGCGCACCCCGTTTCCGGACTTGATCCTGGTGAATCTCCTGCAGGTCGGCTGCGCACCCGAACAGGCGCTCGACGCGCTGACCATTGCCTTCGATGCGATTCCCGTTGCCATCCTGACGGAAGAACATGCCCCGGCAGGCCACGTGCCGGCGGGCGCACGCGGGTACAGGCCGCGTATCGCGCTGGGAACGGCGAGCTGGCTGCTGCTGTGTGAAGTGTTCCATGCCATGATCGCGGCGGCAGTCGCGCAACGGGCCGCCGCGCAGGCCTGCAACAGTGACAGCACCATCCTCGATGCGATCGCCGATGCCGTGATCCATACCGATGCGGATGGGAGGATACGGTATCTGAACAATGCCGCCATGCGGCTGATTACGGCAACCCGGCAGGAAGCCACGGGCACGCCTGTCGCTGCGCTGATGACGCTGCATGACCACACCACGCTCGCCCCCCTGGAACATCCGGTCCTGCGTGTGCTTGCAACGGGAGAGACGATCCGTCTTCCACGCGGGACCATGCTGCTGCGTTCGGATGGCACCGAGATCATCATCGAGGACTCGACCGCCCCCGTCCTGTCCCGGTCGGGAGCGATCGACGGCGCGGTCATGCTATTCCATGATGTAACGGATGCCCACGAACTGCGCGCGCAAGTCGACTACCTGGCATGGAACGATTTCCTCACCGGCCTTCCCAACCGGTTTGCGGCGCAGCGTCACCTGAATCGCATGCTGCTCGACGCACAGGCGAGAGACTTGCCGCTTGCCGTCATGTACCTCGACCTGGACAAGTTCAAGCTGATCAACGATACGCTCGGCCACGCGGCCGGCGATGCCGTGCTCGTTTCGGTCGCCGCAAGGTTGCGCAGCTGCTTCCGCCTGATCGACCTGGTCAGCAGGCAGGGCGGGGACGAGTTCGTCATTCTCATGGCGCC
Source organism: Pseudoduganella sp. jia 12 (assembly GCF_055502675.1). NCBI lineage: Bacteria > Pseudomonadati > Pseudomonadota > Betaproteobacteria > Burkholderiales > Oxalobacteraceae > Pseudoduganella > Pseudoduganella sp. jia 12. The sequence goes on from NZ_JBUXKP010000003.1 coordinate 128,130, forward strand.
GGGAGCGGGCAGCGCCGATGCGAGCCGCGCGGCGCAACGCATCCTGGCTGCCATCTCGTTGCCGCATGAAGTCGATGGCAAGGAACTACATGTCGGCACCAGCATCGGCATCGCGCTCTATCCCGAACACGGCACGACCGGCGAGACCCTGCTGCGCCACGCCGACACGGCTTTGCATGGCGCCAAGACCGCAGGCCGAAACGCGACGCGCTTCTTTTCCCAGGATCTGTTGATTTCCGCTATCCAGCGCAAGGCGCTGGAAGACGGTTTGCGACATGGCCTCCGCGCTGCCGAGTTCGAGCTGTTCTACCAGCCAAAAATCCGCATGGCGGACGGCATGCTGTGCGGGTGCGAAGCCCTGCTGCGCTGGCGCCATCCCGAATGGGGCTGGGTCAGCCCGGCGCAATTCATCCGCAGCGCGGAAGAATCCGGCATGATCGTTCCCCTGGGCAGATGGGTACTGGCCGAGGCAATCAGGCAGGCCAAACTATGGGAAGCAGGTGGGCGCCTGGCGGGGCCCATCGCCATCAACGTTTCCGCGCTGGAGTTGCGGCAATCGGGGTTCGTCGACGGTGTCGAATCGTACCTGGCCAGCGCGTTGCTGGCTCCCTCGAGCCTGCAACTGGAGCTCACGGAATCGACACTCATGCGCGATGCCGGCGGCACCGGCAGCATCCTGGCCCAGCTCAAGAAGCTGGGCCTGTCGCTGGCGATCGATGATTTCGGCACCGGGTATTCGAGCCTGAGTTACCTTTCCGAGTTACCGATCGATTTGCTGAAGATCGACCGCAGTTTCGTCCACGGGATCGACCGGTCTGAACCACGCAAGCAGGCATTGCTGCGAGCCGTGCTGGCGCTGGCCGACAGCATGGCCTTGCCGGCGGTCGCGGAAGGTATCGAAACCCTTGGCGAAGAGCGCTTCCTCGTCGATTCCGGCTGCACGCAGGGACAAGGCTATTTCTACAGCCGTGCCCTCGATGCGAACGCGTTTGAAAAGACCTACCTGATGCCGGTGGCCGGTGCAGCCTGACCAAGGCGCGGCGTGGTGGTGGCATGCCGCCTGCGATGCGGTTCGGTCAGCACGCGCACGATGGTCGTGGCGTGCAGCCCGTAGATTCGCAGCAGTTGCTCGGCATGCCGCCGGTCTTCGATCGGAGCAAGCCCTATCGCACGTTCGACCGCGTAGGCAGCCGCTACGTTCGTCCTTGGCGTGACGGGACCAGGGCTGCCATCGGCCAGGGTTTTTGCCCGCTGCGCCATGCCGCCACCGGGACCGCGCGGCAACGCATTCCCGGCGGCGGGATGCCCTGAATCGGTTCGGCGACGCGGACCGCCACGGCCAAGGACACGCAAGGCCACGGCGCGCGTGGTGCCGCGCAGGCGCAAGTAATGCCAGGCACTGACGCAACCCCATAAGGCATCGATCCGGATCGCTGCATCGATATGGCAGGCCTGGAACAGATCGCTCCTTCGCTGGGGGGCCATCGCGTGGCCATGTTCATCGAGGGGGGATGACGGGACAAACACATTGTCCATCAGTGGTTGCGAGCCTGGGCATGGGGTGCCGCCACGACGTTCGCCCTTGCATCGGACGCGACGGCGGCGGCCTCCGCCGGCGTCGCGTTGCGGGGCCACAGGAACCAGGCCACGGTCACGGCAAACACCATCAGCGCGAGCACGGTTTTCGTCATGATCGCGACGCAGGACGCCCGGCGTGGCCGGACTGGCCCCTGCCTGCGCCCTTCCGCTTCATTGCGCCGCTCCATCGGCGACCGGGAAAGGCCAGTGCAGCGGATAGCACTCGATCCACGAACGGGCATCGATGAATGCCCTGTCGTGGGCCTCGTTGTCGCTGTTGAAGCGAATGGCCGGGGAGCTGCGTTCATGGCGCAGCTCGCCCGTCGCGCCAACCTTGATACTGATGAGATACATGATCCGTTCGCCGAGGGAATGGCTGCTCACGTCGATGACGTGGCCCCGATACGCTTGCATTGGCATGGTTGCTTCCGTAATGATGAGAATGGCCCGGCTGCGGTTGCAGGAACACGGGAACGATCGTCCGACCACGGGCGGGAACAACGGACATGGCAAGCGAAGATGGCCACCGGCCGAGATGACGGGAGCCTGCGGACAGGCAATCGGGGACGGGCGGTACCTATCGACACAGTGTACCCGATTACCGCGGGTCCACGCTGGCAGCGCCAAAAAGAATGGAAAGCCGGGTACCATTCCCGCTGGCAAAGGAGGACACCGCATGACCGACTGGATCGACCTGACGCGCAAGCTGGACGAAGACCTGTGGATCTACCGGGAAGATGGCTATGCCGACCCGCCGCTGGTGGTCGAACGCTGGGCGGAACGCGCCACCGCGGGTTTCGAGGTATGGCGCCTGCAGCTGGGCACGCAGACGGGCACCCATATCGATGCGCCCTGCCACTTCGCCGATGGCGGCGCCACGCTGGAGGCCCTGCCCGCCGGCGCGTGCATCGGCACCTATCGCCTGGTCACCGCCGGCGAACTTGCCGATCCGGACTTTCGCATCGGGTGGAACGGTGAAAGCCACATCCTGCTCGATGCGCGCACGCCGCACCGGGCAAGCACCCAAGCCATCGATGCGTTGCTCGCGCTGCCGCCCCCGATGATCGTCATGGTCGGCAACGTGAAAGTCGACCATGACGATCCGCTGTGGTTCCACCGGCGCGTGGCGCAGGCGGGCAAATTCCTCGCGGAAGATACGCTCGACGACATTGCCGGCCTTGCGGCCGTTGGCGACATCGTCGCCCTGCCCTTGCGGCTGACGGGGGTCAGCGGCTCGCCAGCCCGGGTGATGGTGCGGGCACACGAAACCGCGCAAGCTGGACGCGGATGGCTTGCAGATCCTCGGGCGCCTCGCCCGCCAGGCATCGCATGAAGTGAGCCGCGCGGCGGTGCGGCGCAAGTAACGCCGTCCCCGGGCGGTATCTCCACGGCAGGCAACGGTGCGCGCAGGCAAATCCTGCTAGCATACCGGCCTCAGGCCTGCTGGACAGTACCGGTACCGACCGGGTGCCCCCAGCCGTCCGGATGCAATTCCCTTGCCAACCGGCCACGGCCCACGCGGCGCCGAGGCCATCGACAGAATCGAAGGATCCACCGGTGCTACCAATCGTCAATCTCTTCCTGGGCCTTTACCTGGTCTGGCGGTATGTGTTCAGGTTCCAGCTCAACCTCCCCATGAAAGCCGTGCTCGCGGCCGTGCTCATGGCCCTGATGGAACACCATTGGCTTGTCAGCCGCCTCTTCGGCACGCCCATCGCGTCGCCGGAAATTCCCCGGGCCGCGCTGATCGGCATCAGCGTGGCGTATGGCGCGCTGCTCGTGACGGCGGTACTGCTGTTGCTGGCGGACCTGGCCGGCCTTGCCGCCTGGCTGCCTTCCCGCGAGACGGGACGCAAGATCCTGAAGAACAGGACGGCACCGCACGTGTTCCTTGCCGTGGGCATCGTCATGGCGGGCATCGGGGTGGCGCAGGCGATCAAGGTGCCGGCCGTGAAGCCGCTCGAGGTCCACCTGGCGGGGCTGCCGGCGGAACTCGATGGCTACCAGGTCGCCCACCTTACCGACCTGCATTTGAGCCGGCTGCTGCAGGCGCCGTGGGCGAAGGGCGTGGTCGCGGCGACCAATGCGCTGGGCGCGGACCTGATCGTCATCTCGGGCGACCTGGTCGACGGCACGACCGCGGCCCGCGCCGCCGATGTCGCGCCGCTCGCATCGCTCGCGGCGAAGGACGGCGTATTCGCCGTGGCGGGCAACCATGAATACTATGCCGACTACATGTCGTGGATGCGCAAGTTCGACGAGCTGGGTATCGACATGCTGGAAAACCGGCACGTGGTCGTGCGGGACGGCTTCGTGCTGGCCGGCGTGCCCGACCAGGTCAGCGCAAAGCACGGGCAGCGCGTTCCCGACATCGCCGCGGCCCTCGCCGGCAAGCCGGCCGGCCTGCCGGTCGTGCTGCTCGACCACCGGCCCGCGACCATCCTGCATAACCAGGGCTTCGGCGTCGACCTGCAACTGTCCGGCCACACGCACGGCGGGCATGCCCGCGGCCTGGACTGGATCGTGGCCCGCTTCAACGCCGGCTTCGTCTCGGGCCGCTATGCGGTCGGCAAGTCCACGCTGTACGTGAGCAATGGCGCGGGCCTGTGGCCGGGCTTCCCGATCCGCCTGGGGCGGCCGTCGGACATCACGCTCATCACGCTGCGTGCGGCAAAGGGTAGCGCTCCCGCAAGCGGCGTATAGGAAGCACACCGGGGGCGCCCCCCCGCCCCCCCCCCCGGATACCGGATCGCCACCGTGGTAAATGTGCCGCGTTCACAGGAACCGCGGCCGGAATCCTCTACACTCGAGCCAGCAACCTGCGTTCCATGACAATGGAACATGAGTCATTGCACGAGCCGACAAGGGGAAAGCATGAACGTGGCGGGCAAGAACATGACAAGCACGCCGGGCGCGCCGGCACTCAGGCAAACACTGGGCACTGTCCAGCTGTGGGGAATCGCCGTGGGACTGGTGATCTCGGGCGAGTATTTCGGCTGGAGCTATGGCTGGGCTTCGGCGGGCACGCTGGGCTTCGCAGTGACGGCGATCTTCATCGCGCTGATGTACACCTGCTTCATTTTCAGCTTGACCGAACTGACCACCGCGATCCCGCAGGCGGGCGGCCCCTTTGCCTACAGCAAGCGGGCGTTCGGCGCCACGGGCGGGTATGTCGCGGGGGCGGCCACGCTGATTGAATTCGTGTTCGCGCCACCGGCGATCGCGCTGGCGATCGGCGCCTACCTGAACGTGCAGTTCCCCGAACTCGACCCGAAGTGGATCGCCGTGGGCGCCTATCTCGTGTTCATGACGCTGAACATCGCCGGCGTGCAGCTGGCGGCCACGTTCGAACTGCTGGTCACCGTGCTGGCGATCGGCGAACTGCTCGTCTTCATGGGCGTCGTTTCGCCCGGCTTTTCGATGGCCAATTTCGTGCGCGGCGGCTGGGCTGGCCAGGATACATTCAGCACGGCGGCCATTCCCGGCATGCTGGCGGCGATTCCGTTCGCGATCTGGTTCTTCCTGGCGATCGAGGGCGTGGCGATGGCCGCGGAGGAAGCGAAGAACCCGCGCCGTTCCATCCCCATCGCCTATGTCGCCGGCATCCTCACGCTCGTGGCGCTGGCGATCGGCGTGATGGTGTTCGCCGGCGGCGTGGGCGACTGGACCAGGCTCGCCAACATCAACGATCCGCTGCCGCAGGCCATGAAGGCCGTCGTGGGCGGCGACAGCGGCTGGCTGCACATGCTCGTCTGGCTCGGCCTGTTCGGCCTCGTCGCCTCGTTCCACGCCATCATCCTCGGCTACTCGCGGCAGATCTTCGCCCTGGCACGCGAAGGGTACCTGCCACGCCCGCTGGCAACGATCCATCCGCGCCTGCGCACGCCGCACCTGGCGGTGCTGGCCGGCGGCGTGGTCGGCATTGCCGCCATCTTCAGCGACGGATGGGTGAGCTTCGGCGGGCAGACGCTGACGGCCAATATCGTCACCATGTCCGTGTTCGGCGCCATCACGATGTACATCACCAGCATGCTCGCCCTGTTCCGGCTGCGCCGCACCGAGCCGGATCTCGTGCGCCCGTGGCGTGCTCCCGGCTATCCGTGGGTGCCGGCCTTCGCCGTCATCGCGGCGCTCGTCTGCCTGGTCACCATGGTCTACTACAACTTCATGATTTTCTGCGTCTACCTCGGCCTGCTGGCCGCCGGCTACGCGGTGTTCCTGTTCAGCCGCGGCAGGCATGCTTCGCGGGCAGGCCTGTGGCAGGATGGGAACTCCTGACCGCACACTTTCACGGAGGAGCTCGAAGCCATGCCCCAATATTCGCATTCGGTGGGCACCCGGACCTACACCTTCGCAGGATTGCGCGAGCTGCTGGCCCGCGCCACGCCGGCCCGCTCGGGCGATCACCTCGCCGGCGTGGCGGCCGGCAGCGCCGAAGAGCGCGTGGCGGCCCAGATGGCCCTGGCCGCCCTGCCCCTCACCACGTTCCTGAACGAAGCCGTGGTGCCGTATGAAACGGACGAAGTCACGCGCCTGATCGTGGACGGCCACGATGCCGCCGCCTTCGCGCCCGTGCGCCACCTGACCGTGGGCGATTTCCGCGACTGGCTGCTGGGCGACGACGCCGACATGGCCGCGCTGGCAAGGCTCGCACCGGGCATCACGCCGGAAATGGCGGCCGCCGTGTCGAAGATCATGCGCATCCAGGACCTGGTACTGGTGGCGCGCAAGTGCCGGCCCGTGACGAGGTTTCGCAATACGATCGGCCTGCCCGGCACGCTGTCGACGCGGCTGCAGCCGAACCATCCGACGGACGACGCTTCCGGCATCGCCGCCAGCCTGTTCGACGGCCTGCTGTACGGCAGCGGCGATGCCGTCATCGGCATCAACCCGGCCACGGACAACGTGCCCCAGGTGATCCACCTGGTCCAAATGCTCGACGAGATCATCGCGCGCCATGCCATCCCCACGCAATCGTGCGTGCTGACGCATGTGACGAACACGATCGCCGCCATCGACCGGGGCGCGCCCGTGGACCTGGTGTTCCAGTCGATCGCCGGCACGCAGGCGGCCAACGCCAGCTTCGGCATCGACCTGGCGCTGCTGGAGGAAGCCCGCGCCGCCGCCCTGTCGCTCGGGCGCGGCACCGCGGGCGACAACGTGATGTACTTTGAAACGGGCCAGGGCAGCGCGTTGTCGGCCGGCGCCAGCCATGGGGTCGACCAGCAGACATGCGAAGCGCGCGCCTATGCGGTGGCGCGCAAGTTCAAGCCGCTGCTGGTGAACACCGTGGTCGGCTTCATCGGACCGGAATACCTGTACGACGGCAAGCAGATCACGCGTGCCGGCCTGGAAGACCACTTCTGCGGCAAGCTCCTCGGCCTGCCGATGGGCTGCGACGTGTGCTACACGAACCATGCCGAAGCCGACCAGGACGACATGGACGTGCTGCTGACGATGCTGTGCACGGCCGGCTGCACGTTCGTGATGGGCATTCCCGGTTCGGACGACATCATGCTGAACTACCAGACCACGTCGTTCCACGACGCCCTGTATGCGCGCCGCGCATTGGGGCTGCGGCCGGCGCCGGAATTCGATGCCTGGCTGCGCGAGCTGGGCATTTTCACGGGCGACGGCGAAGTGTGCCTGGGCCGCACGCTGCCCGCGCCCTTCCAGCGCGCGCTGCTGCAACTTTCCTGAAGGAGGCCATCGTGTCGGACCCCATCGGCAAGCCCGATCCCTGGCAGGCGCTGCGCCAGTTCACCGCGGCGCGCATCGCCCTCGGCCACACGGGCGTCAGCCAGCCCACCTCCGCCCAGCTCGATTTCCAGCTCGCCCACGCGCGGGCCCGCGACGCCGTGCACCATGCGCTGGATGCTGGCGCACTGGCAGGGGCGATCGAGGCCGCATGGCCGGAAACGGGCCCGTGCCTGGTGCTGCACAGCGCGGCGGAAAACCGCCATGTGTACCTGCAGCGGCCCGACCTGGGCCGCAGGCTGGACGCGGCCTCGCGGGCGCTGGCGCAGCGCGCGGATGCCGGAGCGCGCCCGTTCGACGTGGCATTCGTGGTGGCGGACGGCCTTTCGTCGCTGGCCGTCGCCCAGCACGCGGCGCCGTTCCTGGCTGTGCTGCATGAGCGGCTGCATGAGCGACTGCATGAGCGGCAGCACAACGAACCATGGTCGCTCGCCCCCGTCGCCATCGTGCAGCAGGGCCGCGTGGCCGTGGGCGACGAGGTGGGTGAATTGCTGGGCGCGAAGGTCGTCGTCGTGCTGGTCGGCGAGCGGCCGGGCCTCAGTTCGCCCGACAGCATGGGCCTGTACATCACGTGGGCGCCGGCCGTGGGCATGACGGACGAGCGGCGCAACTGCATTTCGAACGTGCGGCCGGCCGGGCAGCCTTACGGGGAAGCTGCGGCCAGGCTGCACTACCTGCTGGCGGAAGCGCTGCGGCGGCAGCTCACCGGGGTCGGGCTGAAGGACGAGAGCGGCGGCCAGGCGGCGCTGCGCGCGGACGGGGGCAGGAAGTTCCTGCTCTGATCACGGTGCCGCCTTCGGTGTCGCCCGCGGGTCGATCGACGTGATGCTGACCGCCACGGGGTCGCTGGCCGGGAAGGATTCGTCCAGCGCTTCGTCCAGGTCGTCCGATTGCTTGTCTGCCTGCGTGTTCGTTTCGTTGGCCCGTTGCGCGTTGCCCGCTGGTGCCCTGGGTTTGGCCGGCTGGGGCTGTCGAGGAATCGTCATATGCCCTCCTGATCGTAAAAGAACATTCTATGTCGTTCGGCGGAGTATGCGCCCCTGCCGGAAGTGATACCGCTTGCCGGGCCGGTGTTCCCTCGAATGGATCCCGCACTCCGCTGGCAGGAACGCGGCGGTATCCGGGAACCGCCCTCAGCTGCCCTGCCCCTGCATCAGTGCCGTATAGCGCCGCTGCATCTCTTCCGGCGACATTTGCTCGATGCTGTGGCCGATGTTCCAGCGGTGCCCGAACGGATCGCGCACCACGCCGCCGCGCTCGCCGTAGAACTCGTCCTGCACCGGGCGTTCGATGCTGGCGCCGGCCTCCACGGCGCGCGCAACGACGGCGTCGGCATCGTCCACGTGCAGGTGGATGGTCACCGGCGGCCCCTCTGCCGAACGTGGACCCTGGATGCCGTATTCAGGGTACTCGTCCGACAGCATCAGCGTGACGCCACCGAAGTCGAGTTCGGCATGCCCGATGCGGCCGCCGGGTTCCGTCAGCCGGAACTTTTCGGTGGCGCCGAATGCCCGGCCATAGAAGTCGATCGCCGAGCCGGCGTCGTTCACACACAGATACGCAAACAGTTCGTGGACCATTGCAAGCCTCCTGAGTGAGGAAAGGGCGAGAGATCACTATAGACGCCGGCGGCCCGTTTGTGAACCGGCCCGGGGGTGCCGCTCCCGCCTTTCGTCGACCTGTTTGCGGAAGGTATCGAATCCGGCGCACTGGACCGGCATCTCTTGCAATACACAATTATCCGACCAAAAGTAGCAAAAACTCACTATCATGCTCCAGACATCAATTGCTCCCTCATCCGTTCTTTGAGGCACCAGTTTTGCCGTGTTCAAGGAGGGGCTGGGTACATCCACAATATGGATAACATATCGAAACCCTTGGCGCGTGAACATTTGCTGGCATCGGTGATGCAGGAATGGACAAGCCGCGTCACGAAAGAAGTACCGGTCACGGCAAATCTTGACACGTCCATCCTGGTTGGCTCTGTTCCCTTGATACTCGACCGGATAATCGAGTCGTTCGATAACGGCCTGAACCCGTCCATCATCGCGGACAGTAATCTGGGCGCTGCGCATGGACGGGAGCGCGCATTGATGACGGACTATCGGCCGTGCGACATCATTCATGAATTGCAGATTTTCTCCGACATTATCCTTTCCCCATCGAGCAAGGCCGTTGCTCCCTTCGCGCCTGATCAGATGGGCCGCGTACGTTGCCTGATCGACGAAATATCGCGTGACAGCCTGAACGGATACAGCGATGTGCATGAAAAGGCGCGTGACCTGTTCAATTCCGCGGTCAGTCGCGATGTGCGCAACCTGCTGAATGTCGTCGGCGTCACTGCGCAGCTGGTCCAGCAGAAAACCACGGATCCCAGCGTGGAAAGCATGGCGAAACGAATCACTGCCAAGATTTCGGAAGCCGATGGAATGCTCCAGGCCGTCGCCACCCAGTCTTCCCTGCAACGCAATTTGAAGTTGAAACTGTCGGTGACCCAGGTAAACCTGAACAGCTTGCTTGGCGAAGTCAGCCTGGAATTCACGAATTCTCCGCAAGTCATCAAGATCCATTGCGACCGGATCGACGGCTTTTGGAACTGGGCAGCCATGGAAAGCGCGGTGCGGCACCTGATTACCTATGCGCAGAGATTCAGTTCCGGCACGGGCGAAATCGACATTGCCGCCAGCATCCGGCATGGCCGGCTGTTATTGTCGGTGTCCAGCAACACATCGTTCATCGCGCCCGACGAACTTGCCGCACTCTTTGAAACAGCCGAGTACAGTTACGGGAATCACATCTCCGGCGGCAAAGGCATGTCGTTTGTCCGGGATGTCGCGGAAAGCCACGGCGGGTCGCTCATCATTCGCAGTTCCCGCTCGGCAGGCACGGTCTTCACGATCAATATTCCGCTGGATGGGAGGCCCCATATAGAGGGCTGACCGGTTCGACCATATCTGCTCTTCCAATAGCCTGTTCGGTAACAGCAAGGTCGGTGCGGATTCCACCACGCGCACCCGCGCTCCGGTTTCAGCGCAATATGCGGAACTCGCGACGGAAACCGTAGTAGTGGCGCCGTCGCCGCTGCCCACGACAGGTCCGGGCCGATCGCCAGCAGTGGGCAGACGAGAACGGATATGGGAGCCCTGCCTGCCTGGGGCATCGATTCACTGCGCATGAACATTGTATTTGCCAGCGCGCGGCAGGCCTCCAATAGAAGGCGGAAATGCAACTAAAAGTAAGAATAATTTATTACAGATGATAACGGATGCAGATCGCGAACAATGTGCATTCATACGCGGTAGAAGGCTTTGGAAACCTGCGCCGGATAGTGTCCGGCCCCCCACCGATTCGTCCCTGTTGTACTGCCAGCGGCTGACCGTGCAGACGGCTGCACGTCCAGGACAATTTACTTTCCCCAGAATATATAAATTCCCAAAAGCAACACTCGGATGACGAAACACGGCCAAACACGCGTGTCTCAGCCGTCCCGTGCGTGCAGTGTTCTATAATTCTATCCAATTACCACGCCTCGTTTTGCTGACATTACCGACGTCCGGCGAATCCTTCGAACAACCCGCAGCGCCGATTGCCGGCAATTCCGATGACACAGCAAAGCCATTCCGGTGGACTTCCGATCACCGACGACGCAACCGAGTTTTACTCTACCAAGGAAGCCGCCGCCATCCTGGGCGTGGCCCACCGCACCGTGCAGTTGTGGGTGGAAAGCGGCGTGCTCCAGGCCTGGAAGACGGCGGGCGGCCATCGCCGCATCGTCAAGGAATCGGTCGCGCGGCTTGCGGAGCAGCGCCGCCAGGCCCATGTCGACAGCGCCAGCGCAAAAGCGCCCTCGCGCCACCGCATACTGGTCGTCGATGACGAGCCTGCGATGCTGCGCCTGTATGAACTGGAGCTGGCCGGGTGGGACATGCCGATCGAGGTGGTAAAGGCCCGCGATGGCTTCGAGGCGCTGCTGGAAATCGGCCGGGAGCGGCCACAGCTGCTGATCACCGACCTGCACATGCCGGGAATGGACGGTTTCCGGATGATACAGAAACTGCGCGCAAGTGAAGAGTACGCTAACATATGTATCGTTGTAGTAAGTGGTATCGAGCGCTCGACGATCTCGTCGATGGCGCTACCGTCCGACATACTGGTGCTGCCGAAGCCGGTGCCGTTCGAGCGCCTGCGCACCGCCGTCGAAGCCGCCTTGCAGGCGGGTTGATGGCCTGGGCCCGGTGTGCATGGCACATCCTGCGAGGCCCGCAATGCACGATTATCCATTACCGGCGAACGAACAACAGCGGCTGCACACCCTGCGCTCGCTCGACCTGCTCGACACCGCACCGGAAGAGCGTTTCGACCGCATCATCCGCATGGCGGCGCGCCTGTTCGACGTACCGATCGCCGTCTTCAGCCTGATCGACCGCGACCGTCTCTGGCTCAAGGCCAGGCTGGGCTGGGATTCCAACGAGCACCCGCGCGCCGAATCGATCTGTACCCACACGATCGTGCAGGACGACGTGCTGGTGATCGCCAACCCCGGCGCCGATCCGCGCTTTGCGGACTTTCCCGCGCTGGCCGGCCCTTCGGCCGTGCGCTTCTACGCGGGTGCCCCGGTCAAGGCCCCGAACAGGACCAATATCGGCACGCTGTGCGTGGTGGACATACGGCCACGCCGCCTGGATGCCGCCCAGCGGTCGCTGCTGGCCGACCTGGCCGCCACGATCGAAAGCGAGATTGCGGCCGGTACGGTTCGCCGGGCCTTGCAGGTCCAGCACGAGAACGAGGTGTCGATGACGGCGCTCCTGAACCGGCTGCCGGAAGGCTGCATCCTGCTCGATCCGGAGGGATTCGTGGAATGGGCGAACCCGGCGGCGGAACGCCTGTACCGGGCCGAACCGGGCATGCTGGTCGGCCAGCCGTCCAGCGACCTGCTTGCCAGTGACATCGGCCCCCTGCTGCAACGCATCCACGACGGGGCCGGGTGCCAGTTGCAGGCCACGGGACGTCGCCTCAACGGTCATACATTCCCCGCAGAGTTTTCGGCCAGCATGGTGCACATGGCGAATGCCGAACGCTACGTGGTCATCCTGCGCGACATCGCGCCGCGGACGGAAAACGAACGGCGCGATCGCGCCACCGATGAGCGCCGGCGCAAGTACTTCATCACCGCTACCCATGAAATGCGCACGCCCATGGCAAGCGTGGTGGGATTCACCGAGCTGCTGCTCAAGCGCGATTTCTCGCCCGACAGCATGCGCGAATTCGTCGGCATCATCCACACCCAGGCGACGCGGCTGGTCAAGCTGATCAACGAAATGCTCGACCTGGCGCGCATCGAGTCGGGCGGCACCGACGCGCTCGACATCGGTCCGCGCAACGCCGCGACAATCGTCGAGGAGGTCGTGGCGGGCCTTGACGGCCTCGCCGACCGTGAAGCGATCCGCACGCATATCGCCCCCGCCATGCCGCCCGTGCTGGCCGACGCCGGCAAGCTGCAACAGGCCCTTCTCAACCTGGTCGGCAATGCGATCAAGTATTCGGCTCCCGGTTCGCCGGTCGATATCTCGGTCGGCCCCGTGCAGCACGACGGACGCGATGTCATCGCCTTCCGCGTACGGGACCGTGGCGAGGGCATGACGCCCGAACAGCAGGAGCGCGCATTCGAGCCCTTCTATCGCTCCGAGAACCGGCGCGACGTGGTGGGGAGCGGCCTCGGTCTCACGATCGTGAAGGAAATCGTCGAACTGCACGGGGGCTGCGTGCAGCTGGAATCGGCCCCTGGCGTGGGCACGACCGTCAACCTGCTGCTGCCGGCCGCCGCGCAATGAGCCCGCTGATCCTGGTTGTCGACGACCTGGTGGAATTGCGCCTGCTGGCGATGCTGACACTGGCTCCGCTCGGCAGGGTCGACTGCGCCGCCGACATCGCCGGCGCGATGGAGCTCATCGACCGCGAATATCCGGACGTGCTGGTGCTCGACGTCATGCTGGCGCGGGGCGAGGACGGGCTGGACCTGTGCCGCGCCCTCAAGGCCGAACCAGCCACCCAATCGATCCGTATCGTGCTGCTATCGGCCCGCGGGCAACAAAGCGACATCGAAGAAGGGCTTGCGGCGGGCGCCGACCGGTATGTTGTCAAACCGTTCAGTCCGGAACGACTGGCTGCCATCGTCGACGAACTGCTGCCGTAATATCCGCCTGCCCCGCGCCTGCCCCCTGGCGCCTGCCTTTCCAGCCCTTCCTTTCCCAACTGTTTCTGATTTGCCACAAGGAAAATGTGATTCCTTGTGGAAATCAGTAAAAGTGATACACTGCGTTCGCGGCTTAACGATAAAAGTGATACCGCTCCCTACCCGCCCGGGATCGACGGCGGCAAGCCAGCAGAGCGCCATGAACCGATATCTTGTTGCATTGACTGTTTGCCTTTCCCAATTTTTGAGCACGGCAGCCTTCGCCGCCGACGGCGACATCGCCGTCGCGATGCGCGCCTTCAAGGTTGTCGCCACCGCAAAGGGTGTCGAACTGGCGCCGACCGACAAGGCCCTGCCGGGTGACACGATCGAATACCACGTCGACTACCGCAACACGGGCAAGACCCCTGCCCGCGACGTGATGGCTACCCTGCCGGTCCCTGCCGGCGGCATGGCCTACGTGCCGGACAGCGCCGCCCCCGCCGCCGTGACGGCCAGCATTGATGGCAAGGAATTCGCCGCCGTGCCGCTGCAGCGCGTCGTCGTGCGCAATGGCCGCAGCGTCACCGAAACCGTGCCGCCGTCCGAATACCGCTTCCTGCGCTGGAAGCTCGGCGAACTGGCCGCCGGCCAGTCCGCCACCGTGAAATCGCGCATGCGCCTGGCCGGCGATGCGCCACGCACTCCCCAATAACTACCGTTCTCAACCAGGAAATTGTCCATGAAAGCCATCAGTCTGAAAGCCCGCGCACCGCAACTGGTGCTGGCCACCTCCCTGCTCGCCGCAGCCAACGGCGCGCTGGCCGCCACCGCCGCGGGCACGTCGATCACCAACCAGGCCACCGCCGTCTACTTCGATTCCACCAACAAGCAGCAAACGGCCACGTCGAACACCGTCGTCACCACCGTGCAGCAGGTGGCCAGCCTGACGATGCCGGCCGGCACCGCCAAGAACGCGAGCGCCGGTACCCCGGTGGTGTATCCGCACAGTGTGACCAATACCGGTAACGGCGCGGACACGTTCAACCTGACTTCGGCGAACAGCGGCGGCTTCACGATGGCGGGCGTGGTGTTCTACGCCGATGCCAACGGCGACGGCGTGGCCGACAACGCCACCCCGATCACGAGCACGGGCAGCCTGGCGGCCGGTGCCACGTTCAACTTCGTGGCGGTGGGCACCCTGCCTGCCGGCGTTGCCAACGGCACCACCAATGCGATCACGGTTACCGCAACCAGTGCTTTCACCAACACCGTGAAGGCCACCAGCACGGATACCACGACCGCCGCATCGGCGGCCCAGATGGACATCACCGCCAACACGGCGGGCGGCAACGCGCCGGGTTCCGGCGCCGGCGCCGAAGCGGCGGCCGTGATCACCAATACCGTGGTTGCCGGCGGCACGACCCGCTTCACGCTGGTGCTGAACAATGCCGGCGGCAGCCCGGACACGTTCAATCTGCAGTCGAGCACGAGCGCAACGTTCGCCAACATGGACCTGCCGGCCGGCTGGACCGTCGTGTTCAAGGATGCCAGCGGCAACGTGATCACCAACGCCAGCGTGGCAGCCGGCGCACAGAAAACCGTCTACGCCGACGTGACCGTGCCGGCCGGCGCGCCACAGGCCACGACGGACCTGTACTTCCGCGTCACGTCGCCCACGACCAGCGTCAGCGACACGATCCACCAGGCGGTCACCGTGGGCGAAGCACCGGCCCCGCTCACGCTGAGCAAGGCGCAGGCCCTGGACAAGGAATGCGACGGCACGGCCGACACCCCGTACAGCAATGCGCCGATCACGACCGGCGCGGTGCCGGGCGCATGCATCCGCTACCAGATCACGGCCACCAATTCGGGCCCGGCCAACGTGAACCTGGTGGTCATCCGCGATACGATCCCGGCGAACACCACGTACCACGCGACCGGCCCCGTGGCCACCACGCTGGGCGCGATCACCACGCTGCTGGCCGGCCCGATCACCCAGCTGGAAGCGGGCGTCGGCACGCTGGCCCCGGGCCAGTCGGCCACGATGTCGTTCGGCGTCAAGATCAACCCGTAATCCCCTTCCCTCCACCGTAGCGCCTTCCTGCCGCGCCCTAGCGCGCGGCAGGCGGGATTCGTGCATTCGCATTTTCCAGAAAATCCGCCATGCGTTCCATCCTCGCCCGCCTTGCCGCCACCCTGATGTTCGCCACCGCGATGCTGTCCGGCACGGCGGCGCATGCCACGATCACGAACCAGGCCAGCGTCACGTATGCGGATGGCAAACCGGTGGAATCGAACATCGTGCGGGCGGACCAGGCGGTCTCGATCACCTATTTCACCGGCGGCGACTATACCAATACCGCCAGGCTCGCCGCCGCCGGCCGGCCGCTGTACGTGCAGGCTTCCGCCAGTGCCTGCAACGCCGATGCCGGTGCCGTCGACAAGGTGGCTGTCGTGCTCAAGTCGGCCAGGACGGGCGACAACGAGGAATACGGTGCCACTGAGACGGCGCCCAACAGCGGCCTGTTCCGCCTCGATACGACGGTGATGCCCGCCTATGTTGCAGCAGGTACCGGCATGCGCGCGAATGACGGCCAGCTGCACGTGGGCGCCAACGACCAGCTGGTTGCCTGGATCAACGACTGCGGCATGGGCGAGGCCACGAGCTCGGTGCTGGTCGACCCGAGCGGCATCGTGTTCGACAGCCGCACCAATGCCAGCCTCGCAGGCGCCACCGTCACGCTCATCGACGTGACCGGCGAAGGCAACGGCGGCCTGCCGGGCGCACCGGCGCGCGTGTTCGACATCGACGGCACGACCGCCCTGCCGAGCACCATGGTCACCGATGCGGACGGCCGCTATGAATTCCCGCTGGTGGCGCCCAGCCTGTACCGGATCGACGTGACCGCGCCCCGCAACTACACGTTCCCGTCGAAGGTCGAGCCGGGCGCACTGCCGGCCGGCCGCGACATCCACCTGCACGGCTCGTTCGGCGGCAGCTTCATCGTCAGCGTCGCCAGCGGCGCCGTGATGATCGACCTGCCGGTCGACAGCGTGCCGGGCATCCTGTATGTGGAAAAGGCGGCGTCGCGCGCCACGGCCGGCATCGCCGACTTCGTCGACTACACGGTACGCATCCACAATACCGGCGACATCGCGCTGCAGGGCGTGGCTGTCGACGACACGCTGCCGGCCGGCTTCCGGCTCGAGCCGGGCAGCGCGCGCCTTGACGGCCACCGCGCGGCCGACCCGGCCGGCGCCCAGGGGGCGGCACTGCGCTTCGCCATCGGCGAACTGCCGGCAGGCGGCACCGCCGTGCTGCGCTACCGCGTTCGCATCGGCGCCGGCGCGCTGCAGGGCGACGGCACCAACCGTGCCCGCGCCACCAGCGCGGTACCGGCGCTGGCCAGCAGCGAAGCGGCCGCCAAGGTGAAGATCGAAGCCGGCGTCTTCAGCGACAAGGGTTTTATCGTCGGCAATGTGTTTGCCGACTGCGACGGCAACGGCCTGCGCGACGCCGGCGAGCCGGGTGTGCCGGGCGTGCGCATCTACCTGGAAAACGGCAACTGGTCCGTGACCGATGCCGATGGCCGCTACAGCTTCGCCGAACTGGCGCCGCGCACCCATGTCGCCAAGGTGGACATGTCCACGCTGCCGGCCGGCGCCGCGCTGGCCGTGCTGTCGAACCGCAACGCGGGCGATGCGGGCAGCCGTTTCGCCGACCTGCGCGACGGCGAACTGGCCAAGGCCGATTTCGCCATCGCCGGCTGCGCGCAGCGCGAAGCCGTCGAGGCACGCGCGGCTGAACTGAAGCGCCGCAACGAGGCCGAACAGCAGGCTGCCGCGAGCACACCGGGCAAGGCCACCCTGGCCGACCTGGAAACGCTCGACAACAAGCTCGATTTCGTGGACCTGGCCGATGGCGCCATCATGCCCGGCACCCAGGCCACCGTGCGCGTCAAAGGCGGCGCCGCCGTTACCTTCACGCTGCGCGTGAATGGCGAAGCC
Source organism: Pseudoduganella sp. jia 12 (assembly GCF_055502675.1). Classification (NCBI taxonomy): domain Bacteria; kingdom Pseudomonadati; phylum Pseudomonadota; class Betaproteobacteria; order Burkholderiales; family Oxalobacteraceae; genus Pseudoduganella; species Pseudoduganella sp. jia 12. The sequence goes on from NZ_JBUXKP010000003.1 coordinate 145,648, forward strand.
GTGGCGCAGGAACGCGTCGGCAAGCGCAGCACGCTGGCCGAGCGCCAGATGGAAAGCTGGGAATTCATCGGCGTGCCGCTGCGCGCCGGCAGGAACGTGCTGGAAGTGGAACAGCGCGACCAGTTCGGCAACCCGCGCGGCCAGCGCAGCATCACCGTGGTGGCGCCGGGCCCGCTGGCACGCGTGCGCGTCGAGCTGCCGAAAACGCAAGTGGCCGCCGATGGCCGCACCCCGGCCGTCGTGCGCGTGCGCCTGGAAGACGCCGCCGGCATTCCCGTTGCCGCCCGCACGCCGGTGACGCTGGATGCGTCGCGCGGCCAGTGGCAGCAGTCCGATCCCGATCCGCGCGAACCGGGCCTGCAGGCGATCGTCGAAGGCGGCAGCGCCGACTTCACGCTGCGCGCCTCGAACGAGGCGGGCGACGCGCGCATCACCGCGCGCAGCGGTACCCTGGAAGGCACCGGCACCATGGCCTTCGTGCCCGACCTGCGCCCGCTGGTGGCGGCCGGTGTCGTCGAAGGCATGGTCAGCCTGGGTCGCTCCAGCGGCAACACGACGAACCCTGCACGCACTTTCGACGGCTTCGAGGACGCGCTGCGCGGCCTGTCCCGTTCGTCCGGCGCAAACACGTTCCAGGCCGGCGGCCGCGCGGCCGTCTTCATGAAAGGCGACGTGGGCAACGACACGCTGCTGACGCTGGCCTACGATTCGCAAAAGGAAACAGAGCAGAAGCTGTTCCGCGACCTCGACCCGCTGGCCTACTACACCACGTATGGCGACGAGTCGAAACGCGGCTTCGATGCGCAATCCACCGGCCGCCTGTACCTGCGCGCGGACCGCGAGAAATCGTGGCTGATGTACGGCGACTTCACGCCACCTTCGGTCACGCCGGCGCGCAACCTGGGGGCCTACAACCGCAGCCTGAACGGCCTGCGCGGCCACTACGAGGCCGGCGGCCTGGCGGTCGACGCGTTCGCCAGCCACGACAGCACGCGCCAGGTGGTCGAGGAATTCGCCGCCAACGGCACGTCGGGCCCGTTCCTGACCGGCGCCGGCATCATGGTCATCAACAGCGAGCGCATCGAAGTGATCGTGCGCGACCGCAACCAGCTCGGCGTGATCCTGTCGGCCAGCCCGCAGGCACGCCATGCCGACTACGACATCGAGCCGCTGACGGGCCGCATCCTGATGCGTGCCCCCGTACCGAGCCTGGACGCCGAGCTGAACCCCGTATCGATCCGCATCAGCTATGAAGTGGACCAGGGCAGCCCGACGTTCTGGGTGGCCGGCGCCGCCGCGCAGTACAAGGTCGGCAAGCATGTCGAAGTGGGTGCCAGCTATGTGGACGACCGCAACCCGATCGCCGCCACCACGCTGGCCAGCGTGAACGCCACCGTGAAGCCGGACGACAAGACCATCATCATCGTCGAGGCGGCGCACATGGACCGCATGGACAAGAGCGGCCGCGCCGCCCGCATCGACGCCACGCGCGCCGACGGCAAGCTGGAGAGCCACGTATTCCTCGGCCGCGCCAGCGCGGCGTTCGACAATCCCTCGTCCAGCCTCCCGAAAGGCCGCACCGAGGGCGGCGCCCGCGCCGCCTATGCGCTGACCGACAAATTCAAGCTGCTCGGCGAGGCGCTGCATACGCAGGACGTGACGACCGGCGCCGCGCGCGACGGCGTGCAGGCCGGTGCCGCCTACACGTTCGATGGCGGCGTGCGCGTGGAAGGCGGCGTGCGCCGTTCGCGCGAACAGGCCGGCGCCGGCACCGTGCTGGCGCAGCCCGACCTCACCAGCGTGCGCGGCAAGGTGTCCGCGCAGGTACCGGGCATGCCGCAGGCTTCCGTGTTCGTGGAAGGCGAGCAGGATGTCAAGGACAGCGGCCGCCGCATGGCCGCCGTTGGCGGCGAATACCGCTTCGCCGGCGGCACCCGCGTGTACGGCCGCCATGAACTGATCAGCAGCCTCGGTTCGAATTATGAACTGAACGAAGGCATCCAGCGCAACGCTTCCGTGTTCGGCATCGACTCCGACTACATGAAGGATGGCCGCGTGTACTCCGAATACCGCGCGCGCGGCTCGGACCTGGCGGATCGCCAGGCGGAAGCGGCCATTGGCCTGCGCAACCTGTGGACCATCGCCGAAGGCGTGCGCGCCAGCACCACGTTCGAACGCGTGCAGGTGCTGGCCGGATCCGCGGCCAACGAATCGATCGCCGCCACCGGCGCCCTCGAGTACAGCCGCGATCCGCGCTGGAAAGGCACCGCGCGGCTGGAACTGCGCCATGGCGAGGACAGCGACGGCCTGCTGAACACGCTGGGCCTGTCGTGGAAACTGTCCGATACGTGGACCTTCCTCGGCAAGAACACGGCATCGGCGACCCGCACCACGGGCGGCACGCGCGTCAATGAACTGCTGCAGACCGGCGTGGCCTACCGCGCGCTGGAAACGCTGGGCTGGAACGGCCTGGCGAAATACGAGTTCAAGCTGGAATCCGATTCCGGCCTGGCCGACATGCGCCGCGCCGTGCACATCGTGTCCACCAATGCCAACTGGCAGCCGCAACGCGCCACGATCGTCAGCGCGCGCTATGCCGCCAAGCTGGCGCAGGACCGCTCGGCCGGCCTGGACAGCCGCACGTTCGCCCACCTGGTCAGCGCCCGCGTCATGCACGAAGTGAACCGCGACTGGGACGCCGGCGCCATCGTGCAGGCACTGGCCAGCCGCGACGGCGGTACCCAGTTCGGTGCCGGCCTCGAAGCGGGCTACCAGGTAGTGCGCAATATGTGGGTCTCGGCCGGCTACAACCTGCTGGGCTTCAAGGAGCGCGACCTGGCCGGCGGCGACGCCACCGGGAAAGGCGCGTATGTGCGCCTGCGCATGAAATTCGACGAACGCACGCTGGACAACCTGCTGTCCGCCAAAGCCTTTTAACCGGGATCCGCCATGATGACGCTCCGTTTCCACGAATCGATGTTCCGCGCGCAGTATTGGCTGGCAACGCTGCTGCTGGCTTGCGGCCTGGCCGCCAGCGCCGACGCCGGCGCGGCCTGCACCACCACCGGGGCCTGTGTATCGACGGGACCACGGCTGGCCAGCGTGGACACGACGAAAAGCGCCCTCCTCAACCCGCTGCTGGGCGGCCTGCTGGGCAGCGACATCAGCCTGACGGCGGCGGACTGGAACACGCTCGCCACCGGCGAAGTCAACCTGCTGGGCTTCCTGACCGCCCTGCAGGCCCAGGCCAACGTATCGAGCCCGGCGCAGGCGCTGAACGCCAGTGTCACGCTCGCGCAGGTTGCAGCAGCGCTGGGCGTGCAGGCAGAAGCGCAAGCCAGCACCAGCCTCACCGCCGTGCTGGCAGGCCTGGCAGGACAGCTGGGCGGCGCGGGCGCCACCGTGCGCGTGGGTGAACTCGTCAAGGTCACGGCCGATGCGGGCACGCTGGCGCGGACGACGATCAATTCGCTGGACATGCTGACCGGCCTGATCCAGCTGTACAACAAGCGCAACGTGGCGTTCACACCGCAACCGGTCGGCATTTCGGGCGGCGTGCTCGGCATGACAGGTATCCTGAACAGCGTGCAGCTGTATGCCCAGGTGATCGAACCGGCCGTGTACATTTGCGGACCGACGGGCGCGACCTTCCACAGCGCGGCGATCCGCGTGAAGCTGAAACTCGACCTGGTCACGCTGGCGCCGGTCACGGACGTGCTGACCGCCCTGCTGGGAAAGACCGAGATCGCCATCGGCCAGCTCGACGTGTATGTCGAGATCGGCCGCGGCGAAGGTACGCTCGGCACGGTGGATGCCGTCAACCGCGCCGTGACACTGCAAGCGTCGCCCGGCGTCGCCGATATCTATATCGGCTCGATCGCGGACAGCTTGTTCTTCAACCGCACGCGCCGCATCAACGCCGCGACGGACCTCAAGCACGGCAAGGTGGGGACGCTGTCCGCCGTCGGCCTGTCGGTGCTGGACATCGAACTCAAGGCCTCGGCACGCGGCCAGGCGCCGCTGGGCGGCACCACCGTTTCCTTCAGCGGCCCGTTCCCGCAGACCCGTACCGTCAGCAGCAGCGCCATGTTCGTCACGAACCTGGTCGGCAGCCTGGTATCGAGCATGGACCTGCGCATCCCGCAACTGGGCCTCCTCAGCGGCACGGTGACCGGCCTGGTCAAGGGCCTGGTCGTCGATGTGCTGAAGCCGATCCTCGCGCCCATCCTGGGCGGTGTCGTCGACCCGCTGCTGCAGTTGCTCGGCATCGGCCTGGGCCAGGTGGTGGTCACCGTCAACGGCATCTGCGAGGCATGCGACGAGTTCAAGCTGCTCAAGGCCGTGGACAAGGCCAACGCCGCACCGGGCGCTGTCATCGCCTATACGATCACCTACCAGAACACGGGCAGCACCACGCTGAACAACCTGAAGATCGTCGATGCCACGCCGGCCTTCACCGTGTTCAGCGGCGGTGCCTGCGGCACGCTCGGCGCCGGTCTCACGGGCTGCTCTGTCAGCGGCAAGCCGGCGGCAGGCGCCGCAGGCACCGTCGAATGGACTTTTACAGGGACGCTGGCGCCCGGCGCGACCGGGACCGTGACATTGCATGTGCTAGTCCAATAAGTGCGGGGGACCTTCCGCCGACGAACCCCAGGAAACTGTCCCGGTCATGGACCGTGGCCGGATCGAAAAGCCATCTCTCATTGGATGCACGGCCTGCCGTGGCGATGGATCGGGACGACTGCCATGGGCCCGGTAAGAGACGGTCGGGTCGCCAAGTGTACGGTGCCACTGCTTGCAGAGCAAATAATGCGGCATTGGCAGCGTTTGCATGCTGCGACGTACTCGATCCGTAACGTGCGAAAGCGGTATGTGCTATAAAAACACTATCGCGTACGAGCCGCCGCACCCTACGGAGTTGCAGATATGACGTCGTTATTCTCGACAGCGCTGAAGAACCATCATCCGGACAACCCGGCCTTCCTGCAGATGTGGCAGCTCATGCCCGACCTGCTGGCGGTGTTCGACATGTCGAACGTTACGTTCGAGCACGTCAATCCGGCATGGACGCGGCTGCTGGGCTGGGAGCCGCTGGATCTGGAGGGGGAGCATTGCACGCAGTTTTTCCATCCGGACGACCGCGACGCCAGCGAGGCGGCATTCCGCCAGGCCAGCGCCGGCGGCGAACCGATCCTCGCTTTCGAGAATCGTTGCCGTTGCAAGGACGGCACCTACCGATGGCTGAGCTGGGCACTGGTACCGGACGGTTCGAGGCTGTTCACGCGGGCGCTCGATGTCACGGACAACAAGAACGCCATGCTGGAGCTGGCGGCACGCACCATCGAGCATGAACAGGTCTGGGCACTGAGCCGGGACATGCTGGGCGTGACGGACGCGAAGGGACGCTGGATCAGCGTCAGCCCCGCTTTCAAGCGCATCCTCGGCTGGGATGAAAGCGCCCTGCTCGGGCGCACGTCGGAATGGCTCGAACATCCGGACGACCGCGAAGGAACGCGGCAGGAGATCGCCAGGCTGGCGGCGGGCGCCACCACGCTGGCATTCAGGAACCGCTTCCGGACAAGCAGTGGCGGCTACCGCTGGCTGGCGTGGACCGCCGTACCGCACAACGGGCATTTCTATTGTGTTGCGCGGGAGGTTCGGGAAGATAGGGAACCGGCGCCGGCTTGACCGGAAACGGGCGTTTTCCACGTCAGGAAGCAGGCGCGCCGAATGGCGCGCCTGGATGACTATGCGGCCAGCGCGCGTTCGAGCGTCGCGAAAAACGCTTCGCGGTCGAACAGGCTTTTTACCGACGCATCCGGCAATTCGAGGACTTCGCTGACGTCGGTGCGCATGTCGGTTACGCCGCCGCCTGCGCGCAGCAGCTTGGGCGACGGGCGCCGGGCGCTGGCCGGCAGGTGCACGATGCTGTCGACCCGGTCGACGATGACGCCATAGCGCTCGTCGCCCCGTTCCAGCACGAGGATCTTGCACTCGGACGTATCTTCCAGCGCGGGCATGCCATACAGCCGGCGCAGGTCGATCACGGAAATCATTTGCTGGCGCAGGTTCAGCATGCCGCGCACGCAATCGGGCGTGCCCGGCGGCCGTGTCATGCCGGCCGCGTACGGAATGATTTCCCGTACCTGGCAGATGTCGGTCGCCCATGGGCTGCCCAGTTCGAACGCCAGGAACACGTGCTTGCGTGCCGCGGCCTTCGTGACGTCGCGCCCAGCTTCCCGCGCGGCTTCGTCCTGGTAGATGCGGCGGTGGCCGGCGCAGACCTCGGCCAGTTCGGCGTCGCTCAGCACCCTGGCGTGATCCAGGAACAGCGTGTCCGAGCCCTCTTCGCGCGGCAGGCAGCCACGGAACATCGCGCCGCGGCGCGTGCCCAGCAAGGGAATCGGCAGCACGTCGCCGTCGAAATACGGCATGATCGTGTCGACCGAATCGACCAGGAATCCCAGCAGTTCGTCGCCAATGCGGGCGATCAGGATGCGGCGGTCCGCTTCGGTGCTCATGGCCTCGCCGCACCCCATCAAGGCGCTGAAGTCGACGATGCCCACGGCACGGCCGCGGAAATTGATCCAGCCCTTGCACAGGGAGCCCATCATGACCGACGTGCGCAGCTCCGGTACCGGAAGGATTTCCTGCACCGCCGCCATGGCAAAGGCGAACGACGTGCCGCCGGCCGAAAAGCACAGGCACTTGCGCGCCTCGGCATGGCGCAGGAAACGGGCGCGTTCGGCGGCGCGCGTGGCCGAGGACATGGCGCGCACGTGCGGCACGTTCTCGATGCGGACCAGCGCATCGGGCACCAGCACCTGCAGCAGGCGGTTGCTGTCGACGAGCAGGATCGTGCCGCCGATAACGGACTGGCCGCCGCCATGGCTGACGGTGCTGCGCTGTTCCGGCCGCACGCGCAGGATCTCGCCCGTGGCATCGAACACCAGGCCCACCAGCACGTCCTCATGCTCGAGGATCGCGATTTTCTGTGCGGTACTCGCCGCGGGAGCCTGCGGATCGAAGATGCGCGCCAGGTTGACGATCGGGATCGCCGTGCCGCGCAGTGTGAAGATGCCCTCCAGGCAGGCTGGAGAGAGCGGCATGCGCGTCACGCGCTCCGGAAATGCGACCACTTCACGGATCGCCAGTGCGGGCAGCGCGAACTCTTCTTCGCCCAGCAGGAAGCTGCCGAAGAGCTCCATGCCGCGGGCGTCGACCAGCGCGCGGGCAGCGGCGGCGCGCGCGGCCTCCATTGCCGCCAGGGCTGCCCCCGCGGCTGCGTCGAGCGGCACGCCGGCCGCCGGTGTTTCGCTCGTCATTTCGCTTGTCTGCATGATCGGTCCGGGTCCCGAAATCAGACCGTGAAGCCGGCGACGGTGCGGTTCAGTTCAGCCGCCGTGCGATTCAGCTCGTCCGTCTGCACGGCGATGGTGTCGCACGACCCGGCCGATTTTTCCGATTCCTCGGCGATGTGGTTGATCGCAACGGCCACTTCGCGCGCCGTCAGCGATTGCTCGTTGACCGAGGCGGAGATATCGCCGATCGCGAGCGACGTATGTTCCACGCCCTTGACGATGTGGTCGAACGCATCGCTGGCCTGGCGCGAAATCTCGCTGCCCTGCGCCACCCGCCTGACCGATTCCGCGATCAGTTTCGAGATTTCCTTGGTTGCCTGCGACGAGCGCTCGGCGAGCTTGCGCACCTCGTCGGCCACTACCGAGAAGCCCAGGCCATGCTCGCCGGCCCTTGCCGCTTCGATCGCGGCGTTGAACGCCAGCATATTGGTCTGGCCGGCGATCTCGCCGATCACCTTGACGATCTCGCTGATGTCCTCGGACGACTGGTTGATCAGCGCCATGGCCTCGATCGAACGGGCCACCGCCCTGGCGCCCGTCTCGGCGGCTTCCCGCGTGCCTTGGGCCAGCGTGTTCGCTTCGCCGGCACCGCGGGCGATCGTGGTGATCGAAGCCGTCAGGCCGTCGACCGATGCATTCATTTGCTCCACCGTGGCACCAAGCGCCTGCGCGCCGCCCGCCACCACGTTCGAGCGCTCGGCGATCGCCTCGGCGGACGACGACAGGCGCGCCATCTCGGAGACCACGTGGCCGATCACGCCGCGCAGGTCGGCGATCATCTTGCCCACGCCGGCACCCAGCAGGTCGATCGGATCGTTGCCCGGCATGTCGATCGTGCCGGAAAGGTCGCCGCGCGCGGCGCGTTCGACATGTTCGAGCAGCACGGCTACTTTGCGGCGGTCCTCCTCGCCCTTGCGTTCGATTTCCACTTCCAGCGCCACCTGCGCGGTGATGTCGGTAGCGAATTTCACGACCTTGCAGGGTTTGCCGTCCAGGCCGAAGATCGGGTTGTAGGTCGCCTGGATCCAGACCTGGCGGCCATCGGCGCCGATGCGCTTGTAGCGGCCGGCATCGAACTCGCCGCGGTTGAGCTTTTGCCAGAACTTGCGGTATTCCAGGCTTGCCGCGTAATCGTCGTCGCAGAACACCCGGTGGTGCTCGCCACGGATGTCGTCCAGCGTATAGCCCATCACGGCCAGGAAGTTGTCGTTGGCGCCCAGCAGGAATCCATCCATGCCGAACTCCACGACCGCTTGCGCCTTGTCGATGGCGCCGACCAGGCCGGCGTGTTCGTTGGCCCGCACCTTGTGGGCCGTGATGTCGGTGGCGAACTTGATCACCTTGTACGGGGTGCCGTTCTCGTCGAGGATCGGGGTGTACGACGCATCGATCCATACGTCGCGGCCGCCCTTGCCAATGCGGCGGTATTGCGCGCGTTCGAATTCGCCTCGGCGCAGCCCGGCCCAGAAACTTTCGTAATCGGCCGAGCGCACGTGTGCGGGATCGCAGAACATCGAATGGTGGCGGCCCACGACTTCATCCAGCGAATAACCGAGCGTTGCCAGGAAATTGTCGTTGGCATGGGTGATCGTGCCATCCATGCGGAACTCGATGAGTGCCTGGACACGGTTCAGGGCACTGTTGACGGCGTGGAGGTCTTGCTCGGCTGCTGCGTGGGCTGCGAAAGTGCTGATGTTCATTGCGATCCTGTTGGTCAAATCTGCGAAAGGCGCCTGGCGGCGGGAGGAACGCGACGTTGGCTGGGTCGACATCAGGATTATCGGATGATAGTTGCCGCAAGTAAATGCGCACGGTATCATTTTTATCGATTTGTGGTGTGCCGTGGACATTTGCGCCGGCATACGGCACGAATCGATGACCGGCAGTCATCGTGCAGGCCGCGGTACCCGCACGTTTGCCAGGGGCGTCGCGCCGTCACGCGCGTCCGTCCCTGTACAGGTTTGCTGGGGATGGTAGCTGGAAGCGGCGGCTAGAAATAGAAGCCGGCCTGCAGGTTGATCCGCCGTGCATGGTTCGAATACTGGCTGTCCGGCCTGGCCAGCCCGCCGAAGTCCGGCGAGATGTACGGGTGGTGCTTGCCCAGCATGAGGTCGGCCTGGAACGACCACTTCCCCGCCGAGAACGACAGGCCCGTAACGTTCTGCATCGAGTGGCCATAGTCGCCGACGCGCTTGTGCAGCACGCTGTAGTCGTTGTAGACCCTGAAGCCGCCCAGGGGCCCCAGCGTCCCGGGAATGTCGTAGCTGACATTGGCAATGTAGATATTGCCCCGGGTGGCGACCGGGTACGGATAGCCGAAGCCGCCCACCATCACGAAGCTGTTCGGATCGAGTCCACCGTAGGTTTCGTTCGCGGCATGGCTGGTGCGGTAGCGGTAGCCCATTGCCTGCAGCATGACCGTCACCGGGCCCGGGTTGGCGCGATAGTGGACGGCCAGCGCATGGCGCCGCGTGTCGCGCCCGGCGCCGCTGCGGATCTCGCCGCCGAGCGCGGAGAAACCGATCTCCTGCTTGACGGCCGTGCCGGGATGCCAGGCCATGCGCGCGACGAGCGTGTTGCGCTCGCTGTCGCGCTGGCCCGTGCCGAATCCCTGCTCGTCGTCGTCCGCCACGATATTGTACGAATAGCGGTTCGATGCCGGCGCGGTGTTGTCGCCGCCGCCATAGGAGCCGCCATCGCGCGGGAAGAAGGCCAGCTGCCATTCGAGCTTGCCGGGCGCGCTGGCATAGGTGATGCCGGCATCGTACTTGTCCTCGAAGCCGGTATAGAAGGCGATCGACTGATAGAAATTGTTCGAGGCAAACGGGAGCAGCCCGAACGGTACCTTGTCCACGCCGACCCGCACGACAGCGCCATCGGCCAGGCGCAGGCCCACCCAGCCGTGGTGCAGGAAATGCTGCCAGTAGCCACCCTGCCCGGTGGGGAAACGGTTGTAGCGGTATTGGGCCGAGGCCAGGCGGGTACCGTCGTCGTAGTCGACGTCGACACGCATCGTGTCGAGCCCCGCGAAGCCGCGTGGATACTCGGGCTGCCAGCCCTTGTGGACGTAATTGAAGCGGATGGCGCCGCCGATCTTGAGCGGCGACGATGGTGCATCGGCGCCAGCCGCCGTGCCCGGGGGCGTGGCCGCGCCCAGCGCGGCGAAGAGGCAAATGCGCCCCATGGAGGAGTGAATCATGAGTTTCGCCAGCGCCCGCGAAGGCGCCGGAATCGCGGTAAAACACGCTATTCTAACCGCGGCAACGCGGATGGGCCGCCGCGTTGCCGGCTGCCCGTTCACGCTGCGGGCCGGGTTTCCAGGAACCTGCACCGGGCCGCCATGGCGGCCCGGTGCAGGACGCCCGGTCGGTCAGAACTGGTTCATCGTGTTGTGCGCGCCGGCCGCCTTGAGTGCCGCTTCACCGCTGAAGTAGCCTTTGTGGTCGTCGCCCAGGTCGGAACCCGACATGTTCTGGTGCTTGACGCAGGCAATGCCCTGGCGGATTTCCTTGCGCTGCACGCCGGCCACGTAGCCCAGCATGCCCTGGTCGCCGAAGTATTCCTTGGCGAGGTTGTCCGTCGACAGGGCCGCCGTGTGGTAGGTGGGCAGCGTGATCAGGTGGTGGAAGATGCCGGCTTCGCGTGCGGCGTCCGCCTGGAAGGTGCGGATCCGTTCGTCGGCCTCGCGCGCCAGATCGGTCTCGTCGTATTCGGCGCTCATCAGCTGCGAGCGTTCGTACGCCGACACGTCTTCGCCACGTTCCTTCATGCCGTCGAACACCTGCTGGCGGAAGTTCAGCGTCCAGTTGAACGACGGGCTGTTGTTGTACACGAGCTTCGCGTTCGGGATCACCTTGCGGATTTCATTGACCATGCCGCCGATCTGCGCGATGTGCGGCTTCTCGGTTTCGATCCACAGCAGGTCGGCGCCGTTCTGCAGCGAGGTGATGCAGTCGAGCACGCAGCGCGCCTCGCCGGTGCCGGCGCGGAACTGGAACAGGTTGCTCGGCAGGCGTTTCGGGCGCAGCAGCTTGCCTTCGCGCTTGAGCACCACGTCGCCATTGGCCAGGTCATCGGCGGCGATTTCTTCCACGTCCAGGAAGCTGTTGTACTGGTCGCCCAGGTCGCCCGGTTCGCGGGTGTAGGCGATCTGCTTCGTCAGGCCGGCGCCGAGCGAGTCGGTGCGCGCCACGATCACGCCCTCCTCCACGCCCAGTTCCAGGAAGGCATAGCGCACGGCGCGGATCTTGGCCAGGAAGTCCTCGTGCGGCACGGTGACCTTGCCGTCCTGGTGGCCGCACTGCTTCTCGTCGGAGACCTGGTTCTCGAGCTGGATGCAGCAGGCGCCCGCTTCGATCATCTGCTTGGCGAGCAGGTAGGTCGCCTCGGCATTGCCAAAGCCGGCATCGATGTCGGCGATGATCGGCACCACATGGGTGACGAAATTGTCGATCTTGTCCTGGATGGCGGCGCGCGCCGGACCTTCGGCGGCATCGAGCTGGCGGAACAGCCCGCCCAGTTCCCGCGCATCGGCCTGGCGCAGGAACGTGTACAGCTCGCGGATCAGCGCGGAGACCGCGGTCTTTTCATGCATCGACTGGTCCGGCAGCGGGCCGAACTCGGAGCGCAGGGCGGCGATCATCCAGCCCGACAGGTACAGATAGCGGCGGTCCGTGCTGTTGAAGTGCTTTTTGATGGAAATCATTTTTTGCTGGCCGATGAAACCGTGCCAGCAGCCCAGCGACTGCGTGTATTGCGATGGGTCCGCGTCGTAGGCCGCCATGTCGCGGCGCATGATGCCGGCCGTGTAGCGGGCGATGTCGAGGCCGGTCTGGAAACGGTTCTGCGCGCGCATGCGGGCGGCAGATTCGGGGCTGATGGCATCCCAGGCACTGCCCTGCTGTTGCTTCAGGTTGGAAATGGCCTGGATATCGTTCTGGTAGTGGGACATGTGATGCTCCTTTAGGATGAATCGAAACTGGTCGTTTGCCGTTGAACTCTTGTCGAGAAAACTGCTGTTCGTTGGATCCATCATAAGGCCAATGTCGCCTCGCCTCTTATGTCTTATATAAGAGTTGCAAAGAATTTTTTCCTATTGTTATCAATTACTTATATCCGATGTTTCGCAATGTAAAACGCCATTCTGCGGATTGCAAAGGGTCATGCAAAACACGGCGGCGCGCATTTCACGATGTGCAACACGATTCGATTGCGTGAAATTTGCCACCGAAACGTCCGACCAGGGACTGGGCTGTGGCCTGGGCTTGTCGATCGTCAGGGAAATCGTCACCCATCACGGCGGCACGGTGACATTGGCGGACGCCGAACCGCACGGGCTGACAGTCACGATGCCACTGCTGGCCGGCGCATAACACATCCTTAACGGGCCATGCCCCATACTCGCTTCCAGAACGGATCGGCAAGGGAGCAGTGGTCATGCGGTATCGAGGCATTTACATGGTGGCGGTCGTCGCATGGGCAGCCATAACGGCGTGGTTCCTCTGGTTGCCCGCGCACTGGCTCGTCACATCGCCGGGCGCCGCGCATCACACTGCCAGACTCCTGGCGAGTATCCTGCTGGCGGGCGGCGTTCTGATGGGCGGCTGGAAGGGATTCTGCTCGATCTGCCGGCACTTCGACCCGGATCGGTAGGCAGAGCAAGGGCGGTCGCTGCATTCCTGCCACCTGTGCGACAGGCGAGCAAGCGTTCACGATCGCCGCCAACGGCCCGGCGGCGGATACCCTTGCAGGCCCATCATCGATGCATGACGTTACTGGGCCGTGTTCATGGTCGGGCTTGGCGAGCATCCGGCTCCCCTGCAGGCACGACAGCGATCGCGACTTTCCCGCGCAGCCCGTTATCCCGGCTCTCGAGACGCGCATGGGCAAGGGGAATCTCCGCCAGCGTGTACGTCGCGCCGACATGGGGCTTGAGCTGGCCGCGTTCGACCAGCGCACGCAACTCATCGAGCTTGCCACGGTTCTGCCGGGTAAAGACGAAGTGATAGCTTGCGTTCTTGCCCCACGCCTGAACGAGGTTTTGCGGTCGCGCGATATCGACGATCGAGACAAGCCGGCCGAGCTGCGCCAGCACGTCGGGACTGCGCGACAGGGTGTCGCCGCCGATCGTATCGAACACGACATCGACGCCTCGCCCCGCGGTTTCACGCAGCACGGCCGCGACATAGTCTTCGGCCTCGTAATCGATCACGACATCGGCCCCCAGGCTGCGTGCGAAGTCGAAATTCGCCTCGCGCACGGTCGTGATGACGCGCGCACCGATGGCCTTCGCCACCTGGATGGCCACGTGGCCGACACCTCCCGCGCCGCCGTGCACCAGCACCGTTTCCCCGACCCGGAGCGCCGCACGCACGACCAGCGCTTCCCAGGCCGTTCCCCCGACCAGGGTCAGGCTTGCAGCTTCGAGGTGGCTCAGCGAAGCAGGCTTCTTCCCGATGATGTTTTCGGCGGCCACGTGGTACTCCGCATAGCTTCCCGGACCATCGAAGATCTGGGGGGTGTACCAGACCTCGTCGCCTGGGGCGAACGCCGTGACGCCTTGCCCGATTTCCTCGACCACGCCGGACACGTCGTGCCCGGTGATGGCCGGCAGTTGCACCAGGTCCGGGTAGTCGCCGCGCCGTACCTGGTAATCCAGCGGATTGATCGACGTCGCGTGGACACGCACGAGCACCTGGCCGGGCCCAGGTACCGGCTTGGGCACGTCGCTCAGGACGAATGCATCGGTACCGCCAAAGCTGTTGAGTGTGATCGCTTTCATGGGTTCCTCATTTCGTTAAAAAGGGATATCGGGAATTGTCGATATTAGTGAATAAAAAAAACTACAGGTCCTTGCCGATGAGTTCGGCAAGAGCACTGATGGCTTCTTCGTTGCGCTTGTAGTACGTCCACTGGCCAATACGCTGGACTTCCACCAGGCCGGCCTTCTGCAAGATGGAGAGATAGTCGGAAACCGTGGACTGCGACAATCCGACACCCTCCTGGATGCTGCTGACACAAACGCCCACCGTGTTCACGTCCCCCTCGTCTTGCGGAGGAAAGCTGTTCGCGGGGTCCTTCAACCGCCTCAGGATATCGAGACGCGTGCGGTTGGAAAGGGCTTTGAATATGTCAAGGAGGTCCATGAATCCATTATATCGACATTTCCCGATATTTCAATACCAACGATGCGAAATTCTGCCCGAAGAGCTGGCCATGGGCCCTGCCCCGCGAGCAAATCGTGCTGTCCCCAGCAGGATCGGTCAGTGACCGGGCGGATTCGGCTCACTAACATGGCCTCATCCGGCATGCACCGCATGCGTGGTGTCCTTTCGAACGACTCACTTGGGGAATGGCAGTGAAATCAATAATACTGATGGGATTACTGGCGATGAACGGCTTGACCGGCGCCCATGCACAGGCCGGGCGAGAAGCCGCAGGCGCGGACCTGATCGTTCACAACGCCACGATTTTCACCGGCAACCCGGCACAATCCGCAGCGTCCGCCCTCGCCGTCAAGAACGGCCGCATCTATGCCGTCGGCACGGACGCCGAGGTGCTGGCCCTGAAAAACGCCGGGACCCGGGTCATCGATTCCCGTGGCCGGCGGATCGTTCCGGGCATTATCGACGCGCACACCCACGTGCTCAATGAAGGCGGCTACAACTACACCTTGCGGTGGGACGGCGTGCCGACCTTGCGCCGGGCGCTGGCGATGCTGGGCGAGCAAGCCAGGCGGACACCGCAAGGCCACTGGGTCAAGGTGGTTGGCGGCTGGTCGCCCTATCAGTTCGAGGAGAAGCGCTTCCCTACCCTGGACGAACTGCGCGCGGCGGTCCCGGATCGCCCCCTGATCGTGCAGTATGCCTACAACCGCGCCTTCATGAACCAGCAGGCGATGGATGCCCTCGGCGTGGGCACCAGCAAGTTCCCGCTGCTGCCCGGCACCGAGCTGGAGAAGGACGCCCAGGGCAGGTACACGGGTGTGATCCATGCCTACACGTTCCAGTTCATCGTCATCGAGAGCATGGTGCCCCAGCTTTCCTTCGACGAGGGCGTGAGCTCGCTGGTCCAGACCGTTCACAGCCTCAACCGCGTCGGTATCACCTCCATCGTCGACGCGGGCACCGGTTTCCGCGGCTACCCCAAGGCCAATCCGACCGTCGACGCCGTCGCCCGCGACAACCGCCTGAACATCCGCATGCCGTTCGTGGACATCCAGTTCGGCGACGACAGCGTCAACATGGTGGATGCCCAGATCACGGCGATCACCAGCACCGCGCCGATCAGCCCCGGCCACAACCTGCACCCGGCACTGGCGCATGGTTTCGTCTACCGCGGCGCCGGTGAACTGCTGGCGGCGGAGGTCCACGACCACGAGAACTTCGACCGTCCGGCAGTCGTCATCGAGCCGGCGAAGATGCGCCAGCTGGTGGAGCGCGACGTCGCCAGGCTGGTCCAGCGGCGCATCCCCTTCCGCCTGCACATCACCTACGACGAGAACATCACGCCGTTCCTCGACGCGCTTGAAAAACTCAACGAAAAAACGCCGTTCGACGGCCTGCGCTGGAGCCTCGAACACGCCGAGACCATCAGTCCCGCGAACATTGCCAGGGTCAAGGCGCTGGGTGGCGGTATCGCGCTCGACACCAAGATGGCGCTGCACGCCGATGGCTTCATCAAGACCCACGGCCGCGAAAAAGCTTTGCAGACACCGCGCCTGCGCCAGCTGGTCGACAGCGGCATTCCACTGGCGATGACCACCGACGCCTTCCGGGCGGCATCGTTCAATCCGTGGGTCGGCATCAGCTGGATGGTGTCGGGCAAGTCCGTCTCGGGATCCGAGGTACTGGCCAGGGACAATCGCCTGTCGCGCGCCGAAGCGCTCGAACTGTTTACCCGCAAGGCGGCGTGGTTCATGCATGCCGAATCCGAGCTGGGCAGGATCGCCCCCGGCCAGCTCGCCGACTTCGCGCTGCTGGACAAGGACTACTTCTCGGTCCCGGAAGCCCAGATCGCATCGATCGTCTCGGTACTGACCGTAATGGATGGCCGGGTGGTGTACGGTGCGCAGGACTACCGGTCGCTATCGCCAGTATTGCCCGAGATCCTGCCCGCCTGGTCGCCGATCGGGCACTTCGGCGGCTATCACCACGCCCGGTGAAGCCGCCGGCTGGCCGGACGGCAGGGACAACGGCAGGAACTAACCGCGAAACACCGGAATGCTGCCGCCGGCGTTGCGGCGATCGCCCGCCTCCAGTAACAGCAGGCGGAGGCGTTCGATGTTGCCCTCCCCCACGGCCAGGGATTCGGCCGACGTGTGCACCGAATAGTTACCGAGATGCAGATCGTGCCGATGGGGCGCAGCCGAGCCGATGACCAACAGCGTATCGCCGGCATGGCCTGCCTGCAGCACGATCGGCTGCGCCGATTGCTCGAACACGAGCATCTCTCCCGCGCTTGCCCGTGTTTCCCCTGCCAGGATGCCGCTGGCGACGGCGAGCCAGGCCACCGGCTGGGTTTCAGGCGGCGTGAATGTCCAGGTCGTTCCCGCCGCCAGCCGCACCAGCAGGTAGGTGACCCCATCGGGCGAGCGGGCCGGGCTGCGCGCCCCCTCGTAGCTGCCAAGGATGACGTGTGCGGGACCAGCGGTGGGAACCTGCTGTGCCTCCACGTACTGGCTGTCGGCGGGCGAATGCTCGAGTTCGGGTTGCAGGGCGATCCACAGCTGGAATCCCCGGGCCCTCGGCGAGGTGCCACCCGACAGTTCCTTGCCGTGCCACACCCCGTTGCCGGCACACATCCATTCGAAACCGCCGAACCCGAGGTGGCCGGTACCGTCCGCCGGGTCGTCGAAACGCAGGTCGCCCTCGACGACGACGGTGATCGTCGCCAGTCCCGAGTGGGGGTGGATCGTCAGGCCGCCGCGTGGGTCGTGCAGGTCCAGGTCGAACAGGTCGAGAAAGACAAAGGGCTTGAGCACGTGGCCGAGATCGGATGGGCTCATCAAGCGGGTAATGGGGCCGTGCGTGATGCCGCGGGTCCGGTGCGTCACGCTGCGCCGGTTGGTGGTCGAAGGTGTTGGCAGTTCACTGACCGGGTGCATGGGGTTCCTTTGGAAGTGTGGCGCGCCGCCGCTGCCGTGGACCATCCGCGGCTGCGGGGTGCTGCGCGTTGGGCAAAAATATAGCTGGCGTACCTCCTCCGGGGTAGCCGCAGCCGCAGCGCAGCCGTGTCGCGCAAAGCGCAACACCGCCCGCGCCCCGCCTCACGTCCCACGTCCCACGCCCCAAAAACCGGTCAGCCGAGCGCGCCACCGGTCGCCGGCGGCAGCTGTTCGAAATACTCGATCAGCAATTCGGCCAGGATCCGTATCTTCCTGGCCGGATGCTGGCCCGGTGGCCGGAGCACGTAGGCGCCCGCGGGCGGCGGGGGATACCGTGTCATGACGGGGACGAGTGCGCCGGTGCTCACGTATTGATGGGTAAGGGGGTTGGGGAGGTAGGCGATGCCCAGCCCGGCGGCCGCCGCAGCGGCCAGCGCCACGCCGTTGTCCGCCTTGAAACGGCCCTGGGGACGAATCGTGACGATGTCGTCGCCATCCATGAAGTTCCACGACTCGGTGCCCTGCATGAGCGCTTCGTGCCCGAGCAATTCGGCCGGTGTTTCCGGCGCCCCGCGGGCGTCGATATAGCCGGGGCTGGCCACGGTCGCCCCGTAGATCGGCCCGACCTTGCGCGCCACCATATTGGAATCCGGCAGCCAGCCGACACGGATCGCGCAATCGTAGCCGTCCTTGATGAGATCGACCACCTGGTCGCTGTAGCAGGTATGGATGTGCAACTGCGGATGGCGCCGCGCCATCTCCGCCAGGACGGGCGCGAAATGGGTGGGTCCGAAGGTCAGCGGCGCCGCAATGCGCAGGCGCCCCTGGAGTTCCCCCGTTGGCGAAAGCATTTCCCTGGCCAGGTCGATCTCGGCACAGGCCTTGGCCGCGTAGTCGCGGAACATGGCGCCCGCTTCCGTGAGCGCCGCGCCCCGGGTGGTGCGGGACAGCAGTTGCACGCCCAACTGGCTTTCCAGGCGGCCCAGCCGCCGGCTCACGATCGACTTGGAAACGCCGAGCCGTAGCGCGGCGGGCGAGATGCCGCCCGCATCGGCGACCTCCACGAATGTCTGCAATTCTTCGATGTCCAATTCTTCAACCCCGCTTTGGCAATAAGTAACTGGTGGAGTACTGCAATAGCGGCATCATGCCGCAAGACGGCGGCAAGCCTCATGCCCCGGTATGGCGGTGTTGCAGATCGCGCGACACAGCATGCCGGCACATGGCTCTACCGGTCCGGGAACAGGAACACGAAAATTATGTTTCCGGCAACGCCAGCTTTGGCAAGGCTGGTACAAACGCTGGTACAAACGCCAGTACAAACTCCCGCCCCCCATCCATGAAGGATGCCGACAATGACCCGTTATGACGGCCCCGACTCCCTCCTGCGCGAACCCGGCCATCGCGCGCATGGCCTTGCCCCCTGCTCCGGCGCGCGTTGCGCTTCTCCCGGCAAGGCACCTGCGCTCGGCGAACCCCTTCCTCCAGTCCCTCACATGGCAAACCGGGACACCCTTCCCGAAAACCTGTTCGACGTGGCGAGCGTCGGCCGCACCTGGAATGGTGTCGCTGTCGTGATCACCGAGTTCTTCGGCACCGGAAGGGTGCTGCACCAGCTGGAACACGACGACCGGTCGCGGCTGGGCATGCTCCTGGATGAAGTCGGCGAAGGCCGCAGCGAACCGCGGCTGCGCCGCAATATACCCTGCCCGATCGGCTACAAACCGCGCCAGATGCATTTCACACCCGCAGGGACCGAGCTGTGGGGATACAGCGACGACATTCGCTACGTCCGCGACATCAACCTGTGCTTCGATATCGGCGCGCTCGGCGAACGTTGCGCGATCGAGGGACGGCATGGCCTGGCGGACACGCCGCGCCATCGCTTCACCGACGACGGCATCTGCGTGCTCCTCAACCTGCTGGCCGACGCGGTGCGCGATCCGGATCCGTCCGCGCAGCTGTACGGCGACGCCCTGGTGACCTCGATCGGCATCCGGCTGTTTCGGGGCAACCAGACGCCCGCCAGGGGCCCGGCCAAACTGTCGCCAATCCAGTTGAGCGATGCGCTGGGCTTCCTGGAGATCAACCTGCCTTCCAGGGTGGACCTGGCCACGCTGGCCAACCTTGCCGGCCTCTCCCAATCCCATTACCACCGGGCTTTCAAGGCCTCCACCGGCCTGGCGCCCTACCAGTGGCAGCTGCAGGCGCGCATCGCCCGCGCCAAGGCGCTGCTGCTCGAGACCCGCGGGTCGCTGGAGGATGTGGCCGAAGCCACCGGTTTCGCGGACGCCGTGCACTTCGGCCGCACCTTTCGCAAGCTGACGGGCGCGACACCGTCAGCCTGGCGCAGGGACCGTCTCAGCTAGGCCAGTGCAAGCCAGGCCCGAGCGCCCTGCACGCCCTGCCCGGCGCTCAGGCGCGGGCCGCCGTCTGCAGCAGTTGCAGTTCCCAGGCAAACGCGACACCGCTCGCGCCGCCATGCTCCAGCACGACGCTCGAGAGCTCGGCGGCGGTCTCCTCGCGTGCCCAGTCGCGCTGCCATTCCGAGATGACCGCCATCCAGGTGATCGGCACGGCGCCGGCCTGCACCAGCCGGCGCACGGCCATGTCGTGCGCCTCGGCCGACACGCCGCCCGACGCATCGGTCACGATGAACACGTCGTAGCCTTCGCCCAGCGCCTGGATCGCCGGCATGGCAAGGCAGATCTCGGTCCACAGCGCCGCCAGGATGAGCTGCTTGCGGCCGCTTCTTTTCACGACATCGGTGACATTGGCGTCTTGCCAGGTATTGATGAAGGTACGGTTGATCGGCCTCTGGTCGGGAAACACGTCCTGGAGTCCCTTGATCAGGTTGCCGCCCCGCTCCTCGATCACCGTGGTCAGGATGGTCGGCACGCCAAAGACCTTCGTGGCCTTGGCCAGGCCGACGACGTTATTGACGATCATCGTCGGCTCGTGGCTGTGCAGGTTCGCGAACTGGTAGGGCTGGTGATCGATGAGCACGACGATGCTGTCTTCGGGACGAAGCAGTGCGGGAAGACCGGTCTTTGCCATGTAAAGCTCCTTGGAGGATGTGGCGCGCTTGCGCCGTTGCGGGAAGCCCGGGACGGGCGGTGCCGCCTGTCCGTGACGAAAAGATGGTGCCATGGCAAGGCCCGCGTGGCACTGACCCGTCTTGCGGCGGACAGTCTGAATTGATCACGTGCCTCCCCGGCAGGTATCCGGCGTTCCGGATCACCGGCCCGGTATACCTCACCGTCATGGCGTTTATGGCATCCCTATCCGGAAGCCGGTGTAGCCCGCTAGCAACTATCCGTGCAAACAACGAAACCGTCCGCCCTGTTTGCCGCTACAATCGGCGCTCCCGCATGCAAGTCGCGCGGCGGCAGATTCCCTATCCGCATTTGCCACCGTCCGATGAGGAACGTCGTTCCCATGTGCCGCCATGACGCGGCAACCATCACCTGGCCCCGACTCCGCCGACCATCGTCCACTGTTTCAGCCATTGCCGCACGACCGGCACAGGCGCTTCCATGCAACCGGAGTCCGAAATGATCACCAGAACCGATCCATTGCAGGCCATCGCCGTCCAGGCCGACAAGATGATGCTGTGCGTCCTGTGGGCGCTCCAGGTGTTTTCGCTGGCGCTTGCCGGCCTGTACGATACCCTCGGCATCGCGCTGGGCATCGGGCTGGTGGCGGCCGGCCTTCCTACCGTGCTGTACGTGTACGCGCCGGGATCGCTGGCAACGCGCTGCGCCGTCGCGGTTGCGGTGATGGTGTTCGCCGCGCTCAATATCCACCAGGGCGCCGGCCTGACCGAACTGCACTTCGGCATCTTCGTCTACCTGGCTTTCCTGCTGGCCTACCGCGACTGGCGCCCGATCGTGCTGGCAGCCGTGGTCATCGCGGTACACCACCTGTCGTTCCATTATCTGCAGGAGTTGAATTACGGCGTGATGTGTTTCACGCGGCCTGAACTGTCGACCGTGTTCATCCATGCCGCATACGTGGTGGTGGAGTCGGCGGTCCTGATTTTCCTGGCAACGATCCTGCGGCGCGCGGCCTTCCAGGCCAGCGAACTGGAAAGCATCGTATCGGCACTGGCCGACATCGAAGGCCGGATCGACCTGTCGATTCCCGCTACCAATCCGCGCAGCCGGCTGGCGCGTTCGCTGGTGCAGATGCTGGTGACGATGCGCGATACCATCGCGGGCGTGCGCGACGGTGCCGCAACGATCGCCGGCGCCTCGGGGGAAATCGCCGAAGGCAATGCCGAACTGTCGCGGCGCACGGAGCACCAGGCCAGCAGTGTCGAAACGACGGCATCCGCGATGGCGCGCCTGGCCGCGACGGTCCGCCAGAATGCCGAAAGCGCGCGCAATGCCAACGAGCTTGCACGCGCGGCATCCGCGGTCGCGATCAAGGGCGGCGAAGCCGTCAAGGAAGTGGTCAGCACCATGGGCGACATCAATGCCTCGTCGCGCCAGATCGTGGACATCATCAGCGTCATCGACGGGATTGCCTTCCAGACGAACATCCTGGCGCTGAACGCCGCCGTCGAAGCGGCGCGCGCGGGCGAACAGGGACGCGGCTTTGCCGTCGTCGCCTCCGAAGTACGCAACCTTGCGCACCGGTCCGCGTCCGCGGCCAAGGAGATCAACGCGCTGATCACCAACACCGTGCGCACGGTTGAAAGCGGCACCCGGATGATCGACAGGGCTGGCACCACGATGCTCGACGTGGTGGCAAGCGTGCAGCGCGTGACGGCGATCATGTCCGACATCAGCACGGCCAACCAGGACCAGAACGACGGCATCGAACGCATCAACGCTGCGATCATCGATTTCGGCGAGAACACCCAGCACAACGCCGCTCTGGTCGAGGAAGACGCCGCCGCGGCAGAAGCGCTAGCCGGGCAGGCGCGGCACCTGAACCAGCTGGTGGCTGCGTTCAAGCTGGAAGCGGGCCGCCCCACCAGCATGGTATGAGGCAGGGCAAGTCGACATTGCGGTCCAGTCGTCATGGCCAACGCCTGACGAAGCTTCGCGCAAGCTCTGATTCCTGAACCCCGGATGA
This sequence comes from Pseudoduganella sp. jia 12, assembly GCF_055502675.1. Lineage (NCBI taxonomy): Bacteria > Pseudomonadati > Pseudomonadota > Betaproteobacteria > Burkholderiales > Oxalobacteraceae > Pseudoduganella > Pseudoduganella sp. jia 12. Next base: position 168,196 of record NZ_JBUXKP010000003.1, read on the forward strand.
CGATGGCTGTGTTGCACAGAACATCTATGCTCCAGGACTTCAGCAGGTATCCGAGCACCGCAATACCAGGCTGTAAGGCGCCAACAGGCTGGCAGGGATCGCCATGCATTTATTTAAACACCTTGCGATACCGTCACGACAAATGTCGGGAGTGCCCCTGATGGCGTGCGCTTTGTGCCGCCTCCTGATGCTGGCGGTGACGTTCGCGATAGGCGGTAGGTGTACTGCCGGTGCGTTCGCGGAAAGTTGTCGTGAAACTGCCGGCATTCTGGAACCCGACCAGCTCGGCAATGTCGCGCACTTCCAGTGTCGTGTCGCGTAGCAGCGTGGTGGCACGTTCCAGGCGTAATTCACGCGCATAAGCAAAGACGCTGACCCCAAGCCTGGCCTTGAAGATCTGGGTCAGGCGCTCCCGATACGTGCCGACCCGCTTCGCCAGCTCCGGCAACTCCGGCAGGCTGGCAAGATTTTCCGAGATCAGGCGCCGGGCGGCAGCGAGGATCACGCCGTCCCCATCCCCCTGATGTTCCGCCAGGGGCGCCGCGAAGCCGGACTTCCCTGCCTTGCGCAACTGCACGGCGATCCTTGCCATGAGTTCTTCACGGTCGAAAGGCTTGACCACATAGTCCACGCCCCCCGCCATGAGTCCCGCCACACGCTCCTTCGTGCTGTCGGCACCGCTGACAAAAATGATCGGGATCGCATGCGTCGAGGGATTCGCCTGCAATAACCTGCAGCATGCGTAGCCGTCCATGTCGGGCAGATGCACATCGAGCAGCAGAAGATCGGGGCGCGTCGCCTGGGCAAGCTGGATTGCCTGCGCAGCTGTCCTGGCGGTCGTGACGAACAGATGATGTTCGCTCAACAGATCGACCAGCATCAGCTGATCGAAGGACGAGTCGTCGACAACGAGCACATGTGCCGGACCCTGGAAAGCATTTGCCATGGTTACCTCACTCATTGTCAGGCTGCTGCACGGCACCTCGACACGGGTTCGCAGCACGTTCCAGTTTGCAGCGATCACGCATGGTGCCAAGTGCTCCCGAAGTAACGACCAGTCCGGATCTTACACCCATCACTTTCACCGGTTCACACGAATCGACGACGTTGCAGGACGGAATTGGCCGTGGCGCCATATCATTGCAGCGTTTGCGAAAAACCACAGCGGACGAAAGATCACACATTGTCACATTGACGTGTGGAAACTTAGTGTATGATCGTGCTATTCCCGGTGCGGCCGAAAATGGAGCTGCGTCGTAATGGAACAAGCTGGATGAACTGTCACCCAAATCGCGTGGCAGACCCGGCCCTGACACCCAGATAGCGTGTGAGATCATGAAAAAGTTGTTCATTTTGATGTTGGCCTGCGTGCCGATGTTGTGCCCGGCCGCAGGCAAAAGCGCCAGCGCGACGATGGAAGTCAGTTTCACCGTCGTCGAAGCGTGCTCTGTCCAGGGCTCGGCCAATGCTGCCCAGGTGAACTGCGCACAGCAGACGCCATACCAGATTCAAACCCGGCCTGCCGCCGCCCCGGCGGCCAAGGCGATCGTCGCCGCAGCCAATGCGGAGCCCCTCACCATATATTTTTGATCAGAAGTAGATCGTCGCGGTCACCGTATCGCGATAGCTGCCCGGCGCGGGCGTGCGCTGTGCCGGAACTCGACCGTACATTTTCACGGATTGCGTGGCGCCGGTCCCGGTGCCCGTCACCATGGCAGTCCCGCCCGTGCCGTCGCCCCATAGTGGGCCGTCGAGCGCGCCTGAAATCTCGTAGCCGATCTTCTCGCCTGTTGCCGGGTTGAGCATGCCGCGCGCGGCAGGATTGCCGGACACCGTTCCACCATTGAGCGCGATGGCATAAGGATTATTCGCGGTGCACTGCACCGTGATCGCGCCTACCGTTCGCACAGCACTCGTCAATACCCGGTTATTCGCGCCAAACGCCAGCGTGTCGGCGTTGATGTAGCAGTTGTTGGTCACCGTCGCCTGTACCTTGAACGAAAACGACGCGCTGGCGCCCGCCTTGCAGTCGGCTGGGGGTACCAGCAAGCCGTAGAATGCATACTGGATCGTTCCATGCCCGTTGAAATCTGCCACATAGGCCGTATCGGCACCGCCGCTGGTCGACACACCAGCCAGGGCGGACGCCGGTATCCTGCCGTAGATGTTGAATGTCTTCGACAACGAGCCCAGCGCCAGGAGACCTCCCATCTGGGTGGTGACTGGTTGCGTGCCCGTTACGGCGGCAGAACCCCAGATGGAAGCCGTGGAATAGCTGCTGTCGCGATGAAGGTTGTAGGCCATCCTGGCCGGGCCATTCGCCATCGCACGCGCGGTGATCGACGTTCCGCCGCTGCCGGCTCCGGCATTGACGCAGATATTTACATTCGGCAGCAACAGCACGCCCAGGTTGCCCAGCAAGGTCCAGCTGCATGTCACGGTCAGCGTGCCATTGGCGAAGTAATCGCTGTTCGCTACAGGACTTACCTGGCCAAAGACCACATCGGACATCGCTGCCGTGCAGTTGTCGGCACGCGCGCCGCTGCAAGCCAGTATCAGGGCAACTAGCGCAAGCACTTTTCGTAGCAAGTCCATCATTGTTTTTCTTCGTGTTCCCACGCGCCTTGCGCGAACACGCGGGTGGCGGTGGCGAAACGGATCGGCATCAGAAGTAGACGGTCGCGGTGATCGTGGATTTATAGGTGTCCGGCGCCGGCGAGGCCTGCGCCGGGATTTCACCGTGGACCGTCAGTGTCTGCTGGGTACCATTGCCGGTGCCGCCAAGGGTATCGGTACCCTGCGTGTTGCCCCAGACCGCACCACCCGCCGCCTGGTACAGGTTGAACTTGACCGTGCCCGTATTGGCGCCCGTGCCGCTCAGGTAGCGCGTGGTACCGGATGACCCCGTGCCCGTGCCTTCGTTCAAGCCAAGATTGAAGGGCGTGGTGTTCGTGCAGGTGACCTTGATGTCCGACGTGGCCGTAACGGCGGTCGCCAGCACTCCGCGGGCTGCACCGAAGTTCAGTGCCGCAGCAGAAATCGTGCAGTCCGCGACAAGTCCCATGGTGACATCGAACGTCGCGGTCTTGCTGCCGTTATTGTAGACAGCGGCATTGGCTCCGGCCGTCATGGCGAGCACGAGGGTGGTTGCGGCGAAGCGGCGTGCGTGAGCGGCGATGTTCATGTTTTTCTCCTAGAAGATCAATTTCCAGAGCCTGCGCGATGTTGCTTTGGCTCAATACTTGACGCAATTATGCAATATCCGTCACGCATGCAAGTTGGCAAACGGCGAAACCGCTTTACTTTCCGGTCGGAAAATCGAAAAAAGTGATACCTGTGAGATTTCCGCGCTACACTATCCCTTGTACCTTGCAGCCCGTAATGATTTTGCATCATGAAACATATAGTGACCGGCAGGCTGCTGCAGACAGATCGCATCAAAGGAATGCCGTGTGAAGAAAAGTGAGCTGGTCATCAAGTTCCTGAGGCACTGGAACCCGTCGCTGGCGGCCGCAAGCGCCGGGACGGAAGTGCTTCTATGCTTCACGGCCGAATATCCGGTAACCAGCTACGCCAGCTGGAACACGGAGATCGATGAGGAATGGAGCGAGCATTTTTTCCAGTTGCACAAGGATGATCCGGACATCGACCTCCTGTGGCTCGTCACCGGGCTCAGCTCCGTTGGCCTCCAGCCGGACAATGGATTCCCGAGTTCGCGGGGCGGTACGCGCCGGAACAAATAGCCGGGAGCGATACTCGATGTCTGGATGGCCAGCATGTACGGATGTCCGAGCCTTCCTGTGGCGGTCACGATGCAGTCCGCGGCGTTTGCAATGGAAGGCATGAGATACAACGTACGAAACACATTCGGACCGATATTTCGTGACAGTTACCATTGGGCAATTTAACATACCAAACCTCACAAACCACCGCGGGCGGGAAGTTCGGGGCGCCCACATCTCACATGAGCAGTGTTCACAACATCGCAGGCTGGCGAGAGCGCGTCTTTTCTTCCTTGCTGCTGGTCGTGCTGGTGGTCGGCGTCGTCTCGACCATTGCCATTGTCCCGTTCATGCTGCAACAAGGGATGTGGCAAGTAGCGCTCGCCGATGCGTTCGCACTCGCCTGGATGTTCATGATCTGGCGCCTGAAACGGCTCTCCTATACCACGCGGGTGATGCACTTCCTGGCGGTGGTCTATGTGCTGGCCGTGGTCCTGATGCTGTCCGTCGGTTCCGCGACGTTGAGCTACCTGCTCGGCCCGCCCCTCATCGCCGTGATCCTGCTGAACCAGCGTTCCGCCATCGTCGCTACCAGCCTTGGCGTCGCTGCCCTCATCGTCGCTGGTGCCACCGGCCATATCGAATTCAATGTGCCCGGCATGGTTCATGCGCCGCTGAAGTCATCGGTGGTGGCCGCGATCAATTACAGCACGGTCGGCGTGATGCTCTCCCTCACCTGCGGCACGTTGCTGAAGGGATTGTCGAGTTCGTTCGAAGAGCTCGAGCTTACGTCCGCCGCAGTCGCCCGGCTGAACGACATGGTGCTCATCGTCAAAGCGGCGGAAAGCCAAGCATCGCTCCAGCCCATCATCTTCGCCAACGATGCGTTCCTGCTGCGTACCGGCCATGCACGTGATTCGGTTCTTGGCCAGGGCCTGCGGATCCTGCATGCTGCAGGTACCGACGAGGCGGTCGTCGCACGCATCTTCGAGGCGATGACCGCCAACACAGCCTGCAAGGAAGAAATGATGAGCCAGACGCGGACAGGCGAGGCGTTCTGGGTCGAGATCGAGGTCATGCCGTTTGCGCGCGACGGAAAATCCGCCAGTCACTGGCTGGTGGTCGGCCGCGACATCACGGAACGCCGCACGGCGCAGCAGGCCATTCACCGGCTTGCGTTCTACGATGTGCTGACCGGCCTGCCCAACCGGCGCCTGCTGATGGAGCGGCTCGGCGCTGCGGTGGCACCGGGCCAGCCAAAGCGATCGCTCAGCGCCCTGCTCTACCTGGATATCGACAACTTCAAGGACGTCAACGATGCCCGGGGCCATGCCACGGGCGACGCCCTGCTCGCGCGTGCGGCAGCCCACCTCGGCCAGGCGGTCTGCCCGCACGATATGGTTGCCCGGATCGGTGGCGACGAATTCGTGATCCTGGTAGACGCCCTGGCGTCCGAGCCTGAGGCCGCCACGCGCCGTGCGCTGGACATTGCGGAGAACGTCCTTGCCGCCCTGGCCGTTCCATTCGAACTCGAGGGACAGCCTTACCGTATCGCCGCCAGCATTGGCGTAGCACTGGCGGTGCCTGGACGGTCCACCCCGCACGATCTGCTGCGCGAGGCCGACACCGCCATGTACCATGCCAAAGCCCACGGGCGCAATGGCGTGATGCTGTTCGAAGGGGCCATGCTGGAGGTCGCCCAGCAAAAACTGGCGATGGAGCGCGACCTGGCGACGGCGCTGCAAACCGGCGAGCTGGCGATGCACCTGCAATTGCAGGTCGACCGCCACGAAACACCGGTCGGCGCGGAGCTTCTCATGCGCTGGCGCCGCGCCGACGGCGTGATGGTGCGGCCGGACATCTTCATTCCGGTCGCCGAATCGAGCGGCCTGATCGTTCCACTCGGCCATTGGGCGTTGCGCCAGGCGTGCGAAGTCTGGCTGGTGCTGGACAGGGCCGGCCATCCACTGCCGCTATCGGTCAATGTCAGCCCGCTGCAGTTCCGCCAGCCGGACTTCGTCCAGCACGTGCAAGAAATCCTAGCCGAGACAGGCGTGCCGCCGCGGCAGCTCATCTTCGAAGTAACCGAAGGCCTGCTGATCGAAGACATCGACAAGACGATCGCGCGCATGCACGAGCTCGCCCTACTGGGCATCCGCTTTTCCGTCGACGATTTCGGCACAGGCTATTCGAACCTGGCTTACCTGAAGAGGATGCCGCTGTATGAACTGAAGATCGACAAGAGCCTCCTGCGCGATACGCCGCAGGACCGTAACAGCACAGCGATCGTGCAGTCGATCCTGGCCATGGCGGGCCACCTCGGTTTGCGCGTGGTGGCCGAAGGTGTCGAAACCGCGGCGCAGGCGCGCTACCTGTCGAAGGCCGAAAACGCCTATATGCAGGGCTTCCTGTACCACAGGCCAATGGCTCTTGAACCGGTTCTCGAGCGGTTATCCGCCGGTCTCGACGGGCGTCGCGTCGAAAGCCAGCTGGCTTAGCAAGCTCTGCCCTTGATGTGGTCATGACCCCGTGGACGCGTCAGCGTTTGCGAGCGGCAGCCCAAGTTGTCACCAGCAGCCGCAGCAGCGCCGGTTTACGGGAACTTTACGGGAACAATTACATGCTGACGTTCCGGGTGCCGGATCAACACGGGTCGCAGGCGATGTCGCATGTCACTGCCGGCCGCCGCCCACTCCGCCAGAGGCGCAGCGAGCCGGTCGCGACCAGCGGCCTGCCTTTCGAGGTCAAGCCCGCGGCGGGGCACGCTTCGACCGGCGGGCATTATTCGGGCCGTATCGCCTTCTCGCCGGATGGCAAGTCTCTCTTCTTCACCAGTGGCGACCGCCAGCTTCTCGATCCGGCGCAGGAATTCAAGTCGACGCTCGGCAAGGTGCTGCGCCTGAACCTCGACGGCACGCCGGCCGCCGGCAATCCGCTCGCGGCCAAGGGCTTCCATGCAGGCGTCTGGTCGTATGGCCACCGCAACCTGCTGGGCATCGCCTTCGACCGGCAGGGGCGCCTGTGGGAAATGGAGATGGGGCCGAAGCATGGCGACGAGATCAACCTGATCAAGTCAGGCTTTAACTATGGCTGGCCCAGAGCATAGAATGGCAGCCGCTATGACGGGCGGGACATCCCAGACCACGCGTCCGGCGACGGCTTCAAGGCCCCGAAAGTGGCCTGGAATCCGGCCATTTCACCGGGCGGCCTGGCCTACTACGATGCGGAGCTGTTCCCGAAGTGGAAAAATTCCCTCTTCATCACCGGTCCCTCCGGCCAGTCGCTGGACCGCATCGCCCTCGACGGCGAAAACGCGACCAAGGCAAACCATTGGGACATGGGCGAACGCATCCGCGCCGTGCGCACCGGGCCGGATGGCGCGCTATGGCTGCTGGAGGACGGTTCGCGCGGCCGGCTGCTGAAGCTGACACCGAAGAAGTAGGCCAGCGCGAAAATGGCAGGGCCGGGCGGCAGGCGCCGCCCCCCGTCTCCATCTAACGTTCCGGCAGTTGCCAGTCCGGCCGGATCCAGTGGCACGTGTAGCCGTTCGGATGCACCTGCAGGTAATCCTGGTGCTCGGGCTCGGCTTCCCAGAAAGGCCCGGCCGGCGCGATCTCGGTCACGACCTTGCCGGGCCACAGGCCGGAAGCATCGACGTCCGCCACCGTTTGTTCCGCCACCTGCTTCTGTGCAGCGTCGCGGTAGAAGATCGCGGAGCGGTAGCTCATGCCGATGTCGTTGCCCTGGCGGTTGCGCGTGGTCGGATCGTGGATCTGGAAGAAAAACTCGAGCATGCGCCGGAAGCTGGTGACGGCCGGATCGAAGACGATCTCGATGCCTTCGGCATGGGTGCCGTGGTTGCGATAGGTGGCGTTCGGCACGTCGCCTCCCGTGTAGCCAACGCGTGTGGAGAGCACGCCCGGCTGGCGGCGGATCAGTTCTTCCATTCCCCAGAAGCAGCCGCCGGCGAGGATGGCGGTTTCGGTTTGCTGTGTCATGTGCATTTCCCGGATGGTGAGGGGCACGGCCGGCACTTGGGTGCGCGGTGCCGTGTACGTCGGTCGTGGCGACGTATCTGGGGATGATGCGACACATCACAATGCCGGCTGCGTGTGGAATGCGCGATACGGAACGGTGCGCCGCTCGCCCCGATGCATCGAATGATTGCCATCGGCAGCGCGGGCGGCGGCATGGCGCAAGTGCCTGAGCGCGCCGCGATGCGTGACGGCCTGCCGCCGATGGCATCCGTGGTGTACGAGGCATGAGGCATGAGGCATGAGGCATGAGGCGTGAGGCATGAGGCGTGATGCATGATGCGCCGCGGCGCTGCTGGTGCTCTGCTACCCGCCGCGCCGCTGCCGTTTCGCCCGCGCCGCGCTCTTGCGCCGCCCCGCCTTCCCGGACGCCTTTTTCGGCGCATCCCGGCCGGCCAGCATGCGCCGGATGTTGAGCGCGTCGGCGATCCTGCCGGCCGAGCTGCGGGCATTGAGCAGCACCATCGTCGCGCTCTTCCCGGCAGTCCTCACGCGCATGATCAGGCAGCGGCCCGCCTCGTTCGTGAAACCCGTCTTCGACAGGCGGATGTTCCAGTTCTTCGCGCCGACGAGGCGGTTCGTGTTGTGGTACTCGACCCGGCGGCCCTTGATTCGCATGATGTCGCGCCGGTCGGTCGTCAACCGCCTGATCGTGGCATAACGGGATGCCGCCGCAGCCATCCTGACCAGGTCTTCCGCCGTGGACGTGTTGGCCGGCGACAGGCCGGTCGGCTCCTCGATGCGGGTATGGGCCATGCCCAGCGCACGCAGCTTGGCGTCGACGGCTGCCCGGAATCCCGCCAACCCACCGGGAAACGTGCGCGCCAGTGCCGCCGCCGCGCGGTTATCGGATGACATCAGCGCCAGGTGCAGCACATCGCCGCGCGACAGCGTGGCGCCCACCGGCACGCGCGACCTGCTGTACTTCAGCCTGTCGACATCGTCGCTGTCGATCTCGATTTGCTCGCGCATGTCGAGCCTGGCATCGAGCACGACCATCGCCGTCATCAGCTTGGTCAGCGAAGCGATCGGCATCACCTTGTCGGCATTTTTTTCGATCAGTATCTTGCCGGTGCGGTTTTCGACGACCAGCACCGATTGCGATCCCAGTGGTACGGCGCCAGCCGCGACGGGAAGTGTCAGCAGGAAGGCGATTGCGAGCTTCTTGATCATCGAGCGGGAAACGGGCCGGCACGGCGGCCGGCGCAAAATACATTTGTAGAAATGTATTCAATGATACCACCAGACCTCGAACAGCAGTTATCGTTGCTAGTAAGAAAAATATAAATGCAAACGGTCTCGTTTGGGATGTGATGGCTCGTGGGCGTGCAGGGGGAAAGCGCTCCTTCACGTAGCGCTTCGGTACTTCGACAAAGTCGTCGTCTTGATGGAACCGGTGCGCGATGGTCATCAGGCCAGATCGGCGCCGCATACCTTGGCAACGACGCCATCGACGGAAAAGCCGTCCCTGCCCGCAGCCTTGGCGACATACAGGGCTTCGTCCGCGCATTTCAGCAGGCTTTCCCTGGTGCTGTCGGCACCACCGAAGGCCAGGCCAACGCTCGTGGTGACCAGCAGCCCCCCGGCGATGACGTCGAACGGCAGGCGCATGGCCTCGACGATCTTCGCCCCCAGGGCCGGCAGTTCATCGGCGGCATACAGACCTTCGAACACCACGACGAATTCGTCGCCCGCATAACGTGCCACGAGGTCGGTCCCGCGCACAGCCAGTTTGAGCCGCGTGGCGAATTCGACCAGTACGGCATCGCCGGTGGCATGGCCATGGCTGTCGTTGATGTGCTTGAAATGATCGATGTCGAGAAACGCCACGCCGATGCCGGCATGGGTGCGGCCCTGGCGCTTCAAGACCCTGTCCAGCTCGCATTCCATCATGCGCCGGTTGCATAGCCCGGTCAGCGAATCGGTGCTGGCCAGCCGTGCCGACTCGGCCTCCGCTTTCGCCCGCTCCTCGGTGAGCGCATGGATGGCCCGGCTCAGCGCGCCAACCTCGTCCCGGCGGGCCAGGTCGATGATGTCGATGCCGGCATCGCCCCGGCGAATGCTCGCCACCTGGCGGCGCAAGGTTTCCAGGGGACGCAGCAGGATCATGATGGCAAGCAGCCCCAGCAAGCCAGCGACGGCCGCGGCAATGCCGGTTCGCTGCAGCGCGCGCTGGCGCATCGCCACCAGCGGCGCAAAGGCCTCCGCCGTGGGGTAGACGATGCCGACGATCCATTCGGTGGTGGCCAGCCGCCGGTAGCCGATCAGCGAATTGACGCCCGCCTTGTTCTTGGCGAGCACCCAGCCGTTCATTCCTGCCAGCGCCTCCCGTGTCGAAGGCACGATGCCGCCCTTTTCCTCGGCGACATTGCGCAGCAGGCGTCGGCGATCCGGATGGTGCAGGACGATCCCCTCGGTCGTCACCACGAACAGGTAGCCATGCCGGCCCGGCTTGAGACGGTCCAGGTGACGGAAGAATTCCGCCTGCGACAGGTCGATGGAGGCGGCCAGTACGAATTGCAGGGTACCCGCCGGATTGAACACGGGCTCGGTCAGCAGCACGATGGGCTTGCCCGACAGTGCACTGCGCAGTGGCCGCGACAGCTGGCCCTTGCGCATGACCACCGTACGCTGGAAGTACTCGCGCGTGGCGACGGTGGCTTGACCGGCGGCTGCGCCGCCAGGCACGTCGGTCATGAGCACGCCATTGGCGTCGATTGCCACGGTGTTGTAGAACTGCTGTTCCAGCGAAGGCAACTGCTGCAGATGCCGGCGCACCGCCGCCGGACGGACCACCTGCGCGGCGCGCATGCCTTCGGCCGTTATCCGCAGCAACGCACGCTTCGATTGCAGGTCCTGCTCGATCTGCACTGCCGCGCTGGACAGCAGCGCGTATTCGCGATCGCCGACCAGCTTGGCCATGTCCCGCTCGACGATGTTCACCGCGTAGATGGCAAGCAATATTCCGGACAGGAAGACCAGCGCGCAGACAACGACTGTCATGCGCGCCTTGAGCGTACCGAACGGGTGGATTCTGTGCATGGCGTGCCCTGTGGATTCGGGCAGTCTATCACGCAGCCTGTGGCGGCTATTGCCTTGCATGCCAGCGTAACGCCGGCTGGTATCGGCCGAGGCGGCAAGCTCCCTCGCGGGGCGTTACGGCCAGCCAGGCGCAATCCCTTGCTTCATTCGCCGCTCAGTACGGCCGGTAGCGGTGGGCGCCCTTCTGCGCCTGCGCCTGCCGCCGCGGGCGCTGGTCGACCGCCGCCAGCAGGATCGCCTTCACGTCGGCCTCCACCTTGGCGCTCTTGTGGGCATTCCATGTCTTGCTCAGCACCATAGCATTGCGGAAGTCGTTGCTGCCGCCCCAGCTGCGCGGCACCACGTGGTCCACTTGCGGGCGGTTCAGGCCACCCGTGACCGACAGCGTGCGGATCGGATCGTCGGGATCGTCCGACATCAGCATGGCCTCGCCCGTCACGGCCTGCGTGTACAGCGCATTGGCGGCCAGGATGTAGTGGCGCTGCCGCTCGCTGAATTCGCTGGCGTCGTGCGCATCGGCGCACACCCCCAGCTGGGTCAGGAAGGCATATGGCTCGGCATCGGGCTTCGTGGCAGGCAGGATCGCCGCCACGGCCCTGCGCACGTCCTCGTCGAACGGGTACGGCCCGGCCACCGGCACCTTCATCTCCAGCGTGCGGAACGGCATGAACATCGCCTGTTCCGCTTTCGGGTCGAGTGCCGTGGCGCGTTTGACCTGGACGCGCACGTTGGCCGGGATGGCCTGGTGGGTGGCATCGTAGTCGAGCAGTACCTGCATCGCCCTGATCGACTGGTCGTCGTAAATGTCGCGTTCCAGCTTGCGGTACAGAACCTCGTTGAACCAGCCGAACATCGGCGCGATGTTGTACGCGTCATCCGGCCCACCCAGGGACAGGCCGATCAGGTGGCCGTTGTCGTAGCTGATTTCCAGCAGCTTCGGTGCGCCGGCGAGATAGACCTTCATCGATCCGATCAGGGCATCCGGTGCGGCGCCGCGCGTGACCTTCTTGCGCCGCACCACCGGCGCGGCAACGCTGACCACCCTGTGCTTGCCCCGGTGGCGCGGATCCTCATCCGCCGGAATGGCCTCGTAGGTGCAAACGAAATCCCCGATGATTTTTTGCATCGCGCCTCCAGTTGGATAGACCGGTGTCGGCCTCGGCCGTGCAACCAGTATCGGCAGGCGGCACCGTGGCGTCAACAATAATGGCGGAGGCTGTTTCCGGGCTGCCACGGCCGCGGGGGGCGACGTACCCGACAAGGAACATGGCGCAAATTCAGGCGTACTGCAAAACACCCTGGTTAAACTGCGCTCAGCGGGCTCGATGGCCTCATGGTGCTGCAGGTGGCCTGGACTGCCTGTCGAGGTATATTGGCCTGGCCGTTACGACAACCACTGGAAAGTCGATTCATGAACAGCAAAGTGTCAATCAGCGTCACTCCGTTCCGCGAAGAACTCAAGGCACAGGTCATCGAGCTGATCCTGCATATCCAGAACGTCGAGGCCGGGGTCGGCATCTCCGCGGAAGAGCAGCCCGACATCCTTTCCATCCAGTCTTCCTACCTCGACCAGGATGGCGGCTTCTGGGTGGCACTGGACGAAAGCGGGCAGGTCGTCGGCACGATCGGCCTGCAACGTGAAGACGCGACGACTGCCGTGCTGAAAAAGTTCTTTGTGCGCTCCGATCAGCGTGGTGTGCCGGAAGGCCCGGCAATCAAGCTCTACGATGGACTGATCAGCTTCGCATCCGGGACCGGCATCCGGACGATCGTGCTCGATACGCCTGCGGTGGCAACCCGCTCGCATGCTTTCTACGAAAGGGCGGGTTTCAGGCAGATCGACAAGGCTGACCTGCCCGTCGTCTACGATTATCCGGACCGCGGTTCCCTGTTGTTCCGGCTTGATTTGCCCTAGTCTGCACCGGGGTTTCCATGCGGATGGACACTCCAGACAGGTATAGGCCATGGCGCAATATCGTTTGCGGTAGCCAGGGCGAAGACCTGGAATACGGGGATGCCATATTCCAGCGAACCAGAAAGGTGCAACATGACTTTCAATCCTGCTCGCAAGCTGGTACCTGATCACCACCTTACCGCCGAATTTTGTCTCAAGCGTCAATCGCATTCCCACAATGCCGCCGATTATGAGGCCGTCATGCACTCCCGCCAGCAATTGCAAAGCTGGAGTGACAGCGATTGGCCGGAAAATGATTTCACGCTGGAGCAGAACCTGGCCGATCTGAAACTGCATATCAGCGAGCATGAGCGCGACGAAGCTTACGGTTTCAGCGTATTCGACGCTGACGAAAACATGCTTCTCGGGTCGTTATATCTGAATCCCGTCGCGTCCATTGTCGAAGCTTACCAACATGATCCCATGGCCGCATCCGTGCTCCAGCAATTCGATGTGTGTGCAGACTACTGGCTCCGGCCGGACGTCTGCCCCGATGTGGAAGTATTGTTTGTGAAGACCGTTCAACGTTGGCTCATCGACGCATGGTGGTTCCAGAATGTCGCATTCGGGTCCCGCCGAGGCATGAAAGTTCAGCGCCAACGCTATATGGAGGCGGGGCTGGAAGCGTTCGCTGTGCTGAAGAATATATCGGCAACCCGTCAATTTCACTTTCACGGCATGCAGACGGGACGGTCTCCTCCCCTGAGCTTGCACGCGGCTCCGGGCGAGCCAACGGACCGAGCTTGCCGGTAACAATTTCCTGCGACGCCGTGACGATCGCAGTGCCGGTCATTTTCTGACGTATGGCGAAAAGTCAACAGTGTGCCTAGCATGATGCTTCCGACGTATGCGACAATATCTTTAATGGCTTCCACATGCAGAGCACCATAAAAAAACAATCAGCGAGAAAAAATTGCCGGTCGCGGTCTGGGAGCGCCGATGCCAGTAGACGAAAGTTATGCGCATTGCCGCAGGAAGAACTATGTCTGCGCCGCTTATGTGGAAGCGGCTATCTACATTAATAAAATGTTCGGCTCCGATCGGGCTTACTGGGTATTGATCCGGGAAGGCACGCCCGGGCCGGTCATCGAGCGAGTACTGCAAGGAAAAGAAGGCAGGGTAAGACGAAAGGATCGCCGCTATGGCGCGTGCCGGGCTGCCGTCGCCAATCCTGCCCGAGTCCTGCCGCCTTTGGACCGCCGGACAGACACGCTGAGCTCACAACGGATAGAGGTCGCAATCGTCTTCCAGTCCATGCTCGGCACGAATGCCGCTGCCGAATATCTTCGGAACGCCGGCGTCCCCATCTGGATATCGGCACGTGTGCTCGGATCGAAAAAAAACGGCCCTCTCCAGCACTCTTGGTTGAGTAGCGCAACTACCTCCTCTTCGCGATAACGCAGACCACGCGCGGCTGTCCGCCGTGATCAACTGTCCGGGGAACCGGTTCTTGAAGAATCACGCTCGCACACCACTCCTGGGGACACAATCCAGCTCCCAGATCGGTGCTTCCAGATGCACAGTGAATCGCGCGAGATGTTCCAGCTTCGGTTTTGGCGGTTGAAAGACTTCCTTCTCCGCAGCGCACGCCCGGCGATCCTGCGGCGAATGACGTCATCGTGAGGGTAACTCACAGTGTATTCGAGCACCTTTGTGGCGACGCCTGCGTACGCAATGCGCAGTGAACTGGAGTATGCGGCCCCCACACTTCTTTTCCCAGGACGATTGTGGTTCCAACAATGAGAGCAGTCCTCTTGAAATTGGTTGTTACTCGTATCCAACAACTTACAAGTAATTTGTTAACAAAAAAACTTGCGGATAGCCATGTTTGTCTAGGGCAATCATAATTTTCTCTGATTAATTTTTGATCTGAGGAGATCCATGAAAACTTCACGCAGCATGCGGATCGGCCATAAGCTGGCATGCGGGTTTGGCACCATTGTCATACTGATGATCGTGCTGGCCACATTTTCACTCATGCGGCTCAATGCGCTGGAACATGCGGTCATCGCGCAAAACCAGATAACGGACGATAAGCTGCAGCCTCTCTACGAGGTGCGTGAAGCGCTGGCGCAAACCGGACTTGCGGCGCGCAACGGCTACATTTTCACGGCACAGGTAGATGCCATGCGGGAGCTGGATCTCTTGGATCGCGAGAGAACCCAGTATTTGGCAACGTTGGACGCCATGGCCCCCGCCTTCGGCGGCGACGAGCGTTTCCAGACGATGCGCCGCGGACTGCTGGCGATGGCCGAAGAACTGAAACGGCCACGGCTGTACCGCACTGCGGGGCAGATGGAAGATTATGGCCGTTTCCTTGTCGAAGAATGCAGCCCCCTGCGCCGGCGCATTGTTCAGGACATCGATGTGCTGGTCAAAGCAGTCCAGGCGGAAGCGGACGACGCCAACGCTGCTGCTTCGGTCGTTTATCAGAACGCCTTCGTCAACATCCTGCTGCAAGGGGCATTTACCCTCGCCGTGAGCATCGCCATCGCCGTTTTCATTACCTGCGGTCTGCTTCGCCAGCTGGGTGGCGAGCCAGGCTACGCAGTGGCGGTGGCAGGCCGGATCGCGGCGGGCCAGCTGGCGGTCAACGTCAAGGCACGGGGCAGCAGTGGCAGCCTATTGCATGCGATTCGCGGCATGCGCGACAGTCTCGCCAGTATCGTCAACCAGGTGCGGGCAGGAACCGACCATATCGCCAGCGCTTCCACCCAGATTGCCGCCGGCAACAGCGAGCTGTCGACACGCACCGAACGCCAGTCAACGTCACTGCAGCAGGTCGCATTGGCAATGGAGGAACTGACGGCCGCGGTGGGCCGCAACGCCGAGAACGCACAGCACGCGAATGTTCTTGCGGCGGACGCATCTCAGGTATCGGCCCAAGGCGGCGAGGTGGTCGATCGGGTCGTCGAAACTATGGACGCCATCCGTGCCTCGTCCATCAAGATCACCGACATCATCGGCGTAATCGACGGCATCGCCTTCCAGACCAATATCCTGGCGCTCAATGCCGCCGTCGAGGCTGCCCGTGCTGGCGAACAAGGCAGGGGCTTTGCGGTTGTTGCATCAGAAGTACGTACGCTGGCACAACGCAGTGCCCTGGCGGCCAAGGAGATCAAGACGCTGATCGACATCGCATCGGGCAATGTTGAAACAGGCACCACACTGGTGGGCGAAGCGGGAGCCACGATGCGGAAAGTCATCGCCAGCGTACACCGCGTACAGCAGATCATGGCCGATATCAGCAAGGCCAGCGGGGAGCAGAGTTCCGGCATCGAGGACGTGAACCGGTCCATTGCGGATATCGACGCCGCGACCCAGGAAAATGCCGCACTCGTCGAGGAGGCGGCGGCTGCAGCGCAGGCGCTGCAGGATGAGGCGGCCACCCTCGCCGCCGTCGTGAGTATCTTTGGTCTCGCACCCCAAGAGGAGACTCGGCAAGCCAATGCTCAGCAGGCCAGCCGGTTGCAAAGCCACCCGCAGCTGTCACATGTCAGCGGAACCAGGTAACGGCGAAATGCCGACGGCGCCATTGCCCAGCCGGCCAGGTTGCGCGCGTCGAGATCCAATACGATGGCCAGGTACAGCCATCCGGCATCGGTACGGATGTACGTAATATCGGTGAAGTACGCGAGATTCGGCGCTGGTGGATTGAACTGGCGATTCAGCACCTTGGCGGCGACTGGCAAGTCATGCTTACTATCGGTCGTGTGAACGAACCTGCGCTTCCAGACCGGCCTCAACGCCACTTGCCGCATCAGGCTTCGTACTTTGTAGCGCCCGATGTGAAAGCCGGTTTCGGCCATGGCCGAAACCGGCAGCTGCCGTAGCTTTGCTGGCTTGCCGCAAACGCAGCGTTCAGATGAACGCTGGCCTTGCACACTGCCGGCTTGCCAATACGCCGCTGCGGTTCGTAGTAACAAATTTGCCTTCTACTACGAGCTGGGAGTTGCCTGAATTAACGCAAACAGCGCCTTTTCAATCCTGGCGATCAAGAAAGTCGAGCAATGCCGCGTTGAATCCGGCCGGATCCTGCCACGGCGCGAAATGGCTAACATCGTCCAGCACGACCAGGCGTGCGCCGCGCAGTGCGGTGGCCACGTATTCGGCATGGCGCATCGTGATGAATTCATCGTGGTCGGCAGCCACGACGGCGATACGTGGTCCACGGATCGATGCCAGCTGCGCATCGCTGTAGTCCGGCTCCTTCCCCTGCATCGCATCGACCGCTTCGCTCAACCTGGCGAACGCCTGCGGATCGGGTGCCACCGCCTGGTAGTCGGCCAGCAGACGGGGGCCGACCAGCGCCAGCACCGGCGATTCGACCGGCGCAACGAGATGGCGCCGGTTCACGTTGATCCCGAACGCGAACAGCCGGCTGACGCGTCGCGGCTGCCGTTGCGCCACCGCCAGGCCGACGATGGCGCCGTCGCTCCAGCCGGCCAGCGCCGCCCGGTGCAGGCGTAGCCGGTCCATCACGGCGACGACGTCCTGCGCCATCAGCGCATACGACAGGCCGCGATCGCCCAGCGTGCTGCGGCCATGGCCGCGGCTGTCGATGAGGATCACGCGATGCCCGCCGGCCACCAGGGCGGCGATCTGGTGCCCCCATGTCAGGCTGCTGGCGCGGCCGCCGTGCAGCAGGATCACCGGGTCCCCCGCTCCCACCATGCCATACCAGATCCGCGCCCCCGCGTGTTCGACATAACCCTGGTGCGACAGCGCGGGCAACGAGGGCACCGCCGGCAGCGTTTCATGGCGCGGCGTCGCCGGACTGGCGGTGGCGATGGTGACGACGGCGGCGATGGTGATGCCGGACAGCGCGGCGGCCACGAACGAAACGAGGTATTTCACGACTTCCTTCCTTGAGCAGGGCGACCGCCGCAAGCAGCGGTGATTTCTGGACGATCGATACGCCGTCAGATGCCGTATTTCGCCTTGATGGACTCCGCCGCGCGCTCGCCGATGATCACGCACGGCGCCATCGTGTTCCCGGTAGTGATGCGCGGCATGATCGACGCATCGGCGATGCGCAGGCCGTCGATGCCATACACTTCCAGGTTGCCATTGACCACCGACATCGCATCGCGCCCCATCTTGGCCGTGCACGACTGGTGCCAGTACGTGACCGCGCCATCGCGCAGGTAGCGTTCCATGCTTTCCCGGTTCAGGTTGCCCGGCATGGCTTCCCGTGTCACCAGGCTGCGGAACGCATCGGCATTGCCCAGGTCGCGGCACATCTGCACGCTGGCCAGTGCGGCCGTGACGTCGTCCGGGTCGGACAGCGTGTTGGCGCGGATGATCATCGCATCGCCGGCGTTGGGGCCGGAAAGCAGCAGCTGGCCGCGGCTCTTCGGGTGCGCCAGGCCGGCGAACATCGTCCAGCCATGCTGCGGCGTGCCGCGTGCCGCGTTCTCCGCGCTCGGCACGGGAAACTCGACCTGGCAGTGCAGCATGTCGGGCGCGTCGAGCGAAGCGTCGCTCTTCCAGTACAGCGTCGCCTCCGAACCGCCATTGCCGACCTCCTGCGGTTCGGCATATTCCCAGATGCAGCCGAACGACACGTGGTCCTGGTGGTTCTGGCCGACACCCGGCAGGTGCTGGCGAACGCCGATGCCATGCCGCTGCAGCTCCCGCTCCGGCCCGATACCCGACTGCATCAGCACCTTCGGCGTGTTGACGGCGCCCAGCGACAGCACGACTTCCCGCGAGGCATGGAACGTCTTCGTCCGGCCGTCGTGAATGACGTCGATACCCGTCACGCGCTTGCCTTCGAAGGTCAGCTTCGACACCAGCGCGCCGGTCAGCACCGTCAGGTTCCGCTGGGCCATGCGCGGGTACGTATACGAACGGAAGATCGACAGGCGCTTGCCGTCGCGGATGCGCAGGTCGTTGATCGCCGCGCCGCCGTCGCCTTCCATCATCGCGCCGTTCGGGCTGGCGAAAGTCGGTACGCCGAGCGAACGGGCCGCTTCCAGCATCAGCGTCGCGGCAGGCTTGGGGTCGCGTGCCGGCGCCACATACACCGGGCCACCCTTGCCGCGATAGGCCGGGTCGGCGGGGCCGTGCCAGTCTTCGATGCGGCGGTAGATGTTCAGCACGGACTCGTAGTTCCACGCGGCGTCGCCCGCTTCGGCGGCGAAGTAATTCCAGTCGGCCCGGTGGCCGCGCGCCCACAGCATCACGTTGATGCTGGAGCCGCCGCCCAGCACCTTGCCCATGTTCATCGGAATGGCGCGGCCGCCCAGGTGTTCGTTCGGCTCGGCCATGAATCCCCAGTCCCGTTCCGAACCCAGGTTCAGCGGCCATTGGGCCGGCTCGGTCACGCTGTCGACTTCGTCGCTGCCGCCCGCTTCGAGCAGCAGTACCCGCACTTCGGGATTTTCGGCCAGCCGTGCCGCCACGACGGAACCGGCGGAGCCGGCGCCGCAGACGATGAAGTCGAAGCGTGTGTTCTGCGAGGTGGAGAGATGGTCCTGGTTGGCGCGGACGGCTGCCGCGAATGCGCGGTCGGTGATATTGGTATCGGTCATTTTTCGTACTCTTCAGTGAATGGACGGCGCCGTCATCCAGCGAGGATACGGCGTGCTCTTGCTTGAATCCCAAGCAGATATTGCCGATTATATCGATTTTTCCGATTCTATCAATTTGTTTTTTGTATAGTCACCAATCCATCGCATGGATACCTGCGCCGAGATCAGGCCGATACCATGCCGGAAGCGGCCTTCGGGCTGCCGGCCATGGCTGCCTGTACTTGTGCGCGCAGCCAGGCCAGGCCGGGGTCGTCATCGGCACTGGGATGCCAGGCCATGCACAGGGTGTAGGTCAGGAAGGGAAAGGCCAGGTCGACGACGTCGACCGACGGCGGCAGCGACGGGACCAGGAAGGCGGGAATTGTGCAGACCAGGTCGCTCACGGCAACGATCGCGCCGACGGCGCTGAAGTCGCGCACCGCCAGCAGCGTATGGCGCATGTGCCCCAGCCGGTACAGGTGCTCGTCCAGCGCGCCATGCAGCCTGCCGTCGGGCGATACGTTGATATGTTGCAGGGAGCGGTATTCGTCGAACGTCACTGCCGAGGTGCCGCGGGCATGGCCGTGACGCTGCACCAGCACATAGGGCGTCGTCAACAGTTCGCAACTCAGCAGGCCCGGCGGCAGCTGGCAGGCCGCGCCGAAGCACAGGTCCACTTCCCCACGCTCCAGGCTGCTTGCCAGTTCGCGCTCGTCCGGCGCAGTCAGGGTCAGGCGCAGGTGGCGGTTGCCCTGGCAATGCACCTGCCGGGCCAGGCCGGGAAGGATCGCCACAGTGCCCGTGTTGTTGGCGACGATGGTGAAAGTGCGCACCGCTTCGGCGGGGTCGAATTCCTCCGTCCTGGGACGCACTGCCATGGTCAGCGCCGCCAGCGCCGGCTGCAGCCGGCGCTGCAGCTTCAGCGCGAACGGCGACGGCGCCAGGCCGCGCCCGCTCTCGGCCGGCACCAGCAACTGGTCGCCGAACAGCGCGCGCAGGCGCGACAGCTGCGCCGACAGCGCGGGCTGGCTGACATTCAGGCGCGCCGCGGCGCGCGTCACGTTGCATTCCTCCAGCAGTACGTTCAGCGAGATCAGCAGCGGCAGATCCGCCCCCCGCAGCGGCGCCGGGGCGCGTGGAAAGTTCAGTAGCCTGTTCATGGGTCGTCGTCCATCGTTCGTGGTTCGGAAAGGCCGCGCGCCAACGGCGGCAAGTGGCGCGCCGGCAGCGCTGCGATTGGTCCGGCATGCGGGTCATACGGTGGGAATCGTGCCGCCGTCGATCACCAGTTCCGCGCCATGGATCGACGCGGCCAGTGGCGACAGCAGGAACGCGACCAGCTCCGCCACCTCTTCCGGCTTGCCTGGCCGGCCGATCGGAATGCCGCCCAGCGAATCCATCAGCTCGCGGCGCGCGTCCTCCTCGGTGCCTTCGCGATGCGAAGCCATGCGCTGGATGAACGCCTGTGCGGCGGTGGTCTCGATGAAGCCCGGCGCGACGCTGTTGATGCGGATGCCGCGCGGACCGAATTCGTTGGCCAGCGACTTGCTGTAGTTGCTGAGCGCGGCCTTGGCGGCGGCATAGGCGACCGTCGACTCGAACAGGGGCAGGCGCCGCTGGATCGACGTGATATGGATGATGGCACCGCTGCGCCGCTCGACCATGCCGGGCAGGAAGGCGCGGTCCAGCCGCACGGCCGCCATCAGGTTCGACTGGATCGCGTCGTCCCACAATTCGTCGGTCAGCGCCAGCGCCCCGCCGCCCGGCGCCGCCGAGCCGCCGACGTTATTGACGAGGAAATCCAGGTGGCCGAATTCGCGGCGCACTGCCTCGGCCACGTGTGCCGCGCCATCGGCGGTACCGACGTCGGCCTGCAGGTAGAGCACCGGGTCGACGGGATCGGCCGGCTGGTTGCGGGCCGTGGCGATCACCTTCGCACCGCGCAAGACCAGCGCGCGGACGATCGACTCGCCCATCCCTTTGGTGCCGCCGGTCACGAGGGCATGCTTGCCCTGCAAGGAAAGGTCGCTCATGCCGTCACCTCCAGCGATGCGATGCCTTCGGGGCGCAGCACGAAGTGGAACGCGAGCGTGGCCGGGCTGCCGGGGAAGTCGCCGGACACGGTGGCTGTCAGCCGGCTCTTGCCGTCCGCTTCGACGATGCCGACAGGCGCCATGACCGCCTTGTAGCGGTCCGACGACTCGCGCGCCCACTCTTCGATCTCGGCGGTGCCGCGCAGCAGCGCACCTTCGTCGTGAACGGTGCCGTCCGGCGCGAAACAGGCGGCGATGCGCGCCGCGTCGTGTGCATTAGCCGCCTCGACATAGGCGGCGATTGGGGTCGGTAACTTGATCATCGTTTTTCTCCTTGAAGTGAGTCTGCAGTGTAGGCGTGCCGGACATAGCGAAAAAGTATGCAAACCGCTATGCTCGATGAACCTACGGTTCATAATGAGAACGATGAGCTCCCTTGAATTGATCCGGCTGTTCCTTGCCGTCGCCGAACACCGCAGCTTCACGCTGGCCGCCAAGCGCCTCAGTGTCAGCCCCACGGCCGTCAGCAAGGGCGTCCGTGCGCTGGAAGCCAGGCATGGCGTGACGCTATTTACCCGCAACACGCGCAGCGTGCTGCTGACCGATGCCGGGGCGGCCCTGCTGTCGGCGCTGAAGCCGGCGGTGGGCCAGATCGATGACGCCTTTTCGGAACTGGCGAAGTTTCAGCAGCGCCCGTCCGGCCACCTGCGCGTGACGGCGCCGCGCGCCTTCGGTTTCCTGCTGGCGCGGCACCTGGTGCCGCGCATGCGCGCGAAATATCCGGACATTACGTTCGACCTGTCGCTCGACGATGGCCTCGTCGACCTCGTGGCGGCCGGTTACGACGCGGGGGTGCGCCTGGGACAGGCGATCGCGCAGGACATGGTGGCAATCCGCCTCAGCCAGCCGCTGTCCTGGTCCATCGTGGCGTCGCCCGACTATTTCGCGCGGCATGGCGAACCGGCCACGCCACGCGACCTGCTGCGGCACCAGACGATCCGTTACCGCTTTGCCACCTCAGGGGTGCTGCCGCCGTGGCGCTTCACCGGCGATGAAGGCGAGATCCTGCTCGATACCGAGGCCGCCCTGCGCGCCAACGACACGCAGATGATCGCCGAACTGGCGCGCAAGGGGCTGGGACTCGCCTGGCTCCCCGATATCGAGATTGCCGACGACGTGCTGCATGGCCGGCTGGTGCGAACGCTGGCCGGCCATGTGCCGGAAACGTCCGGCCTGTACCTGTATTTCCCGATGCGCAGCCAGAACCAGCCGAAGATGCGCGCCTTGATCGAGCAGGCCACCTTGCTGGCGGGCGAAGCCCTGCTCGACGTCACGCTGCCGGAATGACCGGCCCTACTTCGTGGCCGCCACCGCGTCGAGGATCACGGCCGCCACTTCGGCAGGCCGGGACTGCTGCGGCACGTGGCTCGCCGCCAGTTCGGTCGTCTTCGCGCCGATCTTCTTCGCCATCGCACGCAGCAGGCCCGGATCGATCATGCGGTCCTTGCCGCTGACGATGAACCACGACGGGCGGGTTTTCCATGCGGCGACGGTGACCTTCTCGCCGAACGCCTTGGACTGGATCGGACCCTGGGTCGCCGTCATCAGTGCCGCCTGCTTCGCGGGCACGTCCTGCGCGAAGTCTTCGCGCATCGCGGCTTCCGGCAGGCTGAGGAACCCTTCCCGGTCGGCCACGAAGCGCTTGCTGCCTGGCGCGGCAGGGAATCCTTCGCCCGTTTCGGCGGTCGACTTGCCGGCGTCCGGCGCGAACGCGGCCACGTACACCAGACTCGCCACCTTGTCATGCTGTCCTGCTTCCGTGATCACCGTGCCGCCCCACGAATGGCCCACCAGCACCACCTTGCCTGGCTGGCTGTCGATCGCGCGGCGCGCCGCCGCGGCATCGTCGGCCAGCGACGTCAGCGGGTTCTGCACCGCGGTGACCTTGATGCCCTTGGCCTGCAGCAGCGGAATGACCTTGGCCCAGTCGGAGCCGTCCGCGAAGGCGCCGTGCACGATGACCACCGACGGCTTGGTGGAGGCGGATTCCGCGGCGCCGGCATGGAGACCGGTGGCGGCCAGGGTCGCGGCGACGGCCAGCGTGCGCAGGCGGGAAACGATAGTCATGAATTTCTCCTTTGTGTTGTGGTGGTGGACCGGCATCGAAGCGGCCGCCCCTGGCCGATACGGGTCGTTGGTGGATGAGGCATGTCAATCCGTCGAATCCTTCACATACGGCGGCAAACGCAAACCGGATGCGGCATGCGTCGACTTTTTTTCGTCCGGGGCGAACCGCCTGCATCCATCCGGCACGCCTCGGCGTATCTCACAGCATGCCCGTCGCCGCCATCCGGCGAATCATCCCAATGGAAGAGAAAACAGCCATGCGAACAAGATTCCTGGCATGCGTGGTCAATATCGGCCTCGCCCTGCACGGCCTGCCGGCCCAGGCGATTGACGCAAACCCCGCCCGGCCGACGCTGGCCAGCCGGGTCGCGCCCCCGGAACCGGAAGTGATCGAGCGCTTCGCGGCGGCTGGCATGCGCGACGTGCGGCAACACCACCTGACGCCCGCCGAGCGGTTGCGCGTCGAGAAGTCGCTGGCATCGCTGCCGGCGCTGCACCGGCTGGTGCTGGAAAAACGGCTGCGCCGCCTCAGTTTCGTCGATGGCATCCCCGGCAGCGGTTCGGGCCTGTTCTCGATGGTCCCCGGCACCGGCCAGTTCGACATCACGCTGCGTGCCAGCCTGCTCGACGAGTCGCTGACCGGTTTCCTGACGGCAAAGGAGCGGCGCCTGTTCGTGCCCGACGGCTCCGGGCTGGTCGTGACCGTGGAAGGCTGCGGCACCGATGCGTTGACCTACGTGCTGCTGCACGAAGCCAGCCACGCCGTCGACAAGGCCTTGCGGCTGGCGGGGGACCGTGCCAGTCCGTTTGTCGACGGGATCTGGAGCGACGACCGCACGCTGGCCCCGCTGCTGGCGACCTCCGCGGCGGCCGGCACCCCGTTCCGCCGTGCCGAGCCGCTGCCGATGGCGCGTGCCGGGGCGGTCTATGACGCGCTGTCGCGCACGCCGTTCGTCAGCCTGTACGCCACGGCTGCGGCGGCGGAAGACTTCGCGGAACTGGTTGCCTGGCGGCACATCGAAACGGTATACGGCGGCAGGCTGGCGATCAGCCTGCGCGACGCCGGCGGCACCCAGGTGAGCCGATTCGCGCCGCTGGACACGCCCGCGGTCAGGGCACGCATGGTCCATGTCGACGCGCTGCTGCGGCGCGCGACTACCCGGCACGGCCTCGACGACCTGCTGCGCGTGCTGGACCAGGGCGGCGGTGGCTGACGGCAGTCCGGCACCACGCCATTCGATACCGGGCCATCGGCTATACTGCCGTCCATGAACAGTTCCATCATCACCACGGCACAGGCAGCGAAAATCCTCGGCGTTTCGGCCCGCACGGCGCAACTGTGGATCGAAAGCGGCGTGATCCCGTCATGGAAAACGCCCGGCGGCCATCGGCGCATGTACGAGACCGACGTGCTGGCGACGCTGGAACAGGGCCACGACATCAAGCAGGCCGGCTGGGAAGTGCTGGTGCTGGCCCCGAAGCGTCATCACGCGAGCTGGACGAACGCCTTCGCCGCGATGAATGTCACGGGCCTCACCTGCCTCGACAATCCTGTCGCCGCTGCGGTCACGCTCGGCACGACCTTGCCGGACATGCTGGTGGTCCACGCGGAAACGGTGGAAGACCTGCTGCCCGGCTTCCTGTCCGCGCTGCACGATGTGCCCGTGTTGAACCGGCTGCGGATCGTCATCGCGACATCGCTGCCGGCCGAGCAGATCGATGCCTTGCTGGGCCCCGGCCTGCGCTACAAGGTGATCGGACTGCGCAACGTGGCGGACGGGCTGGGCGCGGAACTGGCCGCGCTTTCGCCGCTGAAGCCCGGCGTGCTTGCGCCATTGCCGCCCGCCCTGCTCGATGCGCCCTTTCCGGTCGGCGCCAACGAATCCAGGCGCCTGGCGGCGGTGCACCGTTCCGGCCTGCTGTACAGCGCGCAGGATGAAACGCTGGACAATATCGCCCAGCTTGCGGCGCTGAGCCTGTCGATGCCCGTTGCGCTGATCAGCATCATCAGCGAGGACAAGCAGTGGTTCAAGGCGAAGGTGGGGCTCGACCTGAGCGAAACCCCGCGCCACTGGGCCTTCTGCAATTACACGCTGCTGCAGGGCGGCGTGGAGGAAGTGTTCGAACTCGACCAGGACCCACGCTTCGCCGACAACCCCGCCGTCGTGGATGCGCCGCATTTCCGCTTCTACGCCGGCGCGCCGATCACTGACGACATGGGCTTCGCTCTGGGCTCGCTGTGCGTCATCGACACGAAGCCGCGCCAGCTGGGCGACGACGGCAGGCAGATCCTCGATCGCCTGGCCCGCCAGGCATCGCATGAAATCAGCCGCGCGATCCAGTCGACGGTGCGGCGCAAGTAACACCGAAGCCCGCCCCCAGCCGGGCTCCGGCGTCCGATCAGCCATTCCGATAGGCGCCCATACGCAGATTCGATTGGCCGGCGGGCGGCGCTTGCCGCACGATACCGTGACCACTTCATCATCACAGGAAGGTCACGGCAATGGTTCGACAGATGCATGCATACATGATCCCCACCTCGCACGGCACCATCGCGGTCAGCGATTCCGGAACGGGTGCCGGCAACGTAGTCCTGATTCACGGTAACTCCTCGAGCTCGGCGGTGTTCCGGCACCAGATCGGCAGCACGGCGCTGGCCAGCCGCCGGCTGGTCGCCATCGACCTGCCGGGCCATGGCACGTCCGCCGATGCCACGCATCCGGAGCGCACCTATACGCGCCCCGGGTTCGCGGACGCGCTCGTCGAAGTGATTGCCCACATGGGGCTGGCCGATCCGGTGCTGCTCGGCTGGTCGCTGGGCGGCCATATCGCGCTGGAACTGGCACCGCGCCTGCCGTCGGTGCGCGGCATCATGATCTGCGGGGCGCCGCCGGTCGGCACCAGCATGGCCGAGGGATTCCAGCCCGGATCGGCCGTCAGGTACGGATCGCGCGAAGACCTGTCGGCGCTGGACCTGGAAGCGTTCGGGCAAGCCATCTTCGGCGCCACGCTCGACGCGCCGCTGCGCGCGGCCATGGCGCGTGCCGACGGCCGGGCGCGCAGGATCCTGTTCGAAGCGGCGCATGCCGGCGCCGGCATCAACCAGCGGCGGATGGTCGAACATTTCACCAAACCGCTGGCCGTCGTCAACGGCGCCGGCGATGCGATGATCAACCTCGATTACTTCGACGGCATCGACTACGCCAACCTGTGGTCGGGCAAGTGCTACCGTGTGCCGGCCGCCGGCCATGCGCCGTTCCGCGACAATCCCGGGGCGTTCAATGCGCTGCTGGCGAGCTTCCTCGCCGACATCGAACCGTCCGGTGCGGGCCGCTCGGGCAAGCATCGGGAAGAGCAGGCACTGGAGCGCTGACCGGTCCCGGCGCGGCGCGGTTTTCTCCGCTGCCGCGCCAGCATTGCATCGCGTGCGCGGATCAGCGCTCGTCCAGCAGGAACTTCAGCAGGATGCGGGTCACCGCGGCCGGATTTTCCAGGTTCGAGATATGGCCGGCGTCCGCCACGGTCGTCATCGGGCAATCGATGATGTTCGCCATCGCGATCGACTCCGCGACGGGGCGTGGCATGTCGTACTGCCCGGCCACCACCAGCGTGCGGCCGGCGTTCAGCCGGTGCAGCCGCGCCAGGCGGTCCTGCCGGCCGAAGATGATGCGGCCCAGCGGCACGATGCTCTCCGATAGCTGTTCGGCGGAGAACCTGGCCAGCGCCTCGCTGAAGTTCCTGTACAGCGCCGATTGGCGGTCGATCGATGGGCGGAAGAACATCGGCACGATCACTTCCAGCAGTTCCGGCGACACCGTGCGCTCCTGCTCGATCCTGGCGAGCATGCCCATGTATTTCAGGCGCGACGCTTCCGGCTCTTCGCCAAGGAAGGTGTCCATCAACACGAGCTTGCGAACCCGGTGCGGATGGCGCTGTGCCAGCGCTTCGGCCCACATGCCGCCCACCGACAGGCCCACGACATGGCATGCATCGATCGACAGGGTATCGAGCAGTGCCCTGTAATGCTCGGCCAGGTCCTCGATTGCCTGCGTTCCGGCGGGCGGCCCGTCCGACTCGCCGTGTCCCCACAGGTCCGGCACGATGACGCGGAAGTGCCGCGACAGCAGGTCGATCTGCGGCTGCCACTGTGCGGCATTCCACAGATAGCTGTGCCCCAGCAGCACGGGAAACCCCTTGCCCGTATCCAGATAAGCCATGGTCTTCCCGCCGATCGTCGCGTGGTGATGCGGGGCCAGCGAGTGCGAAACGGCAGCGAATGCCGGTTGATTCAGGTCGTTCATCGAAATCCTTGTTTGGTGGTGATTGATCTGGAGGTAGCGTCCGATTAAAGGCAGGCAGCCACGACGGTTCCCGTGCGGGACGGTCGTGTTTCCGGAGCCGGACATTACCCCCCTCTATTTACGAACTCGGCAATGCGTTGGACGCATTGCGCACCACACCAATGACGATTCGCCGTTTCCCTTTGCATGGAATCCACCCTTCGCACCCGTCTCGGTCCAAAAAATTGCATCAAAAGCTTCACAAATTCGATATCTTCGATATAATCGGCAAATTCGGAATTAAGGCAATGCCAACTTTCAACAAGGTCGCAATGTCAATCTGGCAACTCTTCACAGCATTGCTGCATTCTCAAAAAACCGAATGCGGATGCGGGCGATCGATTACGGGAATATCTGCCGATATATAGGCAATAAATAATTCTCAAACACAATTATTACCTGCGGTCGAATACTTGAATGAATCAATAACGCGGGACGATCGAAACAATGATCTCTCCTGCATCAACCTTAATAATGGCCAGGCATATGAATAATCGATTGGATCACGGGTACGCATCTGCGGCACGATTCGCGCCATGAATATGATGACCGACCGCAGGACTCTTCTTGCCGAGCTGCTCGTTGCGAGCGGTGCCGGCGACGAGCGCGCTTTTACCCGGCTCCATGCGCTCACCCACCAATACCTGTACCACGTTGCCTTGCGGCTGCTGGGCACCCCGTCGTGCGCGGAGGAAGTGCTGCAGGATGCCTACGTCAATATCTGGACGCATGCGCAGCGCTTCCGGCCCGGCGAAGGCAGCCCGATGACGTGGCTGATCGCCATCGTCCGCAACGGCGCGCTGTCGCAGCTACGCAGTCGCCGGATCGAACAGCAGCGCACCGAAGCCGCCGCGGAAGTGGCCTGGCTTGCCGAGCTGGCACTGGAAGACGCCGACATGTCCGACCCGATCCGGCAGGCCTTTCATGCCACGCTGCGCCAGCGCCTGCCCGCGGCACTGGCCGGGCTGGAGCCGGCGCAGCGGCAAAGCATCGCGCTGACCTTCGGCCAGGGCATGCCGCATGCCGAGCTGTCGGCGCACATGAACGCGCCGCTCGGCACCGTCAAGAGCTGGCTGCGCCGCGGCATGGCGCGCCTGCGCGAAACGCTGGTGCAGGAATCGGCTGGCATGCCGGAGCCACGTTCGCCTGCCGGACGAAGGGACCGGGCCGTCCCGGTCCAGCCGATCGCCGGCGAAGCGCCACGCCGCCCGCGCGAACTGGGCGACCCGCAGTTTTCCTGATCCATTTCTTGTTTAACGAAAGCCCTCCAATGCGACACCTGACTCCCGCCATCGGCCGGCTGCTGCTGGCCACCATCTTCATTTTCAGCGGCCTGCACAAGATCGCCACGCCGGAAGCCACGACCGCCGCGATCGAATCGGTCGGTCTGCCCTTTCCCGGCGCGGGACTGGTGGTGGCCATCGCCATTACGCTGGGCGGCGGCCTGATGCTGGCCTTCGGTTTCCGGACCCGCGCCGCGGCGGCCGGCCTCGCCGTCTTCACGCTGGTCGCCGGCTTTCTGTTCCACGGCGCCACCGACGATCCGAACCAGATGATCCACCTGCTGAAGAACCTCGCGCTGGCGGGCGGTCTGTTGCAGGTGCTCGCCTTCGGCGCCGGAGCGTGGAGCATCGACCAGCGCCTGGCCTGCGCCAGGGCAGCCTGACAGGACTGCCCTGGCGCGGGCAGCGATCCCCACTACGGCGGCTGCATCCGGAAGCGTTTGCCGCGCGTACATGGTGAGTGAGTCAACCACCAGGCATCGCTTATGTCCCTGCTCCATCCATTTCGCGGCGCCCGGCGCCGGCTGGCCAGCGCCATCGCGGGCTGCGCGCTGGCGGCGACGTTGCTGCTGCCAGCCGCGCCGTCCCTTGCGCAGCAGGCCGTCATCTCGTTTGCCGAACAGCCGCTGCGCCTGATCCGCAAGACCACCGTGTACCAGGCGTCTTCCGGTGTCCGGCTGCAGGCCGGCGACATCGTCGAGTCCATCGCCCATCCGGCGCAGATCGAATGGCCGAACGGCACGCGGCTGGCGCTGGGCCCGGCGAGCAGCGTACTGGTGCGGAACGCGACCGGCCTGCCGGGCGCCAGCCTGCTGCGTGGCTGGGGCAAGTTCGCCACCACCGCCCCGACGGGCGGCCAGCTGTCATTCGACGCGGGCACGCTGGTCCTGCAGGCGCGAGGCGCCAGCGGCATCGTGCACCTGACTGCGGACCGTACCGAGCTGCTGGTCGAGAACGGTACCGTGGCGGCGGCCGACAAGGCCGCGGGCACCGCGCAGGCCCCGATCGGCAGCGGGCAGTACGCCGTGCGGCAGGCAGCCGGGCCGCTCGCCGGACCGTTGCAGACTGCGCCGCGCCCGCCGCGCCAGTTCATCGGCCAGATGCCGCGCGCCTTCCTCGACCCGCTCGTCGCGGTCGCCGCGCTGGCGCCGGGCTCCAGCGCCAAGGCGGAGCGCGAGATCGCCGCGGCCGATATCGTCGCGTGGCGCGATGCCGGCGCGGATGTGCGCCAGCAACTGGCCAGCCAGTTCGCCGCGCGGCTGGCCGACGGCACGTTCCGCGCGGAAGCCGAAAGCCTGCTCGACAATCAACCGGAATGGCGCGCGGCGATGCGCCGGCGCGACATCACCCGCAGCCGCACCGCGACGCCGCTCAACCACCTGTTCTGAGATGAAAATCCACTCGATTGCCGCCAGGTTCAACCTGGTCTTCCTTGCCGTCTCCATCGCCGGGTTCTGCGCCGCGGGCTTCGTCACGAACGACATGCTGGTGGCGAATGCCCGTGAAGAAACGCTGCAGCATGCGCGCCTGCTCCTGCAGGCGTCGGATGCCGCCGGCAAGTACGCCAGCGCGCACGTCACGCCGCTGCTGGAAAACCGGCTCAAGTTCGAATTCCTGCCGGAGGCCGTGCCCACCTTCGCTGCGATCGAGCACCTGAACCAGCTGCTGAAGGCCTATCCTGATTACACCTACAAGCAGGCCACGCTGAACCCCACCAATCCGCGCAACCGCGCCACGGACTGGGAGGTGCCGCTGGTGAACCGGCTGCGCGGCGAACAAGGGACGGCGGAGCTGGTCGGCGAACGGGCCGGCCCGTCCGGTGCGGCGCTGTACGTGGCACGCCCGATCCGCATCCGCGACAGCGCCTGCCTGGCATGCCACGGCACGCCGGCCGACGCGCCCGACACGATGCTCGACATCTATGGCCGCGAGAACGGCTTCGGCTGGAAACTGGGCGAGACCGTCGGCGCGCAGATCGTCTCGGTACCGATGGCAGTGCCGTTGCAGCGCGCCCGCACATTGCTGCAGACGTCGCTGTGGTCGCTGCTGGCGATCTTCGCGTTCCTGTTCGTGACACTGAACGTGATGGTGCACGTTTTCGTTACCCGGCGCCTGCGCAAGCTGTCGCGCGTGGCCGACGATGTCAGCCTGGGCCGCGCCGGCGCGGCCGTCATCGATACGCGCGGCAGCGACGAACTGGCCGGACTGGCACGCGCGTTCGAACGGATGCGCACCAGCCTTGGCAGCGCAATGAAAATGCTCGATGAATGAGCTGGCCGGCCTGCCGCGCCAGATCGGCAAATACCGACTCGATGCCATCCTGGGGCGCGGCGCGATGGGCGTGGTCTACCGCGCCTTCGATCCGCTGATCGAACGCACGCTGGCGCTGAAGACCGTGCACCGCGCCGTGGCCGACCCGGAGCAGGCGCAGGAGATGCTGCAGCGCTTTCGCAAGGAGGCGCAGGCCGCGGGCAGGCTGATGCATCCGCATATCGTCGCGGTGCACGAATACGGCGAGACCGACGACCTGGCCTATATCGCGATGGAATTCATCGATGGCTGCCCCATGTCGGACCTGGTGGCCGGCGCACCGCTGCCGCCGGCGCAGGTGGCGGCATGGATGGGCGACCTGCTCGCCGCGCTGGGCTACGCGCATGCGCGCGGCGTCGTGCACCGCGATATCAAACCGGCCAACCTGCTGGTGACGCCCGATGGCCGCATCAAGGTCGGCGATTTCGGCATCGCCCGCATCGAGTCCTCGACGCTGACGCAGACCGGCGCGATGCTCGGCACGCCCAGCTACATGTCGCCCGAGCAGTTCCGCGGCGATACCGTGGATGGGCGCAGCGACCTGTTCTCGGCGGCCGTCGTGCTGTACCAGCTGCTGACGGGCCAGCGGCCGTTCTCCGGCTCGGCCGCCACTGTGATGCAGCAGGTGCTCACCCAGACGCCACCGCCGCCTTCGCACTGGAACGCCGCGCTTGGCGCCGGCATCGACGCAGTCGTGATGCGCGCGCTGTCCAGGGAACCGGCCGCGCGCTTCGCCGTGGCCGCCGACTTTGCACAAGCGCTGCATGAGGCCGCGTGCGATGGCGCCACGGCGGTCATCCCCGTGCCCGCCGACATTGACGCCACCGTGCTGCTGGCCGGCACCGCCGCCATGGCGGCCCGCGCCGCCACATCCGCCGCGCGGGAGGCGACGGCCGAGCTGACCGGATGGAAGATGACGGCACTGCCGCAGCTCGAAGCCTTGCTGGCTGCGCAGATCGGTCCGCTGGCCAGCCTGCTGCTGCGCCGGTTGGCGGCCACCGCCCCGGACTTCGGCACGCTGTGCGAACGCCTGCTGCCGCACATCCCGTCGCCGGCGGCACGCGCCGCCTTCGCGGCCGA
Source organism: Pseudoduganella sp. jia 12 (assembly GCF_055502675.1). Lineage (NCBI taxonomy): Bacteria > Pseudomonadati > Pseudomonadota > Betaproteobacteria > Burkholderiales > Oxalobacteraceae > Pseudoduganella > Pseudoduganella sp. jia 12. Next base: position 200,636 of record NZ_JBUXKP010000003.1, read on the forward strand.
ACTGGCGGCGCTGGCAAAGACCCTCGATGCGGCCCAGCGCACTGGCGGCGGAACGCAGCCCGGCGCCACCGTGCAGGGGGACGACACGCAGCCGCCAGGGGCCGATTTCGGCGCTGCGGTGGCGGCGTTGCTGGCGGAGGAAATCGGTCCCATCGCGCGCATCGTCGTCAAGCGCGCCCTGCCACGCGCGGCCGGCCGGCAGGCGCTGCTCGACCTGGTCGCGCCGCAGATCGATATGCCGGCGGCGCGTGCCCGCTTCGTCGAACGGGCACGCGCGCTCACCGGCCAGGCGCCGTAGCTTCCTGCGGTGCGCCCAGCATCGCGCCGAACCGGCAGGCAGGCGGCAGGCCCGCGCTGACCAGCAGCGCGGGCGCCATGTGCGGCGTACCTTCTGTCCAGAAGACCGCCCGCCCGGCCAGGCCGGAGACCGGCAGCATGCGTGACAGCGCCGCCGCGGCGGCGTGTCCGGCATCGAGCGCTACCCAGGCCACCTCCGGCTCCGGTCCCTGCTCCGGTTCCGGTTCCGGTGCGTGCGCCATGGCGGGGGGCGCCAGCGTTTCCAGTGCGATACCCAGGGCGGCCAGCGGGAGCGTGCCGCGCATCGCATCCACGCCCAGTGCCTCCAGCGAGTCGAACCATGCCGCGCCGGCGCCTACCAGTCCGTGCAGCGCGGCGCCGTCGTCGGGCATTGCAGCGACGGTCAGCGGAAAGTGGCGCCCGACCCGGTCGACGCCCGGAATCAGGACGCCCGCAACCGCCGCACGGCCGCACACTCCGGGGGCCAGCGCGAAACGCCATACCGGCGCATGCAGATACAGTGCGATCCAGTCTTCGCCAAGCCGGGCATGGCTGTCGCGCATCCCTTGCTGCAGCCACGTATCCCATGGCTGCACGAATTCCGGCGGCAGGCCGCGCAGCGTGAAGTCGCCGAGGCTGGCGACCTTGCCGTACCAGCCGATATCCCCGATGCCGGCCGTCACAGGCCTGGCGGGCAGGCGAACTGCGTCGCGTCGCGCCGGAACGGATTGATTACGCTGCCGGCGGTCAGCTCGTAGCCGGCCTTGCGGGCATCGACGCTGAACTCCAGCCGGTAGCGTTCGGCCTGCATCACGTCAAGCGCGGCGCGATCGATCAGGCGCAGCCAGGCCCACAAGCCCTCGGTGCGCAACTCGGCGCCGCTTGCCGGCACCGCGGTGAGCCGCGCCTGGCCGCCGCTGCCGGGAACCGCCAGCGACACCGCGCGCCCGGCCTGGCCGCGGGTGGCCTGCACCTGCTGGCCGTCGATCTCCAGCATCAGCGATGCGATGCCGGGGTCCAGCGGCAGCGGCCGCAACGTGAACCGCAGGGATGGCGCAGCGACGCCGGCGGCGAAGAACATGTCGCGCAACCTGGCGCCGCGCTGGAATGCATCCAGCGCCGCCTGCGAGACGCGCGCCGGCCCCGCCGTCGCGCGCCAGCGCCAGCGCGGACCGGCGCGGTCCACGAACGGCGCCAGTTCCTGCGCGAAGAAGCCATCGAGCATGCCGCCCGGTGCGAAGAATCTGGCGAAGTCGTCCGCTGTGACATCGCGCGGGCTGCCGCGGTCCAGCGGGTAACGGCCGGCGATGGCCGCGCGGCAGAACTGTCCCGGCCCGCCTTCCCAAAGCGCCGCCAGCCTGTCACGCTCGCCGCCCTGCGCCAGGCCGTTGCCCGCCTCGGCGATGCCTTGCAGGATCGCCGGCAGGGGCGCGGCCTGCCCTTCGCCGGCCCGCTTCAGTTGCAGCAGGACGCCGGGCGCCGGCGCCGGGGCGCCGCTGCGCCGCGCGATGGCGGCCGAGTCGAAGTACAGCGCGGCATCCCTGACCAGCGCCAGTACCTGGTCGAGCGGTGTCGGCGCCGGGCCCGCCACCAGCCGGTGCAGCGGTGCGAAGTGCCGGTCTACCGGATGCGGCACCGCGCTATCGGACTTGCCGCCGGCGGCGCCGGCGATCGCGCCCAGCGCCGTTTCGCGTGCCGCGCCGGCGAGCAGTGCCCGCAAAGGCGAGCCTGCACCGCCCAGCGCATTGCTGACCCGCGCCGCGCTGTCGAGGTCGGCGAGCGGCGCCGGCCGCAGGTCGGCCAGGAACCCGTCCCAGGCGCGCGCATAATCCTCGTGGTACCGCTGCAGCACGGCTGCGCGGACGGCGCCTGCATCGGTTTCGCCCGCCGCACCCTGCTGGCGGTCCAACACCCAGTCGTCGCGCGCGATCGCGCTTCCCGCCTGCGCATGTATCGCCAGGAAGCGGCGGTATCCGGCAACGCTGTACATACCGCTCACGCCGGTCGACAGCGATGCGCCGCCGGCACGCGCCAGCACGCCGGAACCGTCGCGCCCCAGCACCCCATTGACCGTGAACGCCGGCAACTGCTCGCGTTCCAGCTGGCGCTTCATGCGGCTGTACAGTCGCTCGGCCAGCGGTACGTCGGACAGCACGCGCCGGGCCTGCTCCACCAGCGGCCCATCGAGCTGCACCGGATCAGGCGCGCTGTCGTCCTCCAGCAGCGCGGCCAGGTGCGCGTGCAGCTCGCGCGCGCCACTCCCCTGCGGCAGACGCTGGCGCCACGCCGCTTCGACCCATGCCTGCACGGCGGCCGCGTCGAAGTGCTGGCGCTGGCCGAGCATCAGGTACGCGCGCAGGGTTTCGTACAGCAGATCCTGGTCGCCCGCCGCGCCGCCGCGCAGCACGTCCTCCATGCGCGCGACGATGCGCGGCAGCAGCACGCTGCGCAGCAGGCGCCGGTACGCCGCGACGGCGCCATCGCCGAGCTTCTCGCCCTGGTACAGGCCCATGCGGTCGAGCAGCGGTACGGCACGCTCCCGTTCGGCATCGCCGGCCGGCAGCGCGCGCGCCGCGTCCAGCAGCGGCAGCACGGCCAGCTCATCGCCTTCGGGGGGCGTCGTGGCGATCAGCCGCGCCAGCGCATCGGTGGCCGCGCCGGAGCGCTCCACCAGCCTGTCGTTGCGCAGGTAGCTGGTGCACAGTGCCGCGCCAAGCAGTAACGCCAGCGCCGCCGCAACCGCCAGCAGCGCTGCGTTCGCCATTCGCCGCCGGCGCGCCGCCCGGGCGTTCAGGCCGGCCAGCCCCGCTTCGCTGAACACCACCTCGCGCAGCAGGCGCGTCACGAAAAAACTGCGGCCGCTGTCCGGCGCCGGCGGCAATGCCCGGTTGCCGAGACCGAACGATCCCGCCAGCGACGCCATCACGCGGTCGATCGACGTGCCGTGCTGGGTGCCGCTGGTGAAATACACGCCGCGCAGCAGCGCCGGCTGCTCGAAACGGTTGCCGGTGAAGACAAGCCGCAGGAAATTTTCCAGCACGGCCTCGAGCGCGGCAAACTGCTGCGGGAAGCCGTGGATCAGCGCGCGGCGCGCCAGGTCGCGTTCCTGCTGGAGCCGTTCCAGCAGGCGCTCCTGCAGGCGCTCTTCGAGCGCGCTGAATTCGGTGGCGAATGCTTCCAGTGCGGGGGCCGCCATGCCGCCGCCGGCAAGTGGGAACGTCATGCCCCACACCTGCGCACGCTCTTCGCGCCCGAGCGGCGCGAAGAATTCCCCGAACCCGGCCAGCAGGTCGCTCTTGGTCACCATCACGTACACGGGAAGGGCCATGCCGAGGCGGTCCTGCAGCTCCTGGATGCGCATGCGGATCGCCCGTGCATGGGCTTCGCGCCCCGCCTGGCCCTGCTGAAGCAGGTCGGCCACGCTGATGGCCAGGATCACGCCGTTGATCGGCCGGCGCGGCCGGTATTTCTTCAGGAGTGCCAGGAAGCCATTCCACGCGGCGCGATCGACGCCGGCCTGGCTGTCCTGGGTCGCGTAGCGGCCGGCCGTGTCGAGCATGACGGCTTCGTCGGTGAACCACCAGTCGCAGTGGCGCGTGCCACCGATGCCGCCCACCGCGTCCGGCCCCAGCGCCTCGGCCAGCGGGAAGCGCAGGCCGGAGCGCGTCAGCGCCGTCGTCTTGCCGCTGCCGGGCGCCCCGACGAACATGTACCAGGGAAGTTCGTACAGGTATTGCCGGCGCATGCGCCAGCCCGGATTGGCCGAGCGCAGCACGGCAAGCGCCTCGCGCATGCGCCGGCCCAGCACTTCCAGGTCCGCGGCGGCGGCATCGTCCGCGCCCTGGGGCGACTGGTGCGACGGCGCCGTCACGCCGTCGGCCAGGGCATCGTGCCGGCGGCGCCCCAGCCACGCCCGGCAGCCGATCCAGCCGGCGGCCAGCAGCGCCAGCACCGCCATCAGCAGCCAGCGGCTAACGGCGGAGGCGAATGGTGCCCGGCCGCCGACCTGGAGGAACGGCGCCTCGAACCAGACGAGGCACGCCAGCAGGACAGGCAGGAGAACAAGGCCCGCCACCAGCATCGGTGGCCTGCCCGGCCAATGGGAAAGGAATCGGTTCATGTCGTTACGTTCGGGTGCATGGGTTAGCGTGATGCGGCGGCGGCCGTGACGACGATGTCGACACGGCGGTTGCGAGCGCGGTTGGCCGGACTGTCGTTCGGCACGATCGGCTCGGTGTCGCCGCGGCCTTCGCTGGCGAAGCGCCCGGGCGTGCCGGCCTGACCGGCAAGCAGCGCCGACACGTTGCGCGCACGCGCCTTCGACAGGTCGAAGTTGGTCGGCAGGCGCGCGGACAGCGCGGGACGGGTATTGTCGGTATGGCCGGTGACCACCACCCTGCCCGGCACCGTGGCGAGCGCGTCGCCGATGCGGCGCAGCACGGGCAGCAGGCGTGGCGCGATCTCGTCGCTGCCGGAGGCGAAGCCGCCGTCGCCGCGCAGCGTGATGACCGAACGGCCGGCGCTTTCCGTCACCTCGACCATTCCGCTCGCGACGTCGGCGGCCAGCAGCCCCGCCAGGCGCGCCGGCGCGGGAGGCTGCGCCAGCGGAACCACCACACGCGCCGGCGATACGTGTAGCTGTGTGCGCAACGCGGCCAGCCGCGCGTACACGGGGTCGGATTGCCGGCCGAGGAGCCAGCTGAACGTCAGCTGCAACAGCAGCAGCGACAGGGCCGCGCCTGCGGCCACCAGCCACGGCGCCCACGCCGGCACGCGCAACTGTGCCTGCGGCTGCCCGCGCCAGCGCGGCGACAGGTCCTGTTCATGGGCCCCGCGCTGCCGCGCGATCAACGCCAGCAGGCGCTCGCGCAGCAGCGCCAGCTGCTCGTGGCCACGGTCCATTACCCGGTAGCGCCCTTCCAGCCCGAAGGCCAGGCACAGGTACATCAATTCCAGCACATGCAGGTGCCGGCCCGGGTCGGCGCTCAGCCGCTGCAGCACGACGAAGAATTTCTCGCCGCCCCAGGCTTCGTTGTGGAATGCCACGAGCAGGCTGCGCCGGTTCCAGACTGCGGCGCCCCAGGGCGTGCCCGAGACGGTTTCGTCGATCAGCGTGCACAGTGCATAGCGGGCGGCGGCGATCGTCTCCACCTCGATGCCGGCACCGCGGGCGTCGGCCTCGAAGCGCCGCACGGCGTCGCTGAGCCGGGCACGCAGCACGTCCAGGTCGGGTGCCGCCGCGCCGCGCAGCGGCAACACGAGCCCGAGCAGCGGGTTGGCGGCGCGCACCAGCGGGTTCAGTGCCCCCCGTTCCGGCATCTGGCGCGCTGTCATGCCCGGCCAGGCAGGTTGTGTGGCTTGCTGCGGCATCGGGTCCGGCTGAACGGGTACCGGCGGCGCGGCGGCGCGGCGCATGCCCGGGTTCGGCACCAGCATGGTGCGGTCTGGGTCGTGCCCGGTGTCGTGATGGTCGTCAGGCTGCATGTCGGGATGCCAGGTTGCGGATTGCCCAGAACTGCATGCGCAGGCCGGGGAAATTGCCGGCGATGTGCATGGCGAAGCCGGCCGAGTTGTTCAGCTGCTGCCAGTAGTCGCTGCCGCGGTCGAGTTCGAAATAGGTGTGGCCGGCCAGATAAGGCAGCTGGCGCGGCGCGACCGGCAGCGGGCGCAGGGGGATGCCGGGCAGCTGCAGGTTGACCAGGTCGCGGATGGTTTCCACCGAACCGATCTTCACTTGCGGCGGGAAGCCGGTGCGCACCGCATCGGGCGCCACCTGCGCCTGCACCGCCAGCACGAACGTGGCCGACCGCAGCAGCTCCCGGTCCGGCAGCACGGCGACGCGGATGCCGAACTGGCGCTCTTCCAGCGCCAGCGCGACCGCCTGCGGATCCATCACGGCCGACAGCGAGCGGCGCAGGTCGAGCATCAGCGGCAGGAAGCTGGCCGCGATCGCGTCGTGGCGATACGGCGGATACTGCGGCGCGCGCTTGTCGGCCCGGGTGAAGGTGGCCAGTTCTCCCGCCAGCGCGCACAGCGCGCGGTACAGCGCTTCCGGATGCAGCGCCGGGGTTCGGGCCAGGTGGGCCACCAGCGGCTCGCTGCGGTTGAGCAGTTGCAGCAGCAGGAAATCGGCGATCTCGCCGGCGCCGCTGGCCTGCGGCTGCGCGAGCCGCGCGGCCAGTGCTTCGGCGCGCTGGTGCAGCAGACCATGCAGCTCGTCGAGGAAGCCGGCCAGCGGCGGCGCGGCGCGCAATGCCAGCGCCGGCGGGCAATAGGCCGCATCGAGCACCACCTGGTTGTCGGCACGTCGCTCGATCACATGGGCGATACCCAGCGTCGCGCAGCCCTCGGCCAACGCATCGCGCAGGACCAGGCGCAGGCGCAGCTTGCCGATCTCGACACGGGCGCTGATATCGAGCCCGTTGCTGTCCCATACCTCGGCCTCGGCACGACGGTGCCTGGCGCCGCTGCCGGCGCCATCGCCGTCGTCGACTTCGGGCACGCCGTGGCGGCGCAGCGGCAGTGCCAGCACCACGGTCATGTCGCGTGCCTCGGGCGGCACGTCCAGCGGCAGCGGGATATCCTCGTCGCCGCCCAGCCCGAACGGGGTTCCGTCGGGCAGCACGCCGCTGCACGCGCGCAGTGCGATCTTGCCGAGAGCGAGCTGCGACGCGTCCAGCTCGATATGCGACAGGCCCCATGCATACGGACGCAGCGCGCCGGCGCGGCCTTCCAGGGCCGCATCCAGGTGACGGTCGTGCTGCTGCATGTGCTGCGGCTGCAGCAGCATGCCTTCCGACCAGATGACTTTGCTATTCCACGACATGGCTGCTCGCTGGTGAAGTTGGATGATGGCCGCCGCGCAGCCGTTCGATCTGCTGCTGGTAGGCGACGGCGAACTGTTCGCCGAACAGCCGCTGCAGGTCGTCGTCGGCGTCGCGCACCAGGTCACCGTAGGACGCCGCCAGGCGGTCCCACAGGCGCGCCTTGCGCCGTGCCGGCAGCAGGCGGTCGAGACGGCCGCCGGTGGACATCCGCTGTTCGACCCGCGCCGGATCGAAACGCTGCACGACGACGCCCAGTGCAGCGCGCATGCCGGCAATGACGGCCAGTTCGTGCGCCTTCAGGTCGTCGAACGCGGCGCCGAAGGCCGCCTGCGCCGGCAGGTAGCCTGGCGCCTCGGCACCCAGCATCTGCGCCAGCGCCGTATCGGCGTCGGGGAAGAATTTCAACGGGTTGTTGGCACGGGCGGCGATCATCGTCATGTCGATGTGGCTTTCGCGCTTCGTCACCGCGCGCGCCGTCAGCACCTCCATCGTGCCCCGGGTAGCGGCGCGCAGCATCGCTCCCGCCAGCCGCGCCGTCTCTTCGGGCGGGCGGTCGGCGCGCCACCGCGGCAGGCCGAGGCCGTCCAGCAGCGCGCGCAGCACGGCGTCGCCGGCGGCTGGCGGCAATGGATGCGCAGGCACCGGCGCCGGCGCGACTGCCGGCGCCGCGGGCGGCGGCGGGGCCGCGTGCGCCGCGGTCAACGGAACGACCGGCGGCGGTGCAGTGGCGGGGCGGGCGGCGGCGAACAGGCTCGCCAGCGGATCGTAGTCGGCCGGGATGGCCGGGGGCGCATACGCCTGGCGCTCCGGCGGCACGTGGTCGCCCGGCGTGCCGATCCCGGCCGGACCGACGGGCATCGTCAGGCCATCCGGCAGCAGCCCCAGCGGATCTGCGGGCGGCGCACCATCGCCGTTGCGCAGGATCCCGGCCATGGCCAGCGCATCGGCCGGCCCCACGGGCGGCGCCAGGAACGGCGCCGATGGCGGTGCAGCGAAAGGCTCCGATGACGCTGCAGCGAAGCGCGCCAGTGGTGGCGCGGGATGCGGCGCCGGCGCCGCGATCATCGTGGCCATTGCGTCCGGCTCCGGTGCGCCCGGGGTCGCCGCCAGCACGGCGACGTCCAGCAGGTAGTCGCCGATCGCCACGAGGTCGCCGTCGGCCAGCGCGGCAATGGCGCCCGCGCCCAGCGGCCGGCCGTTGACGAGACTGGGATTGGCGCCCTGATCGGCCAGACAGAACCGCCCGTCCGTCACCATGACCGCCGCGTGCACCCGCGAGATGTACTTGCCCGGGTCGTCCAGCACCAGCAGGTTGCCCGGCGCCCGCCCGACGGTGCCGCCTGCGCCGTCGAAGCGCGCTTCCAGTGCGATGGGCGGCGCCGCGCCGCGGTAGCTGCGTACCCGCAGCACCAGGGCGGCGGCCTCCCCGCTGTTCGTATCGTTCATGCCTTTCCTTTCAGTGATGTCGATGCCGTTCATTGCTTGCCGTCGTCGGCTTCGCGCGGGTCCGCCGGCCGCGCCGGCGGCAGGATCGTGGCGGCCAGCACCGCAGCCGTGGCGGCCGTGGCGGCCGACGGCATCGGGATCGGCATGGCCGACGCCACGATCATCGCCGGTCCGATGGTGAGAAAACTGGCGCCGGCCTTCAGCGTGATCGTGGCGCCCGCCTCGATGACGACATTGGTGCCGCCCTTGATGTGCAGGGACGTCCCGGCGTGCAGCCCGGCCCGCGTGTCGCCCGCCAGTACCATGTCGGCTCCGGCGGACAAGGCCATGGCACCATCGGTCCGTTCGCGGCGCGCGCCGCCCACGGCCAGGTGCCGGTCGCCACCGGTCTTTTCGTAGCTGTCGCCCACGGTCAGCACATGGCGGTCGCGCCCGACCCAGGCAAGGAAGTCGCGGCCGACCCGGTGCTCCAGCTCGCGCTGCGCATGCACGTAGAACTGCTCCGCGCCCTTCCTGTCCTCGAAGCGCAGCTCGTTGTGGCCGCCGCCCCCGGGCGACGATTCGCTGCGGACCGTCGAGCGCGTGGCCGATGCCGGCAGCGGATACGGCGGCATGTTGTCGGCGTTGTACACGCTGCCGGTGACCAGCGGGCGGTCCGGGTCGCCCTCGAGGAAGCTGACGATCACTTCCTGGCCGATGCGGGGCACGAACATCGCGCCCCAGCGCCGCCCCGCCCAGCCCTGGGCCACCCGCACCCAGCATGAACTGGCTTCGTCGTCGCGCCCGGCGCGGTCCCAGTGGAACTGCACCTTGATGCGGCCATACTTATCGGTCCAGATTTCCTCGCCGGCCTTGCCGACGACGATGGCGGTCTGCGGGCCGTGCACCAGGGGCTTGCGGGTGGCCAGCGGCGCGCGGAAATCGCGCTGCTTCGGCATCACGTCGAAGGCGCATGTCAGCAACGGCTCCGGCTCGGCCGGCGCGGTCGTCTGGTACGGGTCGGATGCGAGCACGTAGTCGGCCGCCACGACGAGGAATTCGCCGTTCTGGTCGGCGCGCGGATGCTCGGCGAGCCGGAACAGCGTGCCGGGGAACAGCCCGCGCGCGCGCGTGGCGCCCCGTATCCGCTGGTAGCTGGTGTGCAGTGCATCGAGGCGCACGCGGGCCGCGGCGTCGCCATCGGCCCGCGCGCTGTAATTGCCCGGCCAGTCGAACAGCTCATGGTCGGCCTGCGCGTGGCCGCGCACGGTGGCGGCCTTGACCAGCAGGTTGGCGGCGGGCTGCTCGAAATCGAAATCCTTCAGCACCTGCACGCCCGGCTCGACCTCGGCGCCCATATGCCACTCGTACACCACCTCGCTCTCGCGCATCGCGTGGTCGGCGGCCGGCATGTACAGCAGGCTGGCATACCCGGGGGCCGGCGCGTGGGCGGCGTAGGAGTCGGCCAGCACGAGCGTGTGGCGTCTGGCATCGCAGCGGAAGAAATAATAGATGCCGGCCGCCTCGAGCAGCCTGCTGACGAACTGGAAATCCGTTTCGCGATACTGCACGCAGTACGGCAATGGCCGGTAGGCGCCGCCCAGGCCGGCCGTGTCGACGTCGGCGATCGCATACGGCGCGAACACGGCCTTGACGATATCGGGCACCGACCGCTCCTGGAAGATGCGGCAGTCCGACGATCGCGTGAGGAACCACAGCCACGGCCTGACCGTGGCCTGGTAGGTGCTGAAGCGCCCTTGCCGACCGGTCAGCGCGAAGCGCGTGACGAGGCCGTGGAAGTACCGCGTGCCGCCGCGCGGCAACGCGATGCCGACGGACAGCGGCGTCGCCAGCAGCGCGTCCGGCTGCAGGTCGGCACGCTCGCTGTACAGCTCGAGATCGTAGCGGCTCAGCTGCGACAGCGCCTCGCTGCCGCGCATGCGGCGCAGCAGCAGCACGTCGGCACCGAGCACGCAGGCGACGTGGACGTCGCGCCTGTCCTGGGTGGTCGCCATCGCCTACCGGCTCCCGTAGTCGTAGGCCAGTTCGCCATCGCGCACCTCGACGGCGACGCTGGCGATGGCGGCGCGCGCGTCCGTGCCGGCGTCGAGCAGGCGGCACAGGAACTCGGCGCTGAGCGCCGGCAGCAGCGTGTTGGTCAGGATCGCGTCGATCATGCGCCCGCCGCTTTCCAGCTCGGTGCAGCGGCTGGCCACCAGCGCCACCACTGCGTCGCTGTACGAGAACGGCACGCCATGGCGCTCGGTGATGCGGCGGCCGATCCGGTCGAGCTGCAGGCGGATGATGGCGGCCAGCATGTCGTCGCCCAGCGGGTAATACGGTACCGTTACCACCCTGCCCAGCAGCGCCGGCGGGAAGACCTGCAGCAGCGGTGTGCGCAGCGCCGCCGCGATCGTTTCCGGGTCGGGCGCCGCGTCCGGATCGCCGCACAGGCGCGTAATCAGCGCCGTGCCGACGTTCGTCGTCAGCAAAATCAGCGTGTTGCGGAAATCGATGACGCGGCCTTCGCCATCTTCCATCCAGCCCTTGTCGAAGACCTGGAAGAACAGTTCGTGCACGTCGGGATGGGCCTTTTCCACTTCGTCGAGCAGCACCACGCTGTACGGCCGGCGGCGCACGGCCTCGGTCAGCACGCCGCCCTCGCCGTAGCCGACATAGCCGGGCGGCGCGCCCTTCAGCGCCGAGACCGTGTGCGCTTCCTGGTATTCGCTCATGTTGATGGTGATGAGGTTCTGCTCGCCGCCATACAGTGTTTCGGCCAGCGCCAGCGCCGTCTCGGTCTTGCCCACGCCCGATGTGCCGGCCAGCAAGAACACGCCGACCGGCTTGCCCGGATTGTCGAGCCCCGCGCGGGCGGTCTGCACGCGGCGGGCGATCATGTCCAGCGCATGGCGCTGGCCGATGATGCGGCGCCCCAGTGCATCCGCCAGGGCCAGCACGCCGGCCACCTCGTCGCGCATCATGCGGCCGACCGGGATGCCGGTCCAGTCCTGCACCACCGCCGCCACGGCATGACGGTCGACCGTGGCCAGCACCAGCGGCTGCTCGCCCTGGCATGCCGCCAGCTCGTCCTGCAGTGCGCGAAGCGATGCCAGCTGCTTGTGCCGGGACCCTTCTTCGTCCTCGGCCGCGCCAAGAGGCTCACCCTGCAGCGCGGCGCGCAGCGCCAGGATGCGTCCGACCAGCGCCTTCTCGGCGGTCCAGCGCGCGGACAGCGCCTCTTCGCGCTCCCGTTCCAGCGCCAGCGCGTCCTGCAGCTGCGCCATCCGCCCGCCCCCGTCGACACCGATGGCCGCTTCGCGCTGGACGATGTCCCGCTCCGTTTCCAGCGCTGCGATGCGGCGCCGGCTGTCGTCGACCTCGGCCGGCATCGCGTGCAGCCCGATCGCAACGCGCGCGCAGGCGGTATCGAGCACGCTCACCGCCTTGTCGGGCAACTGCCGCGCCGGGATATAGCGGTGCGACAGCCGCACCGCGGCGTCCAGCGCCTCATCCAGCACCTGCACGCCATGGTGGCCTTCCAGCGCCGCAGCGATCCCGCGCATCATCAGCAACGCGCGCGCCTCGTCGGGCTGGCCCACCTCGACGGCCTGGAAGCGCCGCGACAGCGCCGGATCCTTGTCGATGTGCCTGCGGTACTCGGCGAACGTGGTGGCGCCTACGGTGCGCAGCGTGCCACGCGCCAGCGCCGGCTTGAGCAGGTTCGCGGCGTCGCCGGTGCCGGTGGCCCCGCCCGCCCCGACCAGCGTGTGGGTCTCGTCGATGAACAGGATGACGGGCCTGTCGCTGGCCTGCACGTCGTCGATCACGGCGCGCAGGCGCTGCTCGAACTCGCCCTTCATGCTGGCCCCGGCCTGCAGCAGGCCAAGGTCGAGGGCCAGCAGGCGCACGTGGCGCAGCGCCGGCGGCACGTCGCCGCCGGCGATGCGCTGGGCCAGGCCTTCCACCACGGCGGTCTTGCCGACGCCGGCCTCGCCGACCAGGATCGGATTGTTCTGGCGGCGGCGCATCAGGATGTCGATGACGCGGCGTATCTCGTCGTCGCGGCCGACGATCGGGTCCATGGCGCCGGCAGTGGCCTGCGCCGTCAGGTCGGTGGTGAAGCGGGCCAGCGCTTCGCCCTTGCCTGGCGCCGTCGCGGCGATCGCGTCGGCCGCCGTACCGGGTTCGCCGCCGCCTTCGCCGCCACCCATGTCCGTTTCCGGCGATGTGGCGAGCAGCGCCGCATGCCGCTCCACCAGGTCGTCGGTGCCGATCCGCCCGAACTGCGCCGACAGGCCGAGCAGGGCGTTGCGCAGGCCGCTGGTCTTCAGCAGTCCGACCAGCAGGTGGCTTGAGCGCACCCGCGCGGCGCCGAACATCAACGTGCCATATACCCACGCGCGCTCGACGGCTTCCTCCAGCTGGTGCGACAGGTCGGTGATCGACGCGGCACCGCGCGGCAGCCGGTCGAGTGCGGCGGTCAGGTCCGCCAGCACCCGGTCGCGTTCGATGTCGTACTCGCGCAGCACGCGGTGCAGGTCCGAATCCGGTGCCTGCAGCAGCTGGTGCAGCCAGTGCGCCAGTTCGACGTACGGGTTGCCGCGCAGCTTGCAGAACACGACGCTGCTCTCGACGGTGCGGTAGCACAGCGTGTTCAGTTTCCCGAACAGGGCGGTGCGGCTGATGTCAGCCATGGGAATCTCCTTTCGATGGTGTTGCATGGGGTGGGCCGCTGCGCAGGCGCAGCTGGCGATCGTCATGTTCGGGTGCCCGCGAGCCAAGCCAGGTGGTCCAGCCGAGCCTGGACTCCCGGCCCAGCCGCAGGCGCGGTACCGTTTCCCTGGCGATGACCGGTACCAGTTCCCAGTCCAGCGCCGGCCCGGCATACAGGCGCACCCAGTCGGCGAGCTGGCGCATTCCCGGGGTGCCGGGCAGCAGCGCCCGGACGCGTGCGAAATCCAGCGGGCCGACGAGCAGCCGGAACCGGTGCTGCGCGTTCCAGACCCGCGTGCCCAGCACCGTGTCCTGGCCGAGCCGCGCGGCGTGCGGCCCGCAGCGCAGCCGCGCCAGGCCATCCTCCGGCAGGCGTAGCCAGCCGCCGGCGAATTCCTGCACGGCCACGGGCGCCCCCAGCCAGTCGCCGAGGATGGCCGCCAGTCCGGCCGCGCTGCGCTGCTGGGGCCCGAGCCGGCCTGCATAGTGCAGCTTGGCGTGATCGGCCACGCCGTCGCGGGCAAGCAGCGACGGCATGCCGATGCCGACCAGGGCGCCGACATAGCGGGCATACGGGTCGTCGCCCGGGCGGTCGAAACCGACCGCCGGCTGGGCGCTGGCCCACGCGCGGTAGAGCAGCGTCATGATCCGGTGCTGCAGCATGTCCAGGAAGCGCGCCGGCGCGGCGTCGTCATGGTGCCGCTGGCGCTCGCGGATGTATTCAGTCAGGTGCACGGGCATCGGGCCATTCGCGCCCAGCAGGCCGAAGAAGTTCAGCAGCAGGCGCGGCGTCCTGCCCTTCCCTTCGCCTTCGTTATCACCGCCAGCCCCGCGTTCAAGCGCGGCCAGCATGTGCGGCTCGAACGCCAGCGAAGGGTGCTGTCCGAGCCGCAGCGCCTCGTCGCGCGGGCGCCGTGCCATGCCGATGCGCGGCAATGCCGGATGCGCGCATTCGACCAGCCGCAGCGCGGCGTAGAAATCGAACGACGCCGGATCGGCGGCCAGCTGGTCCAGCAGTGCTACAGCGTCGCGCATCGCCCCATCCTGGCCGGCCAGGCCATCACGAGTCCCCGTGCCGCCGTGTGCACGCGGGTTTCGGTAAAGCTGTTCAGGCTCGTGTACTTGGCGAAGAACTGTTCGAGCAGCATGCCGAGCACGAACACGCCGCTGCCGGTGAAGGCCGCGTCGTCGAACTCGACAGTGACTTGCAGGCCACGGCCGAAGCTGGCCGGCCCGGGCAGCGGCAGGCGGCGCACCACCGCTTCGGCGCGCACCGCGCGCAGGCCGTCGATTTGCCGCTGGGCCGCCAGGTCGTCGCGGGCGCAGTACAGGCGCAGCATGTCGCGCAGCGCCGTGGCGCCGGCCCCGCCCGGCGCGTCCAGCAGTGACAGGTAGTTCAGCGACAGGTGGCTGGCCAGCCGCCAGGCCGTCTCGCCCTGCGCATGCGACGCTGCCGGCACGCTGGGCCCGGCCACGCAACGCACCGCGCGCACCGGCGCACCGGCGCCGAGCGTGAAGTCGGTACGGCCGGCACCGAGCGGCATGCCCAGCACGAGGTCGCGGTTGGTGCACAGCGTTTCCACGCCCAGTTGCCGCAGTTCGCCACTCCACGGCGCAGCGCACCCATCGACCAGCGTCAGGAATACTTCGCTGCCGACGTAGCCGGAGCGCGCGCCGTCGCGCTGCTGGCGCGCCGACAGCATGCGTGCATCGCGCCGCACCTGGTAATAGGCAGTCGAGCGCGCGCCCTGCAGGTCGTTGGCGCGGTAGAACGACTGGAAGGCCTGCACCGCGTCGCTGCCGCTGCCGTACCCCTTCACGCCGAGCACCTGGTACACCTCGTAATCCATCGGCCGCGTGCGGTCCGGCACGACGTGGAACTCGGCCTGGCGATCGGACAGGTGGATGCGGTCGGCGTTCCTGGGAAACAGGTTGATCGCCGGCGTGCAGTACAGGCCGAAGCTGGCCGCGTCGACGGCCTGCTCGAGGGCCGGGTCGCATGTGCCCAGCAGCACCACGATGTCGACCTCGTTGCCGGAACAGCGCCGCAGCGCCGGCCCCAGCCCGCCCAGTTCCACGAACATGAAGCGCTGCGGCAGCGCGAAATACTCCTGCAGCAGGCGGTAGCCTTCGAACGTGCGCGGCCCGTTCGGCAGCAGTGCCTCGTCCTCCGCGCACCCCAGCGGGCGCACCGTGCCGGGCGGCACGAAGCTGTGCGCCGCAGCCTGCCCCACTTCGCCGGCCGGTATCACGACGATGCCGGCGACGTGGGCCACCAGTTGCTCCAGCAGCCGGCCGGGCACCGCCTCGCTGCCGCGCAGGAACAGCGGCAGCGCTTTCAGCGACAGGTCGTCGAACGCCAGGCCGGCGCCGCAGCGCAGCCGCAGCCGCAGCGCCGCCTTCACCGGCCCGCTCGTTGCAAACCGCGCGAGGTCGATGCCGTCGAGCTGCTGGCCGCAAGGCCGGTAGCTGGCGTGGACCAGTTCCACCGGCCACAGCGTAACGTCGTGGGCGGTGCGGAATTCGCAGACCGTCTGGTCGCCCTTGCCCAGCATGCCATGCAGTGCGCTGCCGCGCGCCACGCGGTAGCCGTGCGCGAGGCTGCCCTCGGCCATGTCCGGCTGCAGCTGCACCACCGCCATCGACGGCGTCGGCGCCAGGTAGTGCGGGTAGACCAGCTCCAGCAGGTGGTTGGTAAAACGGGGGAACTCGGCATCGATCTTCATCTGGACCCGCGCGGCCAGGAAGCTCACGCCTTCCAGCAGCCGTTCGACATACGGGTCGGCGCAGGCTTCCGTCTCCAGGCCGAGGCGCCCGGCAATCTTCGGGAAATCGCGCGCGAATTCGCCGCCCATGCCGCGCAGGTATTGCAGTTCGGCCTCGTAGGCACGCAGCAGCGCCGGATTCATCGCAGGCCCGTCCCATCCAGGTCGAAAAGGCGCACGGCGCCCAGTTCGAGGTCAAGTTCGGTGCGGACATACAGCCGCTCGGGCAGCGGCAGCCCCCACAGCTCGCCCTGGATCTCGAACGCCAGCTGGTTCAACCCGGCCGCCGACCGGCCGCCGGCGACGACGACGCGCAGGCTGTCGCGCAGGATGCGCGGCTCGAAATCCCAGATGGCCTGGCGGATCGCCCGGGCCACGGCATGGCGGTCGAGGCTCGAAGCGGTCTTGCCCGCCAGGTCCGGCAGGCCGAAGTTGAGGACGGACTGCGCCGCCAGCGGCGTGGCCTCGAGCGGCACCGCGGCGGCGGCCAGGCTGGTGGTGTTGAGCAGCCAGCCCAGGTCGCGCAGCACGGCCGCGCGCAGGCCGCGCAGCGACAGCACGCGCTGCTCGCGCGACTCCAGCCGCGCGCCGCTGGCGTCGTCGCTCAGGCGATCCAGCAACGCGGGCTGCAGCCGGTCGCGGCTCAGCAGCTCAACCATGTCGGCGTCCGTCGCGGCGGCATGCCGGTGGTGTCATCGGGAGCGCACGCATCAGAAGGTGGCGTTGGTTTCCAGGTCCCACTTCTTCGGCGTGCCGGTAACGACCTTGTCGCCGGTGAACGAGTCGTACTGGTAGCTGATCTTCGTGAAGTTGATCGAGAACGTCTCGCTGGGCCGTTCGCCGCCGCTGCTGACCGAGTAAGAGCTGACGATCGCTTCCTCCAGCTCGATCTTCAGGAACACCTGCTCCTTCTTGTCGGCGCCGCCCGTATGGATGAAGTGCAGCTCGGCCTTGCCCAGGCTCATGCCGCAGACGGCCTGCATGAACAGGTCCGCCGAGGCGATGTCCGTGGCCTTGCTCAGCGAGATTTCCGAGAACGACGGGTTGCTCGTGTCGCGGTCGGCACCGCCGCCGCTGCTGGAGATGGCGCGGCCGACGCCCATCTGGATGGAATCGATGGTGATCCATTCCGTATGGCCGGCAACGGTGGACGTGCCCTTGATGGGCTTGGCGAATTTCAGCAGGATCATGGGTAACCTTTAAGTTGGAAATCAAGTTGGGAATGCGGGATGGGCCGCGCGCCTCACGCCTTGGCAGAAGGCAGTTTCGACACGAGGCGCAGCGACACGGTGAGCCCTTCGAGCTGGTAGTGCGGGCGCAGGAAGAACTTGGCGCCGTAGTAGCCGGGGTTGCCCTCGACTTCCTCGACCAGCACCTCGGCGCCGGCCAGCGGCTTGCGCGCCTTGTCGGCATCGGTGGCGGTGGCCGGGTTGTGTTCGACATAGCGGCCGATCCAGTTGTTCAGCCACGTTTCCATGTCGCTGCGCTCCTTGAACGAGCCGATCTTGTCGCGCACGATGCACTTCAGGTAGTGGGCGAAGCGGCACGTGGCGAACAGGTACGGCAGGCGCGCCGCCAGGTTGGCATTGGCGGTGGCGTCCGGGTCGTCGTATTCGGCCGGCTTGTGCAGCGACTGGGCGCCGATGAACGCCGCCAGGTCGCTGTTCTTCTTGTGGACCAGCGGCATGAAGCCATTCTTCGCCAGCTCCGCCTCGCGCCGGTCGCTGATGGCAATCTCGGTCGGGCATGTCATGTCGACGCCGCCATCGTCGGTCGGGAAGGTGTGCACCGGCAGGTTCTCGACGGCCCCGCCCGATTCGATGCCGCGGATCTGCGAGCACCAGCCGTAGCGCTTGAACGAGCGGTTGATGTTGACGGCCATTGCATAGGCCGCGTTGGCCCACGTGTAGTCGGCGGCGCGCGGCGCGCCCGTGGTTTCCTCGAAGTCGAATTCCTCGACCGGATTGGTGCGGGCGCCGTACGGCGCGCGGGCCAGGAAGCGCGGCATCGCCAGGCCGACATACCGCGCATCCTCGGATTCGCGGAACGAGCGCCACGCGGCGTGCTCGGGGGTCTGGAACAGCTTCGTCAGGTCGCGCGGGTTGGCCAGTTCCTGCCACGAATCCATCAGCATCACGCCGGGATCGGCGGCGCTGATCAGCGGCGCGTGGGCGGCGGCGGACACCTGCGCCATCTGGGTCAGCAATTCCACGTCCGGCGCGCTGTTGTCGAAGTAATAGTCGGCCACGAACGCGCCATACGGCTCGCCGCCGAACTGGCCGTACTCTTCCTCGTACAGCTTCTTGAAGACGGGGCTCTGGTCCCACGCCATGCCCTTGAACTTGCGCAGCGTGCGGTGCAGCTCCGGCTTCGAGATGTTCAGCACGCGGATCTTCAGCGTTTCATCGGTCTCGGTGTTGGTGACGAGGTAATGCAGGCCACGCCAGGCGCTTTCCACGGCCTGGAAGCCAGGATCATGCAACACATGGTTGATCTGCGCGGTCAGCTTCCTGTCGATCTCGCCGATCAGTCCTTCGATCGTGGCGAGCACGTCGCCGCCGATGACTGCCGCCCCCTGCAGCGCCTGCTCGGCCAGCGTGCGCACCGCATCCTCGACGGCGTCGCGCGCCTTGTCGGAGCGGGGCTTGAACTGCTGCCGCAGCAGGCTGGCGAAGTCGTCGGATTCCAGCGTGGCGAGCGCCGGCGCGGTCTGTTCTTCAATCATGTTCATCGGTCATTCCTGTGGTTGTGAATCGGCTTGCCCCGGCACGCCGGCGCCGACCGGACGCGGCGCGGCGGCCAGGGCCTGCATCAGCGCCGGGTCCCGCAGCAGCCGCGCGACCAGTTCCTCCGCACCGGTCTTGCCGTCCATGTAGGTAAGCAGGTTGGCGAGCTGGCTGCGCGCTTCGAGCAGCTTGCGCAGCGGCTCGACCTTGCGGGCGATCGCGCCCGGCGTGAAATCGTCCATGCTCTCGAACGTCAGGTCGAGCGCCAGGTTGCCCTCCCCGGTCAGCGTGTTCGGCACGCTGGCAACCACGCGCGGTTTCATCCCCTTCAACCGGTCGTCGAAGTTGTCGACATCGATTTCGAGGAACTTGCGTTCGGCCACCGGCGGCAGCGCTTCGGCCGGCTTGCCCGACAGGTCGGAGAACACGCCCATCACGAACGGCAGCTGCACCGTTTTCTCGGCGCCGTAGGCTTCGACGTCGTATTCGATCTGCACGCGGGGTGCGCGGTTTCGCGCAATGAATTTCTGACTGCTTTCCTTGGCCACGTTAGGCTCCATTCAAGTGTGGACGTCGACCGGGTGCCCGCGTCGGTGCGGGCCCGGATGCTTTGACTACCGATACGGTGGAGTTGCCGGCTATGACTCCGGGCGCACGCCGCTGACCTGCGCCAGCTGGCCCAGGCCGTCGGGCGCGAGCTCCCGCAGCAGCTCGGTGAAATTCTTGTCGACCAGACCCATGGCCCGCTGCAGCAGCAAGGGCACCGGGCTGGCCGGTTCGTGGCGGGCATACCAGCCGCATACGCGTTCGAGCTGGCGCACGACATCGGCACGGCTGCCGATCTCGCCATCGCGCGGCACGGCCGGCGGCGCGGGCGACCCGCCTTCCCGTACCGGCACATCCGCGCTTTCCGCGGCGGGGATAATCTTGTCGCGGTAAGGACCGATCGCCTGCAGCGCGCGGCGTAGCAGCCCGGCGAGCGGCGCGGTATCGAAACCGGCACCGGCGGGCAGCCGCGCGGCCAGTTCCGTGTCGATGTGCCGCACGCTGCCGGCGGCGGACTCCAGCGCCACCGCCGTCGCGGCCAGCGCCTCCGGGCCCGCCGCGGCGATGGCGGCTTCGATCAGCGCCGGCGCCACGACCGCTCCCTCGCCGTTCGCCGCGCCCTCGAAGTCGTGCAGCACGAAGGTGCCCACCGTGCGCGCCGAAACCAGCGGCGCGGCGCGCAGCTCGCGCAGCAAGCCGTCCGCATGCACCAGCGCGGCCAGCGTGTTGATGCGCAGCGTGGGATCGTCATCGTCGGCGGGGTCGAGTTGCGGATGCACGTCGTCCCACTGCGTCGCCAGCAGCGCGGCCACCAGCGAAAGCCCGGCCGCCAGGCCGGCGAAGCCGTCGAGGCCCAGCAGCGCGCGTGACAGGTGGACCGCCACGCGCAGGTCGCGGCTAATGGCCAGCAGGCCCAGAGCCTGCTCGCGGATCGCCTTCCAGTCCGGCGCGGTGGCCGCCGTGATCGTGCTGCCGTACTGCACTTCGGGCTTGCCCTTGACGGCTTGCTCCAGCGCCAGGAACCGTGGGTCGTATTCCAGGTTCTCGCCACAGGGCCGGACGTCGTCGAATGGTGCGGCCAGGGCCGCGATGGTGGTCGGGTTGGTATCGTTCATGTCGCTGTTCGCTTGTCATGACGACTTACGCAAGGCCGCCGCGATTGGACGCGGACGGCCGTATTTTTTTCTTGCGGCTGCTGGCACCTTGTCGAACCGCACCAGCACCGCCGTGACGTTGTCGCGGCTGGCGTACTGGCGCGCCAGGTCGAGCAGGCCCGCGCACGCTGCATCCAGCGGGGCCCGGCGGCACAGCAGCGCCTCGATCTGCGCATGCGGTACCCAGCCATGCAGGCCGTCGCTGCACAGCATCAGCAGGTCGCCCGCGCGCACGTCGTGGAAGGCCAGCTCGGGAATCACGCCGGGCGCCGGGCCGATCGCCTGCAGCAGCAGGTTGGCCGGCGGCAGCGTTCCGGGTGTGCCCGACTCCAGCGCCAGCTGGTAGGCGGTCTGGTCACGCGTCAGCTGCGTCAGTACGCCGTCGCGGCAGCGGTACAGGCGGCTATCGCCGACATGGAAGGAAACGATGGCGTCGAGCCCCGGCTGGAACTGCAGGCCGGTCAGCGTGCTGCCCATGCCAAGGCCCTCCGCATGGCCGCGCGAACGGTTCGCCTGGTACAGCGCCGTATTCGCGGCCTCGACGGCGTGACGGAGCGCGACAAGGCGATGCCAGCGCGGATCGATGTCGGTGGCATCGGCATCACCGCCCGGCGCCGCCTGTATCGCTTCCGCTGCGCTGACGGCCAGGTGGCGCACCAGTTCGGCAAGCGTGCCGGCGCTGGCGAACTCCCCTTCGGCATGGCCGCCCATGCCGTCGGCCACCGCCGCCAGGCGCAGTGCGGCATCGACGACGAAGCGGTCTTCGTTGCGCTGGCGTACGGCGCCTGCTTCGCTGGCGGCGCCGGTGCGCATGGCCAGGCGGGCTACCAGAACTTCACGCATGGTCCCGTCAGCACGAATGGGTTGGCCGGCGCCGCAGCCGCGGGGTCGGTCTCGAAACTCACGGCAAGGCGCGGTACCGTGGCGAACACCTGTTCCGCCGGCGCGCCCAGCGTAACCGTGCGCATGCCGGCGGCCAGCGTGTCGAGCAGTTCGGGGCGC
This sequence comes from Pseudoduganella sp. jia 12, assembly GCF_055502675.1. Classification (NCBI taxonomy): domain Bacteria; kingdom Pseudomonadati; phylum Pseudomonadota; class Betaproteobacteria; order Burkholderiales; family Oxalobacteraceae; genus Pseudoduganella; species Pseudoduganella sp. jia 12. The sequence continues at coordinate 222,094 of NZ_JBUXKP010000003.1, forward strand.
TCGTAGTTCATCGCAGTGTCCCGGCGACGGCCTGGCAGTCCGCTTCGAGGCATTTGCGCAGCCGGTCCAGCCCGCGGCGCACCCAGGCTTTCACCGTTCCCGGCGGCACGCGCAGGTGTGCCGCCAGCTCAGAGTGCGACAGGCCGTTGTAGAAGGCCAGCGCGAGCGACTGGCGTTGTGCCGGTTCGAGCTGTGCCATGCAGCGGTTGACGGCGACCGTCTCGGTGGCGGCCGCAAACAGTTCGCGCGGATCGACGTGCCCGGCGTGATCCGCGGCGGCGTCCTCCGGCCCGTCGAGGCAGGCCTCGAGGGGTTCGGTGAGTGCCGTTTCGATCCTGGCCTTGCGCAGCCGGTCGAGCGCCTTGTTGCGCACAATGCTCATCAACCACGTCATCGGCGTGGACAGGCCGGCGGCATAGGTGCCGGCCTGCTGCCAGACATTGATGTAGGCGTCCTGCAGGGTTTCCTCGGCCGCGGCGCGGCTGCGCAGGAAGCGCAGGGCGACGCCGAACAGGTGGGCGCTGGTCAGGTCGTACAGTTGCCGGAACGCCGCCTGGTCCTTCAGCGCGACGCGGCCGAGCAGATCGACCAGCCGCTGGTTTTCGGGGGTGTGAGTATGCATGGTCCTGGTGATTGAGTGGAGTGTCGACATGGCATGGGCACCAGCACCGCGCTTGTTGCGTGGTGCCGATGCCGGTCCTGTCTACCTACGCCGCGGATCACTGCCTGGATGCACGATCATGCAGTGGGCGGCTCCTTGTTCGTATCACACGTCGATGTCGCTGGAATAGCGGCTGGATGCAAACCCCCTGGCGTCGCAGGAGAAGACGATCTTGCTGCTGGCCTGTTTCGAAACATGGTCGCCCGGGTCTTTCGAACCATGCCGGCGCGTGGTCTTTTTTCCGTCGCTGTCGACGATCACGTTCTGGACCCGCGCGTGGACCTGGTTGCGCAGGCCATGCTGGCACAGCCGATGGATCAGGTCGCGGGCAAACGACTGTTCGCTGAGGGCCGTCGCATTGATCGCGGTGGCGTCGGAATGCACGTGCGCCATTCCCCTGCCGGCCTGGCAGGAAGTGATGTTGATCTTGCAGTGACTGGCGAACCCCATGCCGACCAGGAAATTCGCCATCGCCATACCCCCGATGCCGCAGACGGTTGCCAGACTGCTGTTGCCGTGGCCACGAAGGATAAGTTCCGATTGATCGGTAAGGGCCGTCAGTCTCGTCCTGAATTCCTGCAGCGCGGCTGCAGGCATCAATTCGCTGGGCAGGACCATCTGGCTGCTTATACCAACCGGCATGTAGTCGTGGTAAGCGTTTCCTCGCGCGCACAGGTAGGTCAGAGTGTCGACCACCCATCCATCGCCCTTCAACCGCTTCCGCAAGGCGGCGGTGCCGTCATCGATCGACTGGTCACCCTTTGCACCTGTCTTGTCCATGAACTGGACGATCAGGATCTTGTCCACGTTTCTCATTGTTACCTTTCGGGAGATACCGCTGTACTAGGAAGGCTTGCCATCGATCTTGCACAGGAGCCTGGCGTAGTCGGCGTGCCCTGTCCCGCTCCCCTGGGGGCCGGCGAAGGCGGCCATATGCTCGCCCGCAGTCAGCTCCTGCCATGCAGGCCCGGGGGCAATCTGGCGCTGGGCCCACGTCACGGCAGTGCCATACTCCTTGGTCATCTTCTGGATACGCAGCCAGTCCAGTTCGGTGAACGCCGTACCCTCCAGGACCGCTTTGACGAACTTCTGCACGTACACCGAGCGCGCGCACTCGCTGAAGAGAAGGATGACGACGCTGCGATGCTGTTCATTCCCGTCGGCATAGAGATTCGGGCAGCTGAGCGCTTTCTCGATCACCTTGGAAGTCAGGAGGCGCGGCCATTGATGGTTGTACTTGTCCTCCGGCCAGAATTTCACCGCCTGGTCAGGCCCGCCCGCGGTCGCACCGGTAACCTTGAAATTCTCGCGCTCGACTTGTATGAAGCCGTTCCTGGGCTTGAATTTCGTACCATAGGGGATTCGCCAGACCTTTCCTGTGCCGCTTACGCCGACGGGGCGCAGGGTTCCTTCGTTCTGGTGCCATGCGCGCAATGCCTGGACCATCGCGGAATTGTCGAAAATTTCGGAGGTGATTTTGAAAATCGGTTCCGTGCCTGCCATTCGAGAGCCTTTCTCTGAGTAATGTCTGTGACGATCAGTGCCGGATCGGCGTCTGCACTATGTACGACAGGCTTCCGCGGTTGGATGCGCGCCAATGCGTTAGCGACATGCAGCGACGATGCGTTTACAGCGATGAGCGAACGCCTGCAATAACGTATCCGCCCCCCTCGTGCGACAGCATTGTTTTCAAACGCTGTGAATCTCGCAGTCAAGCCGAGGCAGCGCGGCGTTCACATCGAAGGCAGGAAGGCGCTTTTTTCGCCTGCGTCGTCGCGTCGCGCATAATCGAGGTTCAGCGGCCCTGCAAACGTGAGTTCGGGATCGAATCACACCTGCAGGCACCAGTTGACGCAGCTGAATTGCCAACCCGGGCATGCCTGTGCAGCCATGCCTTCCAAAGGACGAATGATGATGATAAAGACCGTTGCGGCCATGATTGGCTCGGCGATGTTTTCCGCTGCCGCACAAAACGGGCCCGCTCCCGGGCCGGACCCGAAGGACACGGAAGTATGGACAGCGGAACTGCCGCGCGTCATCCCCGGCTCCTCGACCAGCGCGCCTTCGGATGCGATCGTCCTGTTCGGCGGACAGAATCTTTCCGAATGGGTTTCGACTGCTTCGCCCGACAAGCCGGCCGACTGGATCGTGTCGGGCGGCACGATCACCGTGCGACCTGGGGCCGGCCATATCCAGACCAGGAGGCTGTTCACGGACTACCAGATCCACCTGGAGTGGCGTGTGCCGGCATCGGCCACAGGCAGCGGCCAGGGCAAAGGAAACAGCGGCCTGTTCCTGGCATCGACCGGCATCGACAGCGGATACGAGATCCAGATTCTCGACTGCGCCAACAACAGGACCTATGCCAACGGGCAGGCCGCCAGCATCTACAAGCAGCACATTCCGCTGGTGGACGCCTGCGCCGCAGTCGGCGACTGGCAGACCTACGACGTGGTCTGGACCGCGCCGCGCTTTGCCGCCGATGGGTCACTGCTGTCACCCGCCTATGTCACCGCCCTGCATAACGGCGTGCTGGTGCAGAACCATGTCGAAGTCCAGGGAGAGTCGGTGTATGCGGGCAAGCCGTCTTACCGCCAACATGGTCCCGCGCCGATCAAACTGCAGGATCATGGCGATGCGGTCAGCTTCCGCAATATCTGGGTAAGGCCACTCTCCGCCAGGGCTTCTTCGACCCGAACGGAGCCAGCCGCAAGCCAGCGCCAGAGCCAGCCCTAGCAGGTGCCCGCGTGCCGAGCGCCGACGTGAATGCCGGTGGCAATCCTGCGATACGGCTGCAAGACATCGAAGATCGCACCCGGTCGATGCCGGTCGATGCCGGTCGATGCGGTCGCGCCCGCCACCGATGCCGCCACGTCGGTTGTTGGATACAGCAGATGGCCCCTACTTGCCCCAGTGGAATGGACCGGTAGCAGCGGCAACCATTTTGAAAAACCGTGCCGTTACCATGACCACTTTTTTTGTGCACTGCACAAAACTTCGCTTGACATCCTGCTTCAGCCCTGTAAGCTTGGTTATGTTGCAGTGCACAATAACCCGGAGCGACTAATTACAGCTCCCATCAACCTTACTGAATGGAGCAATACATGTTTTCAATTCCTGAGCAATTTTCCAATGCAACGAAGGCTACTTTCCAGAGCCAGTTCGCCATCTTTTCGACCCTGACCGGCAAGGCGTTCGAGGGCATCGAAAAACTGGTCGACCTGAACCTGAGCGCTGCCAAGGCTTCGCTGGACAATTCGTCGGCTACCGCCAGGCAGCTGCTGTCGGCCAAGAATCCGCAAGAATTTTTCTCGCTGAGCACCGCCCAGGTCCAGCCTGCTGCTGAAAAAGCCGTGGCTTACGGCCGCCAGGTGTCGTCGATCGCTGCCGGTACCGCTGCCGAGTTCACGAAGGTCGCCCGGGAGCAAGCCCTGGAAACAAACCGCAACGTCATTTCGCTGGTCGACCAGGTAAGCAAGAACGCCCCGGCCGGCAGCGAGAAAGCCGTCGCCTTGTTCAAATCCGCACTGGGCGGCGCGGATGCCGGCTATCAGCAGCTTACCCAGGCGACGAAACAGGCTTCGGATGCGATCGAGGGCAATGTGAACGCGGCTGTCGAGCAATTCACGTCGGCAGTCAAGAACAGCCCGCTCGCTGCCGCCAAGTGATTTGAGCAGGCCCTGGCCGGCATGGATTCACGCCCGAAGCGTTGCTGCACGAAGCCGCTTCGGCATCCGTGAATCCCGTTTGCAAAGATCCTTATCCCGGCGCGACCGGGATATTTTTCGCCGGTTGATTGCGTGCCTTAGTGCTGGTGCTCCCCCGTACCCTGCGAGAACTTGTACGTATTCGCAGCTGAAAAGCATTCTCGTCACCACGCCCGAGGCCCCATCGTTGACCGCAGCGCCGGCGACAAGTTCCGCTGGTGGAGGCTCGCGGCTATACTGTCTGCCTGTCCGCCCAACTTCCTCTCACATGCGTGTGCAATCCCTGAATGGCATTACCCTGGAATCCTTGCTCACCCGGCTGGTCGAGCACTATGGCTGGCATGAGCTGGGTCGCCGCATCGACATCAATTGCTTTCGAAGCGACCCGAGCGTGAAGTCCAGCCTCAAGTTCCTGCGTCGTACGCCATGGGCACGCACGCAGGTGGAAGCGCTGTTCCTGGATACCGAGTTTCCCGACTGACGAGGACGACTTGGTCGACACGATCGCGCTCATTCGTCGGCGCGGGGTTGTGTTGCAGGCATCCAGTCTTCGAATTACTGTCGTCGGTCTGTACAAAGAAAATGACATCCCGCAGGGGATGTCATTTTCTTTGTACATCCTGCCGGCTTCGCCGAAAGACGATGCATACGCCGCGCGCCCTCGGCGCGCGAGGCTGGCGCTAAAGCGCCAGCAGATGGGCGATTCGGAGAGCCCGGGCTTGGCAGGGCCCGGTCTTCGAATCCCACCGTCGATCCGTCCGTCCTGCCATCCTCGGCGAAAGATGATGCGTACGCCGCGCGCCCTCGGCGCGCGAGGCTGGCGCTAAAGCGCCAGCAGATGGGCGATTCGGAGAGCCCCCGCGCCTGCAGGCGCGTGGTCTTCGAATCCCACCGTCGATCCGTCCGGAACAAAGCAAAACGGCCTCCCGCAGGGGAGGCCGTTTTACTTTGTTCTGGCGGAGACGGTGGGATTCGAACCCACGATACGGGTATAAGCCATATGCTTCCTTAGCAGGGAAGTGCCTTCGGCCACTCGGCCACGTCTCCTAGATGATTACTCACCTATCATCTTTTCTGCAACATTTCTGCGTCAGATCAGATGCCCGCCATAGTAATTGCCAGGACCTGTTTGGTCAAGGAAATCGGCGGTTTTTTTCTGAAATGTTTACTCTTTTTCCAACTCGAATGCCTTGTGCAGCGCGCGCACGGCCAGTTCCATGTATTTCTCGTCGATCAGCACGGAAATCTTGATCTCGGAGGTCGAGATCATCATGATGTTGATGCTTTCGTCGGCCAGCGTGCGGAACATCTGCGAGGCCACGCCCACGTGGCTGCGCATGCCCACGCCGACGACGGAGATCTTCGATACTTTCGCGTCGCCGACCAGCGAAGCAAAGCCGAGTTCGCCCTTCTGCCCTTCCAGCACTTCCAGCGCCTTGTTGTAGTCGTTGCGGGAGACGGTGAACGTGAAGTCGGTCTTGCCTTCGACGGACTGGTTCTGGATGATCATGTCCACTTCGATATTGGCGTCGGCCACCGGGCCCAGGATGTGGTAAGCCACGCCCGGGCGGTCAGGCACGCCCATGACGGTGATTTTGGCTTCATCGCGGTTGAAGGCGATGCCGGAGATGACTGCTTGTTCCATGTTGTCTTCCTCAAACGAAATCAGGGTACCGGACTTGGCTTCCTCGGCCAGGTCCATCAGCGGGTCGGTCAGCGACGACAGCACGCGGGTCGGCACGCGGTAGTTGCCGGCGAATTCCACCGAACGCGTCTGCAGCACTTTCGAGCCCAGCGACGCCATTTCCAGCATTTCCTCGAACGTGATGTTCTTCAGGCGGCGGGCTTCCGACACCACGCGCGGGTCGGTCGTGTAGACGCCGTCCACGTCGGTGTAGATCAGGCATTCGTCGGCCTTCAGCGCGGCGGCGATCGCCACGGCCGAAGTATCCGAACCGCCGCGGCCCAGCGTGGCGATGTTGCTGTTTTCATCCACGCCCTGGAAGCCGGTGATGATCACGATCCTGTTCTGGTCCAGGTCGGCGCGCACGCGCTTGTCGTCGATCGACTGGATGCGCGCCTTGGTGAACGCGGAGTCGGTCTTGATACCGACCTGCCAGCCCGCGTACGAGACGGCAGCCTTGCCGATCGCCTGCAGGGCCATCGACAGCAGGCCGACGGAGACCTGTTCGCCGGTCGAGGCGATCATGTCCAGTTCGCGTGGGTCGGGCGGATTCTGGATTTCCTTGGCCAGCGCGATCAGGCGATTGGTTTCGCCGGACATTGCCGACGGCACCACCACCACCTGGTGTCCCGCATCGTGCCATTTGGCGACGCGCCGCGCGACATTCTTGATACGGTCCGTCGATCCCATCGACGTCCCGCCGTATTTATGAACGATTAAAGCCATTGCGTTTTTCAATCGGTTGAAGTAAGGGAGCCCTTTACTGTACCTGCTGCAATGCAAAAGAACAAGTCAAAAAAGTAATGAAGTCATACACTTAGGGCATAAGCTCATAAGAAAGCCGCCGAATCGCCAAACTTTATTCTGCCTGCCAGCGCAAAACCACATTCAAATTCGAACCGGCAGCGACATAATGGCAATCCATGCCGATGCCCGCTGCAAACAACAATCGCCCCGGAATGCCGACCACGGGCAGGCGGGAGCGCTGCCAGGCCGGCGTGCCCATGGCCTGGTGATGCTGCTTCAGGCCGCGCGTGGGGCGGTTCGGCGCGAGCTTCAAACGTTCGCCGCCGCGACGGAACGAGATCGTCAATTGCTGCTGCTGAAGCCACTGGGCTGCGATCCCCTCCTCCGCCTGGTCGAAATGCAGCGTGCCGCCATAATCGGGGAAAGCGATCGACGCTTCGCCGTTCCAGCGGAAGTGCTGGACGGGGCGCTCGTCGTATTCATCCTCCTCGGCGCCGGCCAGGTCTTTCGGCTTCGGCACCAGGTGCACGCGGCCGCGGTGGCGGCGCACTTCGCAGTCGGGGTGCGAGACGAGCAGCTCCGCACCCTCGCGCGCCTCCAGCAATTGCGCGACCATCTCGGCCAGCCACGCGGCCGAAGGAATGCGGATGCCGCGCACGCCGAACCAGTGGCGCAGCAGGTTGTTGCGGCGGTCCTCGCCCAGCGCGCGCAGCTGGTCGACCGCGATGCTGTCCTCCGCCAGCCCGGCCTGCAGATCCTGCTCGGCAAGCTCGGTCAGCAGCCGCTGGGCGGCGCGCGCATGCGCGGCACTGCGGGCAAAGCGTTCCTGGAAGCCCGGAAAGGCCGCGGCGAGTGCCGGCATCACCGTGTGGCGCAGCGCGTTGCGGGCGTAGCGGGTGTCGGCGTTCGACTCGTCGTCGATGTGCGCGATTTCGTGTTCGCGCTTGCAGGCTTCCAGTTGCGCACGCGAGGCTTCCAGCAGCGGGCGGGCAAGCACGATGTCGTCGCTGCCCAGCAGGCCGGGCGCCGTGTTGAACGCATCCATGCCGGAGAGGCCGGCGGGGCCCGCGCCGCGCGCCAGTTGCAGTAGTACCGTTTCGGCCTGGTCGTCGAGGTGGTGGGCCGTCAGCAGCAGCGTGACGCCATGCTCGCGGCACAACTCGCCCAGGGCCGCGTAGCGCGCCTGCCGTGCCGACGCCTCGGTGCCGGCCTTGCGGTCCGCCACCGTGACCCTGCGGGCTGCGAACGTGATGCCGAGCCTGGCGCATTCGGCCGCGCAATGGGCTTCCCACGCATCCGCGTTCGGGCTCAGGCCATGGTGGATGTGGAAGGCGAATAGTGGCGCCTCACCGCTGCTTGCATGGGCCAGGTGCAGCAGGACGGAGGAATCGAGGCCGCCGCTGTAGGCAATGGCGATGGGCTGGTCGTGGGAGCGCGGCAGCGCGGACAGTGCGGTGGAAAATACGGTAGCGAGATCGGAATGGCGCGGATTCATAAACGTGGCAAAAAAACAAAATGGGGACGGACCCCATTTTCCAAGCAATGTTTCTCGGAAAATGGGGTCCGTCCCCATTTTTGAAGCAAGTTTTTTTGCTGGGAATTATTCCGGCAAGGTCGTTTCCTTGAACTTGCCGTAGCTCATCAGCTTCTGGTGGCGGGCGTCCAGCAGGTCTTTCGTCTTGACGCCCTGGAACTGGCGCAGCGAGTCGGCCAGCGCGCGTTTCAGCAGGCGGGCCATTTCCTTCGGGTCGCGGTGGGCGCCGCCCAGCGGTTCGGACACGATCTTGTCGACCAGGCCCATGGCTTTCAGGCGGTGGGCGGTCAGGCCGAGGGCTTCGGCGGCTTCGGACGCGCGCTCGGCCGTCTTCCACAGGATCGATGCGCAGCCTTCCGGCGAAATCACGGAATACGTGGCGTATTGCAGCATCAGCACGGAGTCGCCCACGGCGATCGCCAGCGCGCCGCCGGAGCCGCCTTCGCCGATGATCGTGGCGATCAGCGGCACCTTCAGTTCGGCCATCACATAGAGGTTGTGGCCGATCGCCTCGGACTGGCCGCGCTCTTCGGCGTCGATGCCGGGGAACGCGCCAGGCGTGTCGACGAACGTGAAGATCGGCAGGTTGAACTTCTCGGCCACCTTCATCAGGCGCATGGCCTTGCGGTAGCCTTCCGGCTTGGGCATGCCGAAGTTGCGCAGTGCGCGCTCCTTCGTGTCGCGCCCCTTCTGGTGGCCGATGACCATGCAGGGCTGGCCATTGAAGCGGGCCAGGCCGCCGACGATCGACTGGTCGTCGGCATACGTGCGGTCGCCGTGCAGCTCGTGGAAGTCGGTGAAGATCTCGTTCACGTAATCCATCGTGTACGGCCGCTGCGGATGGCGGGCGATCTGCGACACCTGCCATGGCGTCAGCTTGGCGTAGATGTCCTTGGTCAGTTGTTGGCTCTTCTTGGCCAGGCGGTCGATTTCTTCCGAAATGTCGACGGCCGAATCGTCCTGCACGAAGCGCAGCTCTTCAATCTTGGAATCGAGCTCCGCGATGGGCTGTTCAAAATTGAGGAAAGTAGTTTTGGTCATTGGTCCTCCGAGAGTATGAACCCAGGGCGCGCTCGCGCAGGCGGGAGCGGGCGAGGCTTCAGAATTTTTTGGCTATTCTACCGGAACAGGATCGAGGCTACGCCACAAATACCAGGTAGCAACGGTGCGATACGGTTCCCAGTTCGCCGACACTTCGCGCGCGTCGCTGCGCGAAACAGGCTCCCCGGAAAAATAGTTGTGGCTGATGCCCGCGATCAGGCGCGGGTCATCCAGCGGCAGCACGTTCGGCCGCAGCAGGTTAAAGATCAGGAACATTTCCGCTGTCCAGCGCGTGATGCCGCGAATCTGGACCAGCTCCGCGATGACGGCTTCATCCTCCATCTGGTGCCATTCGCCGGCATGCACTTTCCTTGCCTTGAAATTGTCGGCCAGGTCGAGGATGTATTCGGTCTTGCGCTTCGAGAGGCCGCAGGCGGCCAGCTCCACCGCGCCGGCCTTGATGACGAGCGCGGGCGTGAACTTCGGGATCGCCAGCAGCAGCTTTTGCCATGCCGCGTTGGCGGCCTTGGGCGTGACCTGCTGGTTGACGATCGAGCGTGCCAGGGTGGTGAACGGGTCGTCGTGCCCCACCAGGTGCAGGTCGCCGAACTGGGGAATGAGCTTGTTCATGATGCGGTCGCGCCGCATCAGTTCGGCCTTCGCCTCTTCCCAGTATGGCGGCACGGCCACCTGGCGGCCCGCGCCGCCCGATTTGTCCCTGGACTGGAGAGCCATTATGCGCGGCGCCAGTTCGTCGTACCGTCGGGCTTGTCTTCGAGGACGACGCCGGCAGCCAGCAGGTCGGCGCGGATCTTGTCCGCCTGCGCGAAGTCGCGCGCCTTCTTCGCCGCCGCACGGGCAGCGATCGCTTCCGCAATGGACGCTTCGCCGAACGCATCGGCCACACCGGCCTGCAGGAATGCCTGTGGGCTGCGTTCCAGCAGGCCCAGCACGCCGGCCAGGCCTTGCAGCTGGCGCACCGCTTCCGGCGACTTCGAGCGATTGACTTCGGATGCCAGCTCGAACAGCACGGCCACGGCGACGGGCGTGTTGAAATCGTCGTCCATGGCTTCCGCGAAGCGCTTCGCGTGGTCTTCGTTCCAGTCCAGTGCCGCGCCATCGCCTTCGACGCCATCGAGCGCCGTGTACAGGCGCGTGAGGGCGCCGCGCGCGTCGTCGATATGCACGTCGGAATAATTCAGCGGGCTGCGGTAATGGGCGCGCAGGATGAAGAAGCGCACCACTTCGGCGTCGAACTTTTTCAGCACGTCGCGGATCGTGAAGAAATTGCCGAGCGACTTCGACATCTTCTCGTTATCGACGCGCACGAAGCCGTTATGGACCCAGTAGTTCGCCAGCGGCTTGCCGAACGCGCCTTCCGATTGCGCGATTTCGTTTTCGTGGTGGGGGAACTGCAGATCCTGGCCACCGCCGTGGATGTCGAACTGTTCGCCCAGCAGCGCGCAGGCCATCGCCGAGCACTCGATGTGCCAGCCCGGGCGGCCACTGCCCCACTTCGATTGCCATTTCACTTCGGCCGGTTCGCTTTCCTTCGATGCCTTCCACAGCACGAAGTCGAGCGGATCGCGCTTGCCGGTGTTGACGTCCACGCGTTCGCCGGCGCGCAGGTCGTCGAGCGACTTGCCGGACAATTTGCCGTAGCCTTCGAAGCCGCGCACGACGTAGTTCACGTCGCCGTCCTCGCCCTGGTAGGCCAGGCCTTTCGCTTCCAGCTGCTCGATGATCGACAGCATTTGCGGCACATATTCGGTGGCGTGCGGCACGTTCGTCGGCGGCAGAATGCCCAGCGCGGTCGTGTCTTCATCCATGTAGCGCTCGAAACGCGACGTCAGCGCGCGGACCGATTCGTTGTTGTCGACCGCGCGGCGGATGATCTTGTCGTCGATGTCCGTCACGTTGCGCACGTATTGCACATCGTAGCCCGATGTCGTCAGCCAGCGGTAGATCACGTCGAACGCCATCATCATGCGCGCGTGGCCCACGTGGCAGTAATCGTAGACCGTGATACCGCAGACATACATGCGGACCTTGCCGGACTCGATCGGAGTGAACGTCTGCTTGTCGCGCGCCAGCGTGTTATAGATCTTTAAGTTGCTCATCGGACTCTTATTCTTTGCGAATGCCACCGCCAGCGCGCAATGAGAAAGCCGGGCACCGGCTTGCACGCCGCGCCGGGTTTCTCGTTCGCCTGGGAAGCCGGACAGACCCTCGGTAGTTCTGCTTTCGTTTCTGCTGTAGTTCTGTTACCGCGTTCGTGTTTCTATTCTTATTTCTGGTGTTCTTCGTTCCACCCAAGACGGTCTAGAATGGAGCGGTCGCCAAGTATAGCATTGTTAAAATGTGCTGGGCTCAATATCCAACCGCAACAGAAAGACAGGAACATGCACAACAATAAGCTGAACAATAAGGTGTCGTACGGAACGGTGATTGCCGGGCTGCTGCTGTCCGGTTCCGTGTTCGCTGCCAATCCGCAGGTTTCCCTGAAGACGACCGCCGGCGAGATCGTGCTGGAACTGAACCAGGACAAGGCGCCGAAGTCCACGGCGAACTTCCTTGCTTACGTGAAGAGCGGTTTTTACAAGGACACGATCTTCCACCGCGTGATCGACGGCTTCATGATCCAGGCCGGCGGCTACACGAAGGACCTGAAGGGCAAGCCGACCCGCCCGCCGATTCCCAGCGAATCGAAGAACGGCCTGAACAACGTGACATACTCGGTCGCCATGGCGCGCATGGACAATCCGAACTCCGCCACGTCGCAATTCTTCATCAACGTGGCCGACAACATGGCGCTCGACTACCCGAACTTCGACGGCGTCGGCTACACGGTGTTCGGCCGCGTCATTTCGGGGTACGAAGTGGTCGACAAGATCAAGGGCGTGCTGGTGGACGATAAAAGCTTTGTATTCCAGAACGTGCCGGTCACGCCGATCGTCATCAAGTCGGCCACCTTGCTGAAGAAGCCGATCACGCCGAAGCCGGCACCGGGGCAGGCTGCGCAGGCCGAAGCATCGGCAGAGCCGCAACCGGAACCGGTGGCAACCCCGGCGCCGGAAGCACCAGCCGAAGCGGTGCCGGCGCCGGCACAGTAAAATAGCGTTTTGCCATCGGCTGCGGTAAGATCGCGGCCCTTTTCCGAACACTTCCCAAACAACAGGAAAGCACAATGACCACCATTACCATCACCACGAACAAGGGCAAGATCGTTGCCGAGCTGGATGCCGAAAAGGCGCCGAAGACCGTCGAGAACTTCCTGAACTACGCCAAGGCCGGCCACTACGACAACACGATCTTCCACCGCGTGATCGATGGCTTCATGATCCAGGGCGGTGGTTTCGAACCGGGCATGAAGCAAAAGCCTGCCGACCAGACCGTGGAAAACGAAGCCAAGAACGGCCTGAAGAACGAGCCCTACACGCTGGCGATGGCCCGCACGTCGGCACCGCACTCCGCTTCCGCGCAATTCTTCATCAACGTGAAGAACAACAGCTTCCTCGACTACCCGGGCCAGGATGGCTGGGGCTATGCCGTGTTCGGCGTGGTCACCGAAGGCAAGGAAGTCGTCGATGAAATCCGCAAGGTGAAAACCACGCGCAGCGGCATGTTCGCCGACGTGCCGGTGGAAGACGTGATCATCGAAAAGGTCGAAGCCGCGTAATTCACCGGGCCTCGCATCTTGATCTTGTTTGTCTCCGACCTGCACCTGCAGGTCGACCGGCCCGCCCTGACCGAAGCGTTCCTGCGCTTCGTCCACGAGCGGGCCCGCTCCGCCCGGCAGCTCTACCTGCTGGGCGACCTGTTCGAATACTGGGCCGGCGACGACGACCTCGCCGATGCTTTCAACACCCGTATCGCCGCCGCGCTGCGCGGGCTGGCCGATAGCGGCGTCGACATCTTCTGGATCGCCGGCAACCGCGATTTCCTTGTCGGCGAGCGTTTCGCCTCCACCGCGGGCGTTACGCTGCTGCCGGAAACCTGGGTCATCGAAGACCATGGCCGCCGCATCGTGCTCGTGCACGGCGATGCCCAATGCACTGACGATACGAAATACATGGCATTCCGCGCACAGGTGCGCGAGAGCGCCTGGCAACGGCAATTCCTGGCAATGCCGCTGGCGCAGCGCAAGGCGATCATCGCCGGCCTGCGTGACAACAGCCGCAAGGATCAGGGCAAAAAATCGTACGAGATCATGGATGTGACGCCGGAAGCGATCGCCACCGTCTTCGCGCAAACGGATGCCACCGTGATGATCCACGGGCATACCCACCGCCCTGCCCTGCATGCCGTGGACGGCAAGCTGCGCTACGTGCTGCCCGACTGGGAGCCGGAAGCTTCACCGCCGCGCGGCGGCTGGATCGCCATCGGCGACGATGGCGCGATCACGCGCCATGCGCTCGACGGCAGCATCTTGCATTGAACCGAAACCGGGGACGTACCCTGGTTTAGCGGAAATTTTGTAGACCTGACCCACCGATGTTGCCGGCAAACAGGGGTACGTCCCCAGTTTTGCCCGGCACCAGCATCTTGCATTGCTTCAAAACTGGGGACGTACCCTGGTTTAGAGGAAATTTCGTTTTGAAGACAAAATTTCCTGAAAACAGGGGTACGTCCCCTGTTTTGCATTATCGCCAGACTTGTTGCTCGGTCCACCCCAGCTCGGCAAAATCCTGCGCGCGTAAATCGGCCTCGCCTGACGAATAGAACTCATCGAGCTGTGGCGGCTCCGCCGGGGTGCCGGCCAGCATCGCGTGGACTTGTCCGCGATGATGGATCTGATGCTGGAACAGGTGCGCCAGCAGCCGCTGGCGGGTGTCGGTTTGCAACGTGTCGCCCCGGTCGATGACCACGATGGCGTCCAGTGCGTCGTCGGTCAGCTTGGCGCAATACGCGATCAGCGAATCGTTGCTTTCCCGCTGCGCCTGCCACAGCGCGGCACAGGTGGCATACGGCTCTTCCGGTTCAAAGAACGTTTCGTAGTCCGGATGTGGCGGCTCGCCGCGCAAGTTGCGCCACAGCGCATCTAGGTAAAAGCGCTGTACGCCCAGGTTATGGTTCAGCGTGTAGCGGATGCTGGGGAAGAAACTGGTGCGTGTCGCGTCCTCGAAATCGGCTTGCGACAGGGTATTGCAGGCGCGCAGCAGCCGATGGTCGGACCACGCATTGTTGTAGGCCTGGGTCAGCAGGTAGCGCGACAGCGATGTGGACGATGGCTGGCTCAATGTGGTATTCCTCGCGAAGAATAGCGAGGTTACTTGAAATATGCGCGCCACGAAATAAGCTGGATGATGGAATAACGATAACGAGCCGGGCCGCAGCGACGGACTTGCCCGGCAGTCCTGAGGAGCCATCATGCTGAATGGAGAAATGAACCTGTCGGAAACTTTACGACGGGTATACCCCGACTGCGCCGACGCGGACGACTGGGCGACCGCGCTCGACAGTGCACTGGGCCGCTTCCACATCACCACGCGCGATCGTGTGTGCGCGTTTCTCGCGCAAACCAGCCATGAATCCGGCCACTTCAACCGGCTGGAGGAATCGCTGTTCTACCGCACGCCCGCGCGGCTGATGGCCGTCTGGCCGAAGCGGTTCCCGAGCGTGGCCAGCGCCACGCCGTTCGTGCAGAACCCGGAACGGCTGGCCAATTTCGTGTATGCGCGGCGAATGGGCAATGGCGACGAGGCGAGCGGCGACGGCTTCCGTTTCCGTGGCCGCGGCCTCATCCAGCTGACCGGCCGCAGCAACTACCAGCAGGCCGGCGAAGCGCTGGGCCTCGACCTGGTGGGAGCGCCCGAGCGGCTGGTGTCGAAGGAAGTGGCGGCGCTGTCGGCCGCATGGTTCTGGGACAGCCGCGGCCTGAACGCGCTGGCCGACCACGACAAGCCGGATGACGACCTGGAAGATTTCGTGGAAATCACGCGGCGCATCAACGGCGGCACGGTGGGGCTGAAGGAAAGGCTGGCTGCCTACAAGCTGCTGCGCAGCACCCTTTCCTGACCGGGGTGCGCCGGATGCTAATGCTGGCGCGGCACGCCGGCAAACGCCGCCTCCAGCCGGCGGATCAGTGGCAGGTTCATCGCATGCGTGTGACGGTTCCAGCGGTCCATCGTCGACTGCAGGTCGTTCTGCAGCCGGTGCGCCAGCTGGAATTCGCGCGCATCCACCGCCCAGATCGCGAACTCGACCTTGGCCTCGAAGCTGCCATGGCGATGCACGGCCGCTTCGAACTCGGCCCGGGCGGCGTCGCGTTGGCCGGCCACGCCGAGCGCGCGGGCCATCAGCAAGCTCGTTTGTTCGGGGCGAAAATGCGGATCGGTGCGCCGCAACCGTTCCAGGTGCGCCAGCGCCTCGGCTTGACGGCCGCACGCCAGGCTGGCGCGGGCGGCACCCAGGCGGATATCCGGATCGGCGGCGAAGGCGCCTTGCAGGCAGGTGGCGAACGTGGCGGCGGCACCTGCCGCATCGCCGGCCTCGAGCTGGGCATTGGCAAGGCGAATCTGGTTCTGTACCGTGGGGGTGAATGCAACGGCAGCCTGGGCATCGCGCAGTTCACGCGCGGGAACGAATGCCGTGTCCGCACCGCCCACCTCCGTGCGCGCGCCGCTATCGCCCCGCAATGCCGGCAAGTAGATGCCGAGGTAATACGCGAGGCTGCCCAACAGCGGAAACACGAACAGGATCATCAGCCAGACCGTCTGCTGCCGGCTGCGGATCGCGTGCACGGCGAAAAAGATCGCCACCAGCACGTGCAGCCCGATTCCGACCATCATCGCATTCTCCACCTGTTCACCCGGCGCTTATTGTAGGGATTCCGATTCCCCAGTGCAACTTACGAGCTGCAAGGCAATCACCGGTATCACTTGACGGGCTCGAAGCGAATGCTCAAGCCCTGGCGCGTCGTATGGATCGTCGTCGGTATGTATTGCACGCCGAGATAGCGCAGTTCATCCGGGCGGAAGTGATACACCGGCACGTCGCGCACAAGACGTTCGACGACGACATTGGCCGCGGCCGCCAGCTGGCCCCGCGTGCCCGCATCGGTACCGTCGATGGAGAAGCCCTCGATCCGCGCGTCGCTCAGCACGACCGCGTTGCGTACATTGTCGACCTGCAGCCGCCCGGACAGCGCCACGTTGCCCTGCAACGGCCGCGACAACGGCGAAGTGACGGCAACCGTGGTGGACAACGCCAGCCGGTCGTTATCGCGCAGGATCGACAGCTGCGGCCGGGACAGCTGCAGTTCGAAGACACCCAGCGCTCGCTGCTGCATGGGGAAGCGTTCCTCCAGGCCGCGCTGCAGCCGCTCCAGCGGGACCTCCACTTCGCGCGGGCCCGTGATGCTGGCGCAGCCCGCCAGCAAGGCAGCCGCGGCCAGCGGCGCGATCAACAGCATCCTGCGTGCTCGAGACATCGTCGGCACCCTTCCTCTCATGACAAAGACGGGCGATGATAGCCGATCGAGGCTGGAAATGTGTCAAATAATGTAACAGGTGGCGTAACAGATATGTGCCGCCGGGCCGTGTGCGCAAGCGAACGGTCGCCCCGCGGCGGGCGGCGTACCGTTGGGTCATGAACCCATCTTCCACATCTCTTTCCGCCCATATCGGCACGGCCGGCTGGAGCCTGCCGCGCGAGACCTGGCATGCCTTCCCGGCCGAGGGCAGCCAGCTGGAACGCTATGCCGCCGTCTTCAACGCGGTCGAGATCAATACCAGCTTTTACCGCCCCCATCAACCCAAGACCTATGAACGCTGGGCCGCCGCCACGCCGCCGCATTTCCGCTTCGCGGTGAAGCTGCCGCGCACCATTACGCACGAGGCAAGGCTGCACGGCGTCGACGACCTGCTGGCCCGCTTCGCGGGGGAAGCCGGTGCGCTGGGCGACAGGCTCGGCGCCGTGCTGGTGCAGTTGCCGCCCAGCCTGGCACTGGATGCCGCCGCCGCCGGTGCGCTGTTCGCCGCGCTGCAACAACGCTTCGGCTGCATGATCGCCTGCGAGGCGCGGCACGCCACCTGGTTCACGCCCGAGGCGACGACCCTGCTGCGGCAGGCCGGGATCACGCGCGTGCTGGCCGATCCGGTGGTCGGCTACAGCGGCGCGTTCGAACCGACCGCCGCACCGGCCTACGTGCGGCTGCATGGCAACCCGCGCATCTACTACTCGCGCTATACGCCGGAACGGATGGACGAGGTGCGCGCCTGGCTGGCGCGGCACCCCGGCTCCTGGTGCATCCTCGACAACACGGCAAGCGGTGCCGCCACGTCGAATGCGCTGGAAGCGGCTGGTTTGCCGGATCAGGCGGCCAGCCCGGCCCGGTCGGAACGGTAGCGGTCGAACCGGTCCGGCGTCACCAGCTCGCCGAACTCCACGGTACGCGTGGCGATGTCGTGGTAGGCGCCGATCAGGCCCATCTCGCCCCGCGCGATGCAATCGCGCAGGTACTCGCTGCCGTTGATGATCTCGGCCAGCGAATTCTCCACATTCTGCCGCGTGACCTGCTCCAGCAATTCGGCGCCCACCGGTGCGGCAGCGCCCGAAGTGGCATGACTGGCGCACTGGCATTGCCAGATCGACGTCTGGATCTTGCCGGTGATCGTGCCGATGCTGTGCGCATCCACGTTCTTCAGCGCCAGGCCGATCGCGCCGCAGCTGGAGTGCCCTTTCACGACGATCAGCTTGGCGCCCAGCTTGTGGGCGATCTCCAGGCTGCCGATGATCTCGTCGCTGATCACGTTGCCGGCGATGCGGATCGTCAGCAGGTCGCCCAGGCCGGCATCGAAGATGATTTCCGGCGACGTGCGCGAATCGATGCAATTGACCACCACGGCCATCGGGTGCTGCCCGCCGGCCGTGGCGTCGACCTGGTGCAGGTAGTATTTCTTGATCCACCGGCCAGCCTGGAAGCGCTCGTTGCCATCCTTGAGCAGTTGCAGCACCTCCTCGGGCTGCAGCCTCGTCTGGGTTTCCTTGTCCAGCGCCGGCACGAACTGGATCGGATCGGCCAGGCTGTACTCGTCGCGCAGGCCGATCACGTTCAGTTGCACATCGCGCCCGGAAGCGGCCACGCGATAGTCTTCGATCGTTTCCAGCACGTCGTTGTCGATGTAGTCGGCATTGGTCGCGTCGATCAGCACTTTCGAGCCGGGCGGCACTTCCCACAGCGCCGTCTTGATCGTGGCCTTGTTCAGGAACGACACCTGGTTCGGCAATTCCATCTTGATCACTTCGCCGATGTGCAGGCGGTATTGCTCGATCGCGAACGGGTTGCGGAAATTGCTGCGCAGCAGGTAGAACAGGCTGGCGGCCAGGCCGATGATCACGCCCATCAGCAGGTCGGTCAACACGATCGCCGCCACGGTGATCACGAACGGCACGAACTGCGAGGCGCCCTTCACGTACATGTCGCGGAACAGCGAAACCTTCGCCAGCTTGTAGCCGGTCATGATCAGGATCGCGGCCAGCGCGGCCAGCGGGATCTGGTTCAGCACGGGGCTCAGCACCAGCACGGCGGCCAGCAGCAGCAGGCCGTGGATCACGGCGGAGGCCTTGGTAGCGTTACCCGTCTGCACATTCACGGAACTGCGTACGATGACGGAGGTGAGCGGCAAGCCACCGAGCAGGCCGGCGAAGATGTTGCCGACGCCCTGCGCCACCAGCTCGCGGTTCGGCGGCGTTTCACGCTTCTGCGGGTCGACCTTGTCCACCGCTTCCACGTTCAGCAGCGTTTCCAGCGACGCCACGATGGCGATCGTGGCGCCCACGAACCACACGTCCGGATTGGCGAAATGGCGCAGCTCGGGGAAGTTCAGGTAGGCACCGAGGTTGCCCACGTCGACCGGGGGAATCTCCACCAGGTGCGACTGCTCCAGGCTCAGGCCCGGGGCGAAACGGCTGAACAGCAGGTGCAGCGACACGCCCAGCACGACGACGAACAGCGGCGCGGGCAGCAGCTTCACGTTCTTCAACGGGGTACGGTCCCAGTACAGCAGCACCAGCATCGACAGCGCCGCGATGATGACCGCGCCCGGGGTGATGCTGCCCAGGGCGCTGCCGAGGGCCGAGAACGTGGTTTCGCCGTTCGCCTGGAAGAACGAGTATTCGTCGGCGTTGTTGGCGTCGTAGCCGAGCGCATGCGGGATCTGCTTCAGGATCAGCAGCACGCCGATGGCGGCCAGCAGGCCCTTGATGACGTTGGACGGCACATAGTTGGCGATGAAGCCGGCGCGGGCGATGCCCATGGCCAGCTGCAGGAAGCCGGCGATCACGATGGATGCCAGCAGGATTTCAAAGGCGCCGAGTTTCGTGATGGATGCCAGCACGACGGCGGCAAGGCCCGCGGCAGGGCCGCTGACGCTGGTATGCGAGCCGCTGAGGAGCCCGACGATAATGCCTCCGATGATGCCCGAGATAATCCCCGAAAATAAGGGCGCACCGGAGGCCAGGGCAATGCCGAGGCATAAAGGCAGGGCAACGAGAAAAACCACAATCCCTGCCGGGATATCTTGCTTGAGGTGATGGATATTCATGGCACACGCGTTCGAATCGATTATCAGTCGTACGCGCCAGCCCCTCATCCCACGCATCTGTAATAAGAATCGCTGATTATCGAATAATCGTGGGCGGCAGTGCTCCCGACTGAGAGAGGCGCTGCACTGGCAATGAATGGCGAAGCCGCGGCATCTCCTCGTAATTACCCGGGAAATGTCAACGAGACTCCATCTGTGGAAACAATATAGCACGCGTTTTTTGCAGTGCGCAATTGCGAATTTTGCGATGCGTATTACTACGTATTTCCGGCTGGTTATATTTTTTTGCCAGGATATTTTTATTGTAATCGTTGAAATATCGATCCGTGTAAATATGCGGCTTTGCGCCGATAATCACGGGGATAAATGACCGATATATTTACGCGGAATATCTCTGTTTTGGCCGAATAAAGATGTTTCGGCACGTGCAAAGGGCCGCCCGGCACCACCTGGGGCCGGTAGCGACGCCGTTCGGGTCGCTCAAGCGCATGATTTTTTCGCCAGATCTTGCGTGCGCCAGATTTGGTGTTATAGTTTACTACATCACCACTTGAATAATGCACCGATACGGGAGGACCCATGTATGTGGAATGACAATGCGCCGATCTACCGCCAGTTGAAGGAGCGGATGATCGGCATGATGCTCGATGGCCTGCTCAAGCCCGGCGACGCCCTGCCGTCGGTGCGGCAGGTGGCGGCCGATTACCAGCTGAACCCGATTACCGTATCGCGGGCCTATCAGGAGCTGGTCGACGAAACCTTGGTGGAAAAACGACGGGGGGTGGGTATGTACGTAACCGAAGGCGCGGTGGAAAAACTGCTGGCATCCGAACGCGAGCGCTTCCTGCGCGAGGAGTGGCCGGCGATGATGGAACGCATCCGCCGGCTCGGGCTGGACGTGGCACAGCTGCTGCACGCCACGCAGCCGGGGAGTGCCCCATGAGCGCCGTCATCACCGCCCGCAACCTCGTCAAGCGCTACGGCAAGAGCACCGCGCTCGACGGCTTGAGCTTCGACGTGCAGCCGGGTCGCATCGTCGGCCTGATCGGCCCGAACGGGTCCGGCAAGACCACCACGCTGAAGGCGGCCCTGGGCCTGTGCCAGTTCGATGGCGAACTGTCCGTGCTGGGCCTCGATCCGCGTACGCACCGCGACGAGCTGATGAAAGACGTGTGCTTCATCGCCGACGTGGCCATCCTGCCCCGCTGGCTGAAGGTGAAGGACGCGATCGATTTCGTGGCCGGCATCCACCCGCGCTTCGACCGCGCCAAGGCCGAGCGCTATATCGCCGGCACGAAGCTGGCACCCGGCATGCGCGTGGCCGCCATGTCGAAAGGCATGATCGTGCAGCTCCACCTGGCGCTCGTGATGGCGATCGACGCGAAGCTGCTCGTGCTGGACGAACCCACGCTGGGGCTGGACATCCTGTACCGCAAGAGCTTCTACCAGAACCTGCTGGAAGATTACTTCGACGAGCACAAGACGATCGTCATCACCACCCACCAGATCGAGGAAGTGGAACACATTCTCAGCGACGTGCTGTTCATCCGCGAAGGCCGCATTGCGCTGGCCGCGTCGATGGAAGAGATCGGCGAACGCTACAGCGAGGTGATGGTGCACCCGCAGCACGCCGCGGCGGCCGCCGCGCTGCAGCCGCTGACACAGCGCACTGTGTTCGGCAAGAGCGTGATGCTGTTCGACGGCGTGCCGAAGCAGCAGCTTGAAAACCTCGGCGAAGTGCGCACGCCCAGCGTGGCGGACCTGTTCGTCGCCAGCATGAAAGGGAGCTACGAATGAACGCGAAAACGATGCAATGGCTGCTGCGCCGCGAGATGTGGGAGCACAAGGGCATGCTGACCTGGGTGCCGCTGGCCCTGTCCGCCCTGATGATCGTGATCGTGCTGGGGGTGGCCGTCACCGGCCACAACGCCACGATCCACGTCGACGGGGTGACGACTTCCGTCGCCGGGGCCACCATCGAACTCGGCGAACAACAGCAACAGCGCCTCGCCGAGGGAATCGTCGCCCTGTCGCCCGTGGGCGCGGCGCCAGTCTACCTGGCGCTCGCCTTCATGGTGTTCTTCTACAGCCTCGGCGCGCTGTACGACGAGCGGCGCGACCGCAGCATCCTGTTCTGGAAATCGCTGCCGGTATCGGATGCGGAGACCGTGCTGTCGAAGGCCGCGCTGGCATTGATCGGCATTCCGCTGCTGATGATCGCGGTGGAACTGGCGACCTCGCTGATCCTGACCGGCATCGGCATGACCGCCCTTGCCTTCAAGGGTGTCAATGTATTCCCGCTGGTACTGTCGCACCCGCAGTTCTGGCTTGGCCCGCTGAAGATGTTGTCGCTGTTGCCGGTGTATGCGCTGTGGGCGCTGCCCACCGTGGGATGGCTGCTGCTCGTTTCCGCCTGGGCGCGCTCGAAGGTCTTGCTGTGGGCCGTGGGCGTGCCGCTGGCGGCGATGATCTTCGTCGTGTGGATGCAGAAGGGCCTGCAGGTCGCGATCCATCCGCAGTGGCTGATCGAAAAGCTCATTTCCCGCCTGCTGATCGGCGTCATGCCGGGTACGTGGCTGATGGCCAGCGACGTGGCCCACAGGGCGCGCGACATGGATGTCACGGCCAACACCCGGGGGCCCGTGGCGGCGTTCGACATGATCTTCCAGTCGTCGTGGGCAGCCGTGGCGACGCCCGAGATGATCGGCGGCGCACTGGCCGGCATCGCCATGATCGCCGGCGCCATCTGGCTGCGCCGCCGCCGCGAGGAAGGCTAGCGGATGCAGCTCAGCTGTAAGCCTCGTCTTACAGCGCTACCAGACCCGCACCGATGCCGGCCGCCGCCGCCAATTGAGATAATGGCAACCATTCCGCCAGCGCCAGACCTCCCGGTCTCGCGTTGGCTGTTGTTTTAGAGGATGGTGAATAATATGAACATAATCGACCAGCGTTATCTCGACGGCGCCAACCGTTACTGCACCGAGCCTTGCCTGCTGAGCATTCTCGACCTCGGTCACCCTGCCCCGTATTCCGCCAGCGACATGCAGCGCCTGCGAACCAGCCTGAAGACGGCGTTGCCAGGCCTGCGGCAAGGGCGCAGCCTGATCGGCGTGGTGGGAGACGACGTGGACGCGCCGGGCCGCGGCCTGCAGCTGGCGCGCCTCATCCAGAGCGTGGCGATCGAACTGCACCGCCTGACCGGCGACGAAGTGATGATGGGTTTTGTCGGCGGTGTGCCGAAGATGCCGGGCCGCTACCGGCTGATCCTGCCGTTCCGCTGCGGCACCGTGGCCAATGCGGCGCTGAAGCTGGCCATCGGCCTCGTGGGCGCACTGCTGGCCGGCGAGGCGTTCCCGCTGGCCGACGGGCTGGCCGAGCTGCGCGGCATCGCCGCGGCCGGCACGCCATCGGCGCCTTCCATTCGCATCGCCGCCTGAGCCGCATCTCCAGCCAGCGGTTCATTCGCATTGCCGCTTGAACTGCATCCCCGGGTTGGCCGTTATTCGCATTGCCGCTCGAACTGCATCCCCGGGTTGGCCATTATTCGAATTGCCGCTTGAACTGTTCAAACTGCTCCGCCAGCGCCGCGTAGTCGGCGCGCAACTGCTGCACTTCCAGCTCCAGCTGCGCCACGCGGTCGCCGCGCGATGCGCCACCCGGCGCCACGGCGGCCGTGCCATATCCCGCCTCTTCCCGCGCCAGCTGGATTTCCCCGCCCAATAACTGGCCGTAGCGTGGCTCCTTCGTACCCGGCGCCAGGGCCAGCTTCGCCACGATCGGCGGGTACTTGTCGATCAGGAATTGCAGCGCCCTTTCCACGTCCGCCACCGACGAAAAATCATGCAGGCGGCCCGTGCGCGTGCGGATCTCGCCGGCGGTCTGGTGGCCGCGCAGCATGAGGATCGCGAGCACGGCCAGCTTGTCCTGCTCGAGCGACCACTTGATGCGCATGCGATGCTCGTATTTCGTGACGCGGGCACCGGCCGCCGCCACGGCATTGACGAGGCGACGCTCGGTCAGCCGGGCCAGCACATCGGCCACCGTGTCTTCCGAAATCTGCATCACGGGATCGCGGCTGGACAGCTGGTTGCAGCCGTTGGTCAGCGCGTTCAGCGACATCGGGTAGTTATCCGGCGTCAGCGCTTCCTTCTCCGCCAGCACGGCCAGCACGCGGATCTCGAACGGGTCCAGTGTGTCGGATGGCGCATCGGCTGCGGGGGTATTTGCTGCATCGGTCATCGCATCTCCTCGGTGTTCTCGGTTTTCTCAATCTGTTCAGTCGACCAGCTTGTTCAGCTGGGCGGGGTCGGGCTTGCCGATGGATTCGATCTCCGCGCATGGCAAGCCGTTTTCCTTCAGCAGCGCCACGATGCGCTCGATCTGCCGCTCCTGCGCGGCCGCGTGGTTGATCAGGCCGTGCAACGCCTTCGACAGGGGATCGTCGCCGTTCGGCGTGACGCCATAGGCCGCGAACAGGCGCTGCGTGTTGCCGTCGTGCTTCTGCACGATATGGGCAGGATTGCCGATCGCCGTCGCGCCGGGCGGCACCGGTTTCAGCAGCACGGCATTCGAGCCCACCTTGGCATACTCGCCCACCGTGAAGCTGCCCAGCACCTTGGCGCCGGCTCCGACGATCACGCCACGCTCCAGCGTGGGATGGCGTTTCTTCCCCTGCGACAGCGACGTGCCGCCCAGCGTGACGCCCTGGTAGATCGTGCAGTCGTCGCCGATCTGCGCCGTTTCACCCACGACCACGCCAAAGCCATGGTCGATGAACACGCGCCGGCCGATCGTGGCGCCGGGGTGGATCTCGATACCGGTGGCGATGCGCGCCAGTGCGCTGATGAAGCGACCGGGCCATTTCAGCCCATGTGTCCAGCACCAGTGCGCCCAGCGGTGCGCGATGATCGCATGCAGGCCGGGGTAACACGTCAGCACCTCCCAGGCATTGCGGGCGGCGGGATCGCGTTCGATGATGCTGCGGATGTCTTGGCGCAGGTGGCGGAACATGGATGGACGCAATGACGATCGAACCACGATGGTAGCGCATCGGCAAGCGGCTTGCAGGATGCCCGCCATGGTGACCGCGCCGGGCAGCCCGGCCGCCTGGACGGGCTGCCCGGCGCGGGCTGCAAGGGCAGGCTTGAAGGCGTCGCGGGGCGTCAGCCCTCTTTGGCGATCCGCTGGCGGCGCGCCTCGTACAGGCACACGCCCGACGCGACCGACACGTTCAGGCTCTCGACCGAACCGAACATGGGGATGCTCACCAGCATGTCGCACGTTTCGCGCGTGAGACGGCGCATGCCCTCGCCTTCGGAGCCCATCACCAGCGCCGTCGGCCCCGTGAAGTCGGCTTCGTACAGGCCTTTTTCGCCATCGTCGGACGTGCCGATCAGCCAGATGTCGCGTTCCTTCAGTTCGCGCAGCGTGCGCGCCAGGTTCGTCACCGTGATGTAGGGCACGGTCTCGGCGGCGCCGCTGGCCACCTTGGCGGCGGTGGCGTTCAGGCCGACCGCGCGGTCCTTCGGCACGATCACGGCATGCGCGCCGACACCGTCGGCCACGCGCAGGCAGGCGCCCAGGTTGTGCGGGTCGGTGATGCCGTCCAGCACCAGCAGCAGCGGCGGACCGTCGATCGCGTCGAGCAGCTCGTCGAGGTTGCGCGCCAGCGCGAGTTGCGACGCGAAGGCGATCACACCCTGGTGGCGGCGCGTGCCGACGATCTTGTCGAGGCGGGCCGAGTCGACGGGCATCACGCGCACGCCGGCCGATTTGGCGTTGGCGATCAGGTCTTTCATGCGGCGGTCGTCGCGCGCGGCGTCGACGAAGATCTCTTCGACCGACGAGGCTTCGTGGCGCAGGCGCGAGGTCACGGCATGGAAGCCGAAAATCATTTTGTTCTTGGACATGGTACTGGGTTCTTATGTTGGCGACCGGAGTCGCCGGAGGAAACACTGGGGAAAAGCGCCGCGGCAATGGCCGCGGCGTGGATCATGATTTCTTGCGGGCCTTGCCGCCTGGCTTGGCGGCCGTCTTTGCAGCCGTGCCAGCCGCGGCACGGGTCTTGCCACCCTTGGCTGGTGCTGCGGCCTTGGTCGTCTTGCCGCGGCTTTTCGGCTTCGGCTCGGCGTCGAACTGCGGCAGCAGCGTAATGGAGGGGGCAACTGCGGGGGCAACTGCGGGAGCAGCTGAAGGGGCAACCGAAGGTGCCGCAGCCTTGGCCGGTGCCGGCTCGAACCCGTCGTTGCCGCCGCGTTTGACCTTGCCTTTACGGGTCGCGACGGCTTCGTCGGCAACCATGCGCGGCGCGCTGTCCGAGTTGAAACCCGGGCCGGCATTCCTGCCGCCGGCCCCGTTACGCCCGCCACCCTTGCCGCCCGCGCCACCACGCGACGGACCGCCGCGCGCGTTGCCGCGGCGCGGCTTCACGTCGTCGTTGCCGAAGCCCTCATCGTCGAACGACTGGCCCTTGCGCCCGCCGCGCGGCGCCGGCGGCGGCATGCCTGCGGTTTCGCTCGGCGCCAGGCGCAGGTCGATCTTGCGCGACTCGAGGTCCACGCGCACCACCTGCACCATGACCCGGTCGGTCAGCTGATAGCGCTTGCCGGTGCGCTCGCCGCGCAATTCGTGGCGGGCATCGTCGTACTGGAAGAAATCGGCGCCCAGGTCCGTCACGTGCACGAGGCCTTCGACGAACAGCTGGTCCAGCTGCACGAAGATGCCGAACGTGGTCACGCCGGTGATCAGGCCCGAAAATTCCTCGCCCAGCTTGTCCTGCATGAAGTAGCACTTCAGCCAGGCTTCGACGTCGCGCGAAGCCTCGTCGGCGCGGCGCTCGTTGGCCGAGCAGTGCACGCCCAGTGCGTCCCACACGGTCAGGTCGCGTGTCGCCTTCGGCTCCTTGCCCGCGGCCTTGTCCTTCACCTGCTGGCGGCGCGTGGCATTCGACACCGTGGTGTTCAGCACACTCTTGTCCTCGACCTTCGGCTCGTACTTCTTGCCTTGCAAGATGGCCTTGATCGAGCGGTGCGTCAGCAAGTCGGGGTAGCGGCGGATCGGGCTGGTGAAGTGCGCATAGGCTTCATACGCCAGGCCGAAGTGGCCGATGTTTTCCGGGCTGTAGACGGCCTGCTGCATCGAACGCAGCAGCATCGTCTGCAGCAGGTTCGCATCCGGCCGCTCCTTGATCTTGCGCATCAGCTCGGCGTAATCGCCGGCCACCGGCGTATCGCCGCCGCCCAGCGACAGGCCCACCTGCTTCAGGAACTCGCGCACCTGGGTGAGCTTTTCCTTGGTCGGCGCGGCGTGGATACGGTACGTGCCGGGGTGCTTGTGGCGCAGCAGCAGGTCGGCCGCGCACACGTTCGCGGCCAGCATGCATTCCTCGATCAGCTTGTGCGCATCGTTGCGCGTGCGCGGGATGATCTTCTCGATCTTGCCGGCCGGGTTGCAGACGATGTAGGTTTCCGTCGTTTCGAAATCGATCGCACCCCGCTCCAGGCGCGCCTTCAGCAGCGCGTGATAGACGGCATACAGGTCTTGCAGGTGCGGCACGAGGTGCGCGCGTTTCGCCGCCTCCGGGCCTTTCGTGTTCGACAGGATCGCCGCCACTTCGGTGTACGTGAAGCGCGCCGCCGAGTGGATCACGGCCGGGTAGAACTGGTAAGCCTTGATCTCGCCCTGGGCGGTGACCACGGCATCGCAGACCAGCGTGAGACGGTCGACGGCCGGGTTCAGCGAACACAGGCCATTCGACAGCTTCTCCGGCAGCATCGGGATCACCCGGCGCGGGAAGTACACGGACGTGCTGCGTTCGATCGCATCCGCATCGAGCGCGTCGTTCGGCTTGACGTAATGGGAGACGTCGGCAATCGCCACGATCAGGCGGAAGGCGTTCGTGCGGCCCACTTTCACCTGCTCGCAATACACGGCATCGTCGAAGTCGCGCGCATCTTCGCCATCGATCGTGACCAGGGGCACGTCGCGCAGGTCGACACGCTCGCCCCAGTCCTTTTCATGCACCACGTCCGGCAGCCTGGCAGCCTGCTTCAGCGCCGCGTCGGAGAACACGTGCGGCACGCCGAACTTGCGCACGGCGATTTCGATTTCCATGCCGGGATCGTCCATGTCGCCCAGCACTTCGACGATCCTGCCGACCGGCTGCTTGAAGCGGCCCGGCTGCTCGGTCAGTTCGACACTGACGATCTGGCCGCTCTTGGCCTTGCCGGGCGAGCCGGCCAGCAGGATGTCCTGGCCGATGCGCTTGTCTTCCGGGGCCACGATCCACACGCCGTTGTCCTTCAGAAGGCGGCCGATGATGTGCGTATTCCCCCGCTGCACCACCTCGACGATGGTGCCTTCGGGACGGCCGCGGCGATCGTAGCCGGTGACTTTCGCCATGACCTTGTCGCCATGCAGCACTTTCTGCATTTCGCGCTCGGACAGGAACAAGTCGTCGCCCGGTTCGTCGGGAATCACGAAACCGAAGCCGTCGCGGTGCGCGCTCACGCGCCCCGCCACGAAACCGGAATGGTCGGCCAATACATAGAAGCCGCTGCCGTCGGAACGGATCTGGCCGTCGCGCTCCATCGCGTTCAGGCGGCGCGTCAGCACTTCCTGGGAATCGGATTTCACACCGAGCGACATGGAAAGCGTGCGCAGATCGAGCGGCGCACTTGCGCTACGGAAGATGCCGAGGATTTCCTCGCGGCTGGGGATGGTATGGATCGTCTGGTTCAAAACTGTTCTTTGGTCTTATTAGTGGGATCGTGAGGAAAGGTGGCAGCGTAGTGTACCGGAGGCGCGCCGGTTTGCCTAACACACGCAATTGGAATGTGCGCGCCGGGCACTTTTATTGCCCCCTTTGACTTTCGAAAAGATTACTCTATAATTCTGGCTCTCGCAGCAATC
The DNA here is from genome assembly GCF_055502675.1 of Pseudoduganella sp. jia 12. Classification (NCBI taxonomy): domain Bacteria; kingdom Pseudomonadati; phylum Pseudomonadota; class Betaproteobacteria; order Burkholderiales; family Oxalobacteraceae; genus Pseudoduganella; species Pseudoduganella sp. jia 12. Next base: position 250,925 of record NZ_JBUXKP010000003.1, read on the forward strand.
GAAGTTATCACCGAGGTTGCCGATGAGTTGTAGTAGATGTTGTAGTACATGAGCCGTACCAGAGTGGATGTGCAGCGTGGAATGAAAGTTCATCTGGCGCAAAACTCTCCAAGGCAGTATGATAGCAGGAGTTGCAAGCAAATCAGTGCCCACGTGGCGGAATTGGTAGACGCGCATGGTTCAGGTCCATGTGCCGCAAGGTGTGGGGGTTCGAGTCCCTCCGTGGGCACCACTCTACCGAATACCGGGCTTCCAGCCCCGACAAAAGCCGTGAATCGAAAGATTCACGGCTTTTGTCATTTCAGGCCAATAGCAACGTTGCGTTGAATCGCTGCCAGATAATTATTGATTAAAAAGCATTTTTCTATTGCTGAGCTGGCGCCTGGCCGATATCCTCCTGTCGCGGTAATCATCGCGCTTTTTATTAGCGCTATCCGCGACGGCAATCCTGTCGGCAGATATGACTGCCACATGCCCATGTCTTGCCGGACAGGTTCGCCAACCACTACTACAGGGGATGTCATGAAAAAAATCGCAACCGCCATTGCAATGGTCTGCGCCGTTGCCGCAGCCAGCTCCGCCGCCGCCGCGCCGGCCTTCAATTTCCAATTTACCGAGGGCACATCGGTCCAGGCGCAACAAGGATTCATCGCCGCCGCCGCACGCTGGTCGAGCGTGCTGACCGACAATGTTACGATCGACCTCACGGTAGGCTTCAATCCGCTGGGCAACAGTATCATCGGAGAAACCTACTCGGCCAAGCTCGGGTACGAATATGCCGACTTGCGGGGGGCTCTGGCCCAGGATGCGACCTCCCCGGTCGACGCCATCGCCACCAGCAACCTGCCCGGCACCAGCACCTTCGGCATGCTGCTGAACCGCACGGCAAACAATCCGCATGGCGCCGGCAGCGCCACGCCCTACCTCGACAACGATGGCAGCTTCAACAACAGCGTCGTGGGCATCACGAGCGCCGGGGCCAAGGCCCTCGGCCTGGCCGGACCGCAGCAGACGCTGGACGGCTGCATCGGCACGTGCGACGGCTTCATCCGGTTCAACAGCGACTTCAACTTCGACTTCAATCCGAACGATGGCGTTCGCGCGGACGCGTTCGATTTTGTCGGGGTGGCCGCGCACGAGATCGGCCATGCGCTGGGGTTCTTCAGCAGCGTGGACGACCTGGACTACGTCGGCACGCTGCCGGACCTGTATCCCGACGATGCCTTCTTTGTTTCCGGGCTCGACCTGTTCCGCTTTTCCGAGCAGAGTGCGGCCCTGGGCGTGATCGACTGGACGGCGGACAACCGCGAGAAATACTTCTCGATCGACGGCGGCGCCACGGCCATCGCGCCATTTTCCACCGGCCGCGCGTTCGGCGACGGCAACCAGGCCAGCCACTGGCTGGACGAGAAGTACATCGGCCTGATGGACCCTACCGCCGGCCTGGGCGAAGTACTGGCGATCTCGCAGGAAGACCTGGTGGCCATGGATGCGATCGGCTGGAATGTGTCGCCGGTTCCCGAGCCGTCGACGTACGCGATGCTGGGTGCCGGCCTGATGCTGCTGGGTGGCCGGGCAGCGCGCAAATCGGCGCGCAAATCCACGCTGGCAGCGTAACGGCGATCACTGGGTGGCACGGGCATCGGGGAGCACTGCCTTCAGGCAATATTTTCTAAAAGGCATAATTCCCTCTTGCCCAATGGCGCCCGGGCCGTTATGATGCGTGCCTCGTTGCAGTACAGCGCAGCGGGAAATGAGCAAGCAGTGCCCACGTGGCGGAATTGGTAGACGCGCATGGTTCAGGTCCATGTGCCGCAAGGTGTGGGGGTTCGAGTCCCTCCGTGGGCACCACTCTACCGGATACATGAAAAGCGCCGTGAATCGCAGGATTCACGGCGCTTTTCTTTTGCGTCGGACTATTTGACGCCCGTCCGCCTTTTCGCGCCTGCCGCGCCGCATGCGCACGCGCCCTTCCTCTGGCATGACACCTGTGCACGCTTCTTGCCTGCTACCTGTCGTCCAATCACAGGGAGTACGCCATGAACATTCTGCTGACCATTACCCTGGCTGCAGCCGCCGTCGCGGCCGGCCCCGCCGGTGCCGCACCGGTCTTCAATTTCCAGTTTACGGCCGGTACGTCGATGCAGGCGCAGCAGGGATTCACCGCGGCGGCCGCGCGCTGGTCCAGCCTGCTTGCCGACGACGTGACGATCAACCTGACGGTGGGCTTCAATCCGCTCGGCCCCGGCGTGCTCGGGCAAGCGCAATCCGCCAGGCAGGCGTATTCCTACTCGGCCTTCCGGCAAGAACTGGTCGACGACATCACGTCGACCTTCGACACCACGGCCACCGCCAGCCTGGCGGGCGGCAACACCTTCGGCATGCTGCTGAACCGCACGTCGAACAATCCGAACGGCTCCGGCAGCGCCACGCCCTGGCTCGACAACGATGGCGACGCCAACAATGCCTTCGTGCGCGTCACCACCGCCGAGGCCAGGGCGATCGGCCTGGCCACGCAGGCCCAGACGCTGAACGGCTGCATCGGCGCCTGCGACGCGTTCATCCAGTTCAACAGCAACTTCACGTTCGACTTCAACCCGAACGACGGCGTCAGTGCGAACGCCTACGACTTCATCGGCGTGGCGGCGCACGAGATCGGCCACTCGCTGGGATTCGTCAGCGGCGTGGATATCCTCGACAACAATGCCACCCCGCCGAACCTGTTCCCCGATAACGATTTCAGCTGGGTGTCCGGCCTGGACATGTTCCGCTATTCGGCGCAAAGCGCCGCGCTGGGCGTGATCGACTGGACCGCCGACAACCGCGACAAGTATTTTTCGATCGATGGCGGTGCCACGGCGGGTCCGCTGTTCTCCAACGGCGTGAACTTCGGCGACGGCCGCCAGGCCAGCCACTGGAAGGACGACCTGTTCATCGGCCTGATGGACCCGACCGCCGGCCTGGGCGAGGCGCTGGCGATCTCGCAGAACGACTTGCTGGCAATGGACGTGATCGGGTGGGACGTGTCGCCGATTCCCGAGCCGTCGGCTTGGGCGATGCTGGGCGCCGGCTTGCTGGTGCTCGGTGCTCCCGCAGTGCGCAGGGCGGCACGCAAACCGGGACGGAAGTCCAGAACATTTCGTAAAAACAAAAATGAAGGTTGACGGATCCGGTTGCGCCCTTTATGATGCGTGCCTTCTGTTGCTGAACACCGCAACGAAGTAAGGAAAACAGGGCCCACGTGGCGGAATTGGTAGACGCGCATGGTTCAGGTCCATGTGCCGCAAGGTGTGGGGGTTCGAGTCCCTCCGTGGGCACCAAGTCCTGTTTTCAGTACACGCAGTAATCATCGAGAAGTAGCAGTAGCAGAAGTAGCAGCATTAGAGAAGCAGCAGTGCCCACGTGGCGGAATTGGTAGACGCGCATGGTTCAGGTCCATGTGCCGCGAGGTGTGGGGGTTCGAGTCCCTCCGTGGGCACCACTCTACCGGATACCGGCTTCGCAGGAAGCCTCGAAAACGCCGCCGGCTCGCAGGAGCCGGCGGCGTTTTTCATTCTGCCCTGCGCATTGGCCACCCTCGCGCCACATGGTCTACACTCTGCCCATGGCCCTCCCTCCTCCATCGGACACTCCGAACACCATCCTGATCGCCAGCGCCACCGCGTTTCCGGCGCTGGAAGAGGCGCTCGCCCACGCCGGGTTCCGCACCACCGTCGTCAACCGCGGCGACACGGCGCTGGCGACCCTGTGCGAACCGCGCCCGGACAGCCACGTGGCCCTCGTGCTCCTCGATGCCGCCGTGGCGGGCAGCGCGCGGATGGAACTGTGCGCGCGGCTGGCCGGCACGGCACCGGTGCTGGTCATGTCGGCCGCGCCATCGGACGAGGAACAGGAACAGGCGCTGCACGCCGGCGCCGCGGGATACCTGCGGCTGCCTTGCGCGCCCGGGGACGTGGTGGAAAAGGTGACGGTCGAACTCACCGCGCGCCATGCCTGGCTGCCGGTGGGCGGCCCGCTCGATACCGGCAACCTCGAAGTCAATTATCACGCGCTGCTGGCCGGCTCGCCGGACGCGATCCTGCTGTACGACGCGGCCCGCGGCCTGCCGGTGGACGTCAACCGCAATGCCGAGCGCATGTTCGGGCGCAGCGGTGCGGAACTGATGCGCATGCGGCTGGCGGACCTGTGCCCGCTCCGCCAGCCCGACGGCATGGCGTCGGCCGACGCGGTGGCCGCACTGGTCGCGCGCGGCCTGTCCGGCGACATCCGCATCTTCCCGCTGACGTTCCAGCACAGCAGCGGGCGCCATATCGATGGCGAACTGCGCCTGGTCGTGCTGGAAAAGGCGGGCATGCGGCTGCTGCACATGCGCGTGGCGGACGTGACGGGCCAGCGCGTTGCCGAAGCGTTGCGCACGGGGCAGAACCGGTTGCTGGAGATGATCGCGCGGGGCGCCCCCCTGCAGGACATCCTGGACAACCTGCTGCGCCTGATCGAAAGCCAGGCACCGGGCCTCGTCTGCACCGTGCTGCTGCTGGAAGAAGATGGCGTAACGGTGCGGGGCGGGGCCGCGCCCAGCATGCCGCCGGACTTCCTGCCCATGTTCGATGGTTTGCTGATCGGCCCGTCGGTCGGTTCGTGCGGCACCGCGATGTTCCGCCGCGAACCCGTGGTGGTGGCCGATATCCGCCGCGATCCGCTGTGGAACGGCTGGCACGAAGTCGCCGCCCGGCATGGCCTGCACGCGTGCTGGGCAATGCCGATCATGGCCGACGAACACACGGTCCTGGGATCGTTTGCCATGTACTACCGCGACATCCGCCTGCCGCGCACGGAGGACGAGCGGCTCATCGCCGTGGCCGTGCACCTGGCCGGTATCGCCATCGAGCGCACCCGCCGGGAAGCGGAACTGGCGCGGCATCGCCATCACCTGGAAGACCTGGTGATGGCGCGCACGGCCGAACTGCGCAGCGCGAAGGAGCGGGCCGAACTGGCCAGCGCCGAACTGGCCGCCGCACTGGACGACCTGCGCAAGACGCAGGCCGAACTGGTCCGGCGCGACAAGCTGGCCGCGCTGGGCGGGCTGGTGGCCGGCGTGGCCCACGAGCTGAACACGCCGATCGGCAACACGCTGACGATCGCCAGTGCGATGAGCGAGCGCGTGGGCGCCCTGCGCGCCGGCATGACTGCCGGCCTGCGCCGCTCCGACCTCGAACAGTTCCTCGTCCAGGCCGCGGAGGCCGACGAAGTCGTGGTGCGCAACCTGCGCCGGGCTGCCGCGCTGATCGCCAGCTTCCGGCAGGTGGCTGTCGACACGGCCAGCTCGCAGCGCCGCCAGTTCCGGCTCGATGAATTCATCGCCGAACTGGTGCTGCCGCTGACGGCCGGGATCGCGCCGCCACGGCCGCGCGTCGTGCAGGAAGTGGCGCCCGGCCTGGCGATGGACAGCTATCCCGGCCCGCTCGGGCAGGCCGTATCCGCCCTGTTCGAGAATGCCGTGATCCACGGGCTGGACGGGGGCGGCGATGGCACCGTCACGCTGGCGGCCCACGCGCTGGAGGATGGCTGGATCGCGTTGTCGGTGGCCGACAATGGCGCAGGCATTCCTGCGGGCAACCTCGAGCGGGTGTATGATCCGTTCTTCACCACCCGGCCCGGCGCCGGCGGTTCCGGCCTGGGCCTGCACGTGACGCACAATATCGTTACCGGCGTGCTGGGCGGCCGGATCGCCGTGCGCAGCGAGCCGGGCGCCGGCACCACCTTCACGATGACCCTTCCCGCGATCGCCCCCTCATGAAACGCAAGCTGTTCCTGTGTACCCTGCTGCTGGCCGCCGTGGCCGGCGCCGCGCCCGCCCCGTGGTGGCTGTGGGAGAGCGTGACCGGCAATGGCGCCAAGGTCTGCTCGCAGACGCCGCTCGGCCCCGGCTGGCGCAAGTTGCTCGGCCCCTACAAGGATTCCCGTTGCGAGAAGTTGATTCGTGTTCAATAATGGCCCGACAAGCTTTTTCACACCGACGGAGGAGACATGTTTCAGAATCCCGAGCAGTTTGCCCAGGCCACGAAAGCCCTGTTCGAGTTCCAGCTCGAAACCTTCAACACGCTGACCAGCAAGGCGGTCCAGGGCATTGAACAGGTATTGCAGCTCAATATCGATACGGCCAGGAGCGGCGTTGAAAAGAATATCGCCGCGGGCAAGGAGCTCAGCCAGGCCACCGATCCGAAAGCCGCCATGGCGGCCGCCAGCGCGCGGATGCAGAACCTGACCAACCTGACCGAGTACAACCACCAGCTCGGCCAGATCCTTACCGAAATCCGTGCGGAATTCACCAGTGCGGCCGACGCCCACCTGGCCGAGGCGCGCAGCAACCTGTCGGCCCTGATCTACGACGTGACGAAAAACGTGCGGCCCGGCTCCGAAAACGCGGTGGAAATCGTCAAGACGGCGATCGACAACGCCTTCAATGGCTATGAACAGGTGACCAAGGCCACGCGCCAGGCTGTTGCCGCCTTCGAGGACCAGTTGGCGAAAGCGGCCGCGCTTGCCGAACAGAAGGGCGACGGGCAGACCAAGCATTGAGCATGGGGCGGCATGGCCGGCAGGGCCGACATGCGTTGCCGGCATAAAATAAAACGCTGGGCAAGCGGCGGGAGAAGCGATAGACTGTATATAAATACAGTTTTTTGTTCTCCCGCCGTTTTTTCGCCTCCGCTTTTTTCTCTACGCCTTCCTTGCCCGCTTCCCCGCAGTGCCGATGAAACCCGTCCTGGAAAACCCTTTTTATTACCTGGATAACTTCCATCGGGTCCTCGAATGGATCGGCGAACGCTATGCCGACCTGCTCGACGGCGAGGAGCGCGACTTCATCGACCGTTTCCCCGCCCTGCCCCAGCCATCGCGCGCCCTGTTCGTGCGGATGGTGATGCGCAAGGGCCAGTTGTTCCGTGCGTCGAAGCTGGTGTACGAGGAAATCGGCTGCGCCCGCGCTGCCGCCGGGCCGCTGGCAGAAACGGGCTGGGTCGTCGCCGATCCGGCCATGTCGCTCGACGAACTGTTCGACCTGCTGCAAAAGCCGGAGCTGTGCCAGGCGTTCGGGCTGGCCGGCGCGTTGCGTTCGGCCCGCAAGGAAGCGCAGCTGGAAGCATTGCGCGCGGCGCACGAAGGTGAACGGCCGTTCTCGGCCTGGTGCCGGGACAATGCGCCACGCGATGAAGCCTGGCGCATCGTCGCGAAACCGCTGTGCGACCGGCTGCGGCTGATCTTCTTTGGCAACTATCACCAGGACTGGACGGAATTCGTGCTGTCCGACCTCGGCGTGTTCCGCTTCGAGCAGGTGGAGATCTCGGGCGCGGCGCGGGGCTTCCGTACGCGCCGCGACATCGACGACTACCTGCGCCTGCACGCCTGCCGCGAACGCTTCGGCAATGGCGAGGCGCCGCTGGACGTGCTGCGCGACGTGCCGCCGCCCGGCACGGACAACGAATGGCTGGCCAGCCGCCGCCACAAGCTGCTGTTCCAGCTGGGCCAGCAACTGGAAAAGCTGCGCGACTGGGCCGGCGCGTGCACCGTCTACAGCGATTGCGCCTACCCGGGCGCGCGGGCGCGCGCGATCCGCGTGCTGGAAAAGGACGAGCAGTTCGGCGCCGCCTGGGAGCGCCTGCAACGGGCGATGGCCGCGCCGGAAAGCGAAGCGGAACGGCAGCACCTGCTGCGCATGGCACCACGACTGGCGCGCCGCCTCGGGCATCCGCGCGGCAATGCCGGCAAACCCGTGCCGCCGGCGCGGCTCGACCTCGCGCTGCCCCGGCCGGACGGCCAGTGGTGGGTCGAAGGCGTGGTGCGCGACCACCTGAACCGCGACGAAGCGCCAGTCTTCTACGTGGAAAATGCGCTGATCAACTCGCTGTTCGGACTGCTGTGCTGGGACGCGGTCTTCGCCGCCATTCCCGGCGCCTTCTTCCATCCGTTCCACCATGGCCCCGCGGACCTGCACAGTGCCGACTTCCATCGCCGCCGCACCGCGCAGTTCGATGCCTGCCTGGCGCAGCTGGACGACGGCAGCTATCCGGCCACGATCCGGCGCAACCTGGAGGCCAAGCGCGGCATCTCGTCGCCATTCGTGTTCTGGGGCGCGATGGATGAAACGCTGCTCGACCTGGCGCTGCACTGCATTCCGCCCGCGCACCTGAAGCAATCGTTCCTGCGCATCCTGCAGGATGTGAAAGCCAACCGCACGGGCTTCCCGGACCTGATCCAGTTCTGGCCGGCCGAGCGCCGCTACAACATGATCGAAGTGAAGGGCCCCGGCGACCGCCTGCAGGACAACCAGCTGCGCTGGATCGACTACTGCGCGCAGCATCGCATGCCGGTGACGGTCTGCTACCTGCAATGGGCGCCGCAATGACAGCCCCAATGACAGCCGCAGTGACAGCCGCAGTGACAGACGACATACGCTCGATGACGACAAAGTACAAGGTTGCCGTGCGCGCGCTGTGCGAGTTCACGGCCAAGGCGGGCGACCTGGACTTGCGCTTCACGCCCTCGCCCACCGCGCAGGAAGGCATCGCCGGGCATGGCGTGGTCACGTCGCGCCGCGACGACGATTACGAAAAGGAGATCGCGCTGGCCGGCGACTTTGGCCCGCTGCACGTGCGCGGCCGCGCCGACGGCTACGACCCGAAGCGCAACCAGCTGGAGGAAATCAAGACCTTCCGCGGCGAGCTCGATCGCATGCCCGGCAACCATCGCGCGCTGCACTGGGCGCAACTGAAGGTCTATGGCCACCTGCTGTGCGCCGCGCGCGGCCTGCCGTCGCTGCGCCTTGCGCTGGTCTACTACGACATCGGCTCGCAGAAGGAAACGCATCTCGTCGAGGAACACGATGCCGCGTCGCTGCGGGCTAGCTTCGAAGCGCAGTGCGGATCGTTCCTGGCCTGGGCGGAAATGGAGCTGGCGCACCGCGCCGCGCGCGACGAGGCCCTGCATGCGCTGCGTTTTCCCCATGCCGACTTCCGCCCCGGCCAGCGCGAGCTGGCCGAAGCGATGTACAAGGCCAGCGCCCGTTCCTGCGCGCTGCTGGCGCAGGCGCCGACCGGCATCGGCAAGAGCGTGGGCAGCCTGTTTCCGCTGCTGAAGGCGGCCGCCGCCCATGGCCACGACAAGATCTTCTTCCTGGCCGCGAAAACGTCCGGCCGGCGCATGGCGCTCGACGCCGTGGCGTCGATCAGGGCGGGCGCCCCGCTGCTGCCGCTGCGCACGCTGGAACTGGCGGCCCGCAATACGGCGTGCGAGCATCCGGACAAGGCGTGCCATGGCGAATCGTGTCCGCTGGCGAAGGGTTTCTATGACCGCCTGCCTGCGGCCCGCGCGGCGGCGGTAAGGGAGCCGATGCTCGACCGCGCCGGCGTGCGCGCGGTGGCGCTGGCGCACGACGTATGCCCGTACTACCTGCAAAGCGAACTGGTTCGGTGGGCCGATGTCATCGTCGGCGACTACAACTACTACTTCGACGTGACGGCCATGCTGCATTCGCTGACCATCATGAACGAGTGGCGCATCGCCGTGCTGGCCGACGAGGCGCACAACATGGTGTCGCGCGCCCGCAAGATGTACTCGGCCGAGCTGGAACACGCGGGGTTGCGGCTGCTGCGCAAGACGGCGCCCGCCGCGCTGAAGAAGGCGCTGGACCGCGTGCACCGGCAATGGTCCGCGCTCGAGAAAGAGCAGGATGGCGAATACCGCGCCCATGATGCGCTGCCGGAAAAACTGGTCAACGCGCTGCAGACGGCCGCCACCGACATCGGCGACTACATGGCGGAAAACCCGGCATGGTTCGATGCCGACGTGCTCGATTTTTATTTCGCCGTCCTGCACTTCACGCGCCTGGCCGAGAGTTTCGGCAAGCACTCGGTCTTCGATGTGACGATCTCGAACCGGGGCGCCGGCGGCGGCACGCGCGTCGACTCCGTGCTCTGCCTGCGCAATATCGTGCCGGCGCCCTTCCTGCAACCGCGCTTCGCCGCCGCGCGCACCACGGCGCTGTTCTCGGCCACGCTGAGCCCCTGGAACTACTACAGCGACACGCTGGGCATGCCGGCCGATACGGCATGGGTGGACGTGGCCTCGCCGTTCCAGGCGGCACAGCTGACCGTGCGCATTGCCGGCCACATTTCCACCCGCTACCAGCACCGCGACCGCTCGCTGGCGCCGATCGCCCGGCTGATGGGCGAGCAGTACGACAGCCAGCCGGGCAATTACCTGGCGTTCTTCAGCAGCTTCGACTACATGGACAAGGCAGCCGACCTGTTCGCGCGCGAACATCCGCACGTGACGGTGTGGCGCCAGCCGCGCCGGATGGACGAAACGGCACGCGAGGCGTTCCTCGCCCGCTTCACCGAGTCGAGCCAGGGGATCGGCTTCGCCGTGCTGGGCGGCGCGTTCGGCGAGGGTATCGACCTGCCCGGCGCGCGACTGATCGGCGCATTCATCGCCACGCTGGGGCTGCCGCAACTCAATCCCGTCAACGAACGCATCCGCGAGCAGATGCAGGCGATCTTCGGTGCCGGCTACGATTACACGTACCTGTATCCGGGCATGCAGAAAGTGGTGCAGGCGGCCGGCCGCGTGATCCGCACCACGAGCGACACGGGCACCGTGCACCTGATCGACGACCGCTTTGCCCGGCCCGACATCCGCGCCCTGCTGCCGGCGTGGTGGCACGTGCCAAACTGAATGCCCAGCCCGTGTCCACCCTGGGGTCAGGCACAAAAGCGGACACGGGCCCAGCGGTGATAGCCACGTTACAGCCGAGCGTTACAGCTGAGTTTGTGTCCACTTTCAGGGTTGACCCCATGGTGGACACGAGCTCGGCACTGGCGGCTACTGCATGACGGCGCGGATCTTCTGGTAGCCGCTGCGGCTGATCGGCAGCTTCGTGCCGTCGCCGAGGATGGCCGCGTGGCTGTCCTTGCCGGCCGGTTCGATGCGTGCCACATGGTCGACATTGACGAGATGGGAACGGTGGATGCGCAGGAAGCGCCCCGGGTCGAGCTGCGCCTCGAGTTCGCCCAGCGTAGCGTTTTTCAGGTACGCCTTGCCGTCGGCATGGATCCGCACGTAGTCGTCCTGCGCCTCGATCCAGGCGATCTTCTCGGTGGCGATGACGTGCACCCTGGCGCCATCGCGGATCAGCACGCGGCCGAGTGGCGCGCCGCGCGCGGCAACGGCTTCACGCACGGCCGCCTCCTGCCGCGGCAGCGCACTGGCCAGGCTGGCGCGCGCATGGGCCAGCGCCTTGTCGAAGCGTTCTTGGCTGAAGGGTTTCAACAGGTAGTCGAGCGCATGGATCTCGAAGGCGCGGATCGCATACTGGTCGAACGCGGTGGCGAAGATGAAACGGGTTTTACTTCCCACCAGCTCGGCCACTTCGAAGCCATCGAGCTTCGGCATCTGGATATCGAGCAGCACCAGGTCCGGCGCCAGCTCGCTGATCGCCTTCACGGCCTCGAAACCGTTGGCGCATTCGGCCACGATCTCGATATCCGGATGCGCGGCCAGGTATTCGCGCGCCACGCCGCGGGCCAGGGGTTCGTCGTCCACCACGATCATCCGCATCGCATGTTCTCCACCTTATTTCCCTGCCTCGCCGGCATTGTCTTCGGCAGTCTGCGCCGGCAGGCGGATTTCGACACTGAACGTGTCTCCTTCCTGTTTCGATTCGAGCGCCGCCCCGTTGGGGTAGGCGCACGCGAGCCGCTGGCGCACGTTGGCGAGCCCGACGCCATGCCGCGCTTCGGCCCGGACAGGCCCCATATCGGGATCGATCGTGTTGCTGATCGTGATCGACAGCCGGCCACCGTCGCGCCACGCGGCCACCAGCACCAGCCCGCCTTCAGTCAGCTGGCCGATGCCATGCTTGATCGCGTTTTCCACGAGCGGCTGGATGATCATCGGCGGCACCAGGCAATCGAGCGCGCCCTTTTCCAGCGCCTCCTCGGTGACGAGGCGCTCGCCGAAGCGCACTTTCTCGATCGCGAGGAAGTCGCGCACCAGGTCCATTTCCTGTGCGAGCGTGATCCTCGGCTGCCCCGCCAGCCCCATGCTGCGGCGGAAGAAGCCGGCGAGCCGCAATGTCATTTCGCGCGCGCCTTTCGGGTCCTGCGACGTCAGCGCGCTCACCGAGTTCAGGCTGTTGAACAGGAAGTGCGGGTCGACCTGCGTGCGCAGCATCCGCAATTCCGCCTCCTGTGCCATCAGCTTCGATTCCAGCACGCGCCGTTCGGCGTTGCGGGCGCGGTCCGATTCGATCGCCAGGTAATTGATCGCCGCCAGCAACCCGTACAGCAGTGCGCCCAGCACGAACAGGAAAGCCGACAGCAGCGGTGTCTGCACGATGCCGGCCCAGCGCACGCCGAAGGCGTGGGACAGTTCATTCCACCCGCCCAGCACGGCGAGCCACATGAATGCGGCCAGCACCGCCGCCGTGCACAGCGCCAGCACGACCAGCGCGGGCGGCCGCGCACCCAGCGGATTGGCGCGGCACAGGTAGTAAGCGGAGAAGCCGGCGGCCACGCCATAGACCAGCGTGCCGGGAATGGCGAACAGCAGCGCATTGACGGGCGGTGCCGGCGCCATCACCGCGCACACGCCGCCCAGCACGGCGCCGACGATCAGCCACGCCAGCAGGTACAGCAGCGCCCCGCGCCGGGCCCTGGTCAGCCAGCTCACAGCGGGAACGACCATCAGTTGCGGATTTCCACGCCGCCCATGATCGCGTAGCCGCGCACGACCAGGCGCTTCGAACCGTCTTTCGGGCGCAGTGTCGATTCCTCGATGCCGCCCAGGATCGGCGCGCCTTCCAGCTGCACCGTCCAGTCCACCGGCACCTGGATCGTGATGCCGCCCATCAGCGCGAAGAGGTTCACGACCGCATCGCCATCGAGCGAAGCCTCGCGCAGGTCGAGCTCGCAGCCGCCCATGATCGCCGTGATCTCGCCGCCGGCGAACTGCTGCGACGTAATGCGGCGCTTGTATGCGCCGAGGATGGCGGTGGCGAAGACGGTATCGTCGCCACGGTCCTTCAGCGGCGCCGCGAACGCCGTGTCGGCGCGGCGATGGCCGATCGAGCGGGCCACCACGAACAGGCCCACGGCGATCATCGCCGCCGGCGCCAGCACGTTCCACCCGACCGCCAGCAAACCGAGCCCCTTCAGCAGCAGTACCACGCCGGACAGCAGCAGCACACCGCCGATGATGCCGCCATTCGTGGAGCGGGCACCCATGATTTTCAGCGCACCCGCGATGATCAGGACCACCGGCCAGAACTGCACGCTCATGTCGAAGTCCAGCCAGCCGAGATTATCGAGCAGGAAAAGCAGCCCCACCGCGATGACGGCGAGGCCGACCGCGATCTGCGCGGCCGGATTGTGCTGGCGCCCGGTATTCATGCTTTCTCTCCTTGCTTGCGTTCGAAGTAGCGTGTCGCCAGCGGCTGCAATACCATGCCGGCGCCAGCCACGATGATAAGCAATGGCCAGCTGTTACGGAAGGTCAGGCCCCACCAGCCTTCATAGGTGGCGAAGAACCAGGCGCCGAACAGCACCTGCGACAGGCCGTCGACGAAACGCCGGCCATCGACGGGCGGCAGCATGTTGCCGAGGCCGAATACGATCAGTATCAGCGGCCAGTAGGTCCACAGTACCCACACGGCTTCATGGTCGTCGCGATGGACGAGGTAGGCGACACCGAACGCCACGAGCGTCAGGCCCCAGAGGACTTGCCGGCGCAGCTTGATCGTTGCCTTGTCGTTTTCGGTTTGCATGGGTTCCTCCATCGCTTCGATGATGGAACGATACGCCGGGCGGACCGCGGGCGAAACGGGTTTTCGGTGAGTGGCGGCCTGGCGCCGGTGAATGACGAAAGTTTCCAGCGAATGGCGGCCCGTTGCTTTCGCCGCTGCCCGTTCGTCAGTGACGCGCAGACAAAAAAAAGCCCACGGCAAGCCGTGGGCGTTGGGGGCAAGGAATCGTTCTGGAGGCCGCTCAGGCAGCCGGCGCGGCCTGTCCCTTGACCTGGTTGCGATATTTCGCGCGGGCGATGGCCTGCTTTTCAGCCTCCATGGCCTTGTTGAAGGCGCGGGTACGCTTCTTTTCTTCCTTGCTGCGCATCTGCGCGACATCCTTGTTGCCGATACGGTGAGTCATGTTTTCTCCTTTTTATCAAGATCTGCCATCGTACTTCTGGTCGAACATCACAAGGCCCCATCCAAGCTGGCGCCGGATTTCTTCCGGCGTCGGTGGCGGTTCCACGTCATTGGTCCTGCGCTCCAGGTATTCACGCACCGCTTCCTTCGAGGGGTGATTGGTCTGCGTCGTCATCATGATGACCTCCTATATTGTTCGCGGTCGCTTCCCTGCGTCATGGCGGTCGGGTGCGTCGCTGCCTGGTCGAAATTCTGGTGCCGGCGCTTGAGGCGACCGGCTTGCCTGCGGACGAGCGGCCTGCTTCGTTATCCTGATCGTTGCATCGCGCTCAATTACACAACTCAGTCACGCAACTCCATCTTATAAATGCACCCGAGTTGATACCGTGCGCCAGCGAACAATTCCGGCGGCGCTTTCGCGCGTGTGAATGTGGGACCGCGCCTACAGCTGTAACCCGTCGATCAAAGCTTTTGCTGCAGGAACTCGAGGAAGCAGCTGATGCGCTGGGCCAGCTGCGTGTTGCGGTAATAGACCGCATGGATCTGCTGACGGTGGCCGGTGTTGAATGCCGCCAGCAGCGGCACGAGCCGGCCGGCGGCGATGTCGGCGCGGGTCATGAAATCGGCAAGGCATGCGATGCCTTCGCCGGCCAGCGCCAGGTGGCGCAGCGTTTCGCCGGACGACGCCGCCAGCGACGGCGTCACGGCCAGGCTGTCGCCGGCACCATGCCGCACGGGCCATGTATTGCCCTGCTCGTATTGCACGAACCCGAGCAGCGCATGGCGCGCCAGGTCGTCCGGCGCTGCCGGTGCGCCGTGCCTGGCCAGGTAGGCGGGGCTGGCCAGCACATGTAGCGGGCTCGACGTCAAGGGCCGCGCGTGCAGCGTGGAATCGTTCAGCGTGCCGATGCGGATCGCGATATCGGTACGGTGCTCGATCAGGTCGGCGATGCGGTCGTTCGACGTGAGTTCCAGCCGGATCTCCGGATACAGCGCGCGAAACCCGGCCACGTGCGGCACGATACAGTGCAGCATGAACGGCGACGCGGCATCCACGCACAGGCGCCCGGCGGGCTGCTGGCGGCGGATGCGGATGCATTCTTCCACCTCCTCCATCGAGGCCAGGATGCGGCGCGCGCGATCGAGGAACAGCTGGCCTTCTTCCGTCAGTTCCATGCGGCGCGTGGTGCGCGTGAGCAGCGAGGTTTGCAGTTTATCTTCGAGCCGCGCCATCGCCCGGCTGACGCCTGACGTGGTCTGCCCGAGGTGCACCGCCGCGGCGCTCAGCGAACCGCTGTCGATGACGGCCACGAAAGTTTGCAGATCGTCTGAATTGATATCCATGCGCAAATTAGACGTCTTGATCGTGTCGTGGTCGCCGTACCAGTCACGCTACTCGGCAATAAAATATTTTCCTTGACCTTTGATTAATGGTCAGCTCTGCCCTTGCCGCCAGATGGGCGACAGCGACCGAACGGTAGCACCTTTCACCAATGAAGTAACACGTCAACGAGTGGGACTATATTGACAATGTTGGCAAGATTGTAAACTTATATTTTTTCCACCAATCACATCATTCTGCTTGTGTCGTTATTGCCTTCTGCAGTCATGGCTTTTTGCTGTAAGCATTTCGTAGTGCGACACGTAGTTCAATACTTTGCAGTCATCTCCTTTGCACTTGCCGACATCGAGCTATCACTTCGTAACAACAAACGAGTCAAGGGGTAAATCGAAATGAAGAAAGCTTTGTTCAGTCAAGTGGCAGGTTCCCTGCTGCTTACCGCAGGTCTGCTTGCCTCTGGCGCTGCGTCCGCTCAAACCACCCTCACCTTCAATGCCGACGGCAATGCCGATTTCGCCGCATCGCATGCATGGTCCGCCGACACCAATATCGACACCTACCTGTTCGAGGTGGCCATGACGTCGTGGGCTACCGGAACCGCCGTGGTGGGCCGCACGACATTCAACGGCGCCCGCCAGGAAAACTATGCCATCACCGACATCCAGTTCTTCTGGGAAAATGCCGGCGGCATGCGCACGGACCTGGAGACCGAATTCGAGACCGATGGCGGGATCGTATTCTATCCGGTCGATCCCCTGAATGCCGGCTCGTACGGCTTCACGGTGACAGGCAGCACACTGACCGCCAATACAGGCGGTATCTATACCGGCACGCTGAACCTGGCTCCGGTACCTGAACCTACCGTCTATGCGATGCTGGGCGTCGGTATCGGGCTGCTGGCCTTCACGGCGCGCCGCAAGATCGACGACAAGCTGGGCTGAGTTGGGCCTACCACGATAAAAACCCGCCGCGGCGGGTTTTTTCATCCTGTGGCGCTTTGGGCAGGCCTCTTTGGTTGCCCATGCGGTTGGTATAAGATGCGCCTTTTATAACAAGTCCTGAAAGGAATCCGCATGTCGCGACAGAAGACGGTGCATTACCCGCAATTGTTCCTGGTGCTGGCCACGCTGCTGTTCATGCTGACCGGTGTCCATGCACAGACGCGACCGAACGTGATGATCCTCGCCACGGGCGGAACGATCGCCGGTACCGGCGCCAGCAGCACCACCACGGTCGGCTATACCGCGGCAACCGTCGGCGTGCAGCAACTGATCGCCGCCGTTCCGGAACTGGCGAAAGTGGCCAATGTGAAAGGCGAGCAGGTATTCCAGATCGCCAGCGAAAGCATGACGAACGAGCACTGGCTGACGCTGGGCAAGCGTGTCAACGCCCTGCTGGCCCAGGCCGACGTCGACGGTATCGTCATCACGCATGGCACCGATACGCTGGAAGAAACCGCGTATTTCCTCGACCTGGTGGTGAAAAGCCGCAAGCCGGTCGTGCTGGTCGGCGCGATGCGGCCTTCGACGGCACTCTCGGCCGACGGTCCGCTGAACCTGTATAACGCCGTGCTGGTCGCGGGCAGCCGCGATGCGGCCGGCAAGGGCGTGCTGGTGGCGCTGAACGACCAGATCCATGCGGCGCGCGACGTGACGAAGACGAACACATCGACCCCCGACAGTTTCCGCACGCCGGAACTGGGCCTGGTCGGCTATATCCAGGGCGGCAAGGCATTCTTCTATCGGGCGTCCACGCGCAAGCACACGTTCGACAGCGAATTCGACATTGCCAACATCTCCGCCCTGCCCCAGGTCGATATCGTGTACGGCTATGCCAACATGAATACCGTGGCGCTGGACGCCTTCGTGGCCGCCGGTGCGAAAGGCATCATCCACGCCGGTGTCGGCGATGGCAGCCTGGCAGCGCGTGTCAAGCCGGCATTGATTGCCGCGCGCAAGAAAGGAACCATCATTGTGCGGGCCAGCCGCGTGGGCCAGGGCATCCTGGCGCGCAATGGCGAAGCCAATGACGACGAGCTCGATTTCGTGGCCGCCGATACGCTGAACCCGCAGAAGGCCCGCATCCTGCTGATGCTGGCGCTGACGAAGACCAGCAATACGGCCGAGATCCAGCGCATGTTCTACACCTATTGAGGCAACACCGGCTGGTGGAGGGCGGCGCGGGCCGCCGCCACCACGGCCTGGCCCAGGCGCTCGAGTGCGGGCGACTGCACACGCCAGGCATGCCAGTACAGCGGCACGTCCGTGTATTTGCCCGGCGCGAGATCGACCAGCTCTCCCGCTTCCACCAAACCGCCCACCTGCTGGCACGGCAACATGCCGTAGCCCAGGCCCAGCCTGACGGCATCCAGGAACGGGTCGCTGGCCGGCACGTAGTGCACCGGATAACCGCCGGGCATCAGCCCCAGTTCCGCCTGGATGAAATCGGCCTGCAGGCGATCCTTGCGCGAGAACACGACGACGGGTGCGCGCTGGGCGGCAGAGCGCTCGAAACCCTTGGGAAACCAGCGGGCCGCGAAGGCCGGCGCAGCCATCATCCGATAGCGAATCGTTCCCAGGGGCTGGACGACGCAGCCCCGCATGGCCCCCGGTTCGCTCGAGATGCCGGCCACCGCCACGCCTTTTTCCAGCAGCGCATACGTGTAGTTCTGTTCGTCCAGCACGATATCGAGCGTGATCTGTTCACGTTGCAGGAACCCTGCGATGCCCGGCAACAGCCACGTCGCCAGCGTATCGTTGTTGACGGCGATGGCAATGCGCAGCGACGCCGCGGCCTGATTGCGCAGTTCGGAAAAAAACTCTTCCTCCAGCAGCCTGCTGCGGCGCAGGTGCACCAGCAGGCGCTGCCCCGTTGTCGTGGTGCGGCATGGCCGGCTGCGGATCAGCAACGGCGCACCGAGTGTGGTCTCGAGTGCCGCGATGCGCTGCGACACGGCCGACGGCGTGAGGTTCAACTGGGTCGCTGCATGCTCGAAGCTGCCTGTTTCCGCAGCCGCCAGGAAAGCTTCGCAATGTCGTGTGTCCACGGCTTCCTTAGGATTTTTGATGAAAGCTGAATTATATTAATCCAGCTTCATTTCAAGCACGCTTCCCGTGACAATGCGTTTTTCACGGAGAAACGCAATGACGACACAGGTATTCCTCAGCGGGCTGGGCCTGGGCGCCAGCCTCATCATGGCCATCGGCGCGCAGAATGCCCATGTCCTGCGCATGGGCGTGCAGCGCAGCCATGTCGCGCTGACGGTAGCGGCCTGCATCGTGGTCGATATCGCCTTGATCGGTGCCGGTGTCGCTGGCGCGGGTGCGCTGATCGAAGGCTCGCCGGTATTGATGGCAGCGGCCCGCTGGGGTGGCGCGGCGTTCCTGCTCTGGTATGGCTTGCGCAGCTGGCGCAACATGCTGATAACGAGCAGCCTCGATGTCGCTGGCGCTACCGCGCCGCGCACCGCCGCCGCCGCGCTGGCCAGCGTGCTGGCCCTGTCGCTGCTCAATCCGCACGTGTACCTGGACACTGTCGTGCTGCTGGGGTCGATCGGCGGGCGTTATCCCGAGGCGGAGCGCACCGCGTTCTCGGCCGGTGCGATGACCGCGTCGCTGCTATGGTTCACCTTGCTTGGATTCGGCGCCGCCCGCTTTGCCGGCGTGCTGGCACGCCCGGCGGCATGGAAATGCATCGAGGGATTGACGGGCGCCGTGATGCTGGCGCTGGCCGCCAGCCTGGTGGCCGACGGCGTGGCGGCACGGTGACTGGCGGCCCTTCGGTCAGCCCTGGCGGTGACCGCACTCCGTGCAGAACTTCGTGCCTGGTTGCAGCAGCGTGGAACATGCGGTGCAAGGTAGCTGCTGCGCCATCTTGTAACCGCACTCGGGGCAAAACTTGGCGCCGTGCGTTTCGGCCCGGCACTGCGGGCAAACGAGCTGCATGTCCTGCTTGACGTCGTGGCGCGTGCCGCGGCTTTCACCTTCGTTTCCAGCCCGGTCGGCCGCGCTGCGCACTTCGCCTTGCGCGCGCGCCTTCGTGATGGCCACCTGCACGTTCGGCGCGCAATTGAAGCACAGGCCGTTGGCCGTGTCGAAACAAGGCTCGCACACATAATCATGGCAATTGCCGCAGCGGTTGAAGTGCGCCTTGGCATCCGCGATCGCTTCCTTGAACGCGTCGTCGCGTGCGCCGTGCCAGCCTGCCTGCGCCATGCCGCTCACGACCGTGCTGGCATTGCCCAGCAGGCCGCCGAAGATGCTCGCACCCTTCTGGATCCAGCCGGACGCCTGGCCGCTGCGGTAGGGCTTGTAATGCGTGCGCCAGCGATCGTTACAACGTTCGCAATAGAATTCGAACTGGAAACCGGCATCGACGCCGGACGACTGGCTCAGGTCCTGGTAATTGCTGGAAAACCGGATCTCCGACATGACACCTCCGAAACAGAAGCGTGCAATTATAACAACGACAACTATTTGCGGGTAAATATTATGGTTGCGTGATTGCCACGCCCGCTGCATGACTGAATCAGCGGTGGAATTTCGGCGAGCACAAGACCCGCAGGATCGTCGGTCGATCGAGCTGGTGCTGTTCCATGTAGCGGATCGCGCCATCGATGCCTTCGCTTTCGCACAGGCGCAGCGCTTCCTCGATGATGGCCGCCTTGGCCGCATCGCTGCGCAACATCGGTTCGCGTCGTTCGTGTTCGTGTTCGTGCATGGCTTGACCTTTGGCGAGCGCCGGCATCGTGCCGACGAATACAGCCGGAAGCCGGGCATGCCTTGCATGCGCAACGGCGGCGTTCCGTGCTTAAATGTGAACGACCGATCGGAAATACAAGGTGGCGACGTGGGAGGAACGCAAGCGCAGGGAAATGACCGATCTGCCAACTGGATCGAGACCCTTATCCTGGCGAAAGGCGCCACAACGTGGCTGCAGTTCTTCCCGGCTCGGCCGGGCATCTTCGCGCTGGTATCATGAGCGCCCATGCCCGCAGCGCATGCCCCATGCGCGAATCCGAGTCTGATCATGAGCGAAACCGACAAGCTGTTCACACCGCAGTCCGAGACTCCCGTCCCGATCGCCCACCGTTTCAGCCTGCTGCATGACAAGGCGGACGACGACGTCATCGACAGCAGCCTGCGTGCGGGCGTCGAGTTGCGCGGGGCGACGCCCTGGATTCTGATGTTCGCGATCGTGGTCGCTTCGATCGGATTGAATATCAACTCGCCCGCCGTGATCATCGGCGCGATGCTGATCTCGCCGCTGATGGGACCGATCGTCGGCATCGGCTACGGTATCGGCATCTTCGATTTCGCCCTGATCCGGCGTTCCTTGCTCAACCTGGCAATCGCAGCGTTCATCAGCCTTGCCACCTCGACCCTGTATTTTCTGCTGACACCGCTCGACGAGGCGCAATCGGAATTACTTGCGCGCACCACGCCGACCTTGTGGGATGTCCTGATCGCCCTGGCCGGCGGCCTCGCCGGCATCATTGGGCTGACCCGGCGCGAAAAGTCGAACGTCATCCCCGGCGTGGCGATCGCCACCGCGTTGATGCCGCCGCTGTGCACGGCCGGCTACGGACTGGCTAACGGAAACTGGGCGGTATTTGGCGGCGCCTTCTACCTGTTCTCGATCAACTGCGTGTTCATCGCCGTGTCGACCGTGATCGTCATCGAGTACCTGCGCCTGCCGCACCGGAAATTCGTCGACGGGCACGTCGAGCGGCGCGTCAAACGCACGCTCCTGACCGTCGTTCTGCTGACGGGGCTGCCCAGCATCTACCTGGCGATCCAGCTGGGCGACAACGAAGTGTTCGGTCACCGTGCGCGCCAGTTCGTGCGGCAGGAGTTCGGCGGCGGCCCGACCCATGTGGTCGACACCCAGCTCAGCCCCTTGCAGCGCCGCATCGAACTGACCCTCATCGGTCCGCGCATGCCGGCAGCCGCGATTGCAGCGATCGAGAAGCGGCTGCCGGAAGCCGGGTTGGATGGCGCGTCGCTCGTCGTACACCAGGCCGAGACAGTCGGGTAGACGTGGGGGTATTGAAGGCCGACATCCTGGCCGAGATCTACCGCGACACCCAGCAGGGCTTGCGCGAGCGCGACGCCACCATTGCCGGCCTGCGTGAGGAACTGGCACAGCGCGACGCGCGGCGCGATGCCTGGCGCGGTACCGCCGCCGACGTTGGGGCCGAGTTCGTGGCCCAGTACCCGGCCTGCGCCGATGTCATGATGGGGATCGTTCTGGTCGCCGCAACCACGGACAAGCCGGCGGCCGAGGCCCCTGCCCTGATCGCCCGCTGCAAGCGCATGCCCCCGACCGCCGAGGTCAAGCGCGCCCAGGCCTGGCTGTTGGCGCGGACCAAATCACCCGATGCCCGGCTGGTGGTGGTCCCGGCGGCGCGCTAGCGCCGATGGAAATCAGCGCGCAGGTTCCGGTGCCGCGGCATGCGGCCATGGCGAAGGTACCGTGCAAGTGAACGACGAGCCTGGTCCGGGAAGGCGGCATACTGCCGTGGCGGGCATGGCACTGGTACTTGGAAGAGCGACTGGGCGGAACGGAAGGTAACCAGTCACGGCGGCTGGCGGCTGGCGGCTGATAAACCGGGACGGTACCGGGAAGACTCATCCCAGGTACTGATGTGAACTGATCTTGGCGCACCCGGAGGGAATCGAACCCCCATTCGCGGTTTAGAAGACCGCTGTCCTATCCGTTGAACGACGGGCACGTGGCCATTAGTATACCGCATCGCGTGCCCGCGGGAAAATCTCATCAGTAACGCTGAACTCGGCAGCGCCTGTTCACCCACACGTCTGGCCTGATGCCGCGTTAGTGCTGCTTGAGATAGCGGAAACCTGCCAGTTCTCAATGTTCGATAGAAGACATCGCTAGCGGTCGCCAGCAAAAAGTACTGCGCTGTAAGCGAGAGCTCCATGACCACGCCCGTGGTCGAAGTACACCAGGGCAGAACGTCAAACAAGATCTGCGAACTGCGCCCCGCAGGGTCGGTGCTTTATCGAGCCGAGCTATGAGCTATGGACTATGGGCGGCATGCCGGGCCGTGCAAGCCCGGATACAAGAACAGCGAGCAGGCGCCCGCTGTGTGAATAACTGCTGGCCGCCTGACACCACGAGCGTCGATGCGGCCTGGCGATGCTTCAGGCAGCGTTCGCCTGAGGCACTTCGACCTTGTCGGCAATGCGGCGCGCGCACTTCTGCGCCAGGTTTTCATCACGCGCCTCGACCATCACGCGGATCAGCGGCTCGGTGCCGGATGCCCGGATCAGCACGCGACCGGTATCGCCCAGCTCGCGCTCCACGAGTTCCTTCTCGGCCACCATTTCGGGGTTCTTCTGCCAGTCGAAGCCGGCAGGCACGCGCACGTTGATCAGCGTTTGCGGGAACAGTTCCAGCTGGCCGGCGATCTGGGCCAGCGTCTGGCCGCTGCGCTTCAGCGCGGACAGCACCTGCAGTGCCGAAACAATGCCGTCGCCGGTGGTGTGCTTGTCCAGCGCCAGCAGGTGGCCGCTGCCCTCGCCGCCCAGGATCCAGCCATTTTCCTTCATGACTTCGAGCACGTAGCGGTCGCCCACCTTGGCGCGCGCGAAGCCGATGCCTTTTTCCTTGAACGCGACTTCCAGCGCCATGTTCGTCATCAGCGTGCCGACCGCGCCCTTCACTTCGCCGGTGGCCAGGCGGTCCATCACCATCACGTAGAGCAGTTCGTCGCCGTTGTAGAGGCGGCCGTTCGCGTCGCACATGATCAAGCGGTCCGCATCGCCGTCCAGCGCAATGCCGAGATCGGCATCGTGCGCCAGCACGGCGGCGGCCATGGCCTTCGGCGCGGTGGCACCGTGGCCTTCGTTGATATTGAAGCCGTCCGGCTTGTTACCGATCGACACCACTTCGGCGCCCAGTTCATGGAAGACGTGCGGGGCGATGTTGAACGCGGCGCCATGGGCGCTGTCCACGACGATCTTCAGGCCGCGCAGGTCCAGCTCGTTCGGGAACGTGCTCTTGCAGAATTCGATGTAGCGGCCCCGTGCGTCTTCCAGGCGCTTGGCGCGACCGAGCTTTTCGGAAGGCACGCATCCCATCGGCTGGTCGATCTGCGCCTCGATGGCCAGTTCCACGGAATCGGGCAGCTTCGTGCCCTGCTCGGAAAAGAACTTGATGCCGTTATCCTGGAACGGATTGTGCGATGCCGAAATCACGACACCGGCCTGCAGCCGCAGTGCGCGGGTCAGGTAGGCGATTGCCGGCGTGGGCATCGGGCCGGCCAGCATCACGTCCACGCCTGCCGCGGCGAAGCCCGCTTCGAGTGCCGCTTCCAGCATGTAGCCGGAGATCCGGGTGTCCTTGCCGATCAGCACAGTCGGCCGGGCCGCGCCCGCCGTTGCCGTCCGCGCCAGCACTTTGCCGGCGGCATAACCCAGGCGCATCACGAAATCCGGCGTGATCGGTGCTTCACCGACCAGGCCACGAACCCCATCGGTTCCAAAATATTTACGTGCCATATTATTCTCTTCAGTTAAGTTTTATTGAGCAGCGTGCCATACCTTCAGGGCGTCGACCGTCTCGGCGACGTCATGCACGCGAACGATGCCGGCCCCATGGGCAACGGCGGCCAGCGCGCCGCCGATGCTGCCGGCCAGGCGCCCTTCGACGGGCTTGCCGGTCACGGCGCCGATCATCGACTTGCGCGACACGCCCGCCAGCAGCGGAACGCCGAGCTCGTCAATCATTCGCCTGCCGGCCTTGAGCAAAGCATAATTATGGTCGACAGTCTTGCCAAAACCAAACCCCGGATCGATCCACAGACGACTCCGGTCAATCCCGGCATTCGTGAGCGCATCGATCCGTTCGCGCAAGAACGTCGTTACTTCCACCACAACATCTTCATAGGAGGGTTTATCCTGCATTGTTGCAGGTTTGTCAAGCATATGCATGATGCACAGCGCGCAGTCGCTGTCGCGCACGGCTTCGATCGCTCCCGGTGCGCGGAAAGCATTGATATCGTTGACCATGTCGACGCCTGCCAGCACGGCTTCCTTCATCAGCGCAGGCTTGTAGGTGTCGAGCGAGACCGGCGTGCCGCAGTCGCGTAGCGCATAGAGCACGGGAAGCACACGGCGCAACTCTTCCTCGGCCGGCACGAGCGGCGCACCGGGCCGCGTGGATTCGCCGCCGACGTCGATGATATCGGCGCCATCGCGGATCATCTGCTCGGCATGGGACAACGCATAGTCCAGCGCCGCAAACTTGCCGCCATCGGAAAACGAATCGGGAGTGACGTTCAGGATGCCCATGACGAGGGCACGATTGGCCGGCAGACTGTACCGGCCGAATGGGATCTGGGACATGATTTCTACAAATGAAAAGGGCGAGGATCGCTCCTCACCCTTTTGATGACAACATCGACAGCAGCTTACGCCGGCGCGGTGGCGTTCGGCGAAGGCGACGACGGACCGTCGCCGTTCGGCTGCTTGCGAATCGTGACGCCGGCCTTCGGCGGGCGCGGTTCATGGCCGGCCATGATGTCGTTGATCTGGTCGGCATCGATGGTTTCCCAGTCGAGCAGAGCCTTCGTCATCGCCTCGACCTTGTCGCGGTTTTCGTCAAGCAGCTTGCGCGCCAGCGCATATTGCGTGTCGAGGATCGCGCGGATCTCGGCATCGACTTTCTGCTGCGTGGCTTCCGAAATGGTCTTGTTGGTGCCACCCATGAAGCCTTCATTGGCTTCGTCTTCGTAGACCATCACGCCCAGCGAGTCGGACATGCCGAATTTCGTGACCATCGAGCGGGCCAGTTTCGTGGCGCGCTGGAAGTCGTTCGACGCGCCGGTGGACATCTGGCCGACGAACAGTTCCTCGGCAATACGGCCGCCGAACAGGATCGAGATTTCTTCCAGCATCTTGTCCTTGTAGCCCGAAATCCGGTCGTGCTCGGGCAGCTGCCAAGTCAGGCCCAGGGCCCAGCCGCGCGGCATGATGGTGACCTTGTGCACCGGGTCGGCCTTCGGCAGGAGCTTCGCGACGACGGCGTGGCCGGACTCGTGGTACGCCGTGTTGCGGCGTTCCTCTTCGCGGATCACCATCGACTTGCGTTCCGGGCCCATGAAGATCTTGTCCTTGGCATCCTCGAAATCGGCCATGTCCACGAGGCGCTTGCTGCGGCGTGCGGCGAACAGTGCCGCTTCGTTGACCAGGTTGGCCAGGTCGGCGCCGGAGAAGCCGGGGGTACCGCGGGCCAGGATATCGGCCTTCACGTCGGTGCTGATCGGCACCTTGCGCATGTGCACGTTCAGGATCTGTTCGCGGCCGCGGATGTCCGGCAAGCCCACGGAGACCTGGCGGTCGAATCGGCCCGGACGCAGCAGCGCCTTGTCCAGCACATCGGCGCGGTTTGTTGCGGCGATCACGATGACGCCCGAGGAAGCCTCGAAACCGTCCATCTCGACCAGCAGCTGGTTCAGCGTCTGTTCGCGCTCGTCGTTGCCGCCGCCCATGCCGGCGCCGCGGTGACGACCCACCGCATCGATCTCGTCGATGAAGATGATGCACGGCGAATGTTTCTTGGCGTTTTCAAACATGTCGCGCACGCGGGACGCACCCACGCCGACGAACATCTCGACGAAATCGGAACCCGAGATCGAGAAGAACGGCACTTTCGCTTCGCCGGCGATGGCACGCGCCAGCAGCGTTTTACCGGTACCCGGCGGGCCCACCATGAGCACGCCACGCGGAATCCGGCCGCCCAGTTTCTGGAACTTGGTCGGGTCGCGCAGGAAATCGACGATCTCCGTCACTTCTTCCTTGGCTTCATCGCAGCCGGCCACATCGGAGAACGTGACGGTATTGTTGGTTTCATCCAACATGCGGGCCTTCGACTTGCCGAACGAGAATGCACCGCCCTTGCCGCCGCCCTGCATCTGCCGCATGAAGAAGATCCACACGCCGATCAGCAGCAGCATCGGGAACCAGGACACGAAGACCTGCTGCAGGAACGACGGCTCCTCCGGCGGGCGCACGTCGAAACGCACGCCATTGTCGCGCAGGTCGCCGATCAGGCCACGGTCCAGGTAGGTGGACGTGGTACGGACACGCGTATCGTCCGTTTTCGTCGCCGTGATCGTGCTGCCCTCGATAACGAGGTCCTTGATGCGCTTCGCCTTGATTTCATCCAGCAGGTCGGAATACGCGATGGTCTTGCTGCCGCCGGAGATGCTGTGGTTGTCGAATTGCTTGAACAGCATGAACAACAACAGGGCTACGACAACCCAGATGGCGGATTTGGAAAACATGTTATTCACGAAAACTCCTTGGATGCTCGCGCACCTGTTACCTGTAGCAGAAATTCGATTTTACCCGCAATAGGCCAAAGCGTGCTACAAGGCGGCCTAAAGGTGCGCAAAAGCAGCCGCGCACATATCGAATCGTCAAAACGCGCGCCGGAAGCGGCACTGCGGGTGTGCGCTGCGCGCCACGTGCTGCCGATGTGCGGCTCCGGGCGCGAAAAACAAGGGTGTCCCGGCGTTTTTTCCACCCTTTTACGCAAACCATCGCTGGAAATCAGTACAGCCGCATCAACTTTGCGCGGGATTCTTCACGCCGCGGCCAAGCAGGAATATCTCCGAAGATTTTTCCCGGCTTGCCTTGGGTTTCTTTTGCGTGACGGTTTTGAACTCATGGCGGAATTTCTCCACGATCTGCGAAAAACCCATGTCCTTGAAGCATTTCACCAGCAATGCGCCACCCGGCTTCAGGTGCAGTTGCGAAAATTCGATCGCCAGGTCGATCAGGTCTTCCATCCTGGCCGCATCTGCGATGGCGATACCGGAAAGATTGGGCGCCATGTCCGACAGCACCAGGTCGACCTTGCGGCCCTGCAGCACCGCAGCCAGCTGGTCGACGCTCTCCTGCTCGCGGAAATCGCCCTGGATGAAGTGCATGTCGGCGATCGGTTCCATCGGCAGGATATCGAGGCCGATGATCGTGCCATTGATGCCGCCGCCTTCCTTGCCGGCCAGCTTGCGGCGCACGTACTGCCCCCAGCTGCCGGGCGTGCAGCCCAGGTCGACGATCACCTGGCCCGGCCGGACCAGATTTTCATCCTCGTCGATCTCCTTCAGCTTGTAGGCCGCGCGGGCGCGGTAGCCATCCTTTTGCGCCGCCTTGACGTAAGGGTCGTTAATATGGTCGTGCAACCAGTTTTTGTTTAATTTGTTCTTTGCCATTCGCGTAGAATACTGCCTTTAAGAGAACTACCTATAAATCATTATGTTGAATCTGACCCCTGTTGAGCGCAGCGCCCTGCGCGCAGAAGCCCACGCGCTCAAGCCCATCGTCCTCATTGGGGAAGCCGGCCTTTCCGAGGCCGTGATGAAGGAAATCGACCTGGGACTGGATTCCCACGGCCTGATCAAGGTCCGCGTGTTCGGCGACGACCGCGAAGCCCGCATCGAAATGTACGAAACCATCTGCGCACAGCTCGAAGCCGCTCCCGTGCAGCACATCGGCAAGCTGCTGGTGCTGTACCGCCCGAAAAAGGAAACCGAGAAAGCCCGTTCCGCGAAAACCGGCAAGGGCATGCGCATGGTCACCATCGTCAAGCCCAGTGCCAGCGGCACCAAGAAGCCTTCCGTCAGCAAGGTCATGCTGAAAGGGAACGAGCGCGTCACCGAAGGCGGCACCATCAAGCGTGCCAAGAAGCGCCAGACGAGCACCAAGAAGAACGTCGGCTGATTGTTCGTCTGATTGTTCGGCTGCTCCTGCGCAAGCCGGACGCCGCAGAAACCCGGGACAGACCCTGGTTTTGAGGAAATTTCCTTAAAACCAGGGTCTGTCCCGGGTTTTTTATTGCTTCAGGATGAGCCAGCCGGCCAGGAAACTCTGCACCAGGTAGATCACGCTGGAGATCCCGTGCAGCATGCCGAAACGCGACTTGGCGGCCGATTCCATCACGCCGCCGGGACCTGCCGCGGCGCGCAGTTCGGCCATCATCGGCTGCAGGCCGAAATGGCTCACGACGGTGCACAGCGCCATCGCAGCCACCAGCG
Source organism: Pseudoduganella sp. jia 12 (assembly GCF_055502675.1). Classification (NCBI taxonomy): domain Bacteria; kingdom Pseudomonadati; phylum Pseudomonadota; class Betaproteobacteria; order Burkholderiales; family Oxalobacteraceae; genus Pseudoduganella; species Pseudoduganella sp. jia 12. The sequence continues at coordinate 279,530 of NZ_JBUXKP010000003.1, forward strand.
CCAGCACGGTGCGCCGGCGTGCCGGTGTCCAGTCGGGCGTGGCGAACTTCAGCAATGCCACCAGCGCCAGCGCGCACCCCAGCGACAGCATCGCCTCGGCATGGAACATCGCGCCGGCAAGCGTGCCGGCCAGCACACGGTCGGACAGCGTGGCAAACAGCGTGGGCGCGACGAGGTAGCCAACCGTCCACAGGCTGCCCGCCCACAGCACGGCGACCAGCAGGCGCAGCTTCGCCAGCATCAAACGTAGTGCACTTCGAGGATTTCGTATTCGCGCGGGCCGCTCGGCGCCTGCACCTCGACCACGTCGCCGGCCGACTTGCCGATCAGCGCGCGGGCGATCGGCGACGTCACCGACACCTTGTTGACCTTGATGTCGGCTTCGTCGGTGCCCACGATCTGGTAGCTGACCTTCTGGCCCGACTCCAGGTCTTCCAGGTCGACGGTGGCGCCGAAGACCACGCGGCCTTCCGCGTCCAGCGTGGCGGGGTCGATGATCTGGGCGCTCGACAGCTTGCCTTCCAGCTCGGCAATGCGGCCCTCGACGAACGCCTGCCGCTCTTTCGCGGCATCGTATTCGGCGTTTTCGGACAGGTCGCCATGCGAGCGCGCTTCGGCGATCGCATCGATGACGATACGGCGTTCCTTCGTCTTCAACTGGTGCAGTTCTTCCTTCAGGAGCTCGGCGCCGTACTTGGTGAGTGGAACAGAATTCATGTGTCGTCTCTTGGGTAATTGAAAAAGCACAGAGCCCGCGCCATGGAGCGCGGGCTCTGTAGGTTGTCACTTGATGTTGCCTTGCAGCGGGCCATCGAAGGCCCGCGGTCAGGGCTTAGTTTAAGGTTTTATGCAGCCCTTGTAAATCGTACACCTGCAACTCGTCCAGGTGACGGATACCGGCCACCGCCGCCTCGGCGCCGGCGATCGTCGTGTAGGTCGTCACGCGCGATTGCAGTGCCGACGTGCGGATCGCCCGCGAATCGACGATGGCGCTGCGCTTTTCCTCGACCGTGTTGATGACCAGCGCGATCTCGTGGTTCTTGATCATGTCGACCACGTGCGGACGGCCTTCGGCCACCTTGTTGACCGGGGTAACGGGAATGCCCGCCGCCGAGATCACGGCGGCCGTGCCCTTCGTGGCCACCAGCGAGAAGCCCGCCTCGACCAGGTCGCGCGCCACCTTCACGGCGCGCGGCTTGTCCGACGCCTTCACCGACAGGAACACCTTGCCCGACTTCGGCAGTTTCACGCCGGCGCCGAGCTGCGACTTCACGAACGCTTCCGCGAACGTCTGGCCCACGCCCATCACCTCGCCGGTCGACTTCATTTCCGGACCGAGGATCGTGTCGACGCCCGGGAACTTCACGAACGGGAACACGGCTTCCTTCACGCTGTAGTAAGGCGGCACGACTTCCTGCGTGATGCCCTGCGACGACAGCGTCTGGCCCACCATGCAGCGCGCGGCGATCTTCGCCAGTTGCAGGCCGGTGGCCTTCGACACGAACGGCACCGTGCGCGAGGCGCGCGGGTTCACTTCCAGGACGAAGACGACATCCTTCTGCTCGCCGTCGATCTCCTGCTTCTGGATCGCGAACTGCACGTTCATCAGGCCGACGACGTTCAGGCCCTTGGCCATCAGCGCGGTCTGGCGCTTCAGTTCATCGATGGTTTCCTGCGACAGCGAATACGGCGGCAGCGAGCAGGCGGAGTCGCCCGAGTGCACGCCGGCCTGCTCGATGTGTTCCATCACGCCGCCGATGAACGTGGTCTCGCCATCGGAGATGCAATCCACGTCGCACTCGATCGCGTCGTTCAGGAAGCGGTCCAGCAGCACGGGCGAATCGTTCGATACCTTGACCGCTTCGCGCATGTAGCGCTCCAGGTCGCGCTGCTCGTGCACGATTTCCATCGCGCGGCCGCCCAGCACATAGGAAGGACGCACCACCAGCGGGTAGCCGATTTCCTGGGCCAGTTTCAGCGCTTCTTCTTCCGTGCGCGCAGTACGGTTTGGCGGCTGGCGCAGCTCCAGGTCCTGCAGCAGCTTCTGGAAACGCTCGCGGTCTTCGGCCGCGTCGATCATGTCCGGCGAGGTGCCGACGATCGGCACGCCGTTCTTTTCCAAGTCCAGCGCCAGCTTCAGCGGCGTCTGGCCGCCGTACTGCACGATCACGCCGACCGGCTTTTCCAGCTCGACGATTTCCAGCACGTCTTCCAGCGTCAGCGATTCGAAGTACAGGCGGTCGGACGTGTCGTAGTCGGTCGACACGGTTTCCGGGTTGCAGTTGACCATGATGGTCTCGTAGCCGTCTTCACGCATCGCCAGCGCGGCGTGCACGCAGCAGTAGTCGAATTCGATACCCTGGCCGATCCGGTTCGGGCCGCCGCCCAGCACCATGATCTTCTTCTTGTCGGTCGGGTTCGATTCGCATTCCTCGTCGTACGTGGAGTACATGTACGCGGTATTGGTGGCGAATTCGGCGGCGCACGTGTCCACGCGCTTGTACACCGGGCGAATGCCCAGCGCGCGACGCTGCTCGCGCACGGCCGTGTCGGTGGTCTGCAGCAGGTAGGCCAGGCGGCGGTCCGAGAAGCCCTTCTGCTTCAGGCGGTACAGCGTGTTCTTGTCCAGGTTTTCCAGCTTCTGGGTGTCCAGCCACAGCTCCAGGTCGACGATTTCCTTGATCTGCACGAGGAACCACGGGTCGATCTTGGTCAGGTTGTGCACTTCTTCCATGGTGAAGCCCTGGGCGAACGCGTCGCCCACGTACCAGATGCGCTCCGGACCCGGCTCGCCCAGTTCCTCTTCGATCTTCTCGCGGTCGACCGTCATCTGGTTCATGCCGTCGACGCCCACTTCCAGGCCGCGCAGCGCCTTCTGGAACGATTCCTGGAACGTGCGGCCCATCGCCATCACTTCGCCCACCGATTTCATCTGCGTGGTGAGGTGGTCGTCGGCGGTCGGGAACTTCTCGAATGCAAAGCGCGGGATCTTCGTGACGACGTAGTCGATCGACGGTTCGAACGATGCCGGCGTGGCGCCGCCCGTGATCTCGTTGCGCAGTTCATCGAGCGTGAAGCCCACGGCCAGTTTCGCGGCAACCTTGGCGATCGGGAAACCGGTGGCCTTCGAGGCCAGCGCCGAGGAACGCGACACGCGCGGATTCATCTCGATGACGATCATGCGGCCGTCTTTCGGGTTGATCGAGAACTGCACGTTCGAGCCGCCCGTATCCACGCCAATCTCGCGCAGCACCGCCAGCGAGGCATTGCGCATGATCTGGTATTCCTTGTCCGTCAGCGTCTGCGCCGGTGCCACGGTGATCGAGTCGCCGGTGTGCACGCCCATCGGGTCCAGGTTCTCGATCGAGCAGATGATGATGCAGTTGTCCGCCTTGTCGCGCACCACTTCCATCTCGTACTCTTTCCAGCCCAGCAGCGATTCCTCGATCAGCAGCTCGTTGGTCGGCGAAGCCTCCAGGCCGCGCTTGCAGATCTGCTCGAACTCTTCCTCGTTGTAGGCGATGCCGCCACCGCTGCCGCCCATCGTGAACGATGGCCGGATGATGGTGGGGAAGCCCACTTCGCGCTGCACCGCCCACGCCTCTTCCATCGAGTGCGCCACGCCCGAGCGTGCCGAACCGAGGCCGATCTTGGTCATCGCGTCCTTGAACTTGGAACGGTCCTCGGCCTTGTCGATGGCTTCCGGCGTGGCGCCGATCAGCTCCACGTTGTACTTGGCCAGCACGCCGTTGTTGTGCAGGTCCAGCGCGCAGTTCAGCGCGGTCTGGCCGCCCATCGTCGGCAGGATCGCGTCCGGGCGCTCTTTCGCCAGGATGCGCTCCACCACCTGCCAGGTGATCGGCTCGATGTACGTGACGTCCGCCATTTCGGGGTCGGTCATGATCGTGGCCGGGTTGCTGTTCACCAGGATGACTTTATAACCCTCTTCGCGCAGCGCCTTGCAGGCCTGTGCGCCGGAGTAGTCGAATTCGCAGGCCTGGCCGATCACGATCGGGCCGGAGCCGATAATCAGGATGCTTTTAATGTCAGAACGTTTTGGCATTTATTTCTTCTCCGCTGCTTCCATCATCGAGATGAAGCGGTCAAACAGGTACGATACGTCGGTAGGGCCAGGCGATGCTTCGGGGTGGCCCTGGAAGCAGAACGCGGGGGTGTCGGTGCGGGCAAAGCCCTGCAGCGAACCGTCGAACAGCGACACGTGGGTCACGCGGCAGTTGTCGGGCAGCGTCGCGGCATCCACGGCGAAACCGTGGTTCTGCGACGTGATCAGCACCTGCTTCGAATCCAGGTCCTGCACCGGGTGGTTGGCGCCATGGTGGCCGAACTTCATCTTCAGCGTCTTCGCGCCGGAAGCCAGCGCCATGATCTGGTGGCCCAGGCAGATGCCGAACGTCGGGATCTGCTTTTCCATCAGTTCGCGCGTGGCGCGGATCGCGTAGTCGCATGGCTCCGGGTCGCCCGGGCCGTTGGCCAGGAAGATGCCGTCCGGGTTCAGGGCCAGCGCGTCGGCCGCCGTCGATTGCGCCGGCAGCACGGTGACCTTGCAGCCGCGCTGTGCCAGCATGCGCAGGATGTTGCGCTTCACGCCATAGTCGAACGCCACCACGTGGAAGCGCGGATTCTCCACCTTGCCGTAGCCTTCGCCCAGCTTCCATTCCGTCTCGGTAAACTCGTAGGCCGCCTGCGTGGTGACCACCTTGGCCAGGTCCATGCCGGCCAGACCCGGGAACGAGCGGGCCAGCTCGACAGCCTGCGCCACCAATGGTTCGTTGCCCAGCGTGCCCGTCAGGATCGCTCCGGCCTGCGCGCCTTTTTCGCGCAGCAGGCGCGTCAGCTTGCGGGTATCGATGCCGGCGATGGCGACGACATTCTCGGCCTTCAGGTAGTCGGCCAGCGACTGGGTGGAGCGGAAATTCGAGGCCAGCAGCGGCAGGTCACGGATGATCAGGCCGGCGGCGTGGACTTTCGTGGCTTCGACGTCTTCGGCATTGATGCCGTAGTTACCGATGTGCGGATACGTCAGCGTGACGATCTGGCGCGAGTAGCTGGGGTCGGTCAGGATTTCCTGATAGCCGGTGATGGACGTATTGAAGACAACTTCGCCCGTCGTGTGACCGGCGGCGCCGATCGAATAACCTTTGAAGACGGTACCATCGGCAAGAGCCAGGATGGCTGGAACGGATGGGCCAGAAAAAAATGGCGGCAAGGGCAACTCCTGTAAAGTTACCGTAGCAGCGCCACGTCAGCAGCCCGCATAAAAAATTAGCCGGGCTGGGCCAGGCTGCGGGTCGGATGAGAATGGAATGATGAGGTAGGCGCTACGACGGATATGTATTGGCTAAACCTTTGAATTATAGCTCAAAGGCTCTCGCCCGGCAATGGCAGGAGGGCAATCAGGCATCAGGATTCCGGGCTGTCGCGCCCGCGGGCGGCGCCGCCATGACGGCCTGCGCCACCCGTTCATGCCCTACTGCGCCGCCGCGGGCCGGATCTGCTGCCGATCGAGGTCTTCCGCTACCAGCCTTGCCAGCTCGGCAGCCCCAGCACGGTTGGGATGCAGGGTGTCTCCGGCCATGTACAGCGCCAGCGTGGCTTCCGGGCCGATCTGCGTGAAGTAAGCCGACGACAACACGTTCAAGTCCACCAGCGCCACATTCTCCTCCTGCGCCAGGGCCAGCGTGGCGCGGCGATACCAGCGCCCTGTCGAGCTGTGCACGCCTTCGGCATTGAAGTCCGTGGCGCGGCCTTGCGGCGTGACCAGTACCGGCCGCGCCCCGGTGGCAGCAACCTGTCGCACCATGTCGCGCATGATTTCCTTGAACTGCGCTTCCGTGGTCTCGTTCTTCGGGTTCGTGTCGTTGATGCCCATCTCGAGCAGGAAGAGGTCACCCTCCTTGCTGTACTGCAGGATCGTCTCGAGCTGGCCGCTGTCGCGGAAGCCGCGCCCGATCTGGCCGCCCGTGGCAATGTTGCGGACCTGGAATGTGCGCAGGTCGACATAGTCCGGCAGCAGTTGCCCCCACCCGCCCTGCACGCTGCTGGCGAGCGGATAATAATTGGCCACCGTGGAATCGCCGCCCACCCAGATGGTGGGGCTCATCGTCGGATCCCGCGAAATCCGCTTGATCTCCAGGGCGCTCAGCGTAAACTGCGTGCCGGCCTTGCCTTCGGTGACGAGCAGGTTCAGTTGCCCGTCCGTCACGGGCATCTCGAACGAGTCCGTGGCGTTATTGCCGGTCATGTTCAGCACCTGGTACACGCCCTCCGCGGCAACGCTGGCCCGCGACGTATTGCCGAGGGTGACGGAGATCCTGTAAAGGCCCGGCTTCAGGTCGACATTGAACGTGTTGGCGCTCTTGGTGCCGAACTGCAGGAAACGCACCGCATCGCTGCCCAAGCCGGTGCCGCCGGCGGCCACGTTGGCCATGGATTCCGGCGTGTTGAACCCGTAGCCCCTTTCCGGCGTGTAGGCATCCTCGGCGCGCACGCCGGTATAGCTCGGCTGGACCGGGCCGTTACCGAAGTCGAAACGGTAGGGACGCTGCCCGTTGGAGCCATCGCCAGCGCTCGCCCCCATGGCGGCTGCAAGCAATATGGCGGTCATGGATGCGCGGGCAAGCAGTGATCGGGTCATTGGTCTGGTCTCCTTGATCGTCGTTGGGCGGAATCGCCGGCAAGCGCGGACGTGGCGAAGCCTGCCGGGCAGCGGCGACGGCGGGAGGAGTGTCGGCCGCCCGCCAGGCAAGCGTTATCACACGCGCAACGATTTAATCCCGACCGGGAGGCCAGGTCAACGAGGCCGGGGTGCGTTACGCACGATAATCGCGAAGTTGAGCGATCAGTCCGTTCGGGCCCGGCGGCATTTGAAGGGGAATGAGAAAGGCACTGTCACCCGAGCCTGTGGACTGAACTGAACCATTCGCCAAAATCGCTGTCTCAACAGTACTGACGACGGAGGCGGCGATGCATGACGGACTGTTCGATAACTTGCTGGAAAGGCTGCGCGGGCAAGTCGCTGAATGCTCAAGTGCGCAACTGGCGGCGTTGCGCGCTTTGCTCGGGTCGGCCTCGTCACTGGCGACCTGCCTCGAACTGATCGAACGATTCGGGCGCCCTTGCAGCAGTTGCCCGCATTGCGCGGCGACGCGCATCCATCGTCACGGCTTCTCGTATGGCCTGCAACGCTATCGCTGCCTGGCTTGCGGCCGAACCTTCAATGCCTTGACCGGCACGCCGCTCGCATTCCTGCGGCTGCGCCGCAAATGGCTGCCATTCCTGGAGACAGTGCTCGATTCGCGGACGGTGCGCGCCGCCGCCGAAAAAACCGGCATCCATCGCAACACCAGCTTTCGCTGGCGCCATCGCTTCATGGTCGGAGCCAAGCACGATCGCCCGTCGCAGTTGCAAGGGATCGTCGAGGCGGACGAAACTTATTTACTGGAATCACAAAAAGGCAGCCGGCACCTGGACAGGCCAGCGCGCAAGCGCGGCGGCAAGGCCAGCCGGCGCGGTATCTCGAGGGAACTCGATTGCATCCTCGTGGTCCGCGACCGTGATGGCAAGACGAGGGATTTCGTTTGCGGCCGTGGTCCGGTCACGGCGCGCCAGCTCCAGCATCACCTGCCGCCGGTACTGGCCGCGGACGTGCTGCTGGTATCGGACAGCGCCGCTGCCTACCGGACATTCGCACGCCGTACCGGCATCCTGCACGAAGCTGTCAACGTGAATGCAGGGGCGCGCACGCGCGGCGCAATTCACCTGCAGCACGTAAATGGGTACCACAGCCGCTTCCATGGCTGGCTGGCGCGTTTCAACGGGGTAGCGAGCAGGTACCTGCCGAACTACCTGGGCTGGCGCCACGGCCTTGACGGGCAGCGCTGGCGAACGCCAGCGGATTGCTTCATTGCAGCACTGCAGGGCAGCATTACCTGATAACTCGTTGGAACTTCCACAGGCTCGGGTGAAAGCGCCATGAGAAAGGCCTGCAACCTAATGGCTGAGCCAGCTAAAAATTACCGGAATCTTTCCATGAAGTTGTCCTTCCTGGAAATCCGCATGATCAGCACCCCCACGCCCGCGAGCATCATCGCCCATACTCCCGGTTCCGGCACGACCGCCACCTGGACATTGAGCAGCGCATTGCCGATCGATGCCAGCGCATGCGATTCGGAAGAACTTTCCGGTCCCACGGAACCCCAGGCCTGCGCGAATACCGTGGCGCCGATGTCGAGCTGGAATGTGCCATCGAGGGACAGCACCCCCGCGTCGAGCGCCACCGGCCGGAAGCCATTGAAGTCCGCCTCCACCCAGGACCGCGACAACAGTGTGTCCGGTGCCGTCAGCAGGAATCCCACGCTGGCGAAATTGCTGGCCGTGCCCGGTTCGGCATCGGGCGCCTGCCCTATTCCCAGCTCGCCATACCCCAACGCATGCAGCCCGATCCCGGTGATCCGGTAGCCGGGATTCACATCGACCCGCAGCGTGCCCTGGTGGCCGCCGCCATTCGTTGCGCCGACCCCGGTCAGGTCGTCGGCCGGGAAGTTCTGCACGTCCTGGTTCAGCGTATCGAGGGAAATGCTGGTCGTCAGCGGCGTTTGCGCCGCCACGCCGATATTCCAGTTTTCCGGAGCGGGACCATCGATGTAGGTAATCGTAAATCCCTGGAATGCAAGCTCGGTGGCAGCCTGCACGACGGGAGCGATGGACAGCATGGCACCGAGCGCCAGCCCGGTCAGCGCGTTTTTCATGGAAACCTCCGTCAGCATGGATGGCGGCGCAAGCCGCCGGGAACGATGCGATTACAGCGCCGCGGCGTCAGGCCGGGCCGGTGCGCGACGGCGCCGCGCGAGAACGCCGATCACGCCGAGGCCGGCCGCCAGCATCAGGCCCGCGTGCGGCTCGGGAACCGGCGCCACTTCCACATGCAGCACGAGGTCGCGCAACGATGCCGACGCCATCGATTCGGCGAACGCCCCGCCGCCTTCCACGCCCCACGCCTGCGCCACCAGCATGCCCGAGATACTGACGCTGGCTGTCCCGGCAAGGTCCAGCGGCGCGGTCGGCAGGTCGAGAACGTTCTCGGCCTGGAAGCCGGTGTAGGAAGTGCCCCACGTGGCGGACGTGCCCACGGTCAGGTACACGCTGGCTTCGTTGTTGACGATACCCGGCGGGAAATCAGGCAACTGGCCGGGGGCAAGTTCGCCGAACGCGATGCCGGTCAGGACCAGCCGCGTCACGCGGTAGCCGGCATCGATATCGAGCCGCAGCGCACTCCAGGAGACGGTGCTGGCAAAGCCGCCGGCGCCGGTGAGATCATGCGCCTCCACTGCAAGGGACTGGTTCAGCGTGTCGAGGGAAAAGCTGGCCACCCCGGGGAACAGGTCGACCTGCGTGATGCTCCAGTTCTCTGGCGTGGGGCCGCCGACGTAGGTGATGGTGAATGCCGCGGTGTCGATGCTGGTAGCGGCGTGAAGGGGCGAGGATAACAGCAAGCCGAGCGCGAGCCCGGCCAACGCATTTCTCATCGCATTTCGCATACTGGCCTCCGTCTGGAATCCGGCAGCGCCGTTTGCGGAGCAAGCGGCGCCGCAGTCGTGCCGGCTTTCAGATTAGCAGGCGCGGCCGGAAATGCCAGCCGCAAGCTTCGGATCAGCCGCGCCGTTGGCGCGTCGCCACACCGGGCAGCGCCATGGCGCCCAGCAGCAGGCCCGCCACCGTTGCGTGCGAAGTTCGCTTTATCGCATCCCCGATATCCGTCCTGGCAGCCGGGATGCGCCGCTGCCGCGCCGGTGTCGCCGACACCGGCGCTTCAGGATATTGGTTGGAGAACTGCGCGATACCGGCCATGCGGCGTTGCGCCGCACATACAACACCCTGCAGAGAAACGATCAGGCTGCGCGATCAGCCCAGCGCGGCGATACCGGCCTTGGCGATCTGCGCATCCTCGTCGGACTTCACGCCGGAAACACCCACGGCGCCGATCGAGTGGCCGTCGACGACGATGTTCACGCCGCCTTCGAGCAGGCCTTCCACTTCCGGCGCCGTCAGGAACGCGTAGCGGCCGTTGTTGATCACGTCTTCATAGATCTTGGTTTCGCGGCGGCCCAGTGCCGACGTCTTGGCCTTGGCCGGCGCGATGTGCGCGGTCAGCGGCGCGGCGCCGTCCAGGCGCTGCTGCCACAGCAGGTGGCCACCGTCGTCGACGATCGCGATCGACACCGCCCAGTTGTTGGCCAGCGCTTCGGCTTCGGCGGCAGCGGCGATTTTCTTCACATCGGCGAGAGTCAGGTATGGCTTGCTTTGCATTTGGTTCTTCCTTCGGTTGATGAATACTGCTTGTAAAGCTGTGGATCACTTCGCGGCCACGGCCGGCGACTCCCGGCGGGCCTTCAGTTTCTGCTTGATCTGCCCCATCAGCGCCAGCGCGGCCTTCTCGCCGGCCTGCATCGCCCGCGCGCGGCTGGCGAAATCGTTGCCGGCCATATTGCCCAGCGCCGGCTGGATCACCACGTCGGCATCGCGCAATTCATACTGGTTGATGCGCTGGCCCATGATCGAAAAGGTTTGCATGATCACTTCGAGCGACGACACGGCGGCCTGCGCCTCGGTCTGCGTGCTGATGTTGACGGCAATGATGAACTCGGCGCCCATTTCCTTGGTGAAACGCACGGGCACCGGCGCCACCAGGCCACCATCCACATAGGTGCGGTTGCCGATGGTAACCGGCTGGAAAACGCCTGGCACCGCCGAGCTGGCACGCACGGCCTGGCCGGTATTGCCGCGCGCGAACAGGATCGGCTGGCCCGTCTTCAGGTCGGACGCGACGGCGCCGAACGGCAGCTTCAGCTTTTCCATCGGGCGGTTGTTGACGGCCTTGTTGACATAGCTTTGCAGCGCCACGCCCTTGAGCACGCCGGACTTTGTCCCGAACAGCGGCAGTGCCCAGTCCGAAATCGCCGCCTCGTCCATGGCGTAAGCCATCTTTTGCAGCGCACCGGCGTTGTTGCCGGCGGCGTACAGCGCACCGACCACGCTGCCGGCACTGGTGCCGACCACCACGTCGGCCATGATGCCGTTTGCTTCGAGTGCCTTGATCACCCCGATGTGCGCGAAACCGCGCGCGGCGCCACCGCCCAGCGCCAGCCCGATCTTCACCTTGCGCTGCGGAGGCGCGGCGGGCGTATGGGTGGCGGGAGTCGGATCGCCGAGCGCCGGCGGGATCACGGGTGGCAGCGTCGCCGGCGTACCCGGCGCACCGTTCGCGGCGACCGTGCTGCCAGGGGGAATAACGGGAGCGCTACCGCATCCGGCCAGGAAGGCCGCGGCCAGCGCATACGCGGTCAATCGTTTCAGGAACATCGCTGTCAATCTGGTTGGGGCCGGCACCGGCGACGCTTTTCGCGTCACCGGTGCCCGGCAAAACGGCAGATTGTATCAGTTCACGGCCAGGGAGGCGGCCGGCTGGGTGACCGCGGCCAGCGACTTCGGCAGGTTCACGGTGAACGTGCTGCCCTTCCCGGGCTCGGACGTGATCGACAGCGTGCCATTGTGGCGCAGCAACACATGCTTGACGATCGCCAGGCCCAGGCCGGTACCCTGCGTTTCGCGGGAACGGCTCTTGTCGACCCGGTAGAAGCGCTCGGTCAGCCGCGAAATGTGCTCGGCGCTGATGCCGATGCCGGTATCGCGCACCGTGAAGCGCACGCCGGTGGCCGTGTCTTCCCACTTCAGGGACACGGTGCCGCCGGCCGGCGTATAGCGCACCGCGTTGGCGGCCAGGTTGCCGAATGCGCTGTACAGCTCTTCCATGCCCCCCATCACGTCGCTGCCGTTCACGTCGAGGACGATCTCGTGCTTGCCGGCGGACAGGGCCTGCGCATCGCGCCGCACCTTGTCCAGCAACGCGGCGATATCGACGTGCTCGGCGCGCACCGGATGGTCGATCGACTCCAGGCGGGACAACGTGAGCATGTCCTCGATCAGGTGCTGCATCCGGTAAGCCTGGTCCATCATCAGCTTCAGGTGCGCCTGGCGCGTGCCCTCGTCGAGCTGTTCGGCGGCGGCGATTTCCAGGAAACCCAGCACGACCGTCAGCGGCGTACGCAATTCGTGCGAGGCATTGGCGACGAAATCGCGGCGCATCCGGTCGGTGCGCTCGCTTTCCGTGACATCGTGCGTGACGAGGATCTGCCGCCGGTTCTCGAACGGAATGATGTGCGTGATCAGCTTGCGGCCGCGGAACGACAGCACCAGCGGCTGGTCATAGCGGCCCAGGATCAGGTAATCCATGAAGTCCGGGCTGCGCACCAGGTTCGTTACCCGCATGCCCTTGTCGCGGTCGTGCCGCAGGCCCAGGTGCTCCTCGGCGGCCGGATTGCACCATTCGAGGAACAGCACGTCGTCCATGATCACCACGCCGTCGGGCAGCAGGTGCATGGCCTGGCGGAAGCGGGCCAGCCATTCGGTCAGTTCGGCCTGGTTCTTCTCGTCGTCGCGGCGCAGGCGGTACAGGCGGGAAAACACCGGCGTCCACTCGCCCCACCCGTCGGGCAGCTTGGCGCTGTTCGGTTCGTCGAGCCAGCCGGAAAGCTGGTACAGGTAGTGCAGCTGCACCAGCACCATCGTGCCCAGCGAGGCCAGCGCCACCCACAGCGCCGGCACCATGCCGAACCACCACCACAACAGGCCGATGGCGAAAGCGCCGGCGCTCATCTGGATGGCGACCGGCACCCAGAACACGAACCGCGGATTCATGTTTTCTCGGACAACATGTAGCCGACGCTGCGCACCGTCTTGATCAGGTGCTCCGCTTCCTTCAGCGCCTTGCGCAGCCGCAGCACGTGCACGTCCACCGTGCGTTCCTCGATGACCACGTGGTCACCCCACACCTTGTCGAGCAGCTGGCTGCGCGAGAACACGCGTTCCGGATGCGCCAGGAAGAATTTCAGCAGCTTGTATTCCGCATGGCCGATATCGATCTTGGCCTGGCCCAGCGAGACGGTGCAGCTGATCGGATCGAGCGTGATCGGGCCGGCGCGCATCGCGGCATCGGCATGCTCCGGGCTCTTGCGGCGCAGCAGCGCGCGCGAGCGTGCCAGCAGTTCGCGCGGCGAGAACGGCTTGGTGATGTAGTCGTCCGCGCCGTTGTTCAGGCCGGCCAGCTTGTCTTCCTCCATGCTCTTCGCCGTCAGCATGATGATCGGGATGTCGGCGAAATGCCGGTCGCCGCGGATGCGGGCCAGCAGGCGCAGGCCCGTCTGGTCCGGCAACATCCAGTCGAGCAGGATCAGTTGCGGCTTGCGCTCGTGGATGAAGTCCCATGCTTCCTGCGTGCTCTGCACCGAACTGACGTTCCAGCCCGACTCGCGCAGCGAGAACGTGACCAGTTCGACAATCGCCGGTTCATCTTCAACAATCAGTACTGTCGTTTTATCCGCTGCCATTTCTCGTTCAGTCTTCCTTGATTCCCTCGCCCGCCACGGCGGCGCGGCTATGGCGGATGTCGATGCCTTCCACCACGTAGATCACGTATTCGGCGATGTTCTTTGCATGGTCGCCGATGCGCTCGATCGCCTTGGCGACCCACATCGTGTCGAGCGCAGCCGAAATTGTACGCGGATCTTCCATCATGAACGTAATCAGGTTGCGCATGATCGTGCGGAATTCATGGTCGATGATCGCATCCTGCGCGATCAGCGCCAGCGCCTGGGTGTGGTCGTTGCGTGCAAACGCATCCAGCGCGTCGTGCAGCATGTCGCTCGTGGCCGTGGCGATATTGCGCACCATCTCGTAGTGATTCACGGTGACGGCGCCGCGGCTGTGCAGGCTCTTGGCCGTGCGCGCGATCTTCGTGGCTTCGTCGCCGATGCGCTCCAGGTCGGTGATCACCTTGATGGTGGCCATGATCGTGCGCAGGTCGTTGGCGGCCGGCTGGCGCCGCACGATCAGGTGGCTGCACTGGTCGTCCAGCTGCACTTCGAGCTGGTTCACGGCATCGTCTTCGCGGATCACGCGCTCGGCACGCTCCTGGTTGCCGATGCGAAAGCACGTCATCGCATCGAGGAATTGCGTTTCGACCATGCCGCCCATCAGCAGCACCTTCGAGCGGATCGCTTCCAGGTCGTGGTCGTAGGCCTTGGAGGAATGTTCGCCAATCATGATGTCGTTACCTTTCTGATCAGCCGAAGCGACCGGTGATGTAATCCTGGGTTTCCTTGCGGGCCGGGTTCATGAAGATCTGGTCCGTTTCGCCGAACTCGACCAGTTCGCCCAGGTACATGTAGGCGGTATAGTCGGAGCAGCGGGCAGCCTGCTGCATGTTGTGCGTGACGATGGCGATCGTGTAATCCTGCTTCAGCTCGCTGATCAGCTCTTCCACTTTCGACGTGGAGATCGGGTCCAGCGCGGACGTGGGCTCGTCGAGCAGCAGCACGTCGGGCTTTACGGCCACGCCGCGGGCGATGCACAGGCGCTGCTGCTGGCCGCCGGACAGCGACAGGCCGCTCTTGCCCAGCTTGTCCTTCACTTCGGTCCACAGCGCGGCCTTCTTCAGCGCCCATTCCACGCGCTCGTCCATCTCGCCTTTCGACAGGTTTTCATACAGGCGCACGCCGAAGGCGATGTTGTCGTAGATGGACATCGGGAACGGCGTCGGCTTCTGGAACACCATGCCGACCTTGGCGCGCAGCATGTTCACGTCCTGGCTGCCTTCGAGGATGTTGGTGCCGCGGTAGGCGATCGTGCCTTCGGCGCGCTGGCCCGGATACAGGTCGTACATGCGGTTCAGCGTGCGCAGCAGCGTGGACTTGCCGCAGCCGGACGGGCCGATGAAGGCCGTCACCTGGCGTTCATGGATGTCCAGGTTGACGTTGTGCAGGCTGCGCGTCTTGCCATAGAAAAAGTTGAGGTTCTTGATCTCGATGATCTTCGCTGCGGCCTTCGCGGGTGCCTTCATTTGTACAGTCGCTTGCGCGTTCATGGCGGTTCTCTTGGAATGTGATTCGATTGATTGGTTCAGCCTGGATCAGTTCGGGATCTTCTGCGTGAAGACCGTGCGCGACAGGATGTTCAGTGCCAGCACGCTGAACGTGACCAGCAGTGCGCCGCCCCAGGCCAGGTCGCGCCAGTTGTCATACGGGCTCATGGCGAACTGGTAGATCACGTAGGGCAGGTTCGCCATCGGCTTGTTCATGTCGGCGTTGAAGAACTGGTTCGACAGCGCGGTGAACAGCAGCGGCGCCGTTTCGCCGGCCACGCGGGCCACGGCCAGCAGCACGCCCGTCACCACGCCGGCCTTCACGGCGCGCAGGCGCACCGTCATCGCCACTTTCCAGCGCGGCGCGCCCAGCGCGAACGCCGCTTCCAGCAGGCTGTTGGGCACGAGGCGCAGCATGTTGTCGGTAGTGCGCACCACCACCGGCACGGCGATCAGCGTCAGCGCGATCGAGCCGGCATAGCCGGAGAAGTGGTTCACGTTGGCCACGTACAGCGCGTAGACGAACAGGCCGATGACGATCGACGGCGCGGACAGCATGACGTCGGTGACGAAACGGGTGATCGCGGCCACCTTGTTTTCTTCGCCGTACTCGGCCAGGTAGATGCCGGCCAGGATGCCGATCGGCGTGGACACCAGCGTCGACAGGCCCACCATCAGCAGGCTGCCGACGATCGCATTGAGCAGGCCGCCGCCATCGCTGCCGGGCGCCGGCGTGGTTTCCGTGAACAGCGCCGGCGTCAGCGCGGCGAAGCCGTTGATGAGCAGCGTGGCCAGGATCCACAGCAGCACGATGACGCCGACCGACATGGCCGCTACCGACATGGCGATGCCGATGCGGTGCGTCCACAGGCGCTTGCGGTAGACAGGATTCATGCGGGGGTTCATGCGGGCATTCGTGGGTGAGCTGACAGCAGCGGTTTGCATTATTTGACACCTTCTTTACGGGACATGCCTGCCAGCATCAGCTTGGCGGCGGTCAGGACGATGAACGTGATCACGAACAGGATCAGCGCCAGCGAGAACAGCGACGACACGTGCAGCGGCGTGGCGGCTTCGCCGAATTCGTTGGCCAGCGTGGAGGCAATCGAATTACCCGGTGCGAACAGCGAGGCCGACAGCTTGTTGGCATTGCCGATCACGAACGTCACAGCCATCGTTTCACCGAGCGCGCGGCCCAGGCCCAGCATCACGCCGCCCACGACACCGGTCTTGGTGTACGGCAGCACGATCTTGCGCACCACTTCCCAGCGGGTGCAGCCCAGGCCGTAAGCGGATTCCTTCAGCACGGCCGGCACGATCTCGAACACGTCGCGCATCACCGACGAGATGAACGGAATGATCATGATCGCCAGGATCAGCGCGGCGGTCAGGATGCCGATGCCCATCGTCGGGCCACTGAACAGCACGCCGATGAAGGGGATCTGGCCCAGCGTGGCTTTCAGGAATGGCTGCACGTAGTCGCCGAACAGCGGCACGAACACGAACAGGCCCCACATGCCGTAGATGATCGACGGCACGCCGGCCAGCAGCTCGATCGCCGTGCCCAGCGGGCGCTTCAGCCACACGGGGCAGATCTCGGTAAGGAACAGCGCGATACCGAAGCTGACGGGGAAAGCGATCAGCAGCGCGATGCCGGCGGTGGACAGCGTGCCGACGATGGCGATCAGGGCGCCATACTGGTCGTTGATCGGATCCCACTCGACGCGCGTGACGAAGCCGGGACCGAACTCCTTCAGCGCCGGCCAGGCCCCCATCGCCAGGGAGATGATGATGCCGATCAGGACGAACAGCACGGACAGGGCGAACGTCATCGTCACCTTGTGGAAGATCCAGTCCTGGATCCGCTGCCGGCGCATCACCGATTGCATCGCGGCCTGCGACACCTTGGACACCGCCTGCGCATCAGCCCCGGGGACGGAAGTAATTTCTGCACTCATGGACATAGTTTTTTGGGTATTTTTTTTAAATGGGCTAACCGGGAGTCCCCGCTGTCTTTGCAGCCGGGCTCCTCCCGGTTAACCCCCTCGGGGTCAACCGAGGGAGCAGGTTCAACGATCAGTACAGGGCCTTGCCGGAAGCATCCTTCAGGTTTGCCTTCCAGGCGGCCTGGACTTGCTTGACCACGGTGTCCGGCAGCGGCACGTAGTCCAGTTCCACGGCGGCCTTGGCGCCGTTGGCGAAGGCCCAGTCGAAGAACTTGACGACTTCCTTGCCCTTGGCCGCGTCAGCCTGCTGCTTGTACAGCAGGATGAACGACACGCCGGTGATCGGCCACGACTGCTTGCCGGCCTGGTCGGTCAGCACCACGCCGAAGCCCGGGGTCTTGGTCCACTCGGCATTGGCGGCGGCGGCCTTGAAGTTCTCGTCGTCCGGCTGCAGGAACACGCCATCCTTGTTGCGAAGCTGGGTGTGCTGCATCTTGCTCTTCTTCGCGTAGGCCCACTCGACATAGCCGATGGCGCCCTTGATGCGCTGCACGTTGGCGGCCACGCCTTCGTTACCCTTGCCGCCCACGCCGGTCGGCCATTTCACGGCGCTGTTGGCGCCCACTTGCGACTTGAATTCCGGGTTGGTCTTGGACAGGAAGTCCGTGAACAGGAACGAGGTGCCCGAGCTGTCGGCACGGTGCACGACGGTGATGTCTTCCGCCGGCAGCTTGACGCCCGCGTTCAGCGTGGCGATCGCCGGATCGTTCCATTTCGTGATCTTGCCCAGGAAGATGTCGCCGACGACCTGGCCGGTCAGCTTCAGCTGGCCCGGGGCGATGCCTGGCAGGTTCACCACGGTGACCACGCCGCCCATGATGGCCGGGAATTGCATCAGGCCCGATGCCTCCAGGTCTTCCGCTTTCAGCGGCATGTCGGACGCGCCGAAATCGACGGTTTTCGCCTTGATTTGCTTGATACCTGCACCGGAACCCACGGAAGCATAATTCAAGCCGTTGCCGGTGGCAGCCTTGTACTGCTCGGCCCACTTGGCATAGATCGGGTACGGGAAGGTCGCACCGGCGCCGGTCATGTCCGCTGCGGCGGCGGTAGTGAAGGCCACTGCTGCGGAAGCGCCTACGATGAGGGAGGCCATCAACTGTTTCATACGCATAATCAAAGTTCCTCTTTGAGGGTTGGGGTTCTGAATGCTGCGCAGTGTAGTGACCGAATATGACGGCTTTATGACATGTTTGATGCAGGTTGAAATATTTGCCCGATAAGCTTGTCATAAGCCGTCGGCCGCAATGTCATAAAAGGCGTAACTCATTGAATTAAAAAGGCTTAGTTTTATGTCATAATTGTTTTCGAGCTACTTTTGAATGTCATGTTGTTGTCATATTTCTTATCTACACTGTCATAAGCGCCAGCGTTGCCATGGGGAGCGCTAGAATCTTGTCATAATGAATAGAAAAATCGATAAAAACATGAAACCCGAGATCCGTGCGGAAGTGACCCGTCATACCCAGTTTCTGGATCGCGAGCTTTCCCAGCTGGCGTTCAATCGCCGCGTGATGGCCCAGGCCGAGGATGCCTCGATCCCCGTACTGGAGCGGCTGCGTTACCTCTGCATTACGTCCAGCAACCTGGACGAGTTCTTCGAAGTGCGTGTCGCCAGCCTGCTGGCCGCCGCCACCGTCGATGGCAAGCTGTCCGAACACCCTGCCCTCACGGCCAACCTGAACCGTGTTTCATCGGAGTGCCACGCGCTGGTGACCCGGCAATATGACATCCTGAACACCCAGATCCTGCCGCTGCTGAAGGAACACGGCGTGCATCTGCTGCGCAATAACGAGCGCAACGACGCGCAGCGCGCCTGGATCAAGGAGTATTTCGAACGCGAAGTGCGCCCGCTGCTGACGCCGATCGGCCTCGACCCGGCACACCCGTTCCCCCAGGTCATCAACAAGAGCCTCAATTTCATCGTGGCGCTGTCCGGCAAGGATGCGTTCGGCCGCGGCACGGCGATCGCCATCATCAAGGCGCCGCGCGTGCTGCCGCGCGTGATCAGGCTGCCGGACGAGCTGTCGGACAAGCCGGGCACCTGCTTCTGCCTGCTGTCGTCGATCATCCATGCCCACATTTCCGACCTGTTCTCCGGCCGTGAAGTGATGGCCTATTCGCAGTTCCGCGTCACGCGCGATTCCGACCTGTGGGTGGACGAGGATGAAGTGAAAAACCTGCGCCAGGCATTGAAAGGCGAGCTGCAGGGCCGCCAGTTCGGCCGCTCGGTGCGCCTCGAAGTGGCCAAGAACTGTCCACCGGAACTGTCGCAGTTCCTGCTCGACCAGTTCGACCTGGACCGCTCCCGCCTGTACCAGGTCGATGGTCCCGTCAACATGGTGCGCCTGAACGAAATGATCGAGCACACGAAGATGCCCGAACTGCGCTTCACGCCGTTCGTGCCGGGCGTGCATCCGACCGGCAGCGACATCTTCGCCTCGCTGCGCAAGCAGGACATCCTGCTGCACCATCCCTATCAGTCGTTCCAGACCGTCATCGACTTCATCCGGCAGGCGGCAACCGACCCGTGCGTGGTCGCGATCAAGCAGACCGTCTACCGTACCGGCATGAACTCGGACCTGATGGAAGCCCTGATCCTCGCCGCCCGCCTGGGCAAGGAAGTCACGGTGATCGTGGAACTGATGGCACGCTTCGACGAGGAAGCCAACATCAACTGGGCCGACAAGCTGGAGCAGGCCGGCGCGCAGGTCGTCTATGGCGTGGTGGGCCTGAAGACGCACGCGAAGATGGCGCTCGTGATCCGTCGCGAAGGCAGCGCGGACAACACCGAGTTGCGCTACTACGCTCACCTGGGGACCGGCAACTACCACCCGACCACGACCAAGTTCTATACGGACTTCGGCCTGCTCACGTGCGAGTCGAACCTGGCCCGCGATGTCAATGAAGTGTTCATGCACCTGACCAGCCTGGCCAAGCCGCACAAGCTGAACCACCTGTGGCTGGCACCGTTCGCGCTGCAGAGCGAGATCATCAAGGCGATCCGCAACGAGGCCAAGATCGCCAAGTCGGGCAAGCCGGGCCGCATCATCGTCAAGGTGAATGCGATGGTGGACGAGTCCGTGATCCGCGCCCTGTACGCGGCCTCGCAGGATGGCGTGAAGATCGACCTCATCGTGCGTGGCGCCTGCACGCTGCGCCCGGGCGTGCCGGGCCTGTCGGAGAATATCAAGGTGCGCTCGATCATCGGCCGCTTCCTCGAGCACACCCGCATCTATTACTTCCGCAACGACCTCGCGCACGACGTTTATCTTGCCAGTGCCGACTGGATGAGCCGCAACCTGTTCCGCCGTATCGAGGTAGCGTTCCCGGTGCTCGACCGCGCGCTGAAGCGGCGCGTGATGGCCGAAGGGCTCAATCCCTACCTGAAGGACAATACGAACGCCTGGGAGCTCGAGTCCGATGGCCACTACCAGCGCCGCAAGCCGCGCGGCAAGCAGCAGCCTTTCAGCGCCCAGCAATACCTGATGAAGACCCTCGGCAACACGGCCGAGTGATCACGTAGAATCCGTCACGATCACGAGAATACAGAAAGGAATCCGATGGACCTGATCCTGTGGCGTCACGCCGAGGCGGAACCGGGCCACGAAGGCTTGCCGGACCTGGAGCGCGCGCTGACGCCGAAAGGCGTGAAACAGGCGCGGCGCATGGGCAAATGGCTCGATTCGCAGCTGCCGGAGAACTGCCGCATCCTCGCCAGCCCGGCCGTGCGCACGGTGCAGACGGCCGAGGGCCTGGGCCGCAAGTACAAGACCCACGCCGAACTGGCACCCGGCGCGGCGCCTGAAGCGATCCTGCAGGCGGCGAACTGGCCGGCTGCCAAGGAAACCGTGGTGATCGTTGGCCACCAGCCGACGCTGGGCCAGGTGGCCGCCCTGCTGCTGACGGGCGAAGCGCTCGACTTCGAGATGAAGAAAGCGGCCGCGTGGTGGTTCGTGCAGCGCGATGCGGAAGACCCTGCCAGCCTTTACCTGAAAGCGGTGATGTCAGCCGACCTCGTCGTCAAATAAGCCTTGGCGATCGGTTGTCTGCCCCTTGTAATGGCAGGACTGTCTGCTACAGTACAAATGTAGTACCGAAGTAAACGTGTCAATGTCGTGTTTGTATTGTGTTTGTATTATGTTTGTATTGTGTCTGTATCGTGTCTGCATTGTGTCCGTATCCAGTCTGTATTACGTATGCAGTTGCGTACTAACAAGGAGCAGCCTTCCGAAAGGATGGCTGGTTTATCATGCCTACTCTGCTGACGATCGGCATCTTCATAGCCACCGTGGGGCTGATCGCCTATGAAATCATTTCAGAAAGCCGTGGTGGCAACGGCCACCTGACCGACCGCTATCACGACGAATAGCGAACGCTGCATTAGCAAGCAAAAGCCTCGCGGCAGCCCGTATCACTACGGTCTGCAAGCGGGGCCTTCGAATTTTCCGGTCATGCGCCGTAGAAAAACCGGGACGAAAAACTGGTTTCACCCCCACCAGTTGAGCAGCATCCCCGTTCCGCCCATCTGCTCCTGCATCGTGTACATCTGTGCCAGCGCCTGCGCCTGGATGGTCAGCGTTTGCGCCATCAGTGCGCGCTGGCCGCTCAGCGTGTCGAGATCGTTCGTGGCGCGTTCCTGGGCGCGGCGGATGAGGCCATTCTCGGCCGTCAGCGTACCGAGGCGCTCGTCGATGCGGTCGGCCAGGCCGGCACCTTCGTTGGTGAACAGCCGGCTCACGCCATCGGGATCGTCGGCGATGGCCGCCTTCAGCTTGACGTCGTCCAGCACCAGCTTGCCGTCGGCATCGCGCGACAGGCCAACATCCGCCAGCCCCTGGGCAGAGGGGCCGGCGCCGCCGATCCGCATCGTCGCGTTCAGCTGCATGGATACCCTCGACAGCGCGTTATCGCCGCTCAGCGCGCCTTCCTGCAGCACGGCCAACTTGTCCGCCAGGGCGTTGTAGCCCTTGACGAAGGCGGCGACGTTGCTGGCGATCTGGCTGCTGTCCTGCGTGATCGCCAGCCGTGTCTCGCCCTTGCCGGACAGTGACAGCGTCACACCCTCGATGGCGCCGGTGACCGTGTTGGTGCTGCTCCGGTACTCCTTGCCGGCGATGGACACGATCGCATCCTGCGCGGCCTGCGCCTGCGCCATGCCGGTGGCGGCGGGATTTTCCGGGTCGAAGCCGATCGCGGCCTTCAGCGCCGCATCGCCGGCGACGCTGATCGACAGCGTCTGCGTGGCGCCCTCCTCGCCGTTGACCTGCAGCGCGTAGCCGCCGTTCGAGCGCACCACGGTGGCCTTCACGCCGGCATCCTGCAATGCGGCGGCGATGCCTTCCAGCGTATTGTTGCTGCTGTCGATCGTGACGGTTTGCGCCGTGCCGGCGCCAGGCTGGAAGCCATCCGCGCCGAGCGTGCCCCACTCCAGCTTGACGGTGGCGCCGAGGCCACTGCCGATCGCGGTGCTGGCGGCAGGCTGCACACCACTGTTGAGCACCTGGCCTTGCGCCAGCTGGCTGACATCGATCGCATACTTGCCGGGCCTGGCGCTGGCGGTCGTCGATGCCGTCAGCACCCCGCCCGTCGACACCGAGGCCGCCGTGGACAGCCCCGCCCCGGCCAGGCTTTCCGCCAGCGCCTCGAACGTATCGAGCGCGCTCTGCAGCTGGCCCAGGCCGGACAAACGGGTTTGCGTGCTGGCCAGGCTGGCGTTCAGCAGGTCGATATTGCCGCGCTGGGGGGCGAGAGCCTGCTGCACGCGGGCCGCGACCGAGGGCGACAGCGTGGTACTGCCCGTGAGCGGCGTGCCGCCGAGCATGCCATTCACGCCGCTCATGCCGTTGGTGCTGTTGGTGCTGTTGATCCCATACAAGGTGGCGATGGAATTCGTGCCGTACAGCGAGGCGAGGGTGCTGGTGTTGATGACCATGGAATCCTCCGATGTCGGACTATTATGATCCCATCGGCCGCGGGAATCAAAAGAGCGAACAGAACCGTGCTCGCCCCCGTTCTTTTCGATCAATCCTTGGCGGCTACGGTATCGCCACCTGCACCGCCCTCAGCGCAGGAACTTCGTGATCGCGGCCATCGCTTCCGCGTTCAGCGGCAGGAACACGAAGCCGACCTTGAATTCGCTGCCGGAAAAAATGCAATGGCTGACCTTGGTCCGGCACGTGACGATCTGCGGCTTGCCATCGACCAGCATCTCGAATACCACCTGCCCCAGCTGCCCCGGTTCGACCTTCGTGCCCGATGTCACCGACATCCCCGCCAGGCCCAGGTCAAAGGTGCGCGCGGGAACCGGCGCGGCGCCATCGATGACCATCATTGCCCTTACGCGCAGGATCTTGCGCACGCCCTGCCTTTGATCGACTAACACTTGAAAACCCTCGATAAGAAATGACTGCGGCCGGCGAAAAGCCGGCCGCATATTCTACTGTGCAACGATCGATCTTGCATTACTGAACTTCCTCGCAAGACCGCGGTTACTGCCGCGGTTACTGCCGCTGCTACTGCAACTCCCTCAGCCGGTTGAACGCATCGTCGATCCGGTCCACGCCGATGATCGTCATGCCTTCGATCGGCTGCTTCGGCGCATTCGCCTTCGGGATCATCGCGATCGAGAAACCCAGCTTGGCCGCTTCGCGCAGGCGTTCCTGGCCGCGCGGCGCGGGCCGGATCTCGCCGGCCAGGCCCACCTCGCCGAACACCACGAAGCCGCGCGGCAGCGGCTTGTTGCGCATCGAGGAATTGATCGCCAGCAGCACGGCCAGGTCGGCCGCCGGCTCGGTGATCTTCACGCCGCCCACGGCGTTGATGAACACGTCCTGGTCGAACGCCGCGATGCCCGCATGGCGGTGCAGCACCGCCAGCAGCATCGCCAGCCGGTTCTGTTCCAGGCCCACGGACAGGCGGCGCGCATTCGGCAGGTGGCTCGCGTCGACCAGTGCCTGGATTTCCACGAGCAGCGGCCGCGTGCCTTCCTGCGTGACCATCACGCAGGAGCCGGGCACCTGGTTGTCGTGCTGCGAGAGGAACAGCGCGGAAGGATTCGACACGCCTTTCAGGCCTTTTTCCGTCATGGCGAACACGCCCAGCTCATTGACGGCGCCAAAGCGGTTCTTGATGGCCCGCACCAGCCGGAAGCTCGAATGCGTATCGCCCTCGAAGTACAGCACCGAGTCGACGATGTGCTCGAGCACGCGCGGCCCGGCCAGCGCGCCCTCCTTCGTGACATGGCCGACAAGGATGATCGTCACGCCGGTCTGCTTGGCCACGCGCGTCAGTTGCGCCGCGCATTCGCGCACCTGAGCCACCGAACCGGGCGCGGACGTGAGCGCATCGGAGTACACCGTCTGGATCGAGTCGATCACGGCGACTTCCGGCTTCAGGTCGCCCAGCGTCTGCAGGATTTTTTCCAGCTGGATCTCGGCCTGCAGCTTGAAGTCCTTCGCGTCGATGGCGAGCCGCTTGGCACGCAGCGCGATCTGCGCGCCCGACTCCTCGCCCGACACATACAGCACGCTCTTGATGTGCGAGAGGTTGGCCAGCGCCTGCAGCAGCAGCGTCGACTTGCCGATGCCGGGGTCGCCACCGATCAGCACCACGCCGCCGGACACCAGGCCGCCGCCCAGCACGCGGTCGAATTCCTCGATGCCCGTGCCGAAGCGCGGCACGTCGAGCGCTTCGATCTCGGAGAGCGACAGCACCGGCGCCGTCTGCGCCAGCGCCTGGTGCGATTGCGACATGCGGTTCACGCCGCCCGTCTCGACCACCGATTCCACCATCGTGTTCCATTGCCGGCAGGCCGGGCACTGGCCGGTCCACTTGCTGCTCGTGCCGCCGCATTCGCTGCACACGTATTGGGTCTTTGCCTTGGCCATCAGTCTTCCTTCACTTGTACGCGCTGCGCCACCGCGCACATCAGTTCATAGCCGATCGTGCCGGCGGACGTGGCGACGTCGTCGATCGGCAAACCTTCTCCCCACAGCACCACGCGGCTGCCAACGCGTGCCGTGTCGATGCCGGTCAGGTCCACGGCCATCATGTCCATCGACACACGGCCCACGGTGCGGGTGCGCACGCCATCGACCACCACCGGCGTGCCGGTGGGCGCGTGGCGCGGATAGCCATCGGCATAGCCGCACGCCACGGTACCGATGCGCATCGCGCGGTCGGCCTCGAAGCGGCTGCCATAGCCGACGAAGTCGCCCGCGTCGATGTGCTGGATGCCGATCAGTTCACTTGCCAGCGTCATGGCCGGGCGCAGGCCGTAGCCATCCGCGCTGGCGCCACCCGGCGTGCCGCCATACAGCATGATGCCCGGGCGGATCCAGTCGCTGACCAGTTCCTCCCGCAACGCCGGCATGCGCAGCACGCCGGCCGAATTGGCCAGGCTCCACGCGGCGTCGATGCCCGCCGCGCCTTCGTTGAAACGGCGGATCTGCTCGCGGATCGGCAGGCACTCGTGCACCGCTTCGTCCGCATTGGCGAAGTGCGTCATCAGCGTGATCCGGCCCACGTGGGGGATGGCGCGCAGGCGCGCATACGCCGCGCCGAACTCGCCGGGCTTGAAGCCCAGGCGGTTCATGCCGGTGTTCATTTTCAGGTGCACGTCGACGGGCCGGGCCAGCGGCGTTCGTTCCAGCAGCGCGATCTGCTCGATGCAATGCGCGGCGCCTTCCAGGCCGTGCTCCGCCATCGCGTGCAGGTCGGCCGCATCGAACCAGCCCTCCAGCAGCAGGATCGGCCTGGTCCAGCCCATGCCGCGCAGCCGCACCGCATTGTCGAACTCGATCAGCGCCAGGCCGTCGGCGTCGGCAAAGCCGCGTAGCGCGCGCTGCAGGCCATGGCCATAGGCGTTGGCCTTGACCACGGCCCATGCTTTCGATCCCGGCGCGCAGGCGCGGGCGCGGGCCAGGTTATGCTGCATCGCAGCGACGTGGATGGTGGCAACGATCGGCCTTGGCATGACGGATGGACGCAATGCGCGTGAAATGGGAAGCCGACATTTTACCAAAGACCCTCCTCCCGGTCCTTCCTTAGGCGGGGCTTAAGGATGAGCCGCCATGCCGCTTCGCAGCAATCGAACGACCATTCGAATTGCCCTGCCGTTTTCTTTGGAAAGCATATCTTTCATGGTATAAAGCAAGCCGATATCGGTTTTAAGGCCCTTCCACAATGAATCGTGGTTTCTACACCATCATGGCGGCGCAGTTCTTTTCGTCGCTGGCGGACAATGCGTTGCTGTTCGTCGCGATCGACCTGCTGATCACGATGAACTCGCCGGCATGGATCACGCCGCTGCTGAAATTCCTCTTTGTGCTGTTCTACGTGCTGCTGGCCGCATTCGTGGGAGCCTTCGCCGATGCGCTGCCGAAGGGCCGCGTCATGTTCTACGCGAATCTCGTCAAGATCTTCGGCTGCGCCCTGCTCTTTTACGAAGTGCATCCGCTCGCGGCCTATGCGATCGTGGGCATCGGCGCCGCCATCTATTCGCCCGCCAAGTACGGCATCCTGACCGAGTTGCTGCCGCCGGAAAAGCTGGTGGCCGCGAACGGCTGGATCGAAGGCCTGACGATTTCCTCGATCATCCTCGGCACCGTGATGGGCGGCGCGCTCGTCAGCGACCGTGCCGAGTCCATCATGCTGGGCTGGGACATCGGCATCGACAACCCCGCCTACGGCGCGCTGATGATCGTGGGCGTGCTGTACATCACCGCCGCGGTGTTCAACCTGCGCATTCCGCTGACCGGCTGCGTGTATCCGCACCAGGAACGCAACCCGATCCGCCTGATCGAGGATTTCGCCAACTGCTGCATGGTGCTGTGGCGCGACAAGCTGGGCCAGATCTCGCTGGCCGTCACCACGCTATTCTGGGGCACCGGCGCCACCTTGCAGTTCATCGTGCTGGAGTGGGCCAAGCAGGCGATGGGCATGAGCTACGAGAAGGCCACCACGATGGTGGGCCTCGTGGGCCTGGGCGTGACCGTGGGCGCCATCATGTCCGCCAGGATGATCACGCTGCGCAAGTCGCTGTCGGTGATCCCGCTCGGCATCGCGATGGGCTTCATGGTGATGACGATGGCGTTCATCCACACGCCGCTGATCGCCTACCCGATGCTGATCGTGATCGGCGCGCTGGCCGGCTTCTTCGTGGTGCCCATGAATGCGCTGCTGCAGCACCGCGGCCACGTTCTGATGAGCGCCGGCCACTCGATCGCCGTGCAGAACTTCAACGAGAACCTGTCGATCCTGACGATGCTGGCCATGTACTCGCTGATGCTGCGCATGGACCTGGCGCTGAACACGATCATCATCCTGTTCGGCCTGTTCCTGTCGGGGACGATGATCGCCATCAAGCGGCTGCATGTGGCCAATCAGCGCGAGCACGATTCGCTGGCGCTGATCGGCGAGCACAAGCACTAAACGCCGCCGGCATCGCGAGCCGGGCCCGAACGGGCGCATCAAGGACACTCACCGGATACCGGCACGTGATGGTTGCATCCTCACTGCCGCGATCGTCTTCCGCGCCGCCCGCATGGTCACGGGTGGCTGCTTTCACTACCCGCCATCGTCATTCCCTTCCCATTTGCAGGCAGCCGCCGGACTGCGGGCGATCATCGCCCCCGCGTGCCGCGGTTTCCCGCGGCACGGATGGCACCGGGCTCAGGATTTCCTGGCACCACTGAAAAGCGGCGATTGCACTGCCGTGATATGGTTTTGGCCACATTTTCGTGAACCACACGGGGCGCAGGACACCGCCCCGGCCCGCATGAAAGGAAAAGAATGAACCGTTTCAAGGACAAAACCGTACTCGTCACCGGCGCCGCTTCCGGCATCGGCCTGTCGGCCGCCCGCCGGTTCCTCGATGAAGGCGCCCGTGTCGTGATGCTCGATATCGACGAAGCAAAGCTTCGCGAAGTCGCTGCCGCGATCCCGCAAGACCGCGTTCTCGTGCAGGCCGGCGATACCGCCGACAGGCAGACCGCAGCGCTCGCCGTGAAGGCCGCCGTCGAACGCTTCGGCGGTCTCGATATCCTGGTCAACAATGCCGGCATGGCGACCGAGGGCGACATCATGCAGACGAGCGAGGAAGACTTCGCCCGTGTCATGGCAGTCAACGTGGCGGGCTACTTCCACATGGCCAAGGCGGCGCTGCCCGAACTCGTGAAAACCCGCGGTTCGATCGTGATGACCTCGTCGGTCTCGGGCCTCGGTGGCGACTGGGAACTGTTCGCCTACAACACGTCGAAGGGCGCTGTCAGCAATATGGTGCGCGCGATGGCGATGGATGCGGCAAAGGATGGCGTGCGTGTGAACGCGGTCAACCCGAGCTTCACGAAAACGGGCATGACCGAGGACATGGTGGACGATCCCGAACTGGTCGCCGAGTTCCGCAAGCGCATGCCGCTCGGTGCGCCCGAGGATCCGGACGGTGTCGCGGCAGCGATCGCATTCCTGGCGAGCGACGACGCGCGCCTCATTACCGGCGTCAACCTGCCGGTCGATGCCGGGTTGATGGCCTCCAATGGGCAGCCGCACCAGTGAGCTTCATGCGGGCGGCTTCTGCCCCGTCTCACGCCTGACCGCCGCGCGCGCGGGCCAGTCGTCGCGCACGACGAAAGCCCGTGCCTCCTCCAGCAGCCAGCCGTCCACTTCGCGTACCGACGCGACCATCACCGGCGATGCATCGCCCTCGAATTTCTGCGCAAGGGCGGTGGCCAGTTCGCCACGGGAAAGCCGCGGCGGAACGGCGGGCAACGCTTCCCCTGCCGGCATCTTCCATGGCGCCAGCCACTGCAGGCGCGGCATCACCACGAAACGCTCGCCCGGGTGCCCGGCGCCGCCGGCAAAGGCGGACAGCGTGTGCCACCACCCGCGGCAATGATCCGGCGTGATGCCGGGGATGACCGGTGGATCGGCGGATGAATCGGCGGATGGATAGAACAGCCAGCCCTTGACGAGCGCCTGGGCCGACGTCACGGGCCGCGGCAGCACGGCCTGCGCGGCTGGGTGGAAAGCCAGTTCGAGCTGCTGCTCGAAGATCTTGCGCATCTTGCGGCCCAGCGTGTCGCCCAGGTTCGGCCCCACGAGCAGGTCGAAATCGTTCGTGCGGACAGTGCTGTCGAGGAGGTAGAACTTGGTGGCGAATTCGATGTGGCGCAGGCCGCCGTCGGGCTCGTCGAGCAGGAAGTCGAATTCGCCCACCGTTTCCTTGCCGACCTTCTGCGTGGCACGCACCTGCAGGCCATGCGCGGCCAGGATGCCCCGCTGCGCGAAATAAAAGGCCATCAGCTTTTCCGCGTACAGGCCCAGGCGGGTGTAGAAGCGCCCGCCCAGCGCGGCATCGAGCGGGGCCGGGTCGGCCTCGAGTGCCGCCAGCCACGCGTCGACGTCCGGTGAGACCGGGCCGAGCGATGCGAGGCGGCCGTGCCAGTACGGCGCTTGCGCGTCGAGCAGGTCGGGTGCATCGAGCAACCAGGCCAGCGCGCGCACGTGCGGGCGTGTCAGGTGATGCCAGCGGCGCTCGAAGCGCGCCTGGCCGGAGGATTGGCCCCCGTCCTCAGCGGCGGCCGGCATGGGCGGAACGCGCCAGGCACAGGTCGGACCATGCCCTGCCCTTGTCTTCCGGCTTTTTCAGCAGGTCGGCCGGGTGGAACGTGGCAACGACGGGCAGCTCGCCACCCGGGTGTTCGAAGCGCAGCACCTTGCCGCGCGCGGCCATGCCGAGCAGGCCCTTCGCCGTGACGCCGCCGAGGGTCAACGCCATGCCGGCGCCCGTCAGCGCCAGTTCGCGCTGCAGGTAGGGGCGGCAAGCGGCCAGTTCGTCGGACGCCGGCAGGCGCTCGCCGCCGTCGTCCGCGACCGGCCGGCATTTCACCAGCGTGGTGACATAGGCGCCGCGCTGCGCGGACAAGTCGACCGCCCGCAGCATGTTCTGCAGCAGCTGGCCCGGCTTGCCCGAGAAGGGCTGTTCCGCCTCCTCGTCGGCCCGCGTGGGCGCTGTGCCCAGCACGAGCCAGCGCGCATGTTCGTCGCCGTTGCCGGGCACCGCCGCGCGGCGCGTTTCGCACAGTCGGCAGCGGGTGCAGCTGCGCACGGCAGCCTGCAGTTCCGGCCAGTCCATTGCCGCGATTTCCTCGTCGGTGGCAGCGGTGCGCCCGCCCCCACGCCGGACCGGCGCGGCCGGCACGGCATCGAACCATGATGTGTCTTCGCCCGCTGGCGGCGCATCGGCCTTTGCACGCGGGGGCGCCGGCTGCTTCAGCGTGGGCGCCTTCGGCGGCGGTGCCGGCGCGTCATCGAACCAGGCCATATCGTCGCCGGATGCGGGCGGCGCCGGGGAAACGATGGCGGCCGGCGGCGCTGCGGCCGGCACGGCAGCGGGCATGGAAACCGGCGCAGGCCGCGCAGGCACCGGCACAGGCATGGCGGCTTCGGCTTCGATGACGGGCGGCTCTTCCTCGAAGGCCATCGCGGACCCGGCGTCGGCATGCACGCGGTCGCGCAACAGCCAGCGCGGCCCCATCCCCATCTCCCGCAGGAACGCGCTGCTGCGCTGGGACAGACTCATGGCGCGATCCGTCATAACGCGATCCGCATCACGATGGCATCCTCGCGCTTGCCGTCCGACGCCGGGTAGTAGCCCTTGCGGCGGCCGATCTCCGCGAAACCGTAGCGGCGGTAGATATCGAGCGCGCGCACGTTCGACGGGCGCACCTCCAGCAGCATCGATTCCATGCCCAGCCCGCGCGCGCATGCCACCGACTGGTTCAGCAGGAAGCGGCCCAGCCCCTTGCCCTGCCAGCGCGCGGCGACCGCCACGTTCAGCAGGTGCGCCTCGTCGACGACGGCCATCACGAGGAAATAGCCGAGCAGTTCGCGCAACGGGTCGCGCAGCACCCAGGCGTGGTAGCCGTGCTTCAGCGAGTCGGCAAAATTGGTGCGTGTCCACGGATGCGGATACACGTTGTACTCGACAGCCACGACTTCGTCCAGGTCGGCCTGCCGCATCGGTTCATAGACCAGGCGCCCCAGGTCCCATGCGGGGTTCTGCGTCATGAGGCAACCCCGGGTGCGGTCCCGGCCTGGCCCGCCGGCTTTTCTTGCGCTTGTTCTTGCGCTTGTTCTTGCGCTTTTTCGTTGTTGATCACGGCCCTCTCGGCCTTCGTGTACGCGACCTTGTTGCGCAGGTACAGCGGCTGCGCGTCGGCCGCGGCCATGCCCTGCCCCGCCGCGAAGGCCGCGGCGCCCAGGCGGGCCACCTGCTCCGCATGGGGCAGCACGGCCGTATCCGCGCCGGCCAGGAATGCCTTGCCGGCGAAGGCTTCGACATAGGCTGTCAATCCGTTGCCGCAGGCGAGCGGCTCCCCCTGCGGGTGCACATCCTGCGGCGCCGACAGCGCGGCAGGCAGCACGGGCACGGGCATCTCGTCCGCAAAGCGGTACTGCGCCCAGTACACCTCGTTCATCCGCGCATCGAGCACGGCCAGCACTTGCGCGGCGCCATGCCGCTCGCGGCAGGCCAGCGCCATGGCGTCGAGCGTGACGACCGGCACCAGTGGCAGGCCGGCGCCGAAACCCAGGCCCTGGGCAATGCCGCAGGCCGTGCGTACGCCGGTGAACGAACCGGGCCCGGCGCCATAGGCGATCGCGTCGCAGCCGGCCAGTGCGATGCCCGCTTCGGCCAGCAGTTCCTGCACCATCGGCAGTAA
This sequence comes from Pseudoduganella sp. jia 12, assembly GCF_055502675.1. Lineage (NCBI taxonomy): Bacteria > Pseudomonadati > Pseudomonadota > Betaproteobacteria > Burkholderiales > Oxalobacteraceae > Pseudoduganella > Pseudoduganella sp. jia 12. The sequence continues at coordinate 311,254 of NZ_JBUXKP010000003.1, forward strand.
CGTGGCCGAGTGCGTGCGCACGCCGTCGGAGCTGCGCGAAGTCAGGCGGCCGCCGTGCAGCAGCGCGCAGGAAGCCAGTTCGGAGGATGTTTCAAGGGCAAGAATAGTGGGGGAAGACTTTGACATAAACGGTATTTTACCTTGCGCGGCGGCGCCGGCCCAGCCATCGGCGGGCGCGGCGGCGCACGCATCGGTGGCCGCGGCAACGCAGGCATCGGCAGGCGCGGCGTGTCGTGCGACGCTGTACAATGCCGCCATGCACAGCACAACCCTACACGCCGACAACCGCGCCGAAGTGGCCGCCGCGCTGGCGCAGGACCACCTGGTCGTGGCCTGCCTGTGCGCCGCCTGGTGCGGCACCTGCTCCAGCTACCGCGCCGCGTTCGAGGAACTGGCCGCGCGCCACCCGAAAAAATATTTCCTCTGGGTGGACATCGAAGACCATGCCGACCTGGTGGGCGACCTGGACGTGGAAAACTTTCCCACGCTGCTGATCCAGCGCCACGAAACGGTGGCGTTCTTCGGCACGATGCTGCCCGACCCGAACGTGGCCAGCCGCCTGATCGACACCATTGCCGCCACCGACGACAACGAGCTGGATCGCCAGGCCGGCAGCACGGCCGAACGCCGGCAATGGCAGCAGGACTGCAACCTGCGCCAGCTGATGGGCACTGCCTGAATCACGGCTGGCCGGGATCGGCCGGCCCCCTCTTCACACGAGCTTCTTCACATACACGTCCGCCGCCGCCAGCTCCTTGCCGCCGGCGGTGCGCAGCGACAGGTCGCCGATGGCCTCCCCCGTATCCCTGCGCACCAGCACCGAATGGGACTCTCCGTCCGCGAACAGGTGGCGTTCTCCCCATCGGCGCAGCGCGACGATGACCGGGAACAGGTCTTCGCCCTTCGGCGTCAGCACATATTCCTGGTAGGCCGAGCCATCCGACGCCGGCTGGCTGGCGAGGATGCCCGCGTCCACCAGCTGGCGCAGCCGGTCGGCCAGGATGTTGCGGGCCACGCCGAGGCCGCGCTGGAAATCGCCGAACCGCCGCACCCCGTCGAACGCATCGCGCACGATCAGCAGCGCCCAGCGCTCGCCAACGAGATCCACGCCCCGCGCCACGGGGCATGGCTCCGCCGCATTGTTCCTTTTGCCCGCCATTCACGCCTCCACACAAGTAGTTGCATTTTAAAACCACAACGCTTACGCTACAAGTAGTTTTTATTTGCAACCATGAGGACGCCATGCATTTTTCCACCACCCGCCTCGCGCTGCTCGCCACGTCGGCCGCGCTGTGCGTCGCCAACGTCTATTACGCCCAGCCGCTGCTCGACCTGATCGGGGCCGACCTTGCGCTCGACCCGGCAATGGCCGGCGCCATCGTCACGTCGACGCAGGTGGGCAGCGTGCTGGCGCTGCTGTTCGTGGTACCGCTGGGGGACCGCTTCGACCGGAAACGCCTGCTGCTGATACAGCTCGGCGCCCTGGCGCTTGCGCTGGCCGGCGTGGCGACAGCCGGCCAGGTCATGCCGCTGCTGGGCGCGATGGCGCTGGCCGGCCTGCTGGGAACGGCGATGACGCAGGGCCTGATCGCCTGCGTGGCCGCCGCAGCCGATGCCGGGCAGCGCGGCCGCGTCGTGGGCGTGGTACAGGGTGGCGTCGTGCTCGGGCTGCTGGCGGCACGGGTCGTGGCCGGCGGTATCGCCGATCTCGCCGGCTGGCGCGCCGTCTATGCGCTTTCCGCCGCGTCGACGGTGCTGCTGGCGGCCCTGCTGTGGCATGCGCTGCCGGCCGTGCCGGCGCCGGTGCGCCCGCTGCCATACCGGAAACTCATCGGCTCGATGATGACACTGCTGCGCACCGACCGGGTCCTGCGCGAGCGCGGCGTCATCGCGTTGCTGATGTTCGCGGCCTTCAATATCTTCTGGAGCGCCCTGGCGCTGGAACTTGCCGGGCCGCCGCATGCGTTGCCGCACACGGCGATCGGAGCGTTCGGCCTGGTGGGATTGGTCGGCGCCCTGGGAGCGATGCGCGCCGGCCGCCTTGCGGACCGTGGCCGCGGCGAATGGACGACCGGCCTCGCTCTCGTGCTGCTGTGCGCGGCGTGGCTGCCGCTGGCCTTCACGCCGGCGTCGCTGGCGGCATTGGGCATCGGCATCGTGGCACTCGACCTTGCCGTGCAGGCGCTGCATGTGACCAGCCAGGGCATGGTCCTGCGCAGCGGCGACGCGCACGGCCGGCTGGTGGGCGCCTACATGCTGTTCTACGCCGCGGGCAGCGGCGCCGGCGCGCTGGCCGCGACGGCCGCGCATGCGGCGGGTGGATGGCACCTGGTCTGCCTGCTCGGCGCCGCCGTCAGCATGGCCGCGCTGGCATTCTGGCTGGCGGCCCGGCGCACGGCCCGGCACGGCGCCTGCCGCTTGCCGGGCCGGCCATGAACAGCTGCCCCTGCCGCTACGCCAGCCGCAGCGGCAGGCTGCGCAGCCGCTGCCCGGTCAGCCGGAACACGGCATTGGCCACGGCCGGCGCCACCGGCGGCACGCCGGGCTCCCCCACGCCTTCGGGCGGCGCGGTGGACAGCACGATCACCGTTTCCACGGTCGGCACCTGGCCCATGCGCAGCACCGGGTAATCGCCGAAGTTCGACTGCTGTACCGCGCCGCCCTCGATCGTGATCGCGCCACCCAGTGCGGCGCTCAAGCCGAATGCGACGGACGACTCCATCTGCTGCGTGACGTGGCCCGGGTTGACGGCCAGCCCGCAATCGATTGCGCAGACCACGCGGTGCACGCGGATCGCACCATCCTGCACGGACACCTCGGCGATCTGCGCCACGATCGTGCCGAAGCTCTGGTGCAGCGCCACGCCGTGCGCGCGGCCGGCAGGCGGCATGCCGGCCGCGCGCACCGCCGCATCCAGCACGGCCGCATGGCGCGGATGGGCAAGCAGCATCGCAGCGCGGAACGCCACCGGGTCCTTGCCGGCCGCATGCGCCATTTCGTCGATGAAGCTCTCCTTGAAAAAAGCGTTGTACGAATGGCCGACGGAGCGCCAGTTCCCCAGCGGCACCACGCTGTCCACCGCCGCATGGGCGATGCGCTGGTGCGCGATTTCATACTGCATGTCATAGGCGCCTTCGACGGTGGTCTTGTCCGGCCCCGCCGCCGGCACGCCCAGGTTGCGCAGCGTGTACTGGCCCGTCAGGGCGCCGCCCGCCCCGGTGAACTCCCAGCTCTTGATCGTGCCCGCCGCGTCGAGCGTGCCGGCCAGCCGCGCCACTGCCGCCGGGCGGTAGACGTCGTGCCGGATATCCTGCTCGCGCGTCCAGATCACCTGCACCGGCAGGCCATGGCATTCGCGCGCGATGGCCACCGCCTGCGCCACCATGTCGCCCTCGAGGCGCCGGCCGAAACCGCCGCCCAGCAGGTATTCATGCAGCTCCACCGCCTCCCGCGCCACGCCGCCGACGCTGGCGGCGATGCCGATGACGACCGACGGCGCCTGCGTCGACAGCCACAGACGCACCTTGCCGTCCGCCACCTGGGCGGTGCAGTTGACGGGCTCCATCGCCGCGTGCGCAAGGAACGGCACACTGTACTCGGCGCGGATCACGTGGCCCGGCACGTCGCCGCTGTCGTGCGCCCGCGCGGCGTCGACATCGCCCTGGCTGAAGTATTCGTGGTGCCCGTCGCCATCCAGCGCGCGGCGCAATCCACCGAGGATGGCCTCGCCCGACAGGTCCGCATGCGGGCCGGCATGCCAGCGCACCGCCAGCGCCTCGGCGGCCACCTTCGCCTGCCAGAACGTTTTCGCCACCACGGCCACGCCTGCCTGCGCACCCGTCTGCCCGCCGAACGCGCCATGCGCCGCGTTGCTGATATCGATCACGCTGAGCACGCCGGGCATGTGCAGCACGCCTGCGGGATTGATGCCGGCGATCGTGCCGCCGATCGCCGGCGCCATCCGCAGCGCCGCGTACACCATGCCGGGCGGGCGCGCGTCGATACCGAAACGTGCCGCGCCATCGACCTTGGGGCGGGCCTCGCGGCGCGGCACGTCGCGGCCGATCAGCCGGAATGCGTCCGGTTGCTTCAGCACCACGTCGCCCGGCGATTCGCGCGCAGCGGCCGCGGCGAAACTGCCATAGGTGGCACGGCGGCCGCTGGCGTCGTGGAACAGCTCTCCGCCATCGGTGCGGATGCCGGTGGGCGCCACGCGCCATGCCCGGGCCGCCGCGGCGACCAGCATGCCGCGCGCGGCGGCACCCGCTTCGCGCATCGGCAGCCACGCATCCTTGACCGACGAGGAACCGCCCGTCAGGCTGATGCCCAGTTCGCGCGCCACCTTGGCCAGCGTCCAGCGCGCGAACGCGTGCGCGGCGCCGGCATCGTCCGGATGGAACGGCAGCGCGTCGCGCAGGGCGGCGATGTTGGCATAGATCTTGTCAGGCGGCGCGGCGGAAATGGCCACGCGCGCCAGCGGCATGTCCAGCTCTTCCGCCACCAGCATCGGCAGGGCCGTGTGCACGCCCTGGCCCATTTCGGCGCGCGGCACGACGACGGTCACGGTATTGTCCGGCGCGAGCGCGATCCAGCCGTTCAGCGCCACGGCATCGCCGCCGAGCCGCAGCGGCTCCGCCGCGTGCAGGCGCTGCCGCGGCGGCAGCGCGCCCCAGCCCACCACGAGTGCGCCGGCCGTGGCGGAACCGGCCAGCAGGAAGCGGCGCCGCGTCCACTGCGCCATCGTCACGGCAGCCAGCGGCGGAGCAGGTCGTCCGGCATCACCGGACGGCTGTAGAAATACCCCTGCGCCAGGTTGCATCCATGGCGCAGCAGGAAGGCGGCCTGTCCATCCGTCTCCACGCCTTCGGCGATCACCGACAGGTTCATGCTCTTGCCGAGCTGGATGATGGCGATCGCGATCGCCTCGTCGTTGGCATCCTCGTGGATGTCCTTGATGAACGAGCGGTCGATCTTCAGCGTCTGCACCGGCATCTGCTTCAGGTAGGCCAGCGACGAATAACCGGTGCCGAAATCGTCGATCGCCAGGCTGACGCCGAGCGCATGCAGGCCGTTGATGTACTGCAGCGCATCGCCCGTGTTCATGATCAGCGATTCCGTCACTTCCAGCTGCAGCCGGCCCGGTTCGAGCCCCGTGGCGCGCAGGATGTCGTCGACGGTGCGCACGATCGAGCCCCGCTCGAACTGGCGCACCGACAGGTTGACGGCGATCTTCGGCACGTCCAGGCCGGCTTCCCGCCAGCGCACCATCTGCCGGCAGGCCTCGGCCAGCACCCATTCGCCGAGCTGGATGATGAAACCCGTGTCCTCGGCCAGCGGGATGAACTTGACGGGCGACACGAGGCCCAGTTCCGGATGGCTCCAGCGCACCAGTGCTTCCACGCCGACCAGCCGGCCAGTGTCGATTTCCACCTGCGGCTGGTAGTTCAGGAACATCTCGTCGTTCTCGATCGAGCGGCGCAGCCACGCTTCCAGCCGCAGGCGCTCCACGCCCTCGCCCGTCATCGACAGCGCATAGAACCGGTAGCCGTTGCGGCCGCGCGCCTTGGCCTGGTACATGGCCACGTCGGCATTGCGGATCAACACGTTCAGGTCCGTGCCATCGTGCGGATACAGGCTGACACCGATGCTGCAGGTGACGAACAGTTCGTGGCCCGCGACGATGAACGGCTGCTCGAACATCGCCACCAGCTTTTCGCACACCAGCGTGGCCGAGTATTCGCTGCCCACACCCTCGAGCAGTATCACGAACTCGTCGCCACCCAGCCGGGCCAGGGTATCGGCGTCGCGCAGCCGTTTGCGCAGGGCCTCGGCCACCTGCTTGAGCAACTGGTCGCCGATGTGGTGGCCCAGCGTATCGTTGACGTTCTTGAAGCGGTCCAGGTCGATGAACAGCAACGCCAATTGCTCCTGCGAGCGCCGCGCGCGGTCGAGCGAGTGCTGCAGCCGGTCGTTGAAGAGCAGGCGGTTGGGCAGGCCGGTCAGCGAATCGTGGTGCGCCAGGTGGTCGAGCTTGCGCTCGTGCTCCTTGACCAGCGTGATGTCGCTGAATACGCCGGCATAGTGCGTGGTGTAGCCGTGCGTGTCGCGCACCGCGGTGATCGTGAGCGCCTGCAGGAACTGTTCGCCGCTCTTGCGCAGCGCCCACAGCTCGCCCTGCCAGTCGCCCGTGGTGACCAGTTCCGTCCACAGGTGCTGGTGGAATGCCGCGTCATGGCGTTCCGAGCGGGTCAGGCTGATGTCGCGGCCCAGCGCTTCGGGTTCCGCATAGCCGGTGATCTGCGTGAAGGCGGGATTGACGGCGACGATGCGGCCTTCGCGGTCCACGACCACCACGCCATCGGCGATGTGTTCGAGCACGGTGGCGGAGAGCCGCGCCTTGTCTTCCGCTTCCTTGCGCGCGGTGATGTCGGCATACACCCAGATGCTGCCTTCGTTCGGGCGGCTCTGGTCGATCGCGCAACCGCTGACCATGCACCAGAACAGCGTGCCGTCGCGCCGGCGGTAGCGCCGCTCCTCGCTGAAGTACTCGCCCTGCCCCAGCGTGGGGTATTGCCGCACGCCGGCGGCCTCGAAATCGAACGACGTGGGGAACACGATGGCGGTCGACTTGCCCACCATGTCGCCCGGCTCGTAGCCGAACAGTTCCTCGCAGCGGCGGTTCACCGACATGATGGTGCGGTGGCGTACGAACATCACGCCGAACATCACATTGTCCAGGATCGCACTCTGCTCGGCCAGCAGCGCTTCGATGCGCATCTCGTTGTCCTTGCGCTCGCTGATGTCCGACAGGATGCCATCCACCCACGGCTGCCCGCCGCCCGGCGGCACCTGCGGCTGGCCCGTCTCCAGCACCCAGCGCTCGGTGCCGCTGGCATCGACGATGCGGTACTCGGCCTCGTACGAGCACCCTTCCTCGATGGCGCTTTTCAGGGCGCGGCGCTGCGCGCGGCGGTCTTCCGGCGTGATCAGGTTGACCCAGGAATGCGTGGTGCCGCGCATCAGTTGCGCGGCCGTGTAGCCGGAGATCTCCTCGATGGCGTCGCTGACGAATTCGATCGGGCCGTCCGGCCGGTAGCGGAACACGGCACCGGGTACCTGCGAGACGATCGTGCGGAACCGCTCCTCGCGCTGGCGCACGTCCTCGAAAAGCCGGCGCAGCGCCTCGCGCGTCTGTTCGAGCTGGCCGCCCAGGCTGCCGAGTTCGTCGTTGCCGCGGGCGTCGATGGGGGTGTCGAAGTCGCCGTGTGCCAGCCTGTCGGAAACGCGCATCAGGTGCCGCAGCGGGCCGATCACGCGCCTGTCCAGGAACAGGACGATCAGCAGCAGCGAAATGGCCAGCTGCGCGGCCAGCACGAAGACATAGGCCCAGCGCTTGTCGTTCAGTTCCTGGTAGCTGCGCGCATCGTCCATTTCGACCATCACGTGGCCGATCCGCTCGCCCCGCACCATCACGTCGCGCTCGGCGCGCAGCACGTTGCCGAGCCCGCGCGCCGGCGATTTCTCGTGGACGAACCGGATCTCGGCCTCGCCGGTGACCTGCACCTGCACGACCGAGGGATCGCGCATCACCGACTGCACCAGTAACCGGGCCGAATCGGCATTCATGTTCCACAGGGGTTCCTGCAAGCCGAGCGCGAGGATGTCGGCATTGCGCTGCAGGGTTTCGTTCAGCGCGGTGCGGGCCGATTGCTGCTCGCGCACGCCCACCAGCAGGTAGCTGCCGACGATCGCGGGCACGATCAACCCGCCCAGGACAACGAGCAGCAGGGAACCAACGATCGACTGGCCGTACAGCGCACCCAGCCGGGCACGCAGGCCGCGGGTCGATGGCTCCCTCATGCGGAAACGGCGGGCTGGAATTTCAAGAGCATCTTGAGCAGCGCGGTATTATCGTAGCGCAATTATGCACGCAAAGCGGCAAGCTAGCCACGTATGCCGTGCGGAACTGTAGCGCGCCGTCGTGCAGGCGTCGCTGTCCGCGCAAACTTGCTATGATGCCCACTCTTTGACAGGAGTTCCCATGAGTTTTTCGATGTATTCCGCTTCGGTGCCCGTGTTCCACCAGATCCTGAACAGCCTGCTCGAGATCCTCGACAAGGCTGAAAAACATGTCGAGACCACGCGGATCGACCCGAACGCCCTGCTGCAGTACCGGCTGTTCCCGGACATGCTGCCCTTCGCGCGCCAGATCCAGATCGCCGCCGACTTCGCCAAGGGCGCGGGCGCCCGGCTGGCCGGCCAGGAAGTGCCGTCGTATGAAGACACGGAAAAGACCTTCGCGGACCTGAAGCTGCGCATCAAGAAGACGCTGACCTTCCTGGACAGCCTGCCGCGCCACGACATCGAACACAGCGCCGAACGGGCGATCACCACCGGCAGCGGCGACAAGACCCGGCACTTCACGGGCCAGTCCTACCTGCTGCATTACGCGCTGCCGCACTTCTTCTTCCACGCCACGACCGCCTACGACATCCTGCGGCACAACGGCCTCGATATCGGCAAGAAGGACTTTATCGGCACGATCCCGCAGTGACAAAACCGGGGATGGACCGGCGCCCCGGCCCGTCCCCAGTTTTGCTGGTGATTACGTGGTTAGCCGTTGCGGCGGGGATAACCCTGCGCGAGGATGCGCTGCCAGACCTTTTCTTTTTCGTCGGCGGACATCGATACCCAGTGCGCGACTTCGATATAAGTGCGGCCGCAGCCGCGGCAGATGTCGTCGAACGTGGTCGAGCAGACCGCCACGCACGGCGTATCCGGGCGCTCGGGAAGCTTCTCGTCGCTCATTGCTTCGCCTGCGGGAACAGCTTGTCCCAGCCTTCGTGGCCGAGGTCTTCCATCGTTTCGATGTTTTTCTCGAAGATGGCTTCCGCTTCCGGGAAGGCCTCGACGGCGCGTTCGACGCTGTCCTCGCGCAGCAGGTGCAGCGTGGGATAAGGGGAGCGGTTCGTGTAGTTGCCGATATCGTCCGGCTCGGTATCGGCGAACTGGTAGTGCGGGTGGAAGCTGGCCACCTGCAGCTCCCCATCGAGCCCCATGTCTTCGAGCGCCGCGTCGGCCACGTCGAGGAACTCGTTGTACTCCTCGAAGTCAGTCAATACGAGGGGATGGATGATCATGGTCGTGTCCACCTGCTCGGCAGGTGTGTCGGACAGGTATTGCAGTTCGTTCATCAGCATCTCGAGCAGCTCTTCGGGCGTGGCGGCATCGGACACCACATACCGGATCTGCTTCTTGACGTGCACTGCCTTGGCAAACGGACAAAGGTTCAGGCCGATCACGGCCTTTTCCAGCCATTGTTCGGTTGCCGCGATGACGCCCTCATGGTCCATGTCGCTCTTGCTCACGTTATTGTTCATGTTCAACTTCCTGGGTTCTGAAATGCTGGTCCATCATTCTACGCACCGAATGCCATTTTCGCCATTTCCTGCCAATTTGACGCGATCCACAGGGATCTTGCATTTATTTTTCCCGATTCCGCTGCTCAAGTTTTTTGTAACCGTGCCGACATATTGCTTGACGGCGACCCAGCAACATCCTTAAACTCGGCCTTTGAATTGGTAGTCCGTCCCCGCGCTGGGCCTGCCCTGGTTAACCTGACGACAACACAATGGAGCACTATGCGAATGAAGTTCATCTCCCTGCTGGCGGCGCTCGCCGTGGCACCGGCGATCGGCCAGGCGGTCGAGTCCCAGGACTCCCTCCCGCTGATCCCGCTGTCCTCCGCCATCAAGGCACCTGCACCCAATCTCGCCACTCCCCCCGCATACGCCACCAAGGCATCGATCGACGACCCGTTTCGTGAAACGGACGTGTGGAACCGCATCCGCACCGGCTTCTCGATTCCCGACCTGAACAACCCGCTCGTGACCAAGCATGCCACCTGGTATGCCGACCGTCCGGACCACATGGCGCGCACTTCGGCGCGCGCCTCGCTGTACCTGTTCCACGTGGTGACGGAACTGGAAAAGCGCAACATGCCGACGGAACTGGCCCTGCTGCCGTTCATCGAATCGGCATTCAATCCGGTGGCCGTATCGAGTGCGAATGCCGGCGGCATGTGGCAGTTCATGCCCGGCACCGGCCGCGATTTCAACCTGAAGCAGAACGCGTTCAAGGATGACCGCCGTTCCGTGCTGGCGTCCACCGATGCCGCGCTGACCTACCTGCAGAAACTGTACGACATGTTCGGCGACTGGCAGCTGGCGCTGGCCGCCTATAACTGGGGCGAAGGCTCGGTGCAGAAGGCCATCGCGAAGAACCGCGCCGCCGGCAAGCCGATCGATTTCGACAGCCTGGCCCACCTGATGCCGGCCGAAACGCGCAACTACGTGCCGAAACTGCAGGCGGTGAAGAACATCGTCGCGAACCCGGCCCGTTTCGGCCTGTCGCTCCCGCTGATCCGCAACGAGCCGTATTTCACGGCCGTCGACAAGACCAGCGACATCGACCTGGCCATCGCCGCCCAGCTGGCCGAGCTGTCGGTCGATGAATTCAAGGCCCTGAACCCGCAGTTCAAGCGCCCCGTCATCACCGGCGGCGAGCAGACCCAGATCCTGCTTCCAAAGGAAAATGCGGAGAAATTCCACCTGAATCTGGCGCAATGGGGCCAGGCGCTGTCCACCTGGACCACGCACCGTGTCAGCAGCGCGCGCGAAAGCATCACGTCGCTGGCATCGAAGTTCCGCACCACGCCCGATGTGATCCGCAAGGCCAACAACCTGCCGTCGCGCGGCGTGCTGACGGCCGGCTCGACGATCCTGGTGCCGAAGATTTCCACCAGCACGCATATCGACATTCCCGTCGAGATCGCCGACAACGCGACCGTCAACGTGGCCGACGAAGCAGTGGCCAAGCGCAGCAACTACCGCAAGGCCAAGGCGTCGAACGGCAAGTCGGCATCGAGGATCAAGCTGGTCAAGGCGCGCGTGTCGCGCGACCAGGCTGGCAAGAAACGCAGGAACTGATCGGCCAGGCCGGTTACGTCCAGCACAGCGAGGCTGCGCGGCCAATGGCCCCGCAGCCTCGATCGTTTCAAGGACCGGCCGTGGCGCGGCCACCGGGTTCCGTAGCGATCCGCCAAGCTTGCAGCCGCCGCCCCCAAGCCATACAATCTCGATCCTGCGGTAATGCGTACCCGTCCTCGATTGGTCCGTCACCAACTAGAATAACAACCCATGCTTGCGCCGACTGCGCGCAACAGGCAATTGGAGTAATCATGGCTTTCTTGCAAGGCAAAAAAATCCTCATCACCGGCTTGCTGTCCAACCGCTCGATCGCCTACGGCATCGCGCAGGCCTGCCACCGCGAAGGGGCCGAACTGGCCTTCACCTACGTTGGCGACCGCTTCAAGGACCGCATCACCGACTTCGCCGCCGAATTCGGCAGCAAGCTGGTGTTCGATTGCGACGTGGCCAGCGACGAGCAGATCGAAGCGCTGTTCCGCGACCTGGGCCAGAGCTGGGACAGCCTCGACGGTTTCGTGCACGCGATCGGCTTCGCGCCGCGCGAGGCGATCGCCGGCGAATTCCTCGACGGCTTCTCGCGCGAGAACTTCCGCGTGGCGCATGACATCTCCGCCTACAGCTTCCCGGCCATGGTGAAGGCCGCGCTGCCGCTGCTGAAGGAAGGCTCGTCGGTGCTGACCCTGTCGTACCTGGGCGCCATGCGTGCGATCCCGTACTACAACACGATGGGCCTGGCCAAGGCTTCGCTGGAGGCATCGGTGCGCTACCTGGCCGAGAACCTGGGACAGAAGGGCATCCGCTCGAACGGCATCTCGGCCGGTCCGATCAAGACGCTGGCCGCCTCGGGCATCAAGGATTTCTCGAAGCTGCTGGGCTTTGCCGCCAGCCATGCGCCGCTCCGTCGCAACGTGACGATCGAGGAAGTAGGCAACACGGCGGCGTTCCTGCTGTCGCCACTGTCCTCCGGCATCACCGGCGACATCATCTACGTCGATGGCGGCTTCTCGCACGTGATGGGCCTGAACGCCAGCGACTACCAATAATTTCGCCAGCCCGCCCGACGGCGCCGCCGCAACGCGGGCGCCGGCATCATCGCCCGGACTGCACGGTTCAGAAAACCGTGCAGGAATGAATCAAATCGGGTATGATGTCCTTTGTGCGTTGCAACAGACTTCGCACAAAGAAGAAGAACATAAGATTTATTCAGCTATTTAATCAGCTTCGCAAGCCTTCGCGCATCACGGTTTCTTTGCTCGCGCTGTGTTCCATACAGCCAATGCTTATGTCCTGATGGCGCTTATAAAAAGCCCCCCGCCCCAGTGTGTCGCCGCAAATCATCGCTGCATGACACCGTCCCGGCGCAAAGCTTTTGTGCCGAAATATCTATTCATGTTGTTTAGAGTCATTTCGTTCGGTTGGCGTAGCTATGTTGCGTTCTGCGCTTGTGCAGAAACGCGCAATTTTACGAAAGATATACATGAGTTTTGAAGCACTAGGTCTCCACGCATCGATCCTGAAAGCCCTGACCGATTCCGGCTACACCACGCCGACGCCAGTCCAGGAGCAAGCTTTGCCTGCCGCGATGGCCGGGAAGGATCTGCTGGTTTCCTCGCAAACGGGCTCCGGCAAGACCGCGGCCTTCATGCTGCCGTCGCTGCATCGCCTGGCCGAACTCGCGCCGGCGGAGTCGGCCGGCCGCACGCCGAACCAGGAAAAGCAAGCCGCCCAGGCGCGCGGCGAGCGCCCGCGTTTCAAGGCAGCCCAGCCGAAGATGCTGGTACTGACCCCGACCCGCGAACTGGCTTTGCAGGTCACCACGAACACCGATAAATATGCCGTCAACCTGCGTCGCCTGAAAGCCGTGGCGATCCTGGGCGGCATGCCTTATCCGAAACAGATGCAACTGCTGTCGCGCAATCCTGAAATCATCGTGGCCACGCCGGGCCGCCTGATCGACCACATGGAATCGGGCAAGATCGACTTCTCGCAGCTGGAAATCCTGGTGCTGGACGAAGCCGACCGCATGCTCGACATGGGCTTCATCGACGACATCGAGAAGATCGTCGCCGCCACGCCGGCAACGCGCCAGACGATGCTGTTCTCGGCCACGCTGGAAGGCACCGTCGGCAACATGGCGCGCCGCATCACGAAGGATCCGATGACGATCCAGATCATGCAGGCCGCCAACAAGCACGAAAACATCACGCAGCGCGTGCACTTCGTGGACGACCTGTCGCACAAGAACCGCCTGCTCGACCACCTGCTGCGCGATGAATCGCTGGACCAGGCCGTGGTATTCACGGCCACCAAGCGCGATGCCGACACGATCGCCGACCGCCTGAACATCGCCGGTTTCTCGGCCGCCGCACTGCATGGCGACATGCACCAGGGCGCCCGCAACCGCACGCTGGACAGCATGCGCCGTGGCACCGTGAAGGTGCTGGTGGCAACCGACGTGGCCGCGCGCGGCATCGACGTGCCGACGATCACGCACGTGTTCAACTACGACCTGCCGAAGTTCGCCGAAGACTACGTGCACCGCATCGGCCGCACCGGCCGCGCCGGCCGCAACGGCCTGGCGATCTCGCTGGTGAACCACTCGGAAAACATGAACGTGCGCCGCATCGAACGCTTCACCAAGCAATCGATTCCGGTCAACGTGGTGGAAGGTTTCGAGCCGAAGAAATCGGCGGCACCGCGTTCCGCCGCCCGTCCGGGCTGGAAGCCGGGCGAAGGCCGCAAGCCGGGCCAGCGCAGCTTCACCCCGCGCGATGGCGCACCGCGTGACGGCGGCTTCGCCCGCGACAGCAGCCACTACCGCAGCGAAGGCACCCCGTTCCGCGCCGAAGGCCGTCCGGAAGGCGGCTTCCGCAAGGAAGGCGCACCGCGTCCTGAAGGCGGTTTCCGCCGCGAAGGCGCCCCGGCCCGCAAGGAAGGCGGCGGTTTCCGTCGCGACAGCGCACCGCGTTCCGACGCACCGCGCCGTCCGTGGGGCGAGCGCTGATCGCCAGCGTAGCGTGCAGTAAGTAAAAGCCGCCGGGTTCGCCCGGCGGCTTTTTTCATGGCGCTGTACGCGTAAACCTGGGGAACTTCCCTGCGGAATCGCCGTCTGACCTTCTGTTGAGATACTTCATGCAGACATGGAGGGTGCGATGGGCATAGCGGCGTTCCACGTGGTGTTCGAGGCGCTGGTACAGCGCCAGCTTTCCGACGATGAGGTCGCCCTTCTGCGAGGCTTCCTTGCGAATGTCGTGCAACCCGACCAGTGCCTGCGCCTGATCGAGGAGGCTGCCGGCAAGCGGCCTTGCCCCAAATGCGGCGGCACGCGTTGCTCGATACCGCAACGTGGGCGATGCCGGCGCAATGGCTGCGTGTTGCGGTAGCGCCTGGCTGATGGCGGCCCTCGACAACCGCGCTCACATCAAGTTCCGTACCTCCAAGCAATGACTATCCAACGCTGACAGCGCCTTTTCATGGGGCAGCCTCGGTGGCCCGGCCATACTGCCGAGCGCACATGTACGCTGCCGTACAGAACGATGCTCGACGAGGCGGCACACTGGAGCCATGAAAAAACTCCTGCTCACCCTGCTCGTCGCCGCGCCGCTGGCGCAAGCGCAAACCACTCCGCCAGCCCAACCGGCGCCTGCTGCACAGCCAGCGCCTGCCGCACAGCCGGCACCTGCCGCACAGCCGGGCCAGGCCGTGCAACCGGGCCTGGCGCCCGCCGCGCCCCAGCCCCCCATCACCCCGGATTCGGTTCCGCCCGACCTGCGCGCCCAGGTCCTGCTCGACCGCGCCCACTTCTCGCCCGGCGAGATCGACGGCAAAGTCGGCAGCAACATGCGCCAGGCAATCACGGGTTTCCAGAAGGCCCGAGGCCTGCAGGTAACCGGCACGATGGACCAGGCGACCTGGAACGCGCTGGAAGACCGCCAGCCGATCCTCGGCTCCTATACGATCACCGACGCCGATGTGCAGGGCCCGTACGGCCCCGTGCCCGAGTCGATGGGCGACAAGGCCAAGCTGGCTTCGCTGCATTACGAAACCATCGAGGAGGCACTGGGCGAACGCTTCCACGCCAGCCCGGAACTGCTCAAGCAGATGAATCCGGGCAAGAATTTCATGCGGGCAGGTGAAACGATCCTGGTCCCGAACACGGGCGCGGCCGGTCCGCTGCCGGCGGCCGCGAAACTTGTCGTCGATGACTCCGACCGCACGTTGTCGCTGCTGGACGAAAGCGGCAAGGTCATCGCCCAGTTCCCGGCCAGCACGGGCAGCGAACACGATCCGCTGCCGGTCGGCACGTGGAAAATCAACGGCGTGGGCCGCAACCCGGACTACCGTTACAACCCGAAACTGTTCTGGGATGCCAAGCCCGGCGAAGGCAAGGCGCTCATCAAGCCCGGCCCGAACAACCCGGTGGGCGTGGTATGGATCGACCTGTCGAAGGACCATTACGGCATCCATGGCACGCCGGTGCCGTCGAAGATCGGCAAGACGGAATCACACGGCTGCATCCGCCTGACGAACTGGGACGCCGCCAAGGTGGCCAACGTGGTCGGCCCTGGTTTCGAAGTCATCCTGCAAGACTAAAACGAACGGAGACACATCATGAAATGGCTGCTGACATTGTTGCTGGGCGCCGTGCTGGGCGTGGTGGGAGCGGTGCTGTGGCTGGGGCGTGATGTGCCGCCGACCGTGCCGACCGACACCGGCGTGACACCGGCTCAGGCGCCGGCCCCGGCCGACACCGCGCCGCCCGCCGCCGCGCCTGCGCCGGTGCCCGCCGCGGGCATTCCCCTGCCCGCCAAGGACTTGCCGGAAGTACAGGCGCCGGCGCCGGTCAACCCGGCGGCAACCACGTTCGACATCGACGTCAAGCCATCGCTCGGCCCGCTGCTGCTGCCGGTGGCCGGCGTGAGCCCCCGCGAGCTGGCGGACACGTTCAACCAGCCGCGCGGCACGGAGCGGCAGCACCAGGCGCTGGACATTCCCGCGCCAAAAGCCACGCCGGTGCTGGCGGTTGCCGATGGCAAGATCGTCAAGCTGTTCACGAGCAAGCCGGGCGGCCTGACCGTCTACCAGTTCGATCCCTCGGAAAAATACGCGTACTACTACGCGCACCTGGACAGCTATGCGCCGGAGCTCAAGGAAGGCAATACGATCCGGCGTGGCCAGATGATCGGCTACGTGGGTGTGACGGGCAATTCCGATCCGAATGCGCCGCACCTGCACTTTGCGATCTTCGAACTGGGCGCGGACAAGAAGTGGTGGGAAGGCACGCCGGTCAACCCATACCCCTACCTGGCTGGCACGAACAAATAAACCGGCAGGCGAACCGGTGCCAGGCACTTATTCCGCGAGCGGGACAAGTGCCTGGCACCGGTTCCATCGGCACTCGCCGGCAACGCTTTCCAGCGCTGCCGGTGCTTACCAGTGTCTTACCCGCCCCGTGTCCATGTGCACGAACTGCGAGTCGTGGTAATACCCGACCCCGCCGGATTTCAGCGCCAGTGCCGCCTTGTGCACTTGCTTCAGGTCCTTGCCCGGGATGCGCAGGTCGATCGCCTTGCCTTCCAGGTGCATGCTGTGCCTGGCGACACCACCGCTGGCGGCAGCCAGCTTTGCATTGGTTTCCGGCGAGCGGTAACCGGAGATGATGTGCACCACGTTATTGCTGCCGAACTGCGTGGCGACCTTCTCCA
The DNA here is from genome assembly GCF_055502675.1 of Pseudoduganella sp. jia 12. Classification (NCBI taxonomy): domain Bacteria; kingdom Pseudomonadati; phylum Pseudomonadota; class Betaproteobacteria; order Burkholderiales; family Oxalobacteraceae; genus Pseudoduganella; species Pseudoduganella sp. jia 12. The sequence goes on from NZ_JBUXKP010000003.1 coordinate 327,947, forward strand.
CCAGCAGCAGCAATGCCGGATCGATCGTGGCAATCGTATTGCTGCGGTGATCGCGCAACAGCTTGTTGATGTCCTGCAGCGCGTCGGGAATGAACTGCCCTTCCGCCCAGAACAAGCTCTTGAGCGACTCGCCCGTGTGCGTGTTGTGGAAGCGCAGGATACGTTCATGCGGAGCGGCCACGGCCGCACGGGCCAGCGCGGGCATGCTCAATGCGGACGCGACGGCTACCGATTTCTTGAGGAATGATCTGCGTTGGTTCATCCCTGAATGATACTCCTGTTTGCCGCGGCCGGCTGATTGATGATTTCTATGGCGCGTCGCAACTTCTTGAAATATACTTGAGCACTCAAGTATATTTCAAGGATCAATCATGGATAACCATTCCGATAACGATCGCGGTGCCGCCGCGCTCGACTTCTGCCTGCGTCTCGCGCGGGCCCAGGCCACCGTCGTGCGCCGGCTGGACGCCGTGCTGGGCGGCCATCATGGCCTTTCCTTCGGCGACTTCATGCTGCTGCACCACCTGTCGAAAGCGCCGGGCGGACGGCTGCGCCGCGTCGACCTGGCCGAACGCCAGGGCCTGACGGCATCCGGCGTGACGCGCACCCTGCTGCCGATGGAAAAAACGGGCCTGGTGGCGCGCATGGCGGACGAGCGCGATGCCCGCGTCGGTTTCGCGGCCATCACGCCGGCCGGCCACAACCTGCTCGACCACGCACTGCTCACGGCGCGCGAAACCTGCGCCGAATTGCTGAAGCACGCACCGCAAGACCAGCTCGACGGGCTGACGGCGGTGCTCGGCAACATCCTCGGGCCCGGCGCATGAACGAGCGCAGCGCAATGCCCTGGGCCGACCGCAACTTGCGCTGGCTGATGGCAGGCGGCGTGCTGTCGATGACCGGCAACCAGTTCACGCTGATTGCGCTGCCCTGGCCCGTCCTGGAACTGGCCGGCGACCCGCTGGCCGCGGGTGTCGTCGTGGCGCTCGCGGGCATCCCGCGCGCCGTGTTCATCCTCGTCGGCGGCGCCAGCGTCGACCGCCATTCGCCCAAGCGCGTGATGCTTCAGGGGTGCCATCCTGCAGCACGTTTCGCTCGGCACGCTGTACGCGGCCACTGGTGCCCTGCTCGTGTGCTGCGCCGTCGATGCCTGGCTGTTCACGCCGATGCGCACGATCGCGGCCTCTCCCGGTCGTTAAAATAGCGGCTCGTTGCGACTCCAGGAAACCACGATGGAAACCAAATGGCTCGAAGACTTCATCTCCCTCGTTGAAACCAGTAACTTCAGCCGCTCGGCGCAGCTGCGCCACGTGACGCAGCCGGCATTCTCGCGCCGCATCCAGTCGCTGGAAAACTGGCTCGGCACCGACCTGGTCGACCGTACCACGTTCCCCACGCGGCTCACGCCGGCCGGCCACGTGTTCTACGAGCAGGCGCTTGAAATGCTGGGCCAGATCAATGGCGTGCGCGAGCTGCTGCGCCACAAGCGCGTGGCCGCGCAGACGACGATCGATCTCGCCGTGCCGCACACGCTGTCGCTGACGTTCGTACCCAAATGGATCACGAAGCTCGAGGAGGATTTCGGTCCGATCCACAGCCGGCTGATGGCGCTGAACGTGCACGACGCCGTGCTGCAGCTGGTGGAGGGCGGCTGCGACCTGCTGCTGTGCTACCACCATCCGCGCCAGCCGGTGCAGCTCGACCCGGGCCGTTACGACATGCTGGTGATGGGCCGCGAAGCGCTGCGCGCCTATGCGCGCAGCGACAAGGCCAGGCAGCCGCTGTTCGTCCTGCCCGGCCGCAAGACGGCACCGTTGCCTTTCCTGTCCTACACCACGAATGCCTACCTGGGCCGCATGGTCGACCTGATCCTGGCCGACGCCAAACCTGCGCTGCACCTGGACAAGCGCTACGAGACCGACATGGCCGAAGGCCTGAAGATGATGGCGCTGGAAGGCCGCGGCATCGCCTTCCTGCCCGAATCGGCCGTCACCCGCGAAGTGAAGCAGAAGCTGCTGGCACCCGCCGATGAACGGGGCAGCTGGGAAATCGAGATGGAGATCCGCCTGTACCGCGAGCGCCCTTCCCCGGCGCGGCCGGGCAAGCCGCTGGTGGCCGAACTGTGGGATTTCCTCGAGGAGCAGCTGCAGCCGGCCAGGGCGAAGCGGCGCATGCAGGTATCGGAGCGCTGACGGCGCAGCCAACCCGAAAAACGCCTTATGCATTTTTTGCATGGCCGGATGCGCAAGCGGCATTGGCGCCGAAAAGGCCGTGCATCCTATGATTCGCTCGCCGGCAGTACCCCAGCTGCCCAACCACAACAAGCGAGACAGGAGTCAAAACCATGACGAACATCGTGCAGCAATCCGCGACCGCGCATACCCCGGCGCACGCACTGCCTTCCTACCTCAATGCCGACGATCTCGGCCCATGGGGCCAGTACCTGCAACAGATCGACCGCGTCACGCCCCACCTGGGCGCCCTGTCCCGCTGGGTGGAAACGCTGAAGCGTCCGAAGCGCATCCTCACCGTCGACGTGCCCATCGAGCGCGACGACGGTTCCATCGCCCACTTCGAAGGCTACCGCGTGCAGCACAATATGTCGCGCGGCCCCGGCAAGGGCGGCGTGCGCTTCCACCAGGACGTGACCCTGTCCGAAGTGATGGCCCTTTCCGCATGGATGACGGTGAAGAACGCCGCCGTCAACGTGCCTTACGGCGGCGCCAAGGGCGGCATCCGCGTCGATCCGAAGCTGCTGTCGAAAGGCGAACTGCAGCGCCTGACACGCCGCTACACGAGCGAGATCAGCCTGATCATCGGCCCGACCAAGGATATCCCGGCGCCGGACGTGAACACCAACGAACAGGTCATGGCGTGGATGATGGATTCCTACGCGATGATCGAAGGGAACCTGTCCACCGGCGTCGTCACCGGCAAGCCCATCTCGCTGGGCGGTTCGCTGGGCCGCCGCGAAGCCACGGGCCGCGGCGTGTTCGTGGTGGGCCGCGAGGCGGCACGCCAGCGCGGCGTCTCGATCGCCGGTGCCCGCGTCGCCGTGCAGGGCTTCGGCAACGTGGGCGGCGTGGCCGCCACGATGTTTGCCGAGGCCGGCGCGAAGATCGTCGCCGTGCAGGACCATACCGGCACCATCGTCAACGACGGCGGCCTCGATGTGGCGCAACTGCACAAGCACGTGGCCGAGACCGGCGGCGTGAACGGCTTCCCCGGTGCCGATGCGTTCCTCGACCGCGACGCGTTCTGGGACGTCGCTTCCGACATCCTGATCCCGGCCGCGCTGGAACAGCAGATCACCGCCGCCAATGCGCCGCGCATCCGCACGAAGATCATCCTGGAAGGCGCCAACGGCCCGACCACGCCCGAAGCCGACGACATCCTGACCGACAGGGACATCCTGATCGTGCCGGACGTGCTGGCCAATGCCGGTGGCGTGACCGTTTCCTACTTCGAATGGGTGCAGGATTTCTCCAGCTTCTTCTGGAGCGAGGACGAGATCAATGCCCGCCTGACCCGCATCATGCAGGACGCCTTCGGCGCCGTGTGGGAAGTAGCGCAGGAGAAAAAAGTATCGCTGCGCACGGCCACCTTCATCCTGGCCTGCACCCGCGTACTGCAGGCGCGCGAAGTACGTGGCCTGTATCCGTAAAAGATTGAGCCGGGCATGATCGGCCCGTAACGAGTCCCGACAATTCCTTCAGAGAAGCGGGGGAGACATGGAGGCGCCACCGAAAGGTGGCGCCTTTTTCGCATGGGCGGTCGTTATTCGCCTGGGATTGTTTGGTGGTTCACAGACAGCGGGTGGCAAGCGCACGAGAATCGGCTGATCTATTTCAATGCCAACAACAAGGAACAGCCATGCGCCCACCGATCGAATACGACCCGCGCTACGAAGTGCTCGAAGCCGACGAGGCCGACACGCAGGCGGAACTGCTCGACGTGCTGCACGCCATCGCGGACACGACCTTCAAGGATAGCGGCCAGCCCCTGCGCAGCGTGCACGCCAAGAGCCACGGCCTGTTGCATGCCGAACTGCGCGTGCTGCCGGACCTGCCCGCCGTGCTGGCGCAGGGCCTGTTCAGCGCGCCCGCCAGCTACCCGGTCGTGATGCGCCTGTCGACCACGCCCGGCGACGTGCTCGAGGACAGTGTCTCCACGCCGCGCGGCGTGGCGCTGAAAGTGATCGGCGCGCAGGGGCCGCGCCTGCCGGGCAGCGAAAACGATGCCACGCAGGACTTCGTGCTCGTCAACGGCACCACGTTCCTGAACGCGGGGCCGAAAGCATTCCTTGGCGGCCTGAAGATGCTGGCCGCCACCACCGACAAGGCGCCGGCGCTGAAGAAGATGCTGTCGGCCGCGCTGCGGCAGGTCGAACGGGCCATGGAGAAAGCCGGTACCGACAGCGCGGCGCTGAAGGGCCTGGGCGGCCATCCGGCCACGCATCCGCTCGGCGACTCGTACTACAGCCAGGTGCCGGTCCTGTTCGGGCCGTACATGGCCAAGGTGGCGCTGGTGCCGACCGCCGTGGGCCTGACGAGCCTGAAGGACGCGCCGGTCGACTATTCCGCCGACCCCGACGTGCTGCGCAAGGTCGTTTCCGACCACTTCGCCATACAGGGCGGCGAATGGGACCTGCGCGTGCAGTTCTGCACGAACATCGAGGAAATGCCGATCGAGGATGCGGCAGCCGAATGGTCCGAGGAACTGAGCTCCTACGTGACCGTGGCCCGCCTCGTTGCCCCGCCGCAGATCGGCTGGAGCGAGGCGCTGTCGGCGGCGATCGACGAAGGCATGAGCTTCTCGCCGTGGCATGGCCTCGCCGCCCACCGGCCGCTGGGCGCCGTCAACCGCGTGCGCAAGGCCGCGTACGAGATGTCGTCGAAACTGCGCGCCCGGCGGCGCGGCGCCCCCATCGTCGAACCCGCGTCGCTGGACGCCCTGCCGTTCGACCAGGCCGGCACTGGGCATGCCGCTGCTGCGCTGCTGGACACCGAGCCGGTAGCACCGCGCTGAGTCCGTGTCCCCGTGCCTGGCAGCACACCTGACGTCGCCGGTTGTCTGGTGTCGGACATTTTTTCCGGGCGCTGTTTCCGGAAAATGTGTCGGACACCGGTGTTCCGTGATGGGCAACGGCGCCTTTGCATCAAGGGAAAACCGGTGTCAGACACCTTTTCCGGGAAAGACTCCGGAAAAAGTGTCTGACACCAGGCTGATTCCTGCCACGTTTCCATTTGCTATCATGCGCGCCTTGGCCGGCGCGTGCCGGCCTCCCCTTTTACATCGGAGAAACCGGATGACCCTACGCCTGCTGGCAACCAGCGCCGCCCTCGCGGCGGTTGCCCTATCGGCTGCGCCCCTTGCGATGGCGGCGCCACGCGGCCTGACCATCGAAGACCTCGCGAGCATGGAACGTGTCGGCAGCCCCGTGCTGTCGCCCGACGCCTCGCGCGTCGTCTACACGGTGCGCAGCACCAGCCTGGAAAAAAATCGCGGCACCACCCAGTTGTGGATGATCGACCTGCGCGCCGCCAAGCCGGTGCCGCAGCAGCTCACGTCGCACGATGCGAGCAGCTTCGACCCCGAATGGTCGGCCAGTGGCGACGCCGTCTACTTCCTGTCCAGCCGGTCCGGCTCGGCGCAGGTGTGGCGCCTGCCCGCCGGCGGCGGCGAAGCCGTGAAGGTGACGAACCTGCCGGTCGATGTCGACAGCTTCCACGTGTCGCCAAAAGGCGACCGCCTCGCTGTGACGATGGCCGTGTTCCGCGACTGCGCCGACCTGGCCTGCACGAAGAAGCGCAACGACGACCAGGCCGCCAACAAGGCCACCGGCAAGCTGTACGACCAGATGTTCGTGCGCCACTGGGACACGTGGGCGGACGGCAAGCGCAACGTGCTGCACACCGTGCCACTGGGTAGCGCGCCTGCTTCCACAGCCGTGAGCCTGTCCGGCACGCTCGATGGCGACATCACCAGCAAGCCGTTCGGCGACCGCGGCGAATACACGTTCAGCCCGGACGGCCAGCGCATCGTGTTCTCGGTGCGCGTGGCGGGCAAGGGCGAGGCATGGTCGACCAACTTCGACCTGTACGACGTGCCGGCCGCGGGCGGCGCCGCGCCGCGCAACCTTACGGCCGACAACCCGGCCTGGGACACCAAGCCGCAGTTCTCCCCGGACGGCAAGACGCTCGCTTACCTGGCGATGAAGCGCCCCGGCTTCGAGGCCGACCGCTTCCACATAGTGCTGCAGGATGTCGCGTCCGGCAAGAAACGCGTGCTGGCCGAGAGCTGGGATCGCTCGATCGCCGACTACCGCTGGCGCCCGGACGGCAAGGCGCTGCTGGCCAACGCCGACGACGTGGGCAACCACCGCCTGTTCTCGCTCGACGTGGCCAGCGGCAAGGTCAGCGCCCTGACGGACCAGGGCTACGTGGCCGAATTCGACGCGAAGCGCGATACCGTGGTGATGGCGCAGAACAGCCTGCGTGACGGCGCCCAGCTGTTCAAGCTCGCCGGTACGAACGCAAGCACGAAAGCAACCCAGCTCACGCACGTCAACCGCGAACGCCTGGCGGACATCAAGATGGGCGACTATGAACAGTTCTGGTTCGCCGGCGCCAATGGCGACACCGTGCATGGCTACGTGATGAAGCCGTGGAATGCCGAGCCGGGCAAGAAATATCCGGTGGCATTCCTCGTGCACGGCGGCCCGCAGGGCAGCTTCGGCAACTCGTGGAGTTACCGCTGGAATCCGCAGGTATATGCCGGCGCCGGCTATGCCACCGTGTTCATCGACTTCCACGGCTCGACCGGCTATGGCCAGGCCTTCACGGATTCGATCAGCGGCGACTGGGGCGGCAAGCCGCTCGAAGACCTCAAAAAAGGCCTTGCCGCGGCCGGCCAGAAATATCCATGGCTGGACACGTCGAACGCCTGCGCGCTGGGCGCCTCGTATGGCGGCTACATGATGAACTGGATCGAAGGTAACTGGAGCGACGGCTTCAAGTGCATCGTCAACCACGACGGCGTGTTCGACCAGCGCGGCATGGGCTACTCGACCGAGGAACTGTGGTTCACCGAATGGGAAAACGGCGGCACGCCGTACGCCAACCCGGAAGGCTACGAGAAGTTCAACCCCGTGCACCACGTGACGAAATGGAAGACGCCGATGCTCGTGATCCAGGGCGACCTGGACTTCCGCATCCCCACCGCGCAGGCGCTGGGCACCTTCACGGCGCTGCAGCGGCAAGGCATCAAGTCGAAACTGCTGGTATTCCCGGACGAGAACCACTGGGTGCTGAAGCCGGCCAATTCGATCCAGTGGCACCACACGGTGATCGGCTGGCTCGATGAGCATTTGAAGACCACGCAAAAGAATTAATATCAATATGAAAGCCGCGCACTGCGCGGCTTTTTAATTGACGGTTTTCCGTTCAAGCATCACAGCCATCGCCGATCACGCCATTTTAAAAAATTTATTGACCGTTTTTCTGGCAAACTATAAGCTTGGCTTCTTTATATTATTAATTAAATAAGACGAAAAAACATGCGCCTTGCTTATACGATTGCCGGAGCCCTGCTCTGTCTAGGATCCGCCCATGCGGAAGTCACTGCCGTCGACGCAACGGCATTCGAACTGAGGAACATCGATACTCCCGGAGAGCCGGCTGATTATCTTGAACTGCTTTCCAATTCAAACGGCAAGGCCAGCATTGCGCTGGCAGGGGTCGAGGCTTCGTTAAATGCGGGTATCACGAACTCCACCGGCAATGTCGATGCCAGTACACGCACCAGCTTCAATAGTTCGTACTGGCTGATTGTCAAATCGGGTTACGAAATCACCGGGTTGACCATCAGTGGCACATGGGAAGGCGTGTACCAGGGAGGTGCAGGCGGCTACGCGGACACGTTCGCGGAAATCAGCCTGTCACTGGTTCCCAGATACGGCGATAACACGCCCGTATACCAGGATCAGGTGTGGGGGCAATTGCTCAACGGTACCGAGGCATTCAATCAGCCAAGCCCGACGCTGACTTTGTCCGATTATGTACACACACTCTCGGTCAATTCGCTCTCCGTCCAGCAGGCATATGGCGGAACCATCACCGATTCGGTCACCGGCAATACGATCGATACGACATCCCTGGCCGGCATTCGCGTGCGTGACTTGACGCTGACCGTCAGTTATTCGCCGGAAATCGCCAGCCCGGTGCCGGAACCTGGTGCATGGCTGATGCTGCTGGGTGGTATCGGCGCCATCGCGCTGGTGCGTCGACGCCGGTCGTAATTCGGAGGGATACCGGCCTCCGTCGCAGGCCCGGTATCCTCGATTGCTACTTACTGCTGCGCGGCGGCCGGCACATCCAGCGTGATCGCCTTCAGGCCCAGCACGGCGCTGCTCTGCTGGCGGATCTGGTTCGCATAGGCCGCATCGGGATTGAGCTTGCGGCCATACGACGGCACCATTTCCTTCATCTTCGCCTGCCATTCCGGCGTGGCCAGCTGGCCCTTGAACGAGGATTTCTCCAGCACCTTCAGCATGATCGGCGCGGCCGTCGATGCGCCTGGCGACGCGCCCAGCAGCGCGCTCATCGTGCCGTCAGCGGAGCTGACCACTTCGGTGCCGAACTGCAGCAGGCCGCCCTTCTTCGGGTCGTCCTTCACGATCTGCACGCGCTGGCCGGCATTGACGAGCGTCCAGTCTTCCAGCTTCGCTTCCGGCAGGTAGTCGCGCAGCGTGGCCAGGCGGTCTTCCGGCGACTGCATCACCTGCTGCACGAGGTATTTCGTCAGTGGGATATTGTCGTAGCCCGCTTCGAGCATCGGCCTGACGTTGTCGCTGCCCACGGATGCCGGCAGGTCGATCCACGAGCCGTTCTTCAGGAACTTCGTCGAGAACGTGGCGAACGGGCCGAACAGCAATGCCTGCTTGCCATCGATGATGCGGGTATCCAGGTGCGGGACCGACATCGGCGGCGAGCCGACGGAAGCCTTGCCGTACACCTTCGCGTTGTGCTGCTTGATCAGTTCGGGATTGTTCGTGACCAGCCACTGGCCGCCGACCGGCACGCCGCCGAAGCCCCTGGCTTCGGGGATGCCGCTCTTTTCTAGCAGCGGCAGCGAACCGCCGCCGGCGCCGATGAACACGAACTTCGCGCGCACCGTCTTCACCGAGTTGTCGGCCAGGTTCTTGACCGTGACGTTCCAGTTGCCGTCCGTGCCGCGCTTGATGTCTTCCACCTGGTGGCGCAGCGACAGCGTCATGTTGCCCTTCTCCGTCAGGTGCTTCACCATGCTGCGCGTCAGCGTGCCGTAGTTGACGTCGGTGCCGATTTCCATCCGCGTGGCCGCCACTTTCTGGTTCTTGTCGCGGCCGTTCATCACCAGCGGGATCCACTGGCGCAGCTGCTCCTGGTCTTCCGTATAGATCATGCCCTTGAACAGGTTTTCCTTTTGCAGGGCGGCGTAGCGCTTCTGCAGGAAGGCGATGTTGTCATCGCCCCAGACGAACGCCATGTGCGGCACGTTGTTGATGAAGGTGCGCGGATCGCCGAGGTAGCCCTTCTGCACCTGGTAGGCCCAGAACTGCTTCGACACTTCGAACTGCTCGTTGATGTCCACGGCCTTCTTCGTGTCGACGTGACCGTCCGGCATTTCAGGCGTGTAGTTCAGTTCGGCAAAACCGGAGTGGCCCGTGCCGGCATTGTTCATCGCGTCCGAACTTTCGGCGGACACCGAATCGAGGCGTTCGAACATCTGCATGGTCAGGCCGGGCTGCAGCTCATGCAGCATCGTGCCCAAGGTGGCGCTCATGACGCCGGCGCCGACCAGCACCACGTCGACCGGCTTGTCCGACGATGGCGGCGGTGACTTCGTGCACGAGGAAAGGATAAAACAAGATAACAGGACGACGAGCGCCTTGCCTGCAAATGACTTACGCATGATGACATTTACCTGAACGATGATCGCGGTGCTGCCACCGCCACCATCCGGTTAAAAAAACTTCAACGGTTCCTTGCGAAATATTTCCGACAGACCCGGCAGGCCAAACAAAAAAATTCCGGAAAGAGCGTGCAGCCACGGACAATCGAGGCACACGACGCGCAGCGGGAGCAACGCCACGGCGCGACACAGGATATGGATCGAGCGACCGTGACAGGAGACTAGCAGCAAACGACAACATGCCGGTTCCGGCATGCGGACGGCAGATGTCGTTCTGTGCGTCTATTGAAGAGACAAGCCCGGGAGGGCCAACGAATCTTAGGCCAGCCGGGGGCGCCCACCTATTCGGGATACTACTTAGGTCTTCTATAAGACCCGTTGCAGCCAATCATGGCAAAGGTATAATGCCGCGCATCCGCACGGCCAACTCATCGAACGCAGGCACGCCATGTTCAAACGAATCCACCACGCAGCCATCATCTGCGCCGACTACGAGCGCTCGAAACGCTTCTACACCGAGGTGCTCGGCCTGCGCGTCATCGCGGAAAACTACCGGGCGGCGCGGCAATCGTACAAGCTCGACCTGCAACTGCCCGACGGTTCGCAGATCGAACTGTTCTCGTTCCCGGACGCGCCCGAACGGCCTTCGTATCCCGAGGCAAGGGGCCTGCGCCATCTTGCCTTCGCGGTCGACGACGTCGATGCCTGCAAGGCGCGCCTGGAAGAGCAAGGCGTTGCCGTCGAGCCGGTGCGCATCGACGAGCATACCGGGCGTCGCTTCACGTTCTTTGCCGACCCCGATGGCTTGCCGCTCGAGCTGTACGAGGATTGATCCGGACAGAATTGCCCATCATTCCCACGCGCATGTCCTGAACCCGCAAAAGATATCGTCGCGCTCCGGCATGAAGAAATTGCGGAACTTCGCCGAGCCGAAGCGCGACGGCGTGGCGAACGACGCGCCGCGCAGCACCTGGTGCGTGGCGAACCAAGGCTCGGAGTATTCGCGGTAGCGGTCCGCCGTGAAGCCGGGATAGGGTTCGAACGGCGAAGCCGTCCATTCCCATAACTGCCCCCAGCGGAACGCCGGGTGGCCGTGCAGCGCCGCGTATTCCCACTCCGCTTCCGTCGGCAGCCGGCGGCCCGCCCAGGCACAGTAGGCCTGCGCTTCGTACAGGCTCACGTGCCGTACCGGCTCATCCGGATTCAGCGTGGCCGGACGGCCGAAGCGCACCGTGCGCCAGCCGGCGCCGTCGCGTTCCCAGTAGCGCGGCGCGGAACGTTCCTGCCGCATCAGCCACGCGGCGCCGCCGGCACTCCAGAACTGCCGGTTGTCGTAGCCGCCATCGGCGATGAAGTCCGTGTACTGCGCGTTGGTCACGAGGCCCGCATCCATGCGGAACGGCGCCACGTAGACCGCGTGCGCGAACTTTTCGTTGTCGAACACGAAGCCGGCGGTGTCGACCGGGCTGCCCAGCTGCAGGGTGCCACCGGGGAAAAGCAGGTCGCCGTGGCTGGTGGGTGCGGGCTCGTCCTGCATCAGCTGCGCGGGTGCCGCAAGGCCGAGGGTCTGCAGCGTGTACAGGTAGGCTTCGCCATGCATGTCCTCGTGGGCAAGCGCCAGGCGATACGGGTACAACGCCTCATCGGTATTCGCCTCGCGCGACAGCTTGTCGAGCACGCGGTCCAGCACCTCGTGGCAATAGGTCTTGACGCCGCCGGTGGTCGGCAGGTCGAGCGTCCAGCGGCTGCGGTGCGGCACGTTGGCCGAGTCGAACCAGTCGTCGCCCTTCGTCAGCAGCGACGCGAACTGCGCATCGGCCGGGTGGCTCGACAGTGCCTCCCGCAGGATGAACCATTCGGCGAACCAGGCCGTATGGCCCAGCTCCCACAACGGTGGATTGACGATGCGGATCTGCGGCACGTTGCGCGGCACGTCCATGCCGGCGGCGGCAAAGCAATCGAACAGGGCGAGCGTATAATGCCGCGCATCCTGCATGGCCTCGGCCAGTTGCTGCGTGCGCGCGGTACGGAAGGAGGCGGTGATGGAATTCATTGAAGGATTGTAACCAATGGCAGCTTCCGGCAACCGGACGATCTGTATCGTGAGCCCCGGCACGGCGCGTGACAACAACGGCAACTGGCACACCGCCGACCGCTGGGCGGGCTTCCTGCGCGACGATTACGACGTGGTGGTCCAGGAGCAGTGGTCGGCGCGGTGGCCCGCGCCGGACTTGCTGATCGTGCTCCATGCACGCCGCTCCGCCAGGTCGTTGGCCGACTTCCGCCTGCACTGCGACGGCCGCCCCGCCATGCTGGTGCTGACCGGGACCGACGTGTACCACGACATCCATCACGACGCCGAGGCGGAATGCGCGATCCGGCTGGCCGATGCGCTCGTGGTGCTGCAACCGGCGGCGATCGACGAGCTGCCCGATACCGTCCGGGCGAATACCCATGTGATCTACCAGTCCGCCGACGCGCTGCCACCGCTGCCGGGTGTTCCTGGCCGCAAGGACATCACGATGGTCGGCCACCTGCGCGCCGTGAAGGACCCGGCCACGTTCATGCGCGCCGCCGCACTGGTGACGGCGCCCGGCGTCTTCCTGCAGCAGATCGGCGCGGCGCTCGACCCGGACCTCGAGGGGCTGGCCGAACGCACGGGCGACACGGTGATGCATTACGCATGGCTGGGCGGCACGCCGCGCGAGTTCGCCCGCGACGCCATCCGCCGCAGCCACGTGCTGGCCATCTGCTCGGCGATGGAGGGCGGCGCCAACGTGATCGTCGAGGCCATCACCAGCGGCGTGCCCGTGCTGGCCAGCGACATCAGCGGCAACCGCGGCATGCTGGGCAACGATTATGCGGGCTTCTTCCCCGTCGGCGACGCAGCCGCCCTCGCCCGCCTCATCGACCGCAGCGTGCAGGACGAAGCATTCATCGCCACCCTGCGTGCCCAGTGCGCCGCGCGCGCGCCACTGTTCGCGCCGCGGGCCGAGCGGGCAGCATTGCTGCGCCTGGTGGATAATCTGTTTCAACCGACACCTTCAATTGGCAAAAGAACATGACTACTGAACCGATCAAACTCACCTCGTTTTCCCACGGCGGCGGCTGCGGCTGCAAGATCGCGCCCGGCGTGCTGTCCGAGATCCTCAAGAACTCCAGCGGCTTCCCCGTACCGAAGGAACTGCTGGTAGGCATCGAGACGGCCGACGACGCGGCCGTGTACAAGCTCAATGACGAGCAGGCGCTGATCGCCACCACCGACTTCTTCATGCCGATCGTCGACGATCCGTTCGACTTCGGCCGCATCGCCGCCACCAATGCGATCTCCGACGTGTATGCGATGGGCGGCACGCCGATCATGGCGCTGGCGCTCGTGGGCATGCCGATCAACAAGCTGCCGGTCGAAACGATCGGCAAGATCATCAAGGGTGGCGAATCGGTCTGCGCCGAAGCGGGCATTCCGATCGCCGGCGGCCACACGATCGATTCCGTCGAACCGATCTACGGCCTGGTGGTGCTCGGGCTCGTGCACCCGTCGAAGATCAAGCGCAACGCCGATGCGAAAGCGGGCGACGTGCTCGTGCTGGGCAAGCCGCTGGGCGTGGGCGTGCTGTCGGCCGCGTTAAAGAAGAACGTGCTGGGCGAGGAAGGCTACGCGGCGATGATCGCCAACACCACGAAGCTCAACAAGCCGGGCAAGGCGCTGTCCGAACTGCCGGGCGTGCATGCGCTGACCGACGTCACCGGCTTCGGCCTGCTGGGCCACCTGCTGGAACTGGCGCGCGGCGCGCAGCTGACCGCGAAGCTGACGATGTCGCAGATCCCGCTGCTGCCGGGCGTCGAACAGCTGGCCCACGACGGCTACTTCACCGGCGCCTCCGGCCGTAACTGGGAGGGCTACGGCAAGGACGTGACGCTGTCGCCGAACGTCACGCCCGCCCAGCACACGCTGCTGACCGACCCGCAGACGTCGGGCGGCCTGCTCGTGTCGTGCGACCCGTCCGCCGTCGACGACGTGCTGGCCATCTTCCGCGCCGGCGGCTTCGAAGCCGCCGCCGTCATCGGCGAAATGGCCGCCGGCGACGCCCGCGTGCAAGTCGCCGCCTGAGAACACGGCAACGTATGCCTGGTGTCCGACATTATTTTCTGGACGATTCTTCCAGAAAATGGTGTCGGACACCGGTTTTCCCACGATCTTGCCGACCATCTGCGTGAAACCGGTGTCGCACACATTTTCCGGATGAACCGCCCGGAAAAAATGTCCGACACCAGATCGTCCATGCGTTTCCATCGATGCCGATACCACGTTGGCGGGCGAATTGTCTTGACAATAGCAAACAGGTTCTCTTACATTGATGCCATGTTCACGCATCCGCAACTATCCGCTTTCCTGCTATCGCTTGCCAGCCTATCGCTGGCAACGCCCCTGCTAGCACGCGCCTGATTCGTTTCACCCCTGTGCGCGCTGCACACAAGTTGTACCTCCAGCCGGCCACGAGCCGCACCGCTTCAACAGTCAGGAAAGATGCACCGATGCCCGCCATCCATTCACACATCGCACGCGCACAGCTGCTGTCGCTATCGCTACCGACCGGTTGCCTGGTCTAGCGCCCCGTGGCCCACCAGGCAGCCCTTCCGCCACAGACATGCGACCAATGCAGCGACAGCGGTCAGCCCGACAGAATCCGAGAACCCAGGAGTACACCATGATGTTGCAGAACCCTGCCGTGAAATACCGCGCCTTCCCGCCCGTTCAATTGGCCGACCGCACGTGGCCGAACAGGACGATCGCCACGCCGCCGATCTGGATGAGCACCGACCTGCGCGACGGTAACCAGGCGCTGATCGAGCCGATGAGCGTGGAAAAGAAATTGAAATTCTTCGACCTGCTGATCAAGACGGGCCTGAAGGAAATCGAAGTGGGCTTCCCTTCGGCATCGCAGACGGACTTCGACTTCGTGCGCAAGCTGATCGACGAGAACCGCATTCCGGACGACGTGACCATCATCGTGCTGACCCAGTCGCGCGACGAACTGATCCGCCGCACCGTGCAGGCCGCGGCCGGCGCGAAGAACGCCATCGTCCACCTGTACAACTCGGTGGCGCCGGTGTTTCGCAAGGTGGTGTTCAACATGTCGCGCGAAGAGATCGTGAACATTGCCACCACGGGTACCACGCTGGTGAAGGAACTGCTGGCCAATCATCCGGAAACCAACTGGACCTTTGAATACACGCCGGAATCGTTCTCGACGACGGAACTGGATTTCAGCAAGCAGATCGTCGACGCGGTGACCGCCATCTGGCAGCCCACGCCGGAAAAGAAGATGATCGTCAACCTGCCGACGACGGTCGAATGCAGCATGCCGAACGTGTATGCCGACCAGATCGAATGGATGTGCCGCAACATCGAACGCCGCGACGCCGTCATCATCAGCGTCCACCCGCACAATGACCGCGGCACGGCCGTGGCCTCCGCCGAACTGGCCGTGCTGGCCGGCGCCGAGCGCGTCGAGGGCTGCCTGTTCGGCAACGGCGAACGCACCGGCAACGTCGACCTGGTCACGCTGGCACTGAATTTGTACACCCAGGGCGTGCATCCGGGCCTGGACTTCTCGGACATCGATTCCGTGCGCAAGATCGTCGAGGAATGCAACCAGCTGCCCGTGCACCCGCGCCACCCGTACGTGGGCGACCTGGTGTTCACAGCGTTCTCCGGCTCGCACCAGGACGCGATCAAGAAGGGTTTCGCGAAACAGCAGCCGGGCGCCGAGTGGGAAATCCCCTACCTGCCGATCGATCCGCAGGACCTGGGCCGCAGCTACGACGCGGTGATCCGCGTGAACAGCCAGTCCGGCAAGGGCGGCATGAGCTACCTGCTGGAACAGGATTACGGCCTGGTACTGCCGCGCCGCCTGCAGATCGAATTCTCGCGCGCCGTGCAGGCCGTGGCCGACCAGACCGGCCTGGAAATCACGTCCGAAGGCATCCACGAGATCTTCGAACGCGAATACTTCGCGCAAACGTCGCCGTATGCCTACGTGTCGCACAAGATGGTCGAGGACAGCAGCGCGGATGAATCCGTGCAGATCGACATCGGCCTGCTGCACCGCGGTGCCTCGATGGCCCTGCAAGGCGGCGGCAACGGCCCGATCGACGCGTTCGTCGACGCGCTGGGCCTGGACATCAAGCTGATGGACTACCACGAGCACGCGATCGGCCACGGCGCGAACGCCAAAGCAGCGTGCTATGTCGAACTGCGCCTCGACAACGGCCCGACCCTGTTCGGCGCCGGCATCGACAGCAATATCGTGACGGCGTCGTTCAAGGCCGTGCTGTCGGCCGTGAACCGGCAGTTGCGGCAGAAGGAAGCGGCGCCGGCTCAGGCGAGCGACGCCGCGGCTTGATGGCTAAGGAGCCGGTACAGGTGGCTTTCACCTGCGCCGGCTGCGAACCGGGGTCTGTCCCCGGTAA
Organism: Pseudoduganella sp. jia 12; assembly: GCF_055502675.1. NCBI lineage: Bacteria > Pseudomonadati > Pseudomonadota > Betaproteobacteria > Burkholderiales > Oxalobacteraceae > Pseudoduganella > Pseudoduganella sp. jia 12. The sequence continues at coordinate 344,375 of NZ_JBUXKP010000003.1, forward strand.
GTGTTGACGCTGGCGCTTGCTTGCAGCGCCTTCAGGGGACTGACCCCAGCCTTTCGCATGCGTGTCGATTACGCCAGCAAAAGACCGGGGTCAGTCCCCTCGCTCATTGCCAGCGCCCCGGCTCCAAGCCAATGACTGGCGGGGACAGGAAGGAGCAATCCCCGGCATGGGATTACCGCTACGCAGGCGAGAAGCATGCTTCTCGAAACCCCTGCTTTGCCCCCTGCGGCGCAGCCGTTTCGAAGCATCGTGCTTCACCTTGACAGCCTGATCCCCGCAAACTGCCACCTTGCTCCCGCCGGGAAGAAATTCCGGTAACTGGCCCGTGCATGCCCCTGCGGCGTGGCGCACGACGATCCCCGCAGCACATACTGGTTCACCATGAACTTGCCGTTGTATTCGCCGATCGCGCCGGCGGCGGGCCGGAAGCCGGGGTAAGGCGCATAGCTGCTGCTGGTCCACTGCCAGCAGTGATCGAACATCTGCCGCAATGCACCGGACGGCTCCGGGTCGCCCGGATGCGGCAACGAAGGCGGCGACCCGGGCACTGTGCCGGAAGCGCGTGCCGCATGTTCCCATTCCGCCTCCGTGGGCAGCCGCGCGCCGGCCCAGTGCGCGTAGGCGTCGGCCTCGAACAGCGAAACGTGCGTCAGCGGCCGTTCGGGGTCCAGCGGCTGCAAACCCATCAGCGTAAACTCGAACCAGTTGCCGTCGTCATCGCGCTGCCAGTACATCGGCCTGTCGAAGCCCTGGGCGCAGATCCAGTCCCACCCTTCGGCCAGCCACAGGCCCGCGTCGCGGTAGCCGCCGGCCTCGATGAAAGCGAGGAATTCGCCGTTCGTCACCAGCCGCGACGCAAGCTCGAACGGTTCCACGAACTGGCGGTGACGCGGCAATTCGTTGTCGAAGCAGAAGCCGTCGCCTTCGTAGCCCACTTCCGTCACGCCGCCTTCGAACGGCAGCCACGCCGATGCACCCGCCGGCGCCGCGCGCGGCAACGCTTCGGCCAGGTAATCGGGAAACAGGCCGTTCTGCGCGAGCAGGTGCTTCACGTCCGTCAGCATCAGCTCCTGGTGCTGCTGTTCGTGCTGCAGGCCAAGGGTGAGCAAGGCTGCGAGGCGGGAACGGGCATCGGCATCGAGCGCGCTGCCGACCAGCGCGGCAATGCGGGCATCCACATTGGCCCGGTAGGCGCGCACCTGCGCCATGGGGGGACGCGTGAGCAGGCCGCGCTGCGGCCTCGGGTGCTTCTGGCCCACGCCGTTGTAGTAGGAATTGAACAGCACGCGGAACGCCGGGTGGAACGGCGCGAAACCAGGCTCCATCGCTTCGAGGATGAAGGTCTCGAAAAACCATGTGGTGTGCGCGAGGTGCCACTTGATCGGGCTGGCGTCGGGCATCGACTGGGCGCCGCAATCCTCGTCGGACAGCGGCGCGGCCAGCGCCAGCGAATGCTCGCGCACTGCGCGGTAGCGGGCCGTCCAGACGGCCGGATCGTTCAGTTGCATGGTACCTCCTAGCTGGCTGCCGCGTGCGCGTGCATCACCGCGAACCAGCCCGCATCGTCGGTCCACACGGCGTCGGCGGCAAAGCCGGCCTGCGCCAGCAATTGCGCGAAACTCTCCGGCGTGTACTTGTAGCTGTCCTCGGTGTGGATGCGTTCGCCGCGCGCGAAGCGGCGCTCGCCGCCGGGCCAGCGCACCGTGAGCGCGGTGCGCGCTTCCAGGTGCATCTCGATGCGGCTTTCCTCGGCATTGAAGAAGGCAACGTGGCGCCACTGGCGCACGTCGAAATCGGCGCCAGTCAGGTGGTTCACATGGCGCAGCATGTTCAGGTTGAACGCCGCCGTCACGCCGATCGCGTCGTCGTAGGCCGCATCCAGCACGGCGGCATCCTTGATCAGGTCCACGCCGATCAGCAAGGCACCGTCGGTGGACGTGTTCTCGCGCACCCGGCGCAGGAAGGCAATGGCCTCGTGCGGCGCGAAATTGCCGATCGAAGAACCCGGGTAGAAGAAGGTGCGGCGCGCCGCGTTGACGGCCGGCGGCAGCGCGAACGGGCCGGACAGGTCCAGGGCCAGCGCCGTCATGGCGATCGATGGAAAGCGTTGCTGCAGGCGGCCGACAGCCTCGTTCAAAAAGTCGCGCGAGATGTCGATCGGCACATACTGTTGCGGCTGCAACAAGGGGAACAGGCTGGCCGCCTTGGCGCAGTTGCCGGCGCCCAGGTCGATCAGCGTGCCACCCGTGCCCACGCGGCGCGCGATGTCGGCACCGTGCGCCGCGAAAATCGCCGCCTCGGTCCGTGTGGGATAATACTCGGGCAGTTCGCAGATGGCTTCGAACAGGCGCGAGCCGAGGCTGTCGTAAAGATATTTCGGCGAAGTGCGTGCCTGCGGGGCCAGCAGTCCGGCCTGGATCTCGGCGATCGTGGCGCGGTCGCCCTGCGGCCCTTCGGTCATGGCGGACAAATCGGTCGGCAGCGCACGCAGCGCGGCGGCGGTTCTGGTCATTGGCATGGCGCTTCTTCCTGTTTTTCGGTTGATGTTACTGGCTGTCAGGACTGCATGTCGGACTGCGTGTCGGGGCGAGAAGGCAATTTGCTATGATACTCAATTACAAAAAGCAGAGCGTCCCGCTCAGTAGCCCCCGCGGGCGGCGCAGTGGATCGCACACTTAATAACAATTTTATTTCCTGATCATGAAAACCACTTTCAAACGTGCGCTCGGCGCATTCGCCATCGGCACCCTGCTCTCCCTGTCCGCGCACGCCCAGCAAGTGCTGCGCGTGTCGGCCATCCCCGACGAGGCGCCGACCGAACTGCAGCGCAAGTTCAAGCCGCTGGGCGAATACCTGTCGAAGAAGACCGGCCTGAAGGTCGAATTCACCCCGGTGACCGACTATGCGGCATCCGTGGAAGGCCTGGTCAACAACAAGCTGGACATGGTGTGGTTCGGCGGCTTCACCTTCGTGCAGGCGAAGGAGCGCAGCAAGGGTCAGGTCGTGCCGCTGGTGCAGCGCGTGGAGGATGAAAAATTCCGCTCCGTGTTCATCACCACCTCGCCGGCAATCACGAAACTGGCCGACCTGAAAGGCAAGACGCTGTCGTTCGGCTCCGAATCGTCCACGTCCGGGCACCTGATGCCTCGCTCGTTCCTGCTGGCCGCGCAGGTCGATCCGGACAGCGACCTGAAACGCATCGCCTTCTCCGGCGCGCATGACGCGACCGTGGCTGCCGTTTCGGGCGGCAAGGTCGATGCCGGCGCGCTGAACATTTCGGTCTGGGAAAAACTCGTGAGCGAGAAAAAGGTCGATCCATCGAAAGTGCGCGTGTTCTACACCACGCCCGCCTACTACGACTACAACTGGACGGTGCGCGCCGACATGCCTGCCGACCTGAAGAAGAAGATCACCGATGCCTTCCTGGCCCTCGATCCGGCCACGCCGGAAGGCAAGGAAATCCTGGCATTGCAGCGCGCCACGAAGTTCATTCCCACCAAGGCGGAAAACTACGTGGCCATCGAAGCCGCTGCAAAGAACGCCGGCCTGCTGAAGAAGTAAACCGTGCAAGCAAGTGACGTGATGCGTGACCGCGATAGCGTGTCCGCCGATACCTTCGTCTATCGGCTGGAAGACATGTCCGCCCGCCATGCGGGCGGCACGCGGGCGTATGCGCTGCAAGGCATCACGCTGGCCGTGCGGCCGGGCGAGCAGCTGGCGCTGATCGGCCCTTCCGGCGCCGGCAAGACCACGCTGCTGGCCACGCTGTCGGTCGGCCATGCGCCGGACGGCGGCAGGTTCGAGGCGTTCGGTCTCGATCCCTGGCGCCTGTCCGACCGCGAGCGCCACAAGCTGCGGGCACGCCAGTTCCTGGCCCCGCAAACACCGCCGCTGCCACCGCGCCAGCGCGTCGTGACCGCCGTGCTCGCGGCGCGGTTGCCGCAGTGGAGCCTGTGGCAGGCGCTGGTTTCGCTGGTGAAGCCCGCCGATCCGGAAGCGGCCTGGCGCGCGCTGTCCCGCTTCAACCTGGGCGACAAGCTGTATGCGCGCGTGGACCGGCTGTCCGGCGGCGAGCGCCAGCGCTGCGGCCTGGCGCGGCTGCTGCTGTCGTCGGCGCAGGCATTGCTGGTGGATGAGCCGCTGTCCGCGCTCGATCCCGCGCTGTCGCAACTCACCCTGGCCACGCTGCAGCAGGAAGCGGCCGCGCGCAACGCCGCCCTCGTCTGCAGCCTGCACCAGGTGGACCTCGCCCTGGCGCATTTCCCCCGCATCGTGGCGCTGAAGGAAGGCCGCATCGTGTTCGACCTGCCGCGCGAGCAGGTCACGCAGGCCATGATCGACGAGCTGTACCTGAACGAACAGCCACCAGCGAACACCCCGCATCCGGCCGACCTGCCGGCCAAGCTGGCCGTCGGCGCCTGCCTCTGACCAGCCGCCGCCCGCACAACGATGCAAAGCATTCCCGCCGCACCCTATTTCGAGCGCCATCCCGATCCCGCGTGGCGCGGCCGCGTCACGTTCACGGTCGTCGCGCTGTTGATCCTGTGGCCGATGCTGGTCGCCAGCGAATTCAAGCCCTCGATCCTGTTCGATGGCGACAGCATGGCTGCCACGCTGCGTTTCCTCGCCGATTTCCTGCCGCCGGCGCACTCGCCCGAGTTCCTGCTGCTGCTGCTGCGCGAAACGTGGCAGACCGTCGCCATCGCCACGGCCGGCCTCACGCTGGCGCTGCTCGGCGCCATTCCCGCCACGCTGGTCGTGACCGAGCGCCTGTCGGTTTCGCGGCTCGGCACCGGCCGCATGGCCTGGGCCTCGCGCGCCGTGCGGCAGGCCGTGCGCTGGCTGCTGGTACTGCTGCGCAGCGTGCCCGAACTCGTGTGGGCGCTGCTGTTCGTGCGCATCATCGGCCTCGGTCCCACCGCCGGCGTGCTGGCCATCGCCCTCACCTATTGCGGCATGCTGGGCAAGGTGTATGCAGAGATCCTCGAATCGTCCGAGCGCCATGCCAGCGACACGTTGCTGGCCAACGGCGGTTCGCGCCTGCAGGCGCTGCTGTACGGCGCGCTGCCGGAATCGGCATCCGAACTGGTGTCGTACACCGTGTACCGCTGGGAGTGCGCGATCCGCGGTTCGGTCGTGATGGGCTTCGTCGGTGCCGGCGGCCTGGGCCAGCGCATGGATGAATCGATGAAGATGCTGGCCGGTGGCGAAGTGTCGTCGATGCTGCTCGTGTTCGTGCTGCTCGTCGCTTGCGCCGACCTGGTATCGAAATGGTTGAGGAAGCGCCTCGGATGAATGCCCCGCATATCCCGTCTCCGCCGCCGCGCCGCTGGTCGGGCGCCGTCATGGCGCTGCTGCTGGCCGCCCTGGTCGTGGCCAGCTTCGCCAGCCTGCCGCTGCAGTTCGCCGCGTTTTTCACCGCCGACGCGGTGGCCTCCGTGGCCGAATTCCTCGCCGGCTTCGCCCCGCCGGAAATGGGCAGCGGCTTCCTGACCAAAACGGCAATCGCCACTGCGGAAACGCTGGCCATGTCCGCGGTCGGCACGCTGCTGGCCGTCGCGGCCGGCGTGCTGCTGGCGATCCCCGCCGCCGGCCGTTTCGGCCGGCCGCTGCGCGGCGCCGTGCGCGCGGTGCTGAACGTGCTGCGCTCGATTCCCGAACTGGTGTGGGCGTCGGTGCTGCTGATCGCCGCGGGCCTGGGCCCGTTCCCCGGCGCGCTGGCACTCGGCGCGCACACGGCCGGCGTGCTGGGCCGCCTGTTCGCCGATGCGCTGGAAAACGCCACGCCACTGCCCGAACAAAGCCTGCGCATCAATGGCGCCACGCCGATGGCCGCGTTCCTCTATGCGACGCTGCCCCAGACGCTGCCGCAAATGCTGTCCTACACGCTGTACCGCTGGGAAAACAATATCCGCGCCGCCGCCATCCTCGGCGTCGTCGGTGCGGGCGGCCTGGGCCAGATGCTGAAATACCACCTGTCGCTGTTCCAGATGCAGAAGGCCGCCACCGTGATCCTGGCCATGCTGCTGCTGGTGGCGCTCGTGGATGCCGCCAGTTTCTGGCTGCGCCGCATCCTTACCAGATAGGCACCGTCACTCCCGGACGGCGCAATAACCCGACAGGAACCCATGCTGGAACTGCGCAACCTGAACAAATCCTATGCGGGCGGCCGCCCGGTATTGTCCAATCTGTCATACCGCTTCGATGCCGGCGAATTCGTGGCGATCATGGGCGACTCCGGCGTCGGCAAGTCCACGCTGCTGAACCTGATCGCCGGCCTGGACCACCCCGATCCAGGCACCGAGGCGCCGATCCTCGTCGACGGCATCGCCATGGCATCGCTCGACGACGATGCCGCCACCCGCCTGCGCCGCCAGCGCATGGGATTCATCTTCCAGGCATTCCATGTGCTGCCCCACCTGACGCTGCTGCAGAACGTGGCGCTGCCGCTGCTGCTCAACGGCATGCCGCAAGGCAGGGCGGCCGAGATGCTGGCGGCCGTGGGCCTGGCGGGGCGCGAACATGGGTATCCGCATGAACTGTCCGGCGGTGAAATGCAGCGCGTGGCCATCGCCCGGGCGCTGGCGCACCGGCCCGCGCTGGTGCTGGCCGACGAGCCCACCGGCAACCTCGATCCCGATACGGCCCATGCCGTGCTCGATATGCTGCGTGCCGAAATCCGCGCCAGCGGCGCCTGCACGATCATGGTCACGCATTCCGAGGCAGCCGCAGCCATGGCCGATCGTACGCTCATCCTTACGCGCTCTGGATTGCATGACGCTACGGCTGTCAAGCCGTTGCGTCATTAAGACGTCATATTTTTTGTATAAGACGCGCGCTTTTTTTTACAGCCGTAGTATGATTTATTTAACTTGCTTGGTTATCAATAGTTTTGTAGTTTCCAACAAGCCATCGCCTTTCATCGCATTTCTTTCTGGAGGAGGAGCAAAATGAGCGTAAGGCAAAAAAAACTGGAGCTGATCGAAGCGATGAACCGGGCGCGGGCGCTGGAACCTTCCAGTTTCGTGCCCAACAAGTTGCTGGATACCCTGATCGAACGGATGAACCTGAAAAACGACGCCGAGCTGTGTCGGGTGCTCGAGGTGCAACCGCCGATCATCAGCAAGATCCGGCACCGCAAGCTGGCCGTTGGCGCAACGATCCTGTTGCGCATGCACGAGAAATCCGAATTGAGCATTCGCGAACTCAAGGAACTCACCAGTGCGTCAGTGCACTGATGTGTAAAATGCCTGGCGCCGGCATCGCATTTCCCGGCGCCCATCTTCTTTCCTTGCAGTCGAACTCCCCGCATTAAAAGCTTTACGCGATAAAGCGTCCGGCCGCTTTCCCCCTGTCGTACGCCCCGATCCACGCTTCCGCATTTTCCGCCCAGTCCTCCTTTGGAGAGAAGCCGCCCTCGCCTGGCCCCCATAGACTGGTGCACGGCATGCCCGCCGGCAGCCGATTCCGGAGGGTAAAGCGATGTCCGAACCGTTCCGCCAGCCTTTGCGCCGCCCGCTGCGCATGGCCGCCACGCTGTCCATTCCCCTTTTGCTGGCAATCGGCTGCGACCGCGCCGGGGGCCAGGCGCCCGCCGCCGGCGCCCCGCCGCCATCGCCTGTTTCGGCCGCCACCGTCGTGGAACGGAACATCGTCGAGACGCAGGAGTTCTCGGGCCGGCTGGAGGCGGTCGAGCGCGTGGAGATCCGCCCGCGCGTGCCGGGCTACATCACGGCAGTGCAATTCACGCCGGGCGCCCTGGTGAAGAAAGGCCAGCCGCTGTTCACGATCGATCCGCGCCCCTACCAGGCCGAACTCGAACGGGCCGAGGCCAACGTGAATTCGGCACGCGCGCGGGCCGGGCTGGCCAAGGTGGAACTGGAGCGCGCCGAGCGGCTGCTGGCCGACCGCGCCATCGCCAGCCGCGAGTTCGACGAGCGGGCCGCCTCGCAAAAAGACCTGGATGCGGCTGCGCGCTCGGCCGGGGCCGAAGTGGCGACGGCGCGCCTGAACCTCGGCTATACCCGCGTGACATCACCGATCGACGGCCGCGCCAGCAAGGCCGAGATCACCGTGGGCAACCTGGTCGACCAGAATGCCGTGCTGACCTCCGTCGTGTCGACGGACCGCATCCATGCCAGCTTCGACGGCGACGAGGACACGTACCTGCGCGTGCGTTCGCGCACCCGCCAGAAAGAGCCCGTGCCCGTGCGCATCGGCCTGGCCAACGAAACGGGCTTCCCGCATGCCGGCAAGCTGGAATTCGTCGACAACCGCCTCGATCCCGCCACGGGCAGCGTGCGCATGCGCGCCACGTTCGCCAACGAGGATGGCACGCTGGTGCCGGGCCTGTTCGCGCGCGTGCAGATTTCGGCGGGCGGCCATGGCGACGGCAGTGCCGGTGCCGCCCGCGCGCTGCTGATCCACGACCGCGCCGTGAACACGGACCAGGACCGCAAGTTCGTCTACGTCGTCAAGGACGGCAAGGCCGAGTACCGGCCCGTGGTGCTGGGACCGGCCGCGGATGGCCTGCGCGTGGTGCGCAAGGGGCTGGCGCCGGGCGAGAAGATCGTCGTGGGCGGCCTGCAGCGGGTGCGGCCCGGTGCGCCCCTGCAGCCGAAACTCGTGCCGATGGACGCGGATCCCGATGCGCCGGCGAAGGCCGAAACCGCCGCCCAGCCCAAGGCGGGATGAGCCATGAACTTTCCCCGCTTCTTCGTCGACAAGCCGATCTTCGCGGCCGTGCTGTCGATCCTGATCTTCGTGGCCGGCCTCATGTCGATCGTTTCGCTGCCCGTGTCCGAATACCCGGAAGTGGTGCCGCCTTCCGTGGTGGTGCGCGCCCAGTATCCCGGCGCGAACCCCAAGGTGATCGCCGAAACGGTGGCCGCGCCGCTGGAAGAGCAGATCAACGGCGTCGAGCACATGCTGTACATGGATTCGAAAGCCACGTCCGATGGCGCGCTGGCGCTGACCGTCACGTTCAAGGTGGGCACGAACGTGGAGCAGGCGGAAACGCAGGTGCAGAACCGCGTGCAGCGCGCGCTGCCACGGCTGCCCGAGGAAGTGCGGCAGATCGGCGTGACCACGGCGAAATCGTCGCCGAACCTGACGCTGGTGGCGCACCTGGTATCGCCGAAGGGCCGCTACGACGATGTCTACCTGCGCAACTACGCGGTGCTGAACGTGAAGGACCAGCTGTCGCGCATTCCCGGCATGGGCGAGGTGATCCTGTTCGGTGCCGGCGACTACGCGATGCGCGTGTGGATCGACCCGCAGAAGCTGGCCGCGCGCGGCATGACGGCATCCGACGTGACCGATGCGATCCGCGAACAGAACGTGCAGGTGGCGGCCGGCGTGGTCGGCGGCTCGCCCACCAAGGGCTCGCAGTTCCAGCTCACCGTCAATACCACCGGGCGCCTGAAGACGGTCGACGACTTCGGCGCCATCATCGTGCGCACCAACGCCGATGGCGCCGTGACCTTGCTGCGCGACGTGGCGCGTGTGGAACTGGGCTCGAATTCCTATTCCTTGCGCTCCCTGCTGAACAACAAGTCGGCCGCCGCGATCGGCATCTTCGAGGCGCCGGGCGCCAATGCGCTGCAGCTTTCCGAAGACGTGCGCGCCACCCTGAAGCGGCTGCAGGCCGATTTTCCCGAGGACGTGGAATGGCAGGTCGTCTACGACCCCACGCAATTCGTGCGCGAATCGATCCGTGCCGTCATCCACACGCTGCTCGAAGCCGTGGCGCTCGTGGTGCTGGTGGTGATCGTGTTCCTGCAGACGTGGCGGGCATCGATCATCCCGCTGCTGGCGGTGCCGGTGTCCATCGTCGGGACGTTCGCCGTGATGATGCTGTTCGGCTTTTCGATCAACACGCTGTCGCTGTTCGGTCTCGTGCTGGCCATCGGCATCGTGGTGGACGACGCCATCGTCGTGGTGGAAAACGTGGAGCGCAATATCGCCGCCGGCCTGTCGCCGCACGACGCGACGATCCAGGCGATGAAGGAAGTGTCCGGCCCCATCGTGGCGATCGCGCTGGTGCTGTGCGCCGTGTTCGTGCCGATCGCCTTTGTCAGCGGCCTGACGGGCCAGTTCTACCGCCAGTTCGCGCTGACGATCGCGATCTCCACGGTGATCTCGGCCCTGTGCTCGCTGACGCTGGCGCCGGCCCTGTCGGCCGCACTGCTGCGCGCGCACGATGCGCCGAAGGACCGGCTCACGCGCGGCATGGACAAGGTGCTGGGCCCGTTCTTCGGCTGGTTCAACCGCTTCTTCGGCCGCGCCTCGGCATCGTATGGCCGCGGCGTGAACGGCGTGATGGCCCGCAAGAGCCTGGGCATCGGCATCTATCTCGCACTGACGGTGGCGGCCGTGTTCGTGTTCCGCGCCGTGCCGGCCGGCTTCGTGCCGCAGCAGGATAAACAGTACCTGGTCGGCTTCGCGCAATTGCCCGACGCGGCATCGCTGGACCGCACCGACGCCGTCATCCGGCGCATGTCGGCCATCGCCAAGGACGTGCCGGGCGTGATGGACGCGGTGGCGTTCCCCGGCTTGTCGATCAATGGCTTCATCAACGCGCCGAACACGGGCATCGTGTTCCTGGGCCTGAAGCCGTTCCACGAGCGCACGTCGGGCGAACTGTCCGGCGACGGCATCGCGGCCGAGGTCAACAAGCGGATGGGCGCGATCGAGGATGCGTTCATCATGGTGTTCCCGCCACCGCCCGTGAATGGCCTGGGCGCGATCGGCGGCTTCAAGATGATGGTCGAGGACCGCGCCAACCTCGGCTACGATGCGCTGTATGCCGCCGTGCAGGCATTGCAGGCGAAGGCGTGGCAGGATCCGCAGCTGGCCGGCGTGTTTTCCAGCTACCAGATCAACGTGCCGCAACTGTTCGCCGACGTCGACCGTACGCGCGCCAAGCAGCTCGGCGTGCCGCTGCAGTCCGTGTACCAGACCCTGCAGATCAACCTCGGCTCGCTGTACGTCAACGACTTCAACCAGTTCGGCCGCACGTATCAGGTGGTGGTGCAGGCCGATGCGCCGTTCCGCTCGCAGCGCGAGCAGATCGCGCAGCTGAAGGTGCGCAGCGACAAGGGCGAGATGATCCCGCTGTCGTCGCTGATGCGCATCAGCGACACGTACGGGCCGGACATGGTCAACCGCTACAACGCCTACCTGTCGGCCGACATCAGCGGCGGCGCCGCGCCGGGCGTGTCGTCCGGCCAGGCGCAGCAGGCGATGACGGCGCTGGCCCGCGCAACGCTGCCGAAGGGGATCACGTTCGAATGGACGGATCTCACGTACCAGGAAATCCTGTCGGGGAACACGATGGTGCTGGTGTTCCCCCTGTGCGTGCTGCTGGTGTTCCTCGTGCTGGCCGCGCAGTACGAAAGCTGGACGCTGCCGCTGGCCGTCATCCTGATCGTGCCGATGTCGATCCTGTGCGCGCTGGTGGGCGTCAAGCTGACCGGCGGCGACAACAACGTGTTCACGCAGATCGCACTGTTCGTGCTGGTGGGGCTGGCATCGAAGAACGCCATCCTGATCGTGGAATTCGCCCGCGAGCTGGAAGACCACGGCCGCACCGTGGTGCAGGCCGCGCTGGAAGCGTGCCGGCTGCGGCTGCGGCCCATCCTCATGACATCGATCGCCTTCATCATGGGTGTGCTGCCGCTAGTATTCTCCAGCGGCGCCGGCGCCGAGATGCGCCACGCGATGGGCGTGGCCGTGTTTGCCGGCATGCTGGGGGTGACGTTCTTCGGCCTGTTCCTCACGCCGCTGTTCTACGTGCTGCTGCGTTCCCTGGCGCTGCGCGTTTCGGGCGCGCCGCACAAGCGGCACCATGCGGATACGGGGCTGGGCGCCTGATGGCTCAGGCCGCGATCGCCATCTCCACCGCCCCCTCCACCCCATAATGCCTGGCGTAGCGCGCATCCAGGTTCGCCAGCGGCATCAGCAGGAACAGGTCGGCGCTGTCGAAATCGGGATCCCAGGCCGGCTCGCCGCACAGCCACGCGCCGGAACGCATGTAACCCTTCAGCAGCGCGGGCACATTGGCCGTGGCGGCGGGTTCGATTCTCGTGTGCGGAAACGGCAAATGCGGCGTGACGCGGTATTCGGCCGGCGCCATGTGCGTTTCGCGCAGTTGCCGGAACACGGCGACGGCATTGTGGCCGCCGTCCGCGACGCTGATGCTGGCGCAGCCGGCCAGGTAGTCGCAGCCCTGCCGGCGCATGTACTCGCCCAGCGCGGCCCACAGCAGCATGATGACGCTGCCGCCGCGGTAATCGGGATGGATGCAGGCGCGGCCGGCTTCGATGATGCGCCCGCGCAGCGGGTTGAGGCGGCCCACGTCGAACTCGCCCTCGGAATAGAAGCGGCCGAGCTGGCGCGCGCCGGCGGGCGCCAGCACCCGGTAGGTGCCCACCACCTGGAGCGTGCTGGTGTCGCGCACGAGCAGGTGGTCGCAATGTTCGTCGAATTCGTCGCAATCGAGGCCGTCCGGCCGTGCCAGTGCGGCAAGGTTCATGCCCTCGATGAATACGCGGTAGCGCAGGCGCTGCGCTTCGCGCAGCTCTTCCGGGGTGGTGGCGATGCTGGTGGCAAGGCGCGGGCGCGGGGTCCGGATGCCGGCCGCAGTATTCGTCTGCTGAATGGTCGTCTGCTGCATGCTTCGTCCTCTCGGTGAAGTGGAGACGAAGCACAGCGTAGCGATGGATTACTTCAGCAACATGACAGCGGGATAACGTTTCGGTGACCGTGGCGCCGGCGCGTCAGCTTCCATGGCGGAAGCCGGCGCCGGGCAAGGGACGATGCGCTCAGTCTTTCTTTGGGCGGCCCGTCTTCAGTTGCGGCAGCGAAGCGAGCACGCTCTGCAAGGTGGCCATGTCGATCTGGCTGATCAGCGCCACGCCGATGCGCAGCAGTTCGCTTTTCTTGATCTCGAAGCCGGCTTTCAGGCACGCCTTCTTCACTTCGCCCAGCACCGCGTATTCCGCTTCCGGCATCGTGAAGCTGTCGCGCACCAGGCGTTCCTTGCGCGGCGCCGCCACTTTCTCGGCTGGCTTGGCCACGGCCCTGGCGGCTTTCGCCGGCTTGGCTGCCTTGGCGGCTTTCGGCTCGGCCTGCGCCGCTGCCGGCTTGGCGGCCTTGGCGGTCTTCGGCACGGCCTGCGCGGCCTTGGCTTTCACCGGCTTGGCGGCGGGCCTGGCTTCGGCCTTTGCTTCCACCTTGCCTGGGGCCTTCGCGGCGGGCTTGGCTGGCTTCTCCGCCTTCGGCTTGGCGACAGGGGCCACCTCCGCCTTGGGCGCGGCTTTCGGCGCGCGGGCCTTTGCCGGCGCGGCAGGCTGCGCTTCGGCGGTGTCCTTCGCCGCGGCAGCCGTTTCCTTCGCGGCGGGCTTGCGTGCCGCCGGTTTCGTGGCGGCCCTGGCCGCAGGCTTCGCTTCGGCAGGCTTTGCTTCGGCGGGTTTTGCTTCGGCGGGTTTTGCTTCGGTCCTCACATCGGCCCGGGCTGCCGGCTTTTCGGCGGCGGGGGCGGCGGGCTTCGTGGCGGTATCGGCGGAAGTCTTGGTGACGTCGGTCTTGGCGTTCATTGATGCTCCTGAAAAAGTTGAACTATATAAATAATATATACCATTTTTAAGGAAAGAGCACCTACCATTACATTGCGATTGAATTTCTTAAGGTATTTCAAATTTTCCCTGCCGCATCACCCTCCCCTGCATCACTCTCCCCTGCATCACTCTCCCCTGCATCGCCACGCGCCGCCAGCAACGCCTCGAGTTCGGCATTGCGGCGTGCCAGGTCGCGGCGCACGGTGCGCAGCGCCAGGTGCGTGGCCACGCGGGCGAACAGGATGGGCGGGCTGACGGGCCGCGTGATGTAGTCGACCGCGCCCGCCGCAAGGCCGCGCGCCTCGTCTTCCGGCTGGCTCCTGGCCGTCGTGAAGATCACCGGCACGTCGGCCATGCGCGGATCCTGCACGATGCGGCGGCAGGCTTCGAGGCCATTCATGTCCGGCATCATCACGTCCAGCAGCACGAGGTCCACTCCGCCCGCTGCCAGGATCAGCAGCGCGGTGGCGCCGTTGGTGGCCACCTTGGTCCGGTATTTTTCCTTCAGCAGTGCCGACAGCAGCATGATGTTGTCGGGCGTATCGTCCACGATCAGGATGGTGGGGCGGTCGGTGCCGGGCGTGTCGTTCATGAAGCCTCCCGGGCGGCGGCGTCGAGCACCTGCCGGGCCGCGTCGAAATCATAGGCGGCGATGTGTGCGGCCAGGCGCTCCAGCGCCACTGCCGGCAGCAGCGCCGCCAGCACGGTGCGCACGCTGGCGAAGTACTCGTTGCTGTCGCCGCTGTAGTCGGCCAGCAGGCCGCGCAGCCGGGCCAGCGCCTCGGGTACCGTGCCGGGGTCCGCCGGCCCAGCCGATACCGCGCTGTCCGCACCGTCGCCCGTGACCGGCACGGTGGCGAAATGCGCATCGAGGCCGGCGATGGCGGTGCGCAGCGCCGTCGTCAGCTCCTCGACCAGCGTGGCGGCGGGCACTTCTTCGCGATCGAGCAATTCCTCCATCGCGCGCGCGGCCGCTTCGACGGCGTTGGCGCCCACGTTGCCGGCCACGCCGCGCAGCGTGTGGGCACGCTTGCGTGCGCCGTCGCGTTCGCAGTGCAGCAGGTCGGTCGCCACCTCGGCCGCGGCATCGCGCTGCGAATTGCGGAAACGGTCGAGCAGCTGCAGGTACAGCGTTTCGTTGCCGGCCACGTGGCGCAGGCCGCGTGCCGTGTCGATCCCCGGCAGCAGCGGCAAGCCTTCCTGGCCCGGCGGGCGCGGCGGCCGCGGCGCCACCGGCGGCATGGCCCGGCCCAGCCAGCGCGCCAGGGTGGCATACAGCATGTCCGGATCGATCGGCTTCGTCACGTAATCCTGCATGCCTTCGGCCAGGCAGCGCTCGCGGATGTCGGCCAGCGCATGGGCCGTCATCGCGATGATCGGCAAACCGTCGAAACGGCGGTCGCGGCGCAGCGCCAGCGTGGTTTCATGGCCGTCCAGGACCGGCATTTCCAGGTCCATCAGCAGCAGGTCGTAGTGGCCTGCCCCCGCCTGCGCCAGCCGGTCCAGCGCC
This sequence comes from Pseudoduganella sp. jia 12, assembly GCF_055502675.1. NCBI lineage: Bacteria > Pseudomonadati > Pseudomonadota > Betaproteobacteria > Burkholderiales > Oxalobacteraceae > Pseudoduganella > Pseudoduganella sp. jia 12. The sequence continues at coordinate 359,504 of NZ_JBUXKP010000003.1, forward strand.
TCGCGGCCGTTGCTGGCGAATTCCACCGCGATGCCCTGAATGCCCATCAGTTCGGCGGCAATCTGCTGGTTGACGGGATTGTCCTCGACCAGCAGCACCCGGCCCGTCACATCGAGCTTGCCGGCCTCGATCGGCAGATCGTGCCGGCGCGGCGGCGCGAACAGGGCCACCAGCGTATCGACCAGCACCGACTGGCCGATGGGCTTGAACAGGTAGCCGATGAAGCCGGCGTCTTCGGCCTCGCGCTGCACTTCCTCGCGGCCGAACGCCGTCAGCAGCACCATGCCGGGTTTTCGCCCGAGCGGCGCGGCGGCCACGCGGCGCGCCAGCTCGATGCCATCCATGCCCGGCATCTGCCAGTCGGTCAGCACCAGCGCATACGGATCGGCAGCCGCATCGGCGGCCGCCACCCCGGCCAGCGCCTCGGCGCCGGACGATGCCGTGTATACCCGCAGCGGCAGCGCGCGCGCCGCTTCGCCCAGCACCTCGAGCGCCATGGGGCTGTCGTCCACCAGCAGCACGCGCGCATTGTTCAGCGCGGCCGGCACCACCGGTGCGCGCTGCGGCTGGCCGGACAGGCCGAATTCCAGGTCGAACGCAAATACCGACCCCTTGCCTTCCTCGCTCTCGACCGTGATCGTGCCCCCCATGAGGCGCACCAGCTGCTGCGAGATCGACAGCCCCAGGCCGGTGCCGCCGAACTGGCGCGACGTGGAGCCGTCGGCCTGGTTGAACGCGCGGAACAGCTTGCCCATCTGCTCTTCCGGCATGCCGATGCCGGTATCGCGCACGGCAAAACGCAGGGCGATGCGCCCGCTGGCCGGCCCCGGCGCCGGCAACTGCGTGCAGCACAGTTCCAGCTCGCCCTGCGCCGTGAATTTGACGGCATTGTTGACGAGGTTGATCAACACCTGTCCCAGCCGCAGCGGGTCGCCCACCAGGTGGCGCGGGATGGCCGGCGGCACGTTGAACAGGTATTCGAGCTGCTTTTCCGCGGCGCGCTGGCTCGTCACGCTGGCCACGTTGGCCAGCACCTCGTCGAGGAAGAACGGGATCTGCTCCACTTCCAGCCGGCCGGCCTCGATCTTGGAAAAGTCGAGGATGTCGTTGATGATGCCCAGCAGCGCCAGCGCCGCGCGGTGGATCTTGCTCACGTAATCGTGCTGCTTCGTGTTCAGGTCGGTGCGCAGCGCCAGGTAGGCCATGCCGATGATCGCGCTCATCGGCGTGCGGATCTCGTGGCTCATATTGGCGAGGAATTCGGACTTGGCGATATTGGCCGCCTCGGCACGCACGTTGGCGGCCACCAGTTTCTGTTCGCGCTCGCGGCGTTCGCTGATGTCGCGGACGAAGCCGCAGAACTCGAACTGCTCGGCATCGAGGTCGATGCGGGTGATCGACAGTTCGATGGGAAATTCGGTGCCGTCCGCATGCAGCGCCTCGACCTCGATGCGCCGGTCGAGCACTTCGCCGGCGCTCTCGCCGGCCAGGTAGCGCGTCATGCCCTTGCGGTGGTCGCCACGGTAGCGCGGCGGAATGATCAGCGTGTCGAGCTGCTGGCCCAGCGCCTCGTCGCGCTCGTAGCCGAAAACGACTTCGGCCTGCCGGTTCCAGCCCACCACGCGGCCGTTGCGGTCCATGTTGACGACGGCATCGAGCGCCGTGTCGACGATCGCGCGCAGTTTGCGCTCGGAATCGCGGGCAACGGCGATGGTGCGCTTCAGTTCCTGCGTGCGGGTATCGATCTTCTGTTCCAGGTCGCCGTTCAGTTCGCGCAATTCGCTTTCGGCATAGCGCAGCCGGGTCAGCGTGTCGCGGAAACTGCGCACGGCAATGGACAGCCGGCCCACCTGGTCGGCGCGGCCGATGCCGGAAAGCTGGATGTCGGTCTTGCCCTGGGCAAGCTTCTCCAGCGATTTCTGGATGTCGCCGAACGGGCGCACGGTCTTGCGCGCCACCACGAACACCGAGCCGACGATCGTCAGCGCCAGCAGCAGGTTGACGGTCAACGCATGCAGCAGCTGCTGCTGCAGCGCCTCGTCGGTTGCGCGCCGCGAATACGTGAGGTCGATGGCGCCCACCTTGTAACTGCGCGCGCCATCCTGGAAGCTGATGTCGCGGTGCACCGTGATCGCGCCGGCCGGGTCCAGCTTGCCCGAGCCGAAGCCGGCCAGCTCGGCGCCGTTCGGCCCCACCACGCGCAGCATCAGCACCTCGGGTGTGGCGCGCATCGCGTCGACCACGCTGGTGATCGCCGCGCCGTTGATGTCGAACAGCGGCCGCGCCAGCGCCTGCGACAGCACGGTCACGAGCCGCTCGGTACGCTCCTGCAACTGCACCTCGGCTTCGGCATGCAGCGTGCGCACGGCATACGTGGTGTAGGCGGCCGTGGACAGGGCGACGGCCAGGAAGATCGACACGGCCAGGCGCAGCACGATGTCGCGCCGCCAGGTATCGCGCAGGTTGCGCAGCGCGTTGAGCATCAGGGTTGCTTGCCCTTGCCGGCGGCCGGCACTTCGGATTTTTCCAGCTTGCGGTACTCGGTGCCGTTGCGCTCCGCTTCCACGGCATCCCAGATGCGCCGCGCGAGGTCGGGCTGGCGCTCGACCAGGCGGTGCGACAGCAGCAGGAAATAGGGTTTTTCCACCAGCGGCCGGGGCAGCGCTTCGATCTGCGGGCCGAACGGGCCGGCCAGCAGCGTGCGGGCATCGCTGCCGCCCACGGCCGCCGCGGCCAGCCTGCCGGCCAGCAGCTTGCGCACCAGTTCATCGGAACGCTGGCTGCCTTCGTCCACGGTGACGTTCAGGCTGCGCAGCAGGTCGGTGATGGAATAGCCGAGCTGCGCCCCGACGGCCCCATCGATGTTGTGCAGCGCCTTGCCGTCCCACTCGACATTGCTGCCCTTGCGGCGGAGGAGGATGTAGCGGTCGATGTGCATGCGCTTCGCCGTATCCGGCGTGGCGCCACCCGGGTATTCGCCGATCTCGCGGCGGTCGGTCTTGAAGCTGACGGCGAACGCGCCATCCACCTCGTTGGCCTTGAGCTGCGCGAGGCAGCGCTTCCACGGCATGCTCTGGAAATCGAAGCGGATGTTCTCGCGCCGGCCCACCAGCTTGAGCAATTCGAAGTTCAGGCCGCGGCCATCCTCGGTGCGCCACGGCCGCACGTCGGCGCGTTCGTAGCACAGCGTGACGACCGGCTGGCCCCTCGGCACATTGGCAGGCGCATTGGCAGAAGCATTGATGGGCGCCCTGGTGGCTGCGGCCAGCGCGGGCATGGCGCACAGCCCCGCCCATGCCGCCAGCGCCGCCGCTATCGCCCTCCGCCCAGTGCTCCCGACCGTCATCCCCGCCTCCATGCTCACAAGCCTATAGTGTAAGCAAAACTACAAGGGCCGGGGAGATTCTCTTTGACAATTTCCGCCGGCCGAGGGAGCGCGGCGGTATCCGGCAGGCGTTCAGCCGGTCACTTCGACCACGCGGCCGTTCAATGGCTGCACGGGTCGCGCATTCATGCGGTAAAGCTTGCGGAATGCGGACAGCTGGTCTTTTGAAACCTCGACCGGTTCCTTCAGCACCTGCCAGTGCACGCCTTCGCTGCAGGGCGGCGTCGTCAGCGAACCCATGTAGGCGTAATAGGTGTGCTGCCGCGGCAGCACGGCGCCCAGGTCGAGCTCGCCCTCAACGGCATGGTGGTCACCCGCACGGGCCGGCAGCCCGGAGAATACTGGCTTGAGCGCCGCGTTTTCCTTGCCTTGTTTGAACAGCACGGCCACCACGGCCAGCTCGCCGGCATCGTTGCGGTGCACGAGGTGCGCCACCAGCGGGTAGCGCCTGCCGTTCACCTTTTCCTCGCTGGGCGTGTGGAAGTGCATTTGCACGAGCTTGTAGTCGCCGCTCGCAAGATGCAAGCCGCCGCCTTCGGCCAGGTTGACCTGCACCGTGTGGCCGTTGTTGACGATGTCCGCGGCACTGGCCGCATACCGGAAACCGATCGGCGCGGGCGCGCCCGCTTTCGCGCCGCGGATGTCGATCGGCGATTGCGCCTTGCCCTGCCGGCAGGCGGCGAAATCCTGTTCCAGCTCGGCCCAGTGCGCGGTGCCGGCCTTGCCCGTGTATTCCCAGTGCGCGGCGCCCTTGTCAGCGGCGTGCACGCTTCCCATGGCGGCCAGGGTGGCTGCCAGCATCAATATTGTTTTCTTCATGGTTGACCCGATTCGTTGAGTGACGGTGCCGGTGTCCGCGCGGGCACCGGCATGCCGACGTTACCGAGCGCCTTGCTAATAGCCAGTCAAGGCAGGATGAGCGGAAACTTAAGCATGCAGGCAGTATCGACGCAGGGCGTCCGATCCGGCACTCCCGAAGGGGCAGGCGTGGCCAGGGTCGAAGGGCCGCCCTGCCACCGCTCTTTCAGGCACTTTCCTCCGGTTCGGGGCCGCGCGTGCGCCCCGGTGGCGCAAGCTTCACCGGCCGGTGGGTACGGGCCGACTCGTAGATGGCATCCGTGATGCGCTGGTCCTGCAGGCCCTCCTCGCCCGGCGTGTGCACGTCCCGGTTCTTCTGGATGCACAGCGCGAAGTGGTCCAGTTCCGCGGTGAACTGGTTTTGTTCCTCGGCCTGGATGTCGCTGGCCTGCTCCTTGCCGTCGACCACGCGCGACACCCTCAACCGGTTGCCGTGGTAGGCGTAGCCGGGGTTCATCTCGGCCCAGGCATCGGCCCCGTTCAGGCGGAACATCTGCGACTTGTGCGCCGCATAGCTGGTGCTGCAGCTGGCGATGAAGCCGCTGGGGAAGCGCAGGATGAACTGGCACGACTCTTCCACTTCGCGAAAGCGCGCATCGCCCGGCGTCGACCAGGTGCTGCCGATCACCTCGCTGGGCTCCTCGCCGCTGAGGAAGCGCGCCGCATTGATGCAATACAGGCCGATGTCCGGCAATGCGCCACCGCCGGCCAGCGCTTTTTTCAGGCGCCAATGCTGCGGGTCGCCCATGTTCTGCGAATTGACCGAAACGAATTCCTTCAGCGCCCCCAGCTTCTTTTCGCGGATCATCTTCACGAGGGCGCGGTCCAGCGCCTCGTACTGGCTGCGGTAGGCGATCATCAGCTTGCGGTCCGCCTTGCGGCAGGCGTCGATCATCTGCCGGCACTCCGCCACGCTGTTCGCCATCGGCTTTTCGCACAGCACGTGCTTGCCGGCGCGGGCGGCGCGCACCGTGTACTCGGCATGCATGTGGTTGGGCAGGCCGATATACACACCCTGAACGTCCGGCATCTGCGCCAGCCTGTCGTAATCCTTGTAATCGAGGACCGCGCTTTCCGGAATGTCGTACTGGTGCGCGATCTTCAATCCTTTGGCGCGGTCGCCGGTCACCAGCGCGACAGGTTTCGCATGCTTGCTCTGCGCGAACGCGGGCAGCATCTCGTTGACGGAGATGCGCCCCAGTCCGACGATGGCAATGCCGACGCGTTCGTTCGATGGGTCGCCGGGCGGCTCGGTGCGCTCGGGCTTTTCGGACTTGTCAAAGATCGGCGGGAATTCGACCCGGTCCTTTTCGCTGGCGCCGGCCTGCAACGCAGGCGTGGACAGCGCGGCCAGGGTGCCGACATAGCGCAGGAAATCGCGGCGCGGCGGCTGGTTCTGTTTCATGGGATGGCTTTTCCGCAAATGATGGAAAACCATCCTCGCACGGCGCTTTTACCGGCAGCGCTCGCTTGCCTTCCCGCAAAGATTGGCTGCAGGGCTCAATTGGGCCAAGAGCAAGATTTTGTTTCCACAATGCATCAATTGTGATCATCGTGGGCCATTGCGATTGTCACGCGGCGCAAAGGTCACTACGATGCGGTAACCCACTCGACTCTGCCATTGGCAATACGCATTCACGCCTGCACCGGCTTTCCATGATGATCTCGACGCCCCTGACAGGACACTTGCAGCCACGTCCCGCACCCGGCACGCGCCGGCACGGCCAGACGGGATTTACCCTGGTCGAACTCATCGCGGTGATCGTGATCCTTGGCATCCTCGCGGCCACCGCGCTGCCGAAATTCGTCGACCTGGGATCGGACGCGCGCACGGCTTCCGTGAAGGCCGTCGGCGGCGCGCTCGCGACGACGTCCGCCATGGTGCACGGCAAGGCACTGATCGATCCGTCGGCCACCACGGTCACCAACGAGAACGTGGTCGTCACGCTGGAATCCGGCTACCCTTCGGCTGCCCGGATCGGCAACATGGCCCTGGCGGCCGGCCTTGACACGACCGACTACACCATCCGCTACGGCTCCGCCACCGCCACCGCCACCCAGCCCGGCCTTCCCATCAACTCGTTCGCGGCCATCCCCACCGACGTGCAGAACACCCCGAAGGCGCTCGGCTGCTATGCCCAGTACACGGGGGCCAGCGGTTCGGGCAACGCGATCAGGCCGCCCGTGGTGACGGTGGTGACGAGCAGCTGCTGACGTGCGTCGTGGCCGGGGCCGCGCGGTCCGGGCCTCAGGCGCTGGTGCGCAACCCCAGGTCCACCCCGACCTCGTCCCACTGCTCCTGTTCCTTCTCGATCCAGTAGGACAGCGTGGGATGTCCGCTGACGAGCGCGCGCGGCAGTTCCAGTTCGATGCGGTTCTTCATGCGCAGCTTCGGCTGGGCCTCGGCCACGGCGATGCGGGCATGCATGAAGACGACGGCAAGCCGCAGCGCGACCACGGCGCGGGCAAAGTCCGGGTCGGACAGGAATTCCTCCACCTTGCGCAGGTTGCCCTTCTGGGCCAGCACCAGCCGGCTCATCGTGCGCTGGTCGCGCGTGGTGAAGCCCGGCAGGTCGGCATTTTCGATCAGGTAGGCGGCATGCTTGTGGTGGCCCGTCTGCGACACGGCCTGCCCCACTTCATGCAGCAGCGCGCTCCAGTACAGCAGCCGCGCCGTGGCGTCGTTCGCGGGCTTGAGCAGTTCCACCAGCGCGAGCGCATCGTCGGCCACGCGCGCGGCGCGCGCCTCGTCGACATGGAACTTGCGGGCGAAATCGCGCACCGACTGCTCGCGGCGGTCGAGCCGCATTTCGCGCATGGTGAGGTCCCGCATCACGCCCATGCGCAGGCCGGCTTCGATCGGCGCCAGCTCCTCGATATCGAGTTCGTGCATCACGCCGATCAGGATCGCCAGGCCGCCGACGACGGTCGAGGCGCGATCCGGGCGCAGCCCCGGCAGGTCGATGCGGTTGACGTGGCCCAGCGCGATGAAACGGCGCTTCAGCGCTTCCAGGCTGTCCGGCGTGATGCCCTTGCCCAGGCCATTCTTTTCGATGACCTCGGCGATCGAGCGGATCGTGCCGGACGAACCGTAGGCCCGCTTCCAGAATTGCGGCATGTAGGGCGGCGCGCCATCCTCGAATTGGCTGCGGGCGGACAGGATCGCCGCTTCGTACGACGGCCCGTCGACATAGCCGTTGACGAAGAACGCGAGGCTCTGCTTCACGCTGCCCACGCTGAACGACTCGACGCGCTCGATATCGAACCCGCGGCCCAGGATCAGCTCCGTGGAGCCGCCCCCGATGTCGACGACGAGGCGCCGCTCGTTCGGCTGGGCCAGCGCGCTGGCCACCCCCATGTAGATCAGCCGTCCTTCCTCCTCGCCGGAGATGATCTCGATCGGAAAACCGATCGCCGCTTCGCACTGGGGCAGGAACGTGGCGATGTTCTGCGCCTGCCGCATCGTGGACGTGGCCACCACCCGCACCGCGTCGAGCTGGTAGGCCGATAGCGTGATCGCGAAGTTCTGCAGGCAGGCGATGGCGCGCTGCTGGGCCGCTTCGGTGAGGTTGCCGGCGGCATCGAGCCCTGCGGCCAGCCGGATGGGTTCGCGCATGCTCTTGAGCACGCGGATCGTGTCGCCATCGTGTTTGCCTATCGACAGGCGAAAACTGTTCGATCCGAGATCGACCGCTGCATACATCGGGGATTCCATTAATTTATATTGTTTATATTGAAAATCCTATCACATTAGTGCGTCCGGATGACGGCTTGATGACAGGACAATCGTGTGCACAGGACAAACCGCGCAGTCCAGGCTTGCTCAGGTACCCGTGCTCTCTTCCTCCACCGGCGGCGGCGGCGCGGCCACCACCCGGTTGCGGCCGTGCAGCTTGGCCGCCTGCAGCGCCTCGTCGGCGCGCTTGAACAGGCTGACGGGCGTATCGTCGGCGCGGATGGTCGTCACGCCCAGGCTGGCCGTCAGCGAAATCACGGCGCGCTCGGCCTTGACCGGATTGGCCTCGATCGACGCGCGGATACGCTCGGCCACGTGGACGGCATCGGCCAGCGTGGTGCGCGGCAACTGGATCGCGAACTCGGCGCCGCCCAGGCGCCCCATCAGGTCACTGTCGCGCAACTGGCCGCAGCAGGCATCCACCATGGCCTTCAGCACCTTGTCGCCCACGGCATGGCCGTAGTGGTCATTGACGCGCTTGAAACCGTCCAGGTTCAGGATCAGCAGCGCGGTCGGGGTGCCGGGGCGGCGCGCCAGGGCGAGCCATGGGGCCAGCGCACCGTAGAAGCCACGGCGGTTGGGCACGTCCGTCAGCGCATCCACCATCTCGAGGCGTGCGAGCTCGCCCTGCAGCGTCTCGCGCGCCAGCAGCAGGTAGCCGGCGCTGCCGATCAGCATCGCCAGGAAAAAGGCCACGTAGCCCAGGCCCTGCAGCTGGGCCGCCCCTACACCGGCCCAGCCCTGCGGCAGCGCGATCGCCAGCAGGCCGCGACCGGCGATCGCCAGCGCCGGCACGGCCAGCGCCAGGGCAAGGAAACGCCGCAACATCGAGGCGCCACGCCAGTCCAGCGCCAGCGCCGCCACGCCGGCAAGGTAGAACGCACCGACGATGGCATAGCCGGCCGCCACACGCAAGCTGCTGTCCACCTCCAGCACATAGCAGGCGAGCCACGCCGCGATCCCCAGGCCGAGCGCCGGCAGCACGATGCGCCGCCAGCGGGTACGCCCGGCGTGCTCCCACAGCGCGCCGGCATCGAACGCCACGCCGGCAAACAGCAGCACGTTGGCCAGCGGGCCGGCCAGCAGTTCGGGAATCACGCCGCGAAAGTACAGCAGCAGCCAGGCCACCGCCTGGAATTGCCGGGCCAGCGCGAAGGTGGCCAGGGCGCCGCGCTGGCGATTGTCCGTATCGTGGAAGAAAAGCGCAGCGCACAACGCCAGATTGCCGAGCGCCAGGGTGAGAACCAGCGTCCTGACGTCCACGTCAGATCTCGTGCTCGACGTTCGTAGTGCCGTCGCCCACCTTGGATGCCCACGCCCGCAGGAAGAAATCCTTTTCCTCCTCGGTGGGAACGTCGTGCCAGAACACGATCAGCGTGCCCTTGTGGTCATGCAGCTGGCTGCATTTTTCGATAAAATTCTGCCTGCCTGCCGCATCGGCCAACGCGGCCGCGTAGCCATAGACGCGGTTCAGGCGCTCGATGCGATCCGGTTCGGTGAAGCTGTTGGTCGCGGTAATGGTCGGGTGATCCAGGAACATCGTATTCTCCATACAGAGCCGGCCGTGGCAATGTACCCATAAAACGTTTTCGTGTAAATGCGCCGCCGGGGTACACTTTCGGCGAGCCAGTGAGCTTAGCAGAAAGCGACCCCGACACCAACCCGAGCGACCATGCCGCACACCCTCGACCAGGCCCCTGGCCAGCCGCTGCCCGCCGGCCACGGACCTGCTCCCCAGTCCCCTGCTCCCCGGCCCGCTGCCGCGCTGCCAGCCGGCGAAAACGGTGCCCCCCTCCTTAGCCGGCGCAAGGGCCGGCTGACGCTGGAATTCGTGCCGGGCGAAGTACAGAGCCAGATGGACCTGGCCGATCCGCACCGCCTCGTGCTGGCCTACGCCCGGGCCATGATGTGCTTCGTGCTGTTCAAGCCGCGCCCGGCGCATATCGTGATGGTGGGCCTGGGCGGCGGCTCGCTGGCCAAGTTCTGCCACCGCTACCTGCCCGGTGCCCGCATTACCGTGCTGGAACTGTCCGCGGAAGTGATCGCGCTGCGCGAGCATTTCGCCGTGCCGTCGGACAGCGAACGCTTTCGCGTGATCCACGCCGATGCGGCCCGCCACATGCCGCAACTGGCGGGCAGCGCGGACGTGCTGCTGGTGGATGGCTTCGATGCTGCGGGCCTGCCGCCGGCGCTGGGCAGCGCCCGCTTCTATGCGGACTGCCGGCGCGCCTTGCGGCCCGACGGCCTGCTCGTGGCGAATATCTTCAGCTACGACCCCAATTACGAAGCCATGGAGCACCGGCTGCGCCAGGCGTTCGGCGATAACGTGTGCCAGTTCCGTGGCATTGCCGGCAACAACCACATCCTGTTCGCGCTGCGGCCCGCGACCGGCGCCCCGAACCGCACGCAGCGGCTGCTGCAGCGCGTGGCGTTGTGCGGCGCGCTGTGGCCCGGCCTGGCGCCCTTCAACCGGCTGCTGGCCCACTGGGTCGTGGGGCGGCTGCGCCAGTCGGGGGCTTGACGCCCCCTTCGGCCCCTGACCAGCCGCGTGACCTGGTCGCTTTGTCCGGCGAGGACATGGGGCACGCTGAGCGACACTTCGAAGCGGGTGGCCGTGCCGTCGCCATGCGGCACGGCAGTGCAGTATCCGCTGATGAGAATGGCCTGGTCGCGCCACAGAAGGTTGAAATGTCCTGGCGGCTCGGTGTCCGCCGGGTCGCGCCAGGGCTGCCCGCCCAGTGAAACGAAGGTCGCTCCCGCTTCCGCGTCGAAGGAATACGTCTTCGAGAACGACAGCACCGGTCCCGTAAGGCGGCGGACAAGCAGCGCTGTTTCAGCGGGATCAAGCGTGGCAAGCTGGAAAGTCATTGTCGATCACGCCTCCTTGGGTTGGTGGTGATATGCCTTGCGTCTGTTCGACATACGATACCGGAATCATTCCACAAGATCGAGCAACCGCGAGAAGACGGGATGCAAGTGCGATTGGTGCGCAAATGCAACAATAGATTCTTAAAATATACAATCAGCCGGATACTGCCTGCTTTTTATGACACACTAACGGCCGGGCTCGCTCGCCCGTTGGTTTCGTTCACACACAGGAGTTCCATGGCACGCAGGTTCACCCCGGTTTCGCTGGCGGCGGCGCTTACGCTCGCCGTCGGCCTGTGCGTGACGGGTGTCCTGTTCATCGCCGTCAGCGCGCTCGAATACGACAAGTTGTCGGAAAGCTTCCAGCAGCGCGCGAACCTGCGCGTGGCAGCCATCCAGCGCGGCCTGGACGATGCCGTCGAAGTGCTGACCGTCACCAACCAGCTGTTCCGCACCATGCCCGGCGTGACGCAGGAGCAGTTCGGCGACTTCACCCGGCCGCTGCTGCACCGCCATCCGTTCATGGTGTCGTTCACCCACCAGCACCTGATGACACACGACGAGCGCCTCGCCTTCGAGGCGCATATGGCGCCCACGCATCCCGGCTTCACCGTGACCGAACTGCGTGCCGGCCGCTTCGTCCCGGCGGCGCGCCGCAACCGCTACCTGGTCACCGAATTGTTCGCGCCGCTGCAGGCGCACAACGGTGCGCTTGGACTCGACGTGTTGCCGATGGAGGCCGCGGAAGCGACGGTGGAGCGCATGCTTCACAAGGGCAGGCCCACCGCCACGCCGCTCGTCAGCGTGCTGCACCCGGCGCGGCGCGACAGCTTCGTGCTGCTGGTGCCGCTGTATCGCACGGGCATGCCTACCGAAACACCGCAACAGCGCCGCGCCGCCTGGGTGGGCCAGACGGCCGCGCTGATCCGCGCGCCGCACCTGGTGCACACGATCCTGCAATACGGCGGCCTGCTGGACGATCCCCACCTGCTGCTGCGCGTCTACGCCGGCGACGATGCGGACCTCGTCTACGCGACCGGCCCCGATGCCGAAGCGGACAACCGCGCCATGTTCACGCTGCCGCCATGGCTGGCGCTCCACCACCCGCAGCACGTGACCCGGCGATTCGACCTGCTGGGCCAGACGTGGCGCGTGCGCGTGGATGCGCTGCCGCGGCCCTTCCTGGCCGACCATACCGGCTCGCTGATCGCGCTGGTCGGCGGCCTGCTGTTTTCGGTGCTGGCCGCCGCCCTCGTGCACATACTGGAGCAGCGCTCGCGCCGCGTTCAGTGGCTCGTCGACGAGCGCACCGCCGACCTGCAGCGCAGCAATGCCCGGCTGAACGACGACGTGGCGGCGCGCAAGCGTACCGAGCGCGCATTGCAGGAAAGCGAACACCGCTTCCGCCGGCTGCTTGCGCTGTCGTCCGACTGGTACTGGGAGCAGGACGCGAACTTCAGCTTCACCTACCTGGCCGACGGCTTTTTCGACAAGGCGCATGTGCAGCGCAAGGAGTACATCGGCCGCACCCGCTGGCAGATCAGGCCGGACTTCCTCGAAACGGCGGTTGGCCGCGACCATCTCGCGCTGCTGCAGGCGCGGCAGCCGTTCGCCGGCCTCGAACACGAGATCACCGGCGACGATGGCGTGACGCGCTGGTTCCAGTCCACCGGCGAACCGGTCTACGATGCCCAGGGCGACTTCCGCGGCTACCGCGGCACCGGCAGCGAGATCACGGAACGCAAGCTGACGGAGCAGCGCATCCGCCACATCGCCCACCACGATGCGCTGACCGGCCTGCCGAACCGGATCCTGCTGCAGGACCGGCTGGCCCAGGCGGTCGCCTACGCCAACCGCGGCGGGCGCCGCATGTGGGTGCTGCTGATCGACCTGGACCGCTTCAAGTTCGTCAACGACACGCTGGGCCACAAGGCCGGCGACCACCTGCTGCGTACGATCGCCGGCCGCCTGCGCGCGGCCGTGCGCGAGACGGATACGGTGGCGCGGCTGTCCGGCGACGAGTTCGTGGCGATCCTGTCCGAGCATGCCGACGAGGCGCTGGCGCCGGAGATCATCGACCGCATCATGGCCGCGCTGGCGCAGCCGATGACGCTCGATGGCAAGGAATTCTGCGTTACCTGCAGCATCGGCGTGGCCATCTACCCCGCCGACGGCACGCCTGCCGACCACCTGATCGAGCACGCGGATATCGCCATGTATGCGGCCAAGAAGCTGGGCCGCAACCGCTGGCAGTTCTACCACGGCGCGATGAACGAGGAAACGCGGGAACGGCTGCGCATCGAAGGCGCGCTGCGCAACGCGCTGGAGCGCGGCGAATTCGTGCTGCACTACCAGCCGCAGTTGGACCTGGCGAGCGGGCGCATCGTCGGCGTGGAAGCCCTGCTGCGCTGGCAGCACCCCGAGCTGGGCATGGTGCCGCCGCAGCGCTTCATCGGCCTGGCCGAGGAGACCGGCCTGATCGTGCCGATCGGCGCCTGGGTGCTGCGCACTGCCTGTGTGCAGGCGAAGGCGTGGAACGACGCCTGGGCACCGTGCGGGCTGCCGCCGCTGCGGGTGGCGGTCAACCTGTCGGCGCGCCAGTTCGTCCAGCCCGACCTCGTGCCGTCGATCGCGCAGGTACTGGCCGACACGGGCCTGCCGCCGGCCTGCCTGGACCTGGAACTGACGGAAAGCCTGTTCGTCGACGACGTGGCCCAGGCGGTGGAAGTGCTGCACCAGCTCAAGGCGCTGGGCGTGGCCCTGTCGATCGACGATTTCGGCACCGGCTACTCGAGCTTCTCGTACCTGCGCAGGTTCCCGATCGACGTGCTGAAGATCGACCGCTCGTTCGTGGCCGACATCGCCAGCGACGCGGACGAGGCGGCGATCGTCGTTTCCATCATCGCGCTGGCCCGCAACCTCAAGTTGCGGGTGATCGCCGAAGGGGTAGAATCACTGGCTCAGCTGGAATTCCTGCGTGCCCACGGCTGCCACGAGATGCAGGGCTATCATTTCAGCCGGCCGTTGCCGGCGCAGGAATTCGAGCGGATGATGCAGAGCGGCCGCACGCTCGCACCGGCGGCGGAGCCGGAGCTGCTGCCAGCGTAAAGACATACCGGAACGGGGGATAACAACAATGAATGCACGAGTCAAGAAACAATACCTGCTGAAGCCTCAGCACGCGCGCACCAACCGCAAGATGCGCGACCTGGTCGACAAGGCGGTGACGGCGCTGCCCGAAGTGGGCATCCGCAAATCCGCCGAATTCCTCGCGTCGATGCACGTGCCGGTCGAAGTGGCGGTGCGGGCCCTCGTGTACCCGAAGCGGCGCCGCGCCATCACGCCGCCGTCGTACAAGCGGGCGGGGATCAAGTACGCATAACGGGCGCCAGTGTTTCGAAACATTTCCTGAAAACCGGTGACAGGCACTAATGGCGTTAAGTTGATGCTTAGCCGGCACGCAGACACCCAGAAAGCGAAGGGCTGGGGTCAGACCCGGCGGGTCTGACCCCGGAATCTGCCTCTGGGGTTCTGTCTTTCGGCCTCACTGCCCCTTCGCCTTGTTCTTGGCCCCGTGCAGCGCCAGCCGCGCGGCCTTGCGCGCCTCGGCCTGCTCGAAGCGGGCGACCTGCTCCGGCGTTTCCGGTACCAGCGGCGGCACCGCCACGGGCTTGCGGTCCTTGTCCACCGCCACCATCGTGAAATAGCAGCTGTTCGCGTGCCGCACCAGCCGCTGCTGGATGTTTTCCGTCACCACGCGAATGCCCACTTCCATCGAGGTGCGGCCCGTGTAGTTCACCGAAGCGAGGAATGTCACCAGTTCGCCCACGTGGATCGGCTGCAGGAACATCACCTGGTCGACCGACAGCGTCACCACATAGCTGCCCGAGTAGCGGCTGGCGCACGCATAGGCCACGCTGTCGAGGAATTTCAGGATCGTACCGCCGTGGACATTGCCCGAGAAGTTCGCCATGTCGGGTGTCATCAGGACGGTCATCGTCAGCTCGTGGGCCGACCAGTGCATTGCGCTTTCCATCGTGCTTTCCATGAATGAGGGGTCCTACACATTCTAACGGCAATGCCGTATGCTTGCGCATCATCAATTTTTACCATTGGAAGGGCGCCCCATGAAGTGGAAACTTGCCGCCATCGTGGCTAGCAGCATGCTCGCCGCCTCGGCCCAGGCCGCGTTCACGGCAGACCAGGTCAAGACGTTCACGCTGGCCAACGGCATGAAGTTCATCGTCCTGGAAAGCAGCACGATCCCCAACGCGAACATGTACACGTTCTGGAAGGTGGGCTCGCGCAACGAGGCGCCGGGCACCACCGGGTTGTCGCACTTCTTCGAGCACATGATGTTCAACGGATCGAAGAACTACGGGCCGAAGATGTTCGACCGCACGATGGAAGCGAACGGCGGCAGCAACAACGCGTACACGAGCAGCGACGTGACCGTGTACCAGGACTGGTTTCCCGCCACCTCCGTCGAAACGATCTTCAAGCTGGAAAGCGACCGCATCGCCCACCTGACGATCGACCCGAAGATGGTCGAGAGCGAACGCGGCGTGGTGCTGTCCGAACGCAGCACGGGCCTGGAAAACTCGAACATCCGCATGCTGATGGAAGACCTGAACAGCGTGGCCTACAGCGCCCACCCGTATTCGTGGCCCGTGATCGGCTTCGAGTCGGACATCAAGGCGTGGACACAGCAGGACCTCGTCAACTACTTCCGCACCTACTACGCGCCGAACAACGCGGTGGCCGTGATCGTCGGCGACGTGAAGGCCGACCGCGTGAAAACCCTGGCCACGAAGTATTTCGGCGCGATCCCGAAACGCGCGATGCCGCCGGTGGTGAAGACCGTGGAACCGGAGCAGAAAGGCGAGCGGCGCCTGTTCGTCGCCAAGCCATCGGCCACGTCCGCCAACCTGATGGTGGCATACAAGGCGCCGCGTGCGGACAGCCCGGACTACTACGCGCTGAACGTGCTGCAAGGCGTGCTCACCGACGGCAAGACGTCGCGCCTCTACAAGGCCCTCGTGGAAAAACAGCTGGCGACATCGGTCGGCGCCGACGCCACCGATGGCTTCGATCCGGGCCTGCTGTACGTGTTCGCCGTGGCCGCGAATGGCGTGGATGGCGCGAAGGTGGAAAAGGCGCTGCTCGACGAAATCGACAACGTGGTGAAGAACGGTATCACCGAGCAGGAACTGCAGGCCGTGAAGAACAAGAAGCTGGTCAACCTGTACCGCGCACAGGAAACCATCAACGGCAAGGCGCAGCAGCTGGGCAACTACGAAACCTTCTTCGGCGACTGGCGCAAGCTGTTCGACGCGCCCGCCGAATTCGAGAAGCTGACCACGGCCGACATCCAGGCCGTGGCCGCCCGCTACCTGAAAAAACAGCAGCGCACCATCGGCGTGCTGGCTGCAAAGGAAGAATGATGAAGAAACTGGTATTCACCACCGCGCTGGCTGGTGCGGCCGCCGTGGCGCATGGAGCCGAATTCAAACTGCCGCAGTTCGAAACGACGAAGCTGCCGAACGGCCTGACCGTCATGCTGATGGAGCGCCACGAGGTGCCGCTGATCGCCGTGCGGGCTGTCGTCAGGGCCGGCGCCGTCAACGACGGCACGCAGGCGGGCCTCGCCAACCTGACCGGCGACGCGATCCTGCTGGGTAGCGAAAAGCATTCCAAGGCGGCCATCGACGAGGCATTCGATTTCCGCGGTGCGCAACTGGCCGGCGGCAGCGCCACCGAGCAGACCACCGTGCAGGCCAATTTCGCAAAGAACGATGCCGCCGCCCTGCTGCCGCTGTTCGCCGAGATCGTGCAGCAGCCGAATTTCGAGGCCGCGGAACTGGACAAGCTGAAGAACCGCAAGGTCAGCGGCCTGAAACAGGCCAAGGAAAGCCCGCGCCAGGTCGCCGGCACCTATTACCGCAGCATGCTGTACGGCGACGCGCCCTACGCCAGCCCGGCCGGCGGCACCGTCAACAGCCTGTCCGCGCTGAAGCGCACCGACGTGCAGGGATTCCATGGCCGCTACTTCAGGCCGGACAATGCCGCCATCATCGTCGTCGGCGATTTCGACCCGGCCGCGATGCGCCGACAGATCGAAACGCTGTTCGGCCAATGGCAGGCCGAAGGCCCCGCGCCGCAGCGTGCCGACTACGGCAAGCCGCTGGCGGACAAGCCGCGCGTGTGGCTCGTCGACAAACCCGATGCGATCGAGACCACGTTCATCATCGGCGGCCCCGGCATCGCCCGCAACGATCCCGACTATGTGCCGCTGCAGGTGCTGAACACGGTACTGGGCGGGCGCTTCACGTCGTGGCTGAACGACGAGCTGCGCGTGAACTCGGGGCTCACGTATGGCGCCAACAGCTCGTTTGCGCCGCTGGCCCAGTCGGGCGTCTTCACGATGTCGAGCTTTACCGCATCGGCGAAGACGGAAGCGGCGCTCGACCTGGCGCTGAAGACGTACAACCGGCTTTGGGGAACGGGCAAGGACGGGGGAATCGACAAGCCCACGCTCGATTCGGCGAAGGCCTACGTGAAAGGCCAGTTCCCGCCGCGTTTTGAAACGAGCGAGCAGCTTGCCAGCCTGCTGGGCGATATGTACGCGCTGGGCGTGGACCGCGCCCAGATCGACAACTTCATGCGCGACGTGGACGGCCTGACGCCGGCAAAGGCAAAGCAGCTGGTCGACCGGCACTTCCCGCGCCAGAACCTGCAGATGGTATTGGTCGGCAAGGCCGACGATATCCGCAAGGTGGCGGCCAAGTATGGCGAGGTGACGGAGCTGGACATCAGCGCGGACGGGTTCAGGCCGGGCGGAAAATGAATCTGGCTGGGACCGGAGGCCTAGGCGGATGATACGGTGCGGGAGCGTTTGAAAGTCTGACTTCGGCGGGGAGCGGACCTCCGCTGACGAATGTCCCAATCACAGCAGGACCACAACGAAAGCACAATAGACGATGAGCTTGTCATTTCACATTGACTACAACGGTGAGTGCGAAGAGGCATTCAACTTCTATGCAGCGTGCCTTGGAGGGAGGATTGGTACGATGCTCAAGATCTCCGATTCACCGATCCCAGCATCGGCGACGCGTCCGGGACGTCACATCGTTCATGCAAATATCTGTATCGATGGGGTTGAGCTGGCCGGTGCCGATGTTGAAGCACATAACTACAAAAGACCAGCGGGCTTCTATGTTTTGCTCGGTGTCGATTCGGAAGAGAAGGTCGATTCTTATTTCAGTGCGCTACAGACCAACGGGCAGGTGATCCTGGCGCCGCAGCAGACTTTCTGGTCTTCCCGCTATGCCATTGTGATCGACAGGTTCGGCGTACCTTGGAAGATCAATCGCGGAACGTGATCGGGCCTGTTCCCACCGTCTGCCCAGGCTGATCCACCTGTCATGGCAGGCTGCTTTCGGCCCAGAAGCGGACGAAAAACACGTTTAGAAATTCATGGATTACCAACTCGTTCTACAGTTCAGAGGAAACGGCTGTCTCGACTTCGATGCCATGGTCAGCCTTGAGGACGAGATACAGAAAATCGTTGCGCCAATTGCCGATGTGGATGGACACGACTTGGGCAAAGGGGAAATGAACATCTTCATTCTTGCTGCTGATCCAGTCTCGACATTTGAACGAGCTAAACCATTACTTTTCGCTGCAGCTCTGCTGGACAAAGTCAGCGTCGCTTATCGCCAAGTACGTTCCGATGACTTCACCGTCCTCTGGCCCGCAAGCTCAACAGCAGCTTTCGTGGTTACTTAATCCGCTCTGGGGCGGAAGCCGACATGCACAGGATGTGCAGCAAACGGCCAAGAGCGAACCATCAGCCGTAGCTTTTAATGGATTGAAGCGCATGCCGATGCCACTCGCCCCCAAGAAAAAACGCCTTAACTACGAAAAGGCTGGTTGCCGTCGGCCGTCAGGGTGCCGAGTCGACACCGAGAATTTCCCGACGCAGTAAAGACCAGTCAACCAGGGCCTCGATCGAAGGCCCGAGCGCCAGCCCCATATCGCTGAGTGCATATTCGACCCTGGGCGGCACCTGTGGATACACTTTACGTGTGACGATCCCGTCCTTTTCCAGCTCCTTGAGCTGTTGTATTAGCATTTTCTGGTTGACGCCTTCAACGCGGCGCTCCAGTTCCGAGAATCGAAGCGGCAGCTTGGCAGCAAAGAGCTGGAAGATGATGACGATCTTCCACTTTCCTTCCAGCACGCGCAGTGCTTCGCTCGTTGCGCTAGCCCAGACAAGCTGTTGCTTTGGATCTTCACATTGCCAGTCGCGACTCAAGATATACATACCTTTTCGTGTGTTACCCACTTTTTGGTGAGTTCTTGTTTATAAGTAAGCATGTCCCTATTATGACAGTACATGAATCATCAATGAGAGGAAACCATGAAAATCGGCATTTTGGGAACGGGGCACATCGGCAAGACACTCGTCATGCGCTTGAGCCAGGCCGGGCATGAGGTAAAAGTCGCCAATTCGCGTGGCCCCGAGACGATCGATACGGAACTTCTGGCCTTCGGCGCACGCGCCGTGACCACTGAAAATGCGCTCATCGATGTGGAAGTGGTTATCCTCTCGATCCCGCTCAACCGCATCCCCGGTATCGCCCCGTTGATCGCCGGTCTCCCGGAGGAGACAGTCGTGATCGACACCTCCAATTATTATCCCTTCCGCGACGAGAAGATCGACGCCATCGAGCAGGGACAGGTCGAGAGCCTGTGGGTCGCCGAGCAGCTTGGGCGCCCTGTCGCCAAGGCATGGAACGCAATCGGCTCAGCTTCGCTGGCAAAGAAGGCAAAGCCCGCAGGGGCATCCGACCGGATCGCCATTCCGGTGGCCGCGGATCGCGATCACGATCGCAAGATAGCCACGTCGCTGGTCAATGATACTGGCCTGGATGCTTTCGACGCCGGCTCGCTTGCGGACTCGTGGCGCCAGCAGCCGGGAGCGCCCGTCTATTGCACCGATCTTTCCTATGCCGAGATCGGCGCTGCCCTGGATGCGGCGGAGCGAGACAGATTGCCGAAGCGCCGGGACCTCGGCGTTGCGGTAATGCAGGAGCGCCTCGGGAACGGCACAGCCAATCCCGACGAGGACTGGGGCGTGCGGCTGGTGCGCGCCATCAACATGTGACCGTGCGGGCCCCGCCGCGCAAGGCAAATCTGTTGACGGTTAACGGACGACCCGCGGCTTTCCGGCGGTCCCAGGTAACTTGGCTGCAATCCTCCCGCGTCGATGACGATCCGCTGCAAGACAAGTTTGGGGTCCAGCGCCCAGAACTTCAACGTGTGCTTCCCGGGCCGGTCGACCTCGTGCGTCGTGGCGAACGTCGCCACGCCGTCCGACACGATCCGGCGCCAGTAGTCCTCGGACTGGTCGGCGTGCACGTTCACTTGCCGTGGCGGACCGTCATCGATCGAAGCAGGAATGACGGATCATGCGCGCAGGACTGAAGGACGCCCCGGCATTTCGTACGCCGTGGAAGGAACGAGGCTGATCAAGGCACCCGGCCGCTTTCTGCAGGCATCGATCGACCGGTCCAGTCGATCTCCTATTCCAGTGCGGCGGAGAGTATGCGCTCCAGGTCGGGGCCGGCCTCCTCGCAATTGGCCAGATGGACAATCGAGGTGCGGGTTTGCGGGAGCCTGACGATCAAGGTGCTGAATCCCCACAGGCCGCCGCTGTGGAACACGACGTCCTGGCCATGTCTTCGCGTGAGCTCCAGCCCGAATCGATAGTCGGGCACGGTTCCGTCGAGGAAAGGGGAAGGCTGCAGCATGGCATGCAGGAGGCTTGAACTGTCGGACCACTGGCGATGCCATGCCATTTCCCACCGCAGCAGCTCGGCGGTGCTGCCATACATGCCGCCATCGCCGACCGTGTTGGCATTGCCCAGGTGCTGTTTGTAGCCGAAGGGGCGCGCCGGCTCCGCTTCGTAACTGAACACGCGATTCCGGATTACATTGAACCGGTCGTCATCGAAGGCCAGGCGATGGATGCCAAGCGGCGCGAGTAACGTCTTCCTGGCGTAATCCGCAAGCGATATCCCGGCCAGGCGCTCAACCAGGGCGGCAAGCAGGATGTAGTTGCTGTTGCTGTAGCGGTATTCGGTCTGTGCCGGGCACTCGACCGTGTCCATGCAGGCAATGATTCTCAGGATCGTGTCGTTGTTGAAGTAGTCGGCTTCGTGGCGTCCCAGCTGGCATTGCAGGAACTGGAAATAGTCGGGGATGCCGCTGCTGTGATTCAACAGGCTGCGCAACGGGAATGCCTGTTCGAATTTCGCCAGTTCGGGCAGGTAAGGACAAACGTCGTCATCGAGGCCGATCATGCCTTCACGTACGAGGGTCATGACACAGGCCGCGGTGAATTGCTTCGATACCGACGCGAGGTAGTAGGCCGAGTCGCGCGACAATGGCACGTTCAGTTCGAGCGAAGCCAGCCCGTGATGGCGTTCGAACACCGTTTCGGCATCGCGCATGACCGCGACACTGAAGCCCGGCCCCTGTGACGGCAAGCGCGCTTCCAGCTGTCTGTAATACTCCCAAAGTGCTTGCACAGGGCCTCTGCTTTCTGCTTGAAGAAAGCCGTGATTTTACGCGCCAGGTTCGCAGGCGAGCACGCTATCGACCTGAAGGTGCATGTCGACAATCCCGCTGTGCGGCTCTACCATTGCCTTGGCATGCGCGTGGTGTAGCGGATCGGCCCGCGTCCCGCCGCATTTTTATGTGCAGCGCCATCATCGAGGAGCGGTCATGACCAAGTTTCTGATTTCCTTCCCTGCGGATGCAATGAAGGTTCCCGCCGAGGAGATGGCTGCCGTGGGTGAAGCGGCGCGTGAGGTGATTCGTGAAGCAAAAGCTGCCGGGGTCTACGTGTTCGGTGGCGGCATCAACGGCGAAGTGGCACCGGTGATGGTTGCAGGCGATGGCAGCTGTGCAGCTGCGACCTATCGCCAGACCAGGGAGCTGGATGGCGGCTTTTGCGTGCTCGAGCTCCCGTCCAGAACGCTTGCCGTGCAATGGGCGGCCAGAATCGCCACGGCCTGCCGGTGTGCACAAGAGCTGCGCGAGTTCGGCCACGATCCGGAAAGCTGACCTGAGGCCATCGCGGAAACCGGTGGCCTGATGATGCGGCAAACAGCAGCCTGCGACCGCATGGCGATCGCAAAGGCTGGTTACAAGCCGTTCGCCTCGATATCGGCCAGCGTCTCGCGCCCCTTGTCGGTGACGGCGAAGCCGGTGTCGGTCGTGACGATGTGGGATTTCTTGCCGAGGAAGGCAATCACGTCGTCATCGAGCTTGGCGGCGGGATCGTCGGTCAGTGCGCGCAGGCCGAGAACGCAGCGGCGCAGGAACAGCCTTTCCTTGCCCTTGTCGGTCAGCGACAGGTGGCCGCTGCGGGCGAACGACAACAATTTCAGGCCGGACAGGCGCTTGGTGTTGCGGGCAACGCAGGCGCTGGGGCGCCCGGAAATGCCGCGGCGCACTTCGTCCAGCGCATTGTATTCGTCGGTGGTGAGTTTTTCGTCTTTCATTGAACCTGTTCCATGATGGCGGATGCGGCCGTCATGGTACGCGGGCCGCACCGGCCCGGCAAGCGGCGCGGGAAATTACTTGAACGCCTTGAACGCAAGCAGGAACACGCCCAGCCCCGCCACCACGCCGGCCAGCAGCCTGCGCATCCGGTCGCTGCGGCGGCCGAGATAGATTTTGTTGTGCAAAGAGTTACCCATGACAGTCTCCAGATGAATCGTCCATTACTGGCTCAATTATAGGAACAGTTCAGTGACGCGATTGTGACAGCCGGCACAAATAATTAAAACTTGTATGTTGTTAGCAACACCTGTGTTCTTCTAGTCAATATGGCGCCGTCTTCTTCCCCCTCTTGTTACGATGGGCCATCTTCCACCAACAGGAGCAGGCAATGTCAGAACCCAGAAAGCCATCCGATTCCACCGACGATTCTGAAAAAGGCGGGCACATGATGAACGAGCCCGACATCGGCAGCGGCGAAAAGTCGCCTGGCGAAAAGGAGACGGAGGAGCAGATCCGCCAGATCCCGCAGCGCACGCCCGAACCGGCGAAGCCGGGCGCCTGAGGCAAAGGAAGAACAGACGGCAGGAAAGCAAAAGGCGGCATGTGCCGCCTTTTACTTCAGTCCATCCGGATCGGCGGCGGCGGCGCGCTCGGCTCTTCCACCGGAGGTATCTCGCTGGGGGGCTTTTCGTTGGGTGGCGGCTGGTTCGGCGGATCCTGTTCCGGCGGCGGCGTGTCGGGATCCGGCGTGATATGCGCTGAAATGTCCGGCGACAGCAATGCTGGCGATGTGATGTGCGGCTGGCGGTCCAGGTCTCCACTCATGTCGATACTCCTTGGTAAATATTGCTAAAAAGCTTATCACCGTCGGCGTAAACGCGGCGCCCGCGTCATCCGCGATCGGTCCCGTCCAGTAATCCGGCCTGTCCACGGACCTTCCCCCCGCCACCATGGCCTGCCACGCCCAATGGCAGATCCGCCCACGGCAGCAAACGATCTACACTGATGGTTCTAACAGATAGCGCAACGGCGAAAGCGCCATGGAGCACACGATGAGTACACGAGGATTCACGGGCCGCCGGCCCGGCGCCGATGCGGCGCGCCGCCTGCCGCCCGGCCAGCACGAGACGGATGATTTCCCCGTGTTGTCGCTCGGGCCGGCGCCCGCGATCGACCTGGCGAACTGGCGCTTCACGGTGCGCCAGGGTTCGCGCCCGCTGGCCAGCTGGAACTGGGAGCAGTTCCTCGCCCTGCCCCGCACCACGTGGCGCGGCGACATCCACTGCGTTACCACCTGGAGCAAGTTCGACACGGTGTGGGAAGGCGTCGCGTTCGACGACCTGCTGGCTGCGGCCGGCATCGTCGCGCCTACGGCTTTCCTGCTGGCCCAGTCGTTCGACGACTACGACACCAACGTTCCCGTCGCCGACCTGGTGAACGGCCAGGCGATGGTGGCCACGCATTTCAACGGCGCGCCGCTCGCGCCCGAACATGGCGGCCCCGCGCGGCTGCTGGTGCCGCACCTGTACTTCTGGAAAAGCGCGAAATGGCTGAAGGGCCTGAAGTTTACCGAGAAGGATGAAGCGGGCTTCTGGGAATTGCGCGGGTATCACATGCGCGGCGATCCGTGGCGCGAACAGCGCTACACGGACGACGAATGAGCGGCCAATGAGCGGCCAATGAGCAGCACCGGCACAGGCATCTGGGAACACGCCGTCATCGCCCGCATCGAACAGGCGACGCCACGCATGCGCAGCTTCTTCCTGCGCGCACCGCTGGCGCGCCACGCCGCCGGCCAGCATGTCGACGTGCGGCTGACGGCGCCGGACGGCTACCAGGCCCGCCGCAGCTATTCGATCGCCTCCGCGCCCGGCGCGCAGGAACTGGAACTGGGCATCGAGCTGCTCGACGACGGCGAAGTCTCCGCCTATTTCCACGACGTGGCGCAGCCGGGCGACGCGATCGAGGTGCGTGGCCCGCTCGGCGGCCATTTCCTGTGGCAGCCGGAGCAGCCTGGCCCCGTGCTGCTGGTGGGCGGCGGTTCCGGCGTGGTGCCGCTCGTCTCGATCGCGCGGGCATGGCGCCAGGCCGGCGCGCACGCTCCCATGCTGCTGCTTCACTCGGCCCGCACGTGGGAAGCGCTTGCCTACCGCGACGAGCTGCGTGGCATCGCCGGTGCGCATGCGGGATTCGGCTACGTCACCACCGTCACGCGGGCCGGCAATGGCGCCGCGGATCACATGCGCCGCATCGACCGCGCGATGGTCGACGAGGCACTGGCCAGACTGGGCGCGGTACCGGCGGTATGCTACGTGTGCGGCGCCAACGCTTTCGTCGAAGCGGTGGCGCAACTGCTGGTGGCAGCCGGCATCGCTCCGCGCGCGATCCGCACGGAACGCTACGGAGGATAGGTGGTCAGCGGTCCGCGATCGCCACGCCTTCCCGGCGCCCCGCCAGGATGGCGAGGATCTGCTCCACGCTGACCGGCTTGACCAGGTGCTCCTCGAAGCCCGCCTCGAACGCCAGGTCGCGGTCCTTCTGCTGCCCCCAGCCGGTCACGGCGATCATCACCGTGCGCCCCAGCGCCGGCACGGCGCGCAGGGCCCGGGCCAGGTCGTAGCCGTTCAGGCCCGGCAGGCCGATGTCGAGGAACGCGAAGTCGGGCGCGAAACCTTCCGCCGCGGCCAGGGCCTGCGGACCGTCGTGGCAGACGTGCACCGTGTGCCCCAACGTGCGCAGCAGGCCGCCGATCGCGTTGACGAAATCCTCGTTGTCGTCCACCAGCAGGATGCGGTATTGCCGGTCGCCGGCCAGGCCCTGCGCCGGCCGCTCCGCGGCCTCCGGCACTTCGGCCTGCACCGGCAACGTCACGGTAAAGGTGCTGCCCTTGCCCTGCCCTTCGCTGGCCGCTTCCAGCGTGCCGTCATGCAGCTCGACCAGCCGGCGCGCCAGCGACAGCCCCACGCCCAGTCCCTGGCTGGAGCGCTCCAGCGAAGCATCGGCCTGCACGAACATCTCGAAGATATCGGCCAGCATGCCAGGCGCGATGCCGATGCCGTCGTCGGCCACGCGGATGCGCAGGCGGCTATCGTCGCCCACGTCCGCCGACAAAGCGATGTGGCCGCCATGCGGCGTGTAGCGGGCGGCGTTGTTCAGCAGGTTCGACAGCACCTGGGCCAGCCGCGTGGTGTCGCCCAGCACGTGGACGGGCCCGGGCGGCAGGTGCACGGCCAGCTCGTGGCCCTGCGCATCGATGAACGGGCGGACGATTTCCAGCGCATTGGCGACCACGGCATGCAGTTCCAGGCTTTCGCGCCGGATCGTCAGCTTGCCGGTATTGATGCGGGAAACATCGAGCAGGTCGTCGACCAGGCGCACCATCTGTTTCAGCTGCCTTTCCATCACGCCGCGCGCCCGCAGGCTGGCCGCGGGATCGCCGCCGTTCAGGCGCATGATGTCGAGTCCCGTGCGGAGTGGCGCCAGCGGGTTGCGCAGTTCATGCGCCAGCGTGGCCAGGAATTCATCCTTGCGGCGATCCGCCAGCAGCAATGCGCGTTCGGCGGCCTGGCGCACGGCCATCTCGCGTTCCAGCGTGAGGTTCGCCTCCTGCAGCGCATTGGCGCGCCGGTCGATCTCGGCCAGCATGTCGTTGAACGCATCGACCAGCGTGCCGATCTCGCCGCTGTGCCGCGCGCCCTTGCCGCCATGCGGGTAGGACGCGTCATGCAGTTCGTCATGGTGGTGTTCGACGCGCAGCGAGAAGTCGCGCCGCTGCATGACCGCGCGCGCCACTTCCGTCACCGCCCGCAGCGGCCGCGTGATCGACTGCTGCAGGCGCGTGGCCACGACCGCCGCCAGCAGCAGGCTCGCCAGCGTGACGACGCCAAGTATCGTTGCGTAGCTGACCAGCCGCTCCATCAGTCGATAGCGCGCGCTCAGGTACACGGTGCCGACACGCTCGCCGTTTTCCATGATCGGGTGGTACACCACCATCCGCCCTCCTTCGATCGCCGGCCCCGGCGGGCCGGGATGCGCGGGCAGCGGCGGCACGTCGGCGCCCGCCTCGGCGTATGCGGCGAAGATCGCGCCGTTGGCGGCATAGATGGCACCTTGCTGGATCTGCGGCCGCACCCGCAGCAGCGCCAGGTTCTGCCGCGCCGCGGCGGGATCGTTGAAGCCCACCGCGGGCGCCGACACCGTGGCCACGATTTCGGCCTGCGTGGTCAGGTCGTCGATCCAGTTCTGCTGGAACGTCGTCAGGTCGTACACCAGCATGCTGATGGACGTGGTGAGCAGCGCGGCAAACGTGGTGGCGAGCGCCATTGCCACCAGTTTCGCGCGCACGCTGCCGGAATGGAAACGGGACAGCACTAGTTCCCCTTCTGCACGTGCCAGGCCACCGACAGCAGGCGCGAACTGAGTTTCAGGTTGCTGCGCTCCGCGGCCGGCAGCGATACCTCGAAGCGCACGCGGTCCTCGACGAGGCGGAAGTTGATGACGGCGCCATGCTGCAGGCCGTTCTCGTCATCGGTCACGCCGAGCGCGCCGTTCTGCGCGGCGCTGCGCAATACCTTCGGCAGGTCGGCCGCCGCGCCGGCATACAGCATCTGCAGGCCGGCCACCGGCTCGCCCTCGCGCAGGCTGCGCACGGCGATCGGGCGGCCGTTGACGGTGCGCCCGGCCGTGATGCGCGACAGTTCGGCGGCCACGTCCTCCGCGCCCAGCACGCCGACAGTGAGCGGGCTGCCGGCTTCCGCGCCCTCACGGGGCGCCAGGAAGTCGACGTAGCCGAGGAATTTGAACAGGTAGGCGGCCTTCACGCTGCGCTCCAGGTTCGGCATGGGCGGCGCGGCGGTCTGGCCGACGGCCGCGCCGTTCAGCGCCACGCACAGCAGGGCCAGCGCCAGCAGGACGGATAGCCAGCCCGGCCAGCTCGGCACGCTGCGCAGGGCCGTCGGGCGGCAAGGTTGGATCGCGGGTGGCGTCATGTCAGAAACGATAAGTAAGCCTGAGCACGGCGGTACGCTCGAACACGCTCCGGTTCGGCGCCGCTCCGAACTCGGGGTGGGACCGGTGCAGCAGGTTCTGGCCGACCAGCGCAATCTCGAGGTTGCGCGTGGCCTTCCAGGACCATTGCAGGTCCAGTTCGTGATAAGAGGGCACGGCCGGGCGCGGCAGCGCGCCGACCTTGCGCAGTGTCCAGTCCAGCTGCATGTCGCTCGGCAGGTCGTGCGACGAACGCAGCTGCCAGTAATGGCTCGGGTCCGCGCCGATCAGGTCCGCGGCGTTGCTTGCGTCGCGGCTTTCAGGCCGCAACGCCGTGCGCACACGCTGCACCACCAGGCCGCCGCTCAGCCGCCAGCCATCGGCCGGCTGCCAGCGCGCCCACATTTCCACGCCGCGCGTGTGGCCATACGCCAGGTTGCGATACTCCGCCAGCCCACTGTTCGCCGGGCCGTCCGGATTCGGCTCCTGCGAGCGCAGGCGGCCGTACCTCGCGGCGAACGCCGTCACCGAATACGACCAGCGAGGCGATGGCTGGATGCGGTATCCCAGCTCCACCACCCGCGCCGTCTCCGATTCGAACTCCGGCCCGCCGCCCGACAGGTAGCGCGGCACGCCGGCGATGATCAACGGCCGCGCCGGGGTGTACCGGTCGCGGTCCACGCGCGACGGCGCACGCACCGCGCGCGCCAGGTTGCCCCACAGCAGCTGACGACTGTCCGGCGTCCACGCCAGCCGCAAGCCGGGCAGCACCTCGGCGCCCGTGTAATGGTTATGCTCCACCTTGACCCCGGCCGTCAGCCGCAGGTCGTCGCGCAGCGCCACCTCGTCCTGCGCGAACAGGCTGCCCCAATGCATTGTCAGGTCGTTCGGCAAGTACACCTGGGTGCGGCCCGTGGTGATGCGGTCGCGCGAATGGCGGTAGCTTGCGCCCCACGTCATGTTATGGGGCATGGCAGAATTCGCCGCCAGGCGCAGGCTGTGCTGCGCTTCCACTTCGACCGTGTCGAGCCGCTCGAACACAATGTTCGGCTGGTTGCGCTCGGTATGGTCGAGCACCACCTGCAGGCGCACGTTCGAGTCATCCGACAGCCGGCGCGTGAAGCGCGCCACCAGGTTGGCGCCCGAGATGCGCGTCGCGCCCGCGCCGCGCTGCGCCAGGTCGCCTTCGTACGCATCGCCCGACACCATGAAGCCGCCGCGCGAGCGGTCCCAGTCGGCGCGAAAACCTGCCTGGCGCCGCGAGTAGCCGGTGGCCGCCTGCCCGGTGTCGCGCACCGCATCGTCGGCATCGGCGTAGCGCGCATACACGCGGTAATGGCCCCCGTTCGGCAACGCGCCGCCGTAACGCACGCTGCCCTCGCGGTCGTCCTTGCCGAAGGCGCCCGCCACCAGGCCGCCCTGGGTATCCTTGGCCGAGCGGGTGATCACGTTGATCACCCCGTTCACGGCATTCGCGCCCCAGATCGTGGCGCCGGGGCCGCTGATCACCTCGATCCGTTCCACATCCTCCAGCAGCAGGTCCTGGACATCCCAGGCCACGCCGGAAAACAGCGGCGTGTAGAGGTTGCGGCCGTCGATAAGCACGAGCAGCTTGTTCGACTGCAGGCTGTTGAAGCCGCGTGCCGTGATCGCGTAGTTGCGCGCATCCGCGCGCGCCACCTGCAGGTTCGGTGCCAGGCGCAGCGCCTCGGGCAGCGTGCGTGCGCCGCTGCGGCGGATTTCGTTGCCGCCGATGATGTAGATCGACGCCGCGGCATTGCCGAGCCGCTCTTCCTGCCGGGAGACGGACGTGATGACGATGTCGCTCAATTGCTCGAGCGACAGCTCGGCTATGTCGTCCTGCTGCGGCGCCGCGCATGCCAGTTCGCTCGCCGCGAGGAGGCAAGCCCCTGCCGCGACCGGCGCCCAAATTGTCAACAGACCTCTTTTGATTGGTCTCATAAGCCGCGCCGGGCAAGTTGAATTTTTCTCAAGAAATTATACGCGCTGCGACGGATCACCTCGCGCACATTAGCACATGGCCCTTGCAAAATGCGCAACGAACCGTATCTGATCCCTGATTTCCTTACAGCGACACGCTACGGCTACATACAAGGACAACACATGTTTCCGAAACCGCCCCGCCCCGAGCCACCGCGCCGCGCCATCGCTGCGCACGTCGTCCAGCAGCGCGACAGCCGGCATGTGCCGGACGTGCTGGTCGTGGATTCGCCTGTCGTACAGCCGCCTCCCGCGAACGATGCCCCCGTGCCCGCCACGGATCGGTAGGCGGAACCACGGCGCTTTTCGGTATACTTCACGGCCATGAACAAGTACACGCGCATGTCGGAAGAATGGGACCGCTGGCTCGACGCCAGCCTGGACAAGGGGTGCCGCACGCAGGACATCGTGGCCGCGATGGTGGCGGCCAATTACGATGCGGCCTATGCGGAGCGCACGGTGCTCGAGCGCCAGGCACGACGCGCGAAGCTGGCGCCGGTGGTGGCCGGCCCATACCGCTACGGCACGCCGACGATCCGGCACCGCAACAACGTGATCGCCACGGCCGACCGCACGGTGCGCGTGGCGATGCGCATCGAACAACCGGTGGTGGCCGTGCTGGACGACGTGTTCTCGCCGGAGGAATGCGATGCCGTCATGGTGCTGGCGCGCGCGCGGCTGCAACCGTCGGCCACGCTCAGCCCCACCACGGGCGAGAACCAGGTCAAGGAGCACCGCACCAGCCAGGGCGCCTTCCTCGACGATACCGGCGAACCGCTGCTGCAGCGCCTGAACCGGCGCATCGCCGAGATCATGAACCAGCCGGTGGCGCATGGCGAAGCGCTGCACGTGCTGCACTATGGCGTGGGCGCCGAGTACAAGCCCCATCACGATTATTTCGATCCGGCCAACACCGGTTTCGCGGCCACGCTGAAGCGCGGCGGCCAGCGGGTGGCCACGCTGATCATCTACCTGAACGACGTGGAAGAAGCCGGCGACACGGTGTTCCCGAAGCTGGGCCTGTCCATCGTGCCGCGCAAGGGTTCGGCGGTGTATTTTGAATATGTCAACGAGGCCGGCCAGCTCGACGAGGCCAGCCTGCACGGCGGCGCGCCCGTGGAGCGTGGCGAGAAATGGGTAGCCACCAAGTGGGTGCGCCAGGGGGTTTTCAAGTAACCATGGCGGCACCTGGCGGGTCACCACGCCACTGATGATGGTTTCAAAGCATGTACGCATTTCGCTTTTGCGCCAGGCCGTTGACGAATCCCCGGGATAACCAGCTATCCCGGGGATTTTCCGCCTGGCCTGGCACGAAAATCCATCGCTTCAAACCACCAGGCCGTTGCCAGGTGACCCACTGGCAGGGTGCCGCCGGCGGACACTTGTACGCATATTGATTCGCGGGCTTACTCGCCTTCTTCCCCGATCTGGTCGATGATGCGCTTGCCCTGCTCCACGCCGCCGTCGTTCATCCCGAGCGGCACGTAGTAATGGAATAACGGCTCGCCGTCCTTGTACACCGAGCCCATGCAGATTTCGTAGCCCTTGTACTGCACCGTTTTCAACCGTGACAGTTCTGCGCCGATCATGTGTGCCTCCCCGTTATCAGTCACTGTATAGGGGCCGCCCGGCCGGGCGGCGGACCTTTGTTTGATATCACCCTGCGGTTCCGAGTATGCCGTGCACGGAACGCGCGAACTGTGCGCGGCTTCACCAAGCGAAGTGAGACCTGGCGCCGGCGCAACAGCCGCCTGTCCAGCCGGGGTTGGAACCGGACAGTGCGGGAATCACTTCGCCGGTGCCGGCGGGCCCGGCTCGACCAGCACCAGCTTGCCCGTCTTCGGGTCGCGATAGACTTCGCCGACCCGGTCGTAGCCGCTGCCGGCCTGCGTGATGCCGGCGGCGGGCCGCTCGATCTGCCGGCCCTTCTCGACCGGCTGCGGCGCCTTGAGCGCCCCCTGGCTGCCGGCGATCGCGGCGATCAGGCCGCAGGCGAATACCAGCATCACATCGACGAGGTTGACCAGGCTGGCGCGCGGATCCTCGTCCCCGCCGTCGAACCGGGCGTCGAGGTGCGAATACAGGCGCAGGCGCTTGCGCGGCGGCGTGGCGCTCATGCCGCCTGCTCCATCGCGTCTTCCATGGCTTCCAGCGTTTCCTCGTACCAGCGGCGGCGCAGCTTGCCGATCACGAGGCCGGCGATGCCTGCCACGAGTCCCAGCACGGTCGCGTCGAACGCCACGGTAACGGCGCTGGCCAGCTGCGCCGGATCGCCGGCGCCCAGCGCGGCCAGACCCGGGCCCAGCGGAATGATCGTCGCCATCAGGCCCAGCATCGGAGGAATGCGTGCCAGCAGGTCGGCACGCTCCAGGCGGTGCCGGGCGATCGCCTGCACGTGCGCGACATTGCCGGCTGCGCGCATCTTGCGCAAACCGTGGAAACGTTCGCCGGCCGCGATGCCCGCCTCGATCACGGCAATGGCGCAGGCCAGCAGCAGCGCCGCCAGCGACGGCACGAGCAGCCAGCTGACCGCGTCGTGCAGCCAGCCGAAGGAATGGGGTTCGATCATGGTGAGCTCCTTGAAGGTTGAGGTACGGCGCCGCCGCGCCACAGGCCCGCCGCGAACAGCGCGACGACGGTGGCCAGCATGGCCAGCAACCTGACGATGGTGATGCCGGGAGCTTGCTCCACGGCAGCTTCTTGATGCAATTCATAAGCACGCGGCGCCGGCTCCGCACCCGCCGCATCTTCGCCGGCAGCCTTTACCTGCGCCTGCTCTTGCTGCTGAGCCCGTGTCTCCGTGGCGGAGTCGGGGTTTCGAGGAGTACTACTCCTCGCCGACGAAGCGGTGATGCCGTGCACGGCATCACTCCTTTCAGGCACCGGGACACGGGGACCATTGGCGGCGGTGGCGGCAGGCAACAGGTCGCCGCGCGCCTTCGCCAGCGTGGCGCCGAGCGCCTGCGCATCGGCGGCGTCGAGCCGGGGTGCAAGCCAGGTCCACATCGGGTGGTCCGGCGCCGCGTGGCCGCTGCCGGGCAAGCCATTGGCGGACACGAGCCGCGCGAGCTCGCCGCCCATCTGCCTGATCGTGGCGGGATCGGTTTTCCAGAAGCCTTTCTCGGCGGCGACCATGAAGATCGCCAGCATGTGCGCCTTCACGTGCGCATTGTGGCGCTGGCCGAGGAACTGCGGCAGGTCCAGCCCGTGCTTGTCGTCGAAGTAGACGGATTTGACTTCCTCCCACGCCCAGTCCTTGACGAGGTCCGGCCGCGTCACCTGCCAGCCCCACAGGTTCTCGAGGAATTCCTGGCCCATCGTGCGCGCGCCAGCGTAGCCGTGATCCATCAGGGGCTTCAGCCATGCGGGATTCAGGAAGCGGCCGCGCAGCTCGCCCAGCAGCGCGGCGGCCAGCGGTTCGACTTCGGCACGCCCGGGCTGCGCGTGCTGCAGGATCAGCGCATCCGGCACGCGGCCGGTACGGCCCTCGACGGCCAGCGACAGGCCGCCCAGGTAGTCGAACGCATCGTTGTTGTCGAGCAGGCCGTACAGGTTGCTGGCGCGGCCGTGGTAGGTGCGGGCGATGCCGTCCAGCGCCGCGTCGAATGCCGCGTGCTGCGCCTCGCCGCTGCCATCGAGGCCATAGGCATGGCCCATGCGGTTGCGGTAGGCGGCACCGATCTCGTCGCGCTCGCGCCAAGCGCCGGAGCGCTCGGTCAGGCGGTTCACGCCCGTGCCGTAGGCGCCCGGCGCATCGCCGAACACGCGCTGCGCAGCGCCCCGCCCGGCTTCCGCCACCGGCTGCCCCGCGCGCACCAGCGCACGGTGGCGGGTCAGCCATTCGCCCGCGACGCGGTTGCCGGCTACCGGCTCGTCCCCCCACGCCGCGCCGTTCAGGGGTGCGAGAGTGGCTTCGAGCGCCTCGCGCAGCGGTGGATCCTGCGCGATCAGCGTGTTGGCCGACGCGGCGAGCGCCAGCCGGCCGGCGCGGTCGATGAGCCGGATCAGGTTCGGGTACAGGTCGCGGAACAGGCCGGACGTCGTCACCAGCGCATCGCGCCGCGGCGCCCCGGGCCTGAGCCGCACGCCGGTGACGATACCGCGCGCATTCCACTCGGGTTCCGCGCCCATCATCGCCAGCGCGAATGCCACCATCACGCCTTCGTCGCGCACCGCATCGGACGCCCACAGGATGATGCCTTCGCTGCCCGGTGCATCGGGCGAGCGTGCGATCGCCTTGGCGGCCAGGTCCGCGCCGAGCTGGTAACCCAGCTTCGTGGGCAGGATGTCGCCATCGACCGCATGGAAGTTGCGTCCCGTCGGCAGCGCCTCGGGCGAGCGCAGCGGGTCGTTGCCCTTGCCGGGTTCGATGTAGCGCCCGTCGAGCCCGGCCAGCAAGGCCTTCATCTCCAGCCGCGGCGAGTCGGTCAGCCTGGCGGCTACGTCAGGGCCGTCGACACCGCCCTTCCTCATCGACGCCAGCATCAGGTCGATCGATTCCTGCTTCCACGGCCGGCCGAAGATGTGCAGCCCATGCGGCATGAACTTCTCCTGCAGCTTCGTCAGGTAGTGGCCGATCTCGTGCGCCAGCAAGTCGTCGTCGGCCGCGTCGTAGCCGATGCCGCGCACTGCCAGCACGTCGGCCATCGACGCTTCCAGCTCCGCCTTCAGGTTCAGCGCCACCACCCGCTCGCGCATCAGCCCTGCCGCCTGCGTCTTGAGCGATTCGGAGCTGGCCGCCTCGTAGCTCTCCACCACCTGGCGCAGCGCCAGCAGGTCGTCGTACAGCGGCGTGCTGGCCAGCGGCGGCGTCAGGTGGTCGACGATCACGGCCAGCCCGCGTCGCTTGGCCTGCGTGCCTTCGCCGACACCGTCGACGATGTACGGATAGATGCCCGGCAGGTCGCCGGCAATGAGGCTCGGGTAATCGTCGCCCGCCAGGCCGACGGCTTTGCCGGGCAGGAACTCATAGGTGGAGTGGCGCCCCACGTGCACCAGTGCGTCCGCCCTGAACCGGTCGCGTACCCAGTGGTAGAACCCCAGGTACTGGTGCGGCGGCGTGATGCTCGTGTTCGCGTGCAGCAGTTCCTCGTCCACTTCCCAGCCGCGCGGCGGCTGCGGACCGATGAACACATTGCCGAATACGAGGCCCGGCACCAGCATCCTTCCCTCGTCGACCATGATCTTGCCCGGGGCGTTCCCCCACCCTTTCAGGCCTTCGATGCCGTAGCCGGCGACCTTGCGGTTCAACGGGTCGAGGGTGGCGCAGCGGCGCGGCGCGCGCACGTCCAGGCAGGCCCGGTAGCCGTCACCCAGCGCCGCCAGGTCGCGTATCGCCGCGTCGCGCTGCGGGTGGTCCGCTCCTTCGACGAGGTGCTGCAATTCCTTGACGATCACGTCCACCTGCTTGCGGCCCAGCAGCCATTCGCCGGCCTGTTCCGCCTCCAGCACGTCGGCATGCAGGCGGCCCAGCAGGCCGCTCGTCATCTCGCGCTGCACACGCGGCGACAGCGTACCGAACCACCTGGCATAGTCCGCCGCGCCCACGGTATTGACGGTGCCGGCCAGTTCCCGCAAGGCGGCACGGTCTTCCGGCAGGTTGACGCCGTGCGCCATGATCCGGTCGAGCAGCGCTTCCGGCGATGCGGGCAGCTCGCCCACGGTGTAGCCGGCGTCCTTCAACGCGCGGAGCATGTCGAACAGCGTGGCCGGCACGTCCAGGTTGTCGGCGCCGATGTTCTGGCGGCCCGGCGGGTGGTTGTAGTAGATCAGCGCCACGCGCTTGTCGCGGTTGGGCTTGTCGCGCAGTGCCAGCCAGCGCGTGACACGGGCCGCCAGCCGCGCCGCCTCCGCATCCAGCATGACCGACGGCCGGTTCTCGATGCCGGTCGCCCTGTCGCGCTTCACGTCGCCCAGCGCCGCCACCACGATCGGCTGGCCGATGCCCTGCAGTTCCGGCAGCGCCACGCGGTATTGCACGGAATCGGGCGGCAG
The DNA here is from genome assembly GCF_055502675.1 of Pseudoduganella sp. jia 12. Lineage (NCBI taxonomy): Bacteria > Pseudomonadati > Pseudomonadota > Betaproteobacteria > Burkholderiales > Oxalobacteraceae > Pseudoduganella > Pseudoduganella sp. jia 12. The sequence continues at coordinate 394,906 of NZ_JBUXKP010000003.1, forward strand.
GCCGTCCGGCGACAGCCGCCATTGCAGCACGGTGCGGTCGGACAGCCGGATGCCCTTGAACACGGGAACATCCAGGCGTTTCAATGCCTCGGCAACGGCCTCCCGCCCTTCCGCCGCGCCCACGACGAAATCCTGCAGCACCACGAGCGCCGCCGGCCGCGCCGGGGCCACCAGTTCCGGCAGCCGTTCCAGCGCCTCGCGCGAAGCGCCGCCCCACCGTGTGAGCACTTGCACGCATGGCTGGCCGGCGGCTTCGATACGCGCGCACAGGGCGGCCGGCACGGCCGCATCCATGTTCGACAGGTCCAGCACCACCACGGCGGCCTGCGCCTTCAATCCCAGCCGGGCGCCATTGCCCCACGCGGCGGCATCGACGAGTTCCCGCCTGCCCACGCGCACGCGCAGCGTCGGCTCCGGCTGCGGGCCGGCCAGCGGCGTGGCCGGATGCAGCCGGTGCGCGAACAGCGCCGCGGTGTTGTCGACACCACCGGCCTGCCACACGCGGCGCGCGGCCAGCCAGTGCGGGGCCGCCGGATGCGCTGCCGCGGCCTGCAGGGCGGCCGCCGGCGGCGCCTCGCTGGACAGGTCGCGCAGCGTTTCGGCCGGAAAATCGCGCATGCTGCCACGCGCATCGCGGCTCATCAGGCTCAGGCCCGCATCGCCGTTCAGCGCCAGCACCGCCGTGCGTGGCTTGGCATGGCGCGCCAGCGCCGCCTTCAGCCGCTGGGCCGGGTCGCCGAACAGCGAGACGGCCAGGATCGTGTCGGCCCCACCGACCAGCCGCGCCACATCGCGTTCGTCCAGCGCCATCCATTGCGCCGGCGTGCGCAATTCGATGCGGTCCTTCGGGTGCAGGGCCAGGTGGCGGTGCGCCGCCTCGACCGCCACCGGCGCGGCACGTTCCGTGACGATGGCGAACAGCGTGGCGGCATGGCCGCTGGCGCAGGCAAGGATGCACAGCAGCGCAGCCACTGCGCGCAGGGAGGGGAAAATGCTCAAAGGTAGGCAACGGCCGTGAAAACGCAACAGGCCGGACCACACCCCGGGCCCGGCACATCATTGCAAACGGCCGGTCTTCTGGCTCGCCATCGTCCTTGCCGGTTCATGCCTTCCCGTGCGCTGCACAGTGGCGGTGGAACCGGGTCGTCTGGCTTACAGCAGCGGGGGCTGCGCCGGACTGGCGGGGAATGGAGATCCCCCGCGTCACCGGCTTCCCGTTTCACCCTCGCGCCGGCAGGCGGGAGGGCACCGTTTACTCGAGCCGGGATTCTACATGCAACGGTGGCACGCTGTCACCGGCTCCTTCAGCCGGCGCCCTCCACGCGCAGGCGCCGCAGCCCCGCCAGCCCCGCGCCCAGCACGCCGCCTGCCAGCACGAACACGGCCAGCACATCGCGCCAGGGCACTGCCGGTTCGGCCGCGCGCGGCACGAATGCCGGCCGCTTGCCGAAATCTTCCGTGCCGAACGGCCGGTCGTTGAACAGGTACGGATAATAAAACTCGCGGATGCGGCGGTGGAATGCCGCGATATCGTCCTGGTAGGCCAGTTGCGCCGGCAGGTCGGTATCGGCGAGGCGGTGCAGCACGGCCTGCGCGCCCACGCCCGGCAGCAGCCAGCCGAGCCGCCCGGTCCATGCCTGGCGCGCCAGCAAGCCGTCGCGGTAGGCGGCCACCTGGCCGGCCACGCTTTCATCGCCCACCTGGTGGAACGCGAAATACCATTTCCAGTGGAAGCCCGGCGGCACCTGCGCCTTGTCCTGCCATGCCGGGTGGGTGGCGACGAACTTGCGCATCGTTTCATCGCGCGGCACTTCCCACGCCCCGTGCACGGTCTGCCGCTGTGCCAGCATCAGGTCCACGCCCTGGTGCACCGGGATCGCGCGCACGAGGGCCACATTGGCCAGCGCCGGCAGCACCAGCGTCAGCAGGGCCCAGGCCCCCATCAGCGTGGTGGCGTTGGTGACCGAGCGCCAGCCGCGCGCCGCCACCAGCATCGCCAACCCCGTCCAGAAGGCGAGATAGGCCGCGCTCAGGACGAGCACGATGCAGAGTGCCGCGATGCCGGTGCCGGACAGCGCCGCGCCGGCGCACACGGGAATGGCCAGGCAGGCGAACAGCAAGGCATAGCGCAGCGCCACGCGGCGCCGCCAGAGCCGCGCCGCATCGGGCATGGCCAGCAGCAGCCGCAGCCGCCCCGCCTGCCGCTCGCCGGACACGAGGTCGTGCAGCAGCGCGATCGCCAGCAGCGGCGCCAGGTAGATCAGCACGAACGCGAAGTCGAAGCGGCCCGGCAGCGCGATCTCCGGATTGAAGGTCTCGCCCTCGTAGAGCTGCGCCTGCAGGCCGAGCGCGCGGATGCGCAGCACGTAGGGCGCCACGTCGCGCAGGCCGAGCGCCAGGAACGCCGCGTCCGACGGCGCATCCCACGTGTTGTAGAACGTGTAGTAGGCCGGATTGCCGGCATCCTTGCTGGCCGGGTAGCGGGCCGCCAGCGCGGCCACGTCCTGTTCGTGCAGCGGCGCCAGCCGGTCGATGGTCTGCCGCTGGCGTGCCACTTCGCGCATGCCGGACCAGACGGCCAGCGCGGACAACAGCAACAGCAGCAGCAAGGCGGCGACGGACAGCCGCGAGCGCACGATCAGGCGCATTTCGAATGGGAGCCAGTTCATCGCACCGCCCTCCCCAGCCGGCCGGCAAGCAGCCAGGCCAGCGCGCCCAATGCCGCCAGCCACAGCGCCAGGGTGGCACCGGCCGGCGCAGCGCGGCGCAGCGTATCGGCCAGCGACGCCGGTTCGTAGCGGAACGCCGGGAAACCTTGCCAGTGCTCGCGCGACACGCGGTTTTCCTTGCTCCGGTCGATGTCGTCGGCATAGGCGAGCTTCTCCGCCTGGAGGCGGTTCAACCCCTGGATCAGCGCATAGCGATAGCGCTCGCCCTGCTCCAGGAAACTGCGGTAGCTGGCCAGGTCGGTGCCGGCCGCCGCCATCGACAGCCGGCGCAGCGCCAGCGCCGGGCTGGCCCAGCCGAAGGCATCGATGATTTCGCCCTGGCGCTCCTGCCGGTCGAACGCGGTGGCCGCGTAGCGGTTGAACAGGTCGCTGGACTTGCGCTCGCCCTCCATGCCCACGAGGCCCTTGAAGTTCACCGGCAGGTCTTCGATGCGCGCCACGCCATACTGCTTGAGCAGGTTGTCGCGGAAGGCGGCGAACTTCGCATCGTTCGGATCGTGCGAGTCGCCCAGTGCCAGGTATTCGCGCTGCACGTGGATCGCGTCCTCGAAACGGGTCGGCAACGCCACCGCCGTATTGGCCATGTCCGGCACCCAGCGTGGCAGCAGGATGACGATCACGGCCCACGCGGCGAGCAGCACGAGCAGCGCATCGCGGCCGCGCGCCACGCACATCGACACGAGCACCACGCCCAGCACCCACAGCAGCAGCCAGGCGGCATAGCCGGCGGCCAGCACGGCGGCCAGCGCCCAGGGCGCATGGCCGGCGGCGGCGAACCACGCCAGCGCGGCCAGTGCCGGCAGCAGCGCCAGGCCGGCGAAACCGGCCAGCGCCAGCAGCTTGCCCAGCACCACCTGGCGGCTGCGCACGCCCTGCGCCAGCAGCACGCGCAACGTGCCCGATTCGCGCTCGCGGGCCACGGCGGCGTGGCCGAAGAACACCAGCAGCAGCGGCGCCAGCACCTGCAGCACGAACGCCGGCGTCAGCTGGCCGAAGCGCAGCAGCAGCGACGTTTGCCGCACGTCGCCGAAATTGGCGCTGTTCTGGCGGTGCCCTTCCAGGAACAGCGTGTTGCCCGTGAAGCCATCGATGCCGGGGTCGAACGCGGCCAGCGGATTCAGGGGGCGGAACAGGAAATGCCCGTAATGCACCATGCGGTGCGGGTGGCGGTCCGGCTGCGCCTCGAATTCATGGTTGGCCTGCGCCTGGTAGCGGGTGCGCTCGGCGTCGGCATTGCGCTGGTGCTCGTGGGCGGTCATCGCCGCCACCAGCGTCAGCACCGTCAGCAACAACAGGCCGGCCACCGCCGCGCGGTCGCGGAACAGCGCCCGCCATTCCTCGCGCGCGATGCGGACGGCGATCCTTCGGGCGGCGCTCATGCCGCCAGGCCGCCGTAGCGGCGGTGCAGCGAACGCACGTCGAAGCGGTCGGCGCCGGTGGCGGCCACTTCCTCGAGCAGGCGGCCGGCATCGAGGAAGCCGATGCGGTCGGCCACGTCGGCGGCGCTGAGCAGGTCGTGCGTCACCATCAGCACCGCCACGCCCTGTTCGCGCAGCACGCCGAGCAGGCGGTTGAATTCCGTGGTGGCTTGCGGATCCAGGCCTGACGTGGGCTCGTCCAGCAGCAGCGCCGGCACCTTGCGTGCCAGCGCCAGCGCGATCGCCACCTTCTGCCGCATGCCCTTTGAAAATCCCGATACGCGCCTGTCGAATGCATTGCCGGACAGGCCGGCGGCCGCCAGCGCATCATCGATTGCCGCGATGGTTGTGCCATCGCCGCGCTGCCCCGCCAGGTCGAGCAGGTACGCCACGTTTTCACGCGCGGTGAGGTGTTCGTACAGCGCCACGTTCTCGGGAATGTAGGCGAGGTGGCGCCGCGCTTCGTCCGGCTGCGCCACCGGATCCACGCCGTGCACGCGCACCGTGCCTTCGCCCGGCGTGACGAAGCCGAGAAAGAGGCTCAGCGTGGTGGTCTTGCCTGCGCCGTTCGCGCCCAGCAGCGCATAGATCTCGCCCGCGCGGATGTGCAGGTCGAGCTGGCGCAGGATGGTCTTGCCGCCATAGCCGGCGACGACGGCCGTGGCTTCGAGTACATGGTCGCCCGGGACCTTGCCGTGCATGATGTTCAAGCGATGCTCCTTCGATTGGGGATGCCGTGGCCACCGCGGGACCGCCGGTGGTTATTTCCTCAAATGATAATGCATTATCATTCGCATTTGCAATATGCCAAATGTGACGGCAAATTTGCATCGGCGCAACAGGTATTGGGCGGGAAAGGCGACGCCCGCTGTCGAGGACAACGAATTGTTTCTCTACAGAACTTACTAAGGTATAGTCACTCCGCATGGACAACCGGTTCCCGGATGCGGCGACCGCCATACCGATTCCAACACTGCTCCAACGCGACCGAACGATGACCGCCCCAACCTCCGATCTGATGTACCGCCTGCTGGTCGAACGCACTGTCGATTACGCGATCTACATGCTCACGCCGGAAGGCATCGTGTCGAACTGGAACGCCGGCGCCGAACGTGCCAAGGGGTACAAGGCCGAGGAAATCGTCGGCCGCAGCTTTGCCGTGTTCTACAGCGAGGAAGACCGCGCGGCGGGCCTGCCTGAAAACGCGCTGGCCACGGCGCGCGCCGAATCGCGCTTCGAAGCCGAAGGCTGGCGCCTGCGCAAGGACGGCACGCGGTTCTGGACCAGCGTGGTGATCGACGCGATCCGCGACGACGATGGCCGCCTGATGGGCTTCGCCAAGATCACGCGCGACATCACCGAGCGCCACCAGCAGCAGCTGAAACTGGTGGAAGCCAAGGAACTGGCCGAGCAATACAGCCAGCAGATGGCCGGGTTGTCGCACTTCCTCGATTCGGTGATCTCCAACATTCCCGGCAGCGTGCTGGCGCTGGACGTGCGCCCCGGTGCGGGCCTGGGTGAGATCCTGCTGGCCAACGGCCATGCGCGCCGCCTGTTCGCGGTCGACGGCGTCGACATCAAGGGCGGCCTCGTACGCGAGAGCCTCGGCGCCGACGTGGCGCAGTACATCGAGCGCCTGGCCGCGGCGCCCCCCCGCAGCGACACGTCGGACGACAGCATGGTACAGACCCCGCTCGGCCCGCGCACGCTGCGCAGCCGCACGGTGGTGGGCAACCGCCCCGACGGCGCCGGCGACTACCTGCTCGTCATCACCGAAGACGTGACCGAGGAGCTGGCGGCCTTTGCGCAGATCCACCACATGGCGCAGCACGACGGATTGACGAACCTGCCGAACCGCACGTTCTTCAACGAGCGCCTGGCGGCCGCGATCGTGGACAGCATGGAGGACGGCAGCCACGCGGCGATCCTGTGCCTGGACCTGGACAACTTCAAGAACATCAACGATGCCTTCGGCCACGGTTTCGGCGACAAGATCCTGCTGATGCTGGCCGGCCGGCTGAGGAAATGCGTGCGCGAGCACGACACGCTGGCACGCCTGGGCGGCGACGAATTCGCCGTGGTGCTGCCGCGGGTAAAACGCCTCGACGAGGCGAAGCAGGCGGCGCAGCGCCTCATCGAGGCGGTGGCGCCCGGATTCGCGATCGACGGCCACAGTTTCACGGTGGGCCTCTCGGTCGGCATCGCGATCTCGTCGCACCGTGGCAGCACCGCCGAGCAGCTGCTGCGCTTCGGCGACATGGCGCTGTACGAAGCCAAGCGCAATGGCCGCAACCGCTACGAACTGTTCCGCCCCGAACTCGAGGCGGCGGCACGCCTGCGCCGGCAGATGGAGATCGACCTGCGCCGCGCGCTGCACCGCGGCGAGCTGCAGATGCACTACCAGCCGATCATCGAAAAGGCGGGATGCCGCGTTTCCGGCTACGAGGCGCTGATCCGGTGGCAGCACCCGGCCAGGGGCCAGGTGCCGCCGATGGAATTCATTCCCCTTGCCGAGGAAACGGGCCTGATCCACGAACTGGGCGCGCGGGCCCTGAACCTGGCCTGCCAGGAAGCGGCCACGTGGACGAACGGCGAAACGGTCGCGGTGAACCTGTCGCCTGTGCAGTTCAAGAACAGCGAACTGGTGAAAACGGTGGCGCTGGCGCTCGAGGATGCCGGCCTGCCGGCACACCGGCTGGAGCTGGAAATCACCGAGTCGGTGCTGCTGGCCAATACCGAAGGCAATATCCGCACGCTGCAGGCATTGAAAGACCTGGGTGTGCGCATCTCGCTCGACGATTTCGGCACCGGCTACTCGTCGCTGAGCTACCTGCGCTCCTTCCCGTTCGACAAGATCAAGATCGACCGATCGTTCGTGCGCGACATGGGCGAAAGCCGCGAGGCGATGGCGATCATCCGCGCGATCACCGGCCTGTCCAGCAGCCTGCTGATCGAAATCACCGCCGAAGGCGTCGAGACCGAGGAACAGTTCCGTCAATTGCAGGCCGAAGGCTGTTCGCACTTCCAGGGTTTCCTGTTCGGGCGGCCCGTGGCCGCCGAATACCGGATCCAGGAGATCCTGGTGCAGGACCTGGCCACCCGTGCCGCCTGATGGCCCGCACCATGAAGGCTCACCTGCACCGCGCCGGTGCAGCCTCGATCAGTAAGTCTTGTAGGGCAGGAACTTGCCGGACATGGTGATGCTGACCCGGTCTCCAGCCGGATCCGGCTCGCGCTGCAAATCCATGCGGAAGTCGATCGCGGACATGATGCCGTCGCCGAATTCCTCGTGGATCAGCGCCTTGAACGTGGTGCCGTACACGCTCACCAGTTCATAGAAACGGTAGACCAGCGGATCGGTCGGTACGGCCGTCGGCAGCGAGCCACGGTAGGGCACCTGCTGCAGCAGCAGCACCGCGTCTTCCGGCAGGCCGAACACGTCGCCCACGATGGCCGCCTGGCGCGCATCGAATGTCATCTGGCCCAGGCAGCCAGCCGTGACCCATTCCTTCGACAATCCGACCTGCGCGGCCACGTCGCCCCACTTGATCCCCTTGCGGATCTTGGCGGTCATGATCATTTCGGTGACGTCGGTGCGTTGCATGGTGGTCCTTTCAGTGATGGGTGAAGTTTGCAGCCAGTATTCGGCATGAAACATTTAGCATGAAACATGCCACGCCTTTACTGGCACGTCTCGACTATCAAATGAGAATCATTCGTGTTAGCATTATCAATTAGTCCGCATGCGTCCACGACCATTCCCATAACAATCATGAGCACACCAACTTCAGGTTCCACCCGCCTCGCCCTGCGCGCCACCACGGCCGCCATCCTCGCCGCCTTCCCTCTCTGGCAGGCGCACGCACAGACCGCGCCACAGACGCCACCGGCCACGATGGCTGAAATCGAAGTGACGGGCACGAAGGATGCGACCACGGAGAACAGCGGTTCGTACACGACGACCGGCCCCATCGCCAGCGGCACGCGCCTGGACCTGAGCCCGCGCGAAACGCCGCAGTCGCTGTCGATCGTCACGCGCGAGCGCATGGAGGAACAGGGCCTGCAGACGCTGGCCGAGACGATGCAGCAAGTGACCGGTATCTACGTGAACTACAACGACACCGAGCGCATCACGTACAACGCACGCGGCTACGCGATCAACAACTTCCAGGTCGACGGCATGCTGAACCTGTTCGGCGGTTCGCTGAAGACCAACGGCGACAATGTGGTGTACGACCGCATCGAGGTGGTGCGCGGCGCCACGGGCCTGACGACGGGCGCCGGCGATCCGTCGGCCACCATCAACCAGGTGCGCAAGCGCCCCACGCGCGAGTTCCAGGCCAATGCGGCGTTGCGCCTCGGTACGTACGACCTGCGCCGCGCCGAGTTCGATGTCTCGGGCCCGCTGGCCTTCGACGGCAAGCTGCGCGGCCGCTTCGTGACCGCGAAGCAGAAGGCTGAATCGTTCCGGCCCCTGTACGAGCAGGACCTGGGCGCGCTGTATGGCATCGTCGAAGCGGACCTCGGCCCGGCCACCGTGGTGGCGGTGGGCTACGAGCGCCAGAAGTCCGATCCGCGCGGTTCCACGTGGGGCACCGTGCCCTACTGGAACGCGGACGGCTCGCTGGCCAACCTGCCGTCGGACCTGAACCTGTCGACGCCCTGGGCATCCTGGAACATCGACGAGAAGAAAACGTTCGCCACGCTGGAACACCGCTTCGCCGGCGACTGGCGCCTGCGCGCCTCGTGGAGCAAGACCGACCGCGTGCAGGACGGTAGCCTGTACTTCGGCTATGGCGGCTACCCGCGCGCGGACGGCAGCGGCATCATCGTCGCTTCCGGCCGCTTCCCGGCGGATGAAACGATGGACGTGATCGAGGTCAATGTGGACGGCAAGTTCGACCTGTTCGGCCGCCGCCACGACATCGTGTTCGGCTGGGGCAAGGCGGACCGCGAAACGATCTCGCAGCGCGTCACCATCGGCGCGGTGCCGGCCGGCTATGACATGATCCCGAACTGGCAGACGTGGACGGGCGATGTGCCGCAGTTCCCGACAACGGTCGGCGCGGTACCGACCAGCATCGGCAACGTCGACCAGAAAGCGCTGTCGCTGGCCACGCGCCTGCACCTCACCGACGACCTGAAGGCAATCGCGGGCCTGCGCCATGGCGACTACACGACGCGCACGCGCAACTTCAACGCCGACGGCAGTGCCGGTACCACCACCGGCTTCACGCTCGGCTCGATGAACACGCCGTACGCGGGCCTGCTGTACGACCTGAACGAACAGTGGACCGCGTACACCACGTACACGAGCATCTTCCAGCCGCAGAACCTGCGCGACAGGAACAACGAATTCCTCGAACCGGTCGAAGGCAAGAGCATCGAGGCGGGCGTCAAGGCCGAACTGTTCGACCGGCGCGTGAACTTCTCCACGGCCGTGTTCAAGAGCGAGAAGGACAACGTGGGCGAGATCGACGACAGCGTGCCGCCGAATTCCCTGCCCGGCGCCGTGCAGGCCTACCGTTCCACGGGCAAGGGCAACAAGGTCGACGGCTTCGAAGTGGAAGCCTCCGGCCAGGTGCTGCGTGAATGGAACCTCTCGGCCGGCTACAGCCACACCCGTTCGCGCGATGCGCGCGGCAACCCGATCAACACGGTGGTGCCGCGCAACCTGCTGAAGGTGTTCACCACGTATCGTTTCGGCGCGGAGCGCCGCTACACGGTCGGCGGCGGCGTCAACTGGCAAAGCAATATGTGGAACACGGCGCAGCAACCGACCGGCGCCTACAACGCCAAGGGTGCTCCGATCACGGCGTTGTCGCGCATCTCGCAGGGTTCGATCTGGCTCGCCAGCCTGATGGCCAGCTACCGCATCAACGACCACTTCACGGCCAGCGTCAACGTGAACAACCTGTTCGACAAGACCTACTACAACCGCGTGGGGTTCTATAACGGCTTGCACTATGCGGAGCCGCGCACGGCGTCGGCGACGTTGCGGGCGGTGTTCTGACGTCCGGGCAAGCTACCCGGCGGCAGTAGCCGGGGTGAGGAGTGCCAGCCTGCAGGCTGGCACTCCTCCCTGATCCCGGCATTTGTTCCTGGGTGCCTGCATGCAGCTCGACTTGCCAGCCGTGGACCAACTCACATCCTGGGCTTTCAGCACTATCACTCCAGCACCCGGTTGCGCGTCTCCGCATCCACGCACAGGATCGCCCCCGCCCCCGCCAGCAGGAACAGCGCGAGCATCCCCAGCGCCAGCGTGAAGTGCGTGGCCATCACGGGCGCCACGATGGCCGGGGCGAACAGCCCGCCGAAGCGCGCCACCGCGCCCGCCATGCCCATGCCGCTGGCGCGCAGGTCGGTCGGATACACCTCCGGCGTGAACGCATACAGCGCCCCCCAGGTGCCCAGCAGCGCAAAACTCATCAGCAAGGTCGAGCCCACGACGACCGGCGTCGAACTCCCGAGGCTGTAGCACATGCAGCCCAGGGCGCTGAGCACCAGGAAGCCCACCAGCGTGGGTTTGCGCCCCCACCGTTCGACGCCATAGGCGGACAGCGCGAAGCCCGGCAGCTGCACGAGCGCCAGCACGATCAGGAACACCTGGCCGCGCATGAAGCCGAAACCTTCCGCGCCCAGCTTCACGGGCAGGTAGACGAACACGCCATAGTAAGCGATCGAGATCAGGCCCCAGGCGGCGAACAGCGCCACGCTGCGGCGGCGCAGGTGCTTCGAGAACAGCGCGGACAGCGGATGCCGGCCCGCGCCATCCGGCAGCAGCGGCGGGATCGGCACGTTGCGGCCATTGGCCTCGGCCACCCGCTCCAGCACTTTGCGGGCGCCTTCCGGGTTGCCGCTGCGGTTCAGGTACATCGGCGATTCGGGGATATACAGGCGCAGCACCACGCCCACGAGGGCCGGGATGCCGGTGACGAAGAAGATCACGCGCCACGCATTGTCGCCCCACGACGCCGCGAACAGCGCCAGGATCGCCAGCAGGATCGTGCCGACGGCCCAGAACGATTCGAGCATCACGAGCCAGCGGCCGCGCCGGTCGCTGGGCAGGAATTCCGCCATCATCGTGTAGTCGACCGGCAGCGTGCCGCCCACGCCGATGCCGGTCAGGAAACGCAGCGCCAGCAGCCAGGTGAAATCCGGCGCGAACGCCGATGCGACGCCGCAGCAGGCATCGATCACCACCGCTGCCATCAGCACTGGCCGCCGGCCGATACGGTCCGCCAGCCGGCCGAACGCAAAGGCGCCGACCAGCATGCCGATGAAGAAGAACGTCCCCGTTTGCAGCGCCTGCGGCATCGCGATGCCGAACGTCTTCGCGATCGATGGCGCCGAGAAGCCGATGGACAGTACCTGCATCGCGTCGGCCATCCACACCAGTCCGAAGATCACGAACAGGCGGTACTGGAACTTGCCGACGCCGGCAGCCACGATGCCCTGTTCGACGGTTGCGGATGCGGCCGACATGAAATTCTCCGATAATGAAAGCTTCGATTGTAGGCCAGCAATAAGCAGCCGGGCGCGCACGCCGCCATGCTGATTTTGTCGAGCAATCTCACTTGCTGACATACAATATGTTGACGATCGGTACGATCGACCTTTTTACTTTCCGTAAAGCATTATGTCTCCCACTCCCACCGCCCTGCCCCCGATGAACGACGACTTGAGCTGGCTGGCGGGCGGCGGCGAAATGGGTGCGCTGATCCGTTCGATGGACTGGTCGGCCACGCCACTGGGACCGCTCGGAAGCTGGCCGCAAAGCCTGCGCACGTCCGTCAGCCTGTGCCTGTCGTCCACCTTTCCGATCCTCGTGGCATGGGGGCCGGACGATATCCAGATCTACAACGATGCCTACCGCCCGATCTGCGGCGACCTGCATCCGCGCGCGATGGGCGGCGCGTTCAAGGAAGTGTGGGCCAGCGCGCTGCCCGTGGTGGGTGACGCGTTCGAACGCGCGCACCATGGCGAAGGCGTGTACATCCGCGACCAGCGCATGTTCCTCGACCGCGTCGGCTACCTGGAGGAAGCGTTCATGACGTTCTCGTTCTCGCCGATCCGCGATGAAACGGGCGAAGTGGGCGGCATCTTCCACCCGATCACGGAAGCCACGCCGGCGGTGCTGAACGCGCGCCGCACCCGCGTGCTGCGCGACCTGAACGCCGCCATCTCCGATGCCCGGGCGATCAGCGACATTGCCCACGACATCGAGGCCCAGTACCAGGGCATGGCGCTCGACCTGCCGTTCGTGCTGCTGTACCAGATCGATGCGCACAACGGGAAACTGCTGCTGCGCGGCGCGGCCGGCACCGCCGGGCATGCCCACATGGCCCCGGCCATCGCGACGGCGGACGATGCATTGTGGCCGTTCGCCAGCGCGGCCGCGGCGCGCGCTCCCCGGCAGGTGCACGGCTTGCGGGCACGGTTCGGCGACCGCCCGTGCGGTCCCTACGAGGCGGCGCCCGACGCGGCGCTCGTGCTGCCGGTCACGGTGCCTGGCCAGGCGGAGCTGTATGGCTTCGTCGTGGCCGGCGTCAGCGCGGCGCGCGCGCTCGACGAAGACTACCTGCACTTCTACGAACTGCTCGGCGCCACCGTCAACACGGCCGTCGGCAACGTGGTCGCGTATGAAAAGGAGCAGCGCCGTGCCCAGGAACTGGCCGAGATCGACCGCGCCAAGACCGCGTTCTTTTCCAATGTCTCGCACGAATTCCGTACGCCCCTGACACTCATCCTCGGTCCGCTGGCCGACGCGCTGGCTGATGCGCGGGAAGTGCTGCCGCCGGGGCAGCGCAAGCGCATCGACGTTACGCACCGCAATGCCCTGCGGCTGCTCAAGCTGGTGAACTCGCTGCTGGACTTCTCGCGCATCGAGGCGGGGCGTGCGCTGGCCACCTATGTTCCGCTCGACCTGGCGCAGCTCACCACCGACCTGGCCGGCGTGTTCGAATCGGCGATGGAGAAAGGCGGATTGCAGTACCGCCTCGACATCGAGGACCTGGGCCAGCCCGTCTACATCGACCGCGACATGTGGGAAAAGATCGTCTTCAACCTGCTGTCGAACGCGTTCAAGTTCACCTTGCAGGGCGCGGTCATCGTCAGCCTGTACCGCCATGCCGGCATGGCGCGGCTGTCCGTGCGCGATACCGGCAGCGGCATTCCGGCCGCGGAACTGCCGCGCGTATTCGAGCGCTTCCACCGCATCGAAGGCACGCCGGGCCGCACCTACGAAGGCACCGGCATCGGCCTGGCGCTGATCCAGGAACTGGTGCGCCTGCACGGCGGCAGCATCGCCGTGCACAGCAAGGAGGGCAACGGCACCCGCTTCGACGTCGACATTCCCTTCGGCCATGCCCACCTGCCCGCCGAGCGCATCGACCACGGCGGCGACTCGGAGGACGCGCCTGTCGACGGCGACGATGCGCGCCGCATGGGCGCCGCGTCCTTTGTCGAGGAAGCGCTGCGCTGGCTGCCCGATGCGCCGGAACCGGCGCCCGTACCAACGGACTCGCCGGACAGCCGCATGCCCGCGCAGCCGGCCGCAGCGTCTCTGCCGCGCATCCTGGTCGCGGACGACAACAACGACATGCGCGCGTACCTGAAATCGCTGCTCGAGCCGCATGCCGACGTGACCGTGTGCGCCGATGGCGAGGCCGCGTTCGCGCTGCTGCGGCAAGATCCACCCGACCTGCTGCTCAGCGACGTGATGATGCCGCGGCTGGACGGCTTCGGCCTGCTCGCCCGTATCCGCGCCAGCGAACCGCTGCGCCACCTGCCGGTGATTCTGCTGTCGGCGCGGGCCGGCCAGGAAGCCAAGGTGGAAGGCCTGCATGCTGGCGCCGACGACTACCTGGTCAAGCCATTTGCCGCGGCCGAATTGCTGGCGCGCGTGCAGCGCCAGCTCGGCATGGCACGCGAGCGCCAGGAGCGCCATGCCGAGCTGGAACAGCGTGAAACGTACTTCCGTTCGCTCGTCGACATGGCGCCGGTGATGCTGTGGACGACGACATCCGATGGCCAATGTACGTACCTGAGCCGGCGCTGGTATGAATACACGGGCCGCTCGCCCGGGCAGGACCTGGGCTTGGGCTGGCTGGAAAACGTCCATCCGGAAGATCTCCAGCGGGCGCGCGCCATCTTCCTGGCGGCCAATGACGACCACGCGCCGTTCTCGTTCGACTACCGGCTGCGCGGGCACGATGGCACCTACCGCTGGTTCATCGACGCCGGCATGCCGCGTTTCGACGACCTGGGCCGGCCGAACGGCTTCGTCGGCACGGTGGTCGATGTGGACGCGCGCGCGCAAGCCGAGCGGGAGCTGCAGCGGCTGGCGGACGAGCTGACCGCGAAGAACCGCATGCAAAGCGAATTCCTGTTCACGCTTGCGCACGAGCTGCGCAATCCGCTGGCGCCGATCCGCACGGGCCTGGAACTGATGCAGGCGCGCCCCACGGGTCCGGATGCGGAGCGGATCCACGGCATGATGCGGCGCCAGGTCACGCACATGGTGCGCCTGGTCGACGACCTGCTGGACATGGCGCGCCTGTCCGAAGGCAAGGTGGCGCTGCGCCGCGAACCGGTGCAGCTCGACCAGGTGGTGCGCGACGCGCTGGAAATCAGCGCGCCGCTCGTGAAGGCGGGCCGGCACCGGCTGACCCTCGACTTGCCAGCGGGGCCCGTCATGCTGTTCGTCGACCGCCACCGGATCGCCCAGGTATTGAGCAACCTCGTCAACAATGCCGCCAAGTACACGCCGCCGGAAGGCTGGATCGAGGTCGCCGCCAGTCTCGAAGAGGGAACCATCGCGATCGCCGTGGCCGACAACGGCATCGGCATCGATGCGGCCATGCTGCCGACCGTGTTCGACCTGTATGCCCAGGTCGCGCAACATCACGAACTGGCGCAGGGCGGGCTTGGCGTGGGCCTGAACCTCGTCAAGCGCCTCGTCGAACTGCATGGCGGCACCGTGGGCGTGCAAAGCGACGGGGCGGGCCGGGGCAGCCGCTTCACGGTCATCCTGCCCTTGACCGAAAGCGATACCGGGCAAGTCGCCGCCGGGGATGCCGGGGCTGCCGGCATCCCCGGCGCACCCGCTGCCTTGCGCGTGCTGGTGGTCGACGACAATGTCGATGCGGCGCAGATGCTGGCGGCACTGGTGGAGATGCGCGGCCACGCGGTGGACATGGCGCACACCGGAAACGCCGCGCTGGCCATCGCGGCACGCGACCGGCCGCACGTGGTGATGCTCGATATCGGCCTGCCCGACCACAGCGGCTACGAGATCGCCCCGGCGCTGCGCCGCATCGACGGCATGGCGAACGCCATGCTGGTAGCGTTGACCGGCTGGGGAACGGAACAGGACCGGCAGCGCTCGCGCGACGCCGGCCTCGATGCGCACCTGACGAAGCCGGCCGACCTGGCAAGCATCGACGCGGTGCTGCTGGAAGCGGCGGCCCGCGCGGCGGGACTGGTTGAAAGCGCGCTTGTGCCGTCAGGCGGGTTTCAGCCGCGGTAATTCAGCAGCGGTAAAACACATGCCCCGATGGCGACACCGGCGCGTTGCACGGGCACCGAGCCTGCCTGCCGGATGAACTTGCCGTGGCCGAACGCGGCTATCGGGATGGCGTTGGCTTCGGCCAGGCGAATGGCTTGCGTCGTTCCTTGCTCCTTGAAGAATGAAATACTCGGGCTCGGGCTCGGGCTCGGGCTCGGGCTCGGGCTCGGGCTCGGGCTCGGGCTCGGGTTCAGGCCGTGGCCGCCACAGGCGTGCCGGCCTGGCGCGCCACAAGCGCGAAGCACAGCGTGGCGCATGCCCCCACCGCCACCGCCAGTGCGGCCAGGCCGCCAAACCCGGCGTGTGTCGCCACCGTGCCGGCCAGCGCCGGGCCGATCGCCGACCCGGTCATCATCATGGCCGGCGTGGACGCCAGTGCGCGGCCGCTCGGATCGAGCCGTGCGATCAGGCCGAACAGGAAGGTATGCATGAAGATCAGCACGGCCGGATAGACACTGGCCGCCAGCGCATATTGCGGGTAGCCGGCGGCCAGCGAGATCGTCACCGCCAGCGCGGCCTGCAGCGGCGCCGCCACCAGCGCCACGCGCACGGGATTCAGGCGCTTGTCCATGAAACCGGCGATGGCCGCCGGCAGCAGGTTCACCAGGCCGACCGCCACCAGCAGCTGGTTGACGGCTTCCTGCCCGAAGCCGCGCATGATGCCGATCCGGTCCAGCATGCTGAACGTGAGCGCCTGGTTCAGCGCCATCGCGGTAACGCCGAAGATGGCGCACCACGCGGCGCGCGACAGCCGGCCGTGTACGACATGCTCGTGTCCCGCCTTCGCGTGCCGCGGGAATGCCAGCGCGGCCAGCGCCGTCACGGCCATCAGGCCGGCCAGCACCTTGAACAGCGTGGCGCCGCCATGCGCCGCGATCGCCGGCGGCACGGCCGCGTAGAAGACCACCGCGCCGAAGCCCAGTGCCGTACCGGCCAGCGCGAACAGCCGGTGCGGATTGGCACTGCGGCCGATGGTGCCGTGCGTGACCGACAGCGCGGTGCCAGCGGCCAGGCCGGCAACCAGGTGCAGCAATGCCAGGGTACCGAAGTCCGCCGTGAAAGCGGCACCCGCGAATGCCAGTGCCGCGATGCCATAGCCGCCGGCCACGCAGGCGGTGCGCGGCAGCCAGCCGAAGCGCGGCGCCGTGAAGAGGCTGGCGGCGACCGCGCCGGCCAGGAACGCGGTGACCGTGATGCCGGCCTGTTCGAGGCTGAACCGGTAGTGCTGGACCAGTGCGCCGACCCAGACGGGCAGTGCGACCAGGTCGACCATGCCGGTGAAATGGCACAGCATCAGGATGCCGCGGCCGCGCCAGGTTTCCGGCGCACGCCCTTGAGCGAGGTTCTGCATGGTTGTCTCCACATTGTCGTGACGTTTTTGTAGGGGCAACGATAGCAGCGGTCCTGCCAGAACCGAACGCCGGAGTTTCGATACGACGTATCGGCAATTGCGATTGTTCGGGGTGCCAGCGACCACCTGCGGCACGCGATATCAGGTATCGGGAATTGGCTGAGCAGCGGCCCGCTACTGCCGCCTCCGTGCGTGGCGAGCAGGTAAGGCCGATCCGACTCGCCCCCCCGGACTTCTCGCGCCCTGGCACAATTTCGCCTTGAAAAAGCCAAATACTTCACCCTATAGTGAAGTATGCAAACGGACAGGCTCGACACGATCTACCGTGCATTGGGTGATCCATCCCGGCGATCCATCCCGGCGATCCATCCCGGCGGGCCATGCTGCAGCGGCTGTCGAATGCGCGGTCGCTCACGGTAAGCGAACTGGCGGCACCGTTGCCGCTGGCGATGCCGACCGTGCCCAAGCACTTGAGCGTGCTGGAGCGTGCCGCGCTGGTGTCCCGGCACAAGACCGGCCGCACCGTCACCGTGACGCTGCGGCCGGCCGCCATGGCCGAGGCGATGGCGTGGCTGCAACGCGCCGACATCTACCCCGAGGACATCTCATGATCATCGTCACCGCAATGAAATGGGCACCGCCGTTCGCCGCCGGCCAGGTACGCGACCACCGCGTGCGCTGGATCCTCAACGAAGTCGGCTGGCCCTATGAGGTAAGGCTCGTGGATGCGCCGACCATGAAATCGGCCGGCTATATCGATTCGCTGCAGCCCTTCGGCCAGTTGCCCGTGCTGCAGGAGGATGGCCGGCCGCCCGTCTTCGAGAGCGGCGCGATCGTGCTCGACGTCGCCATGCGCGCCGGCCGATGCATCGGCGCAGAGAACACACCCGAACGCGCCGCCGCGCTGCAATGGGTGATTGCCGGCCTGAACTCGATCGAACCCCTGCTGTTCAACGTGGCCGAGGTGGCGTACTTCATGGACGACGAACAGGTGAAAAATGCCAGGCGTCCGGCCGTCGTGCGGGAGGCGAAAGAGCGGCTGGCGATGCTCGAGCAGGCGCGCGGCGGGCGCGACTGGTTCGTGGGCGATGACTTCACCGTCGCCGACCTGATGATCGGCTCCATCCTCAAGATTGCCGACCGGCTCGCGCTGCTCGACGAGCTGCCGGCGCTCGACGCCTGGCATCGCTCGATCCTCGCCCGCCCCGCACACGTTCGGGCCGAGGAAGACCAGAAGGCCGAGATCGGCCGCCACACGCCTGCGGACATGCGCTACAGCGAACTCGCACAACAGGAAATTGCTGCCGACGACGAGAATCACCTCGGCCCCGGCACATAGTCTCTCCTTCGAAAGCCGGCCGGTAGCAGACGGTAAACCGGCGGCGAACGGCCAAACGTGCTAAGGTCGATGCATCTACACGTTCCGCGAAGTGAATTAACGCCTCTTCTCCGCGCCACTGTGATTCCACAGGAGAAGAAGCCATGTTCCCCGCTCTTGCCTACGTCTGCAGGCGAAAGAATTACGTCCAGGCCGCGTATGTGAATGCCGCGCTGGCTCTGCATAATGAAAACAATTCCGAGTACCTGAAGTCCCTGCTCTGCAGCCAGGGCGTCCCTGAAGACGTGATTGCACGCGTACTGTTCATGGGCGCTCCAGTCAGGAAGTCGTGACCGCCTGGTCAGGCCACCGCCTGTCGGCACCCGGCCTGCGCTTCCTGTGGAGCGCGTGCACGGCGGCATGGATGCATCGCCGGGCAACACGCTCGGCCATGAAAGCGGGGCCGAGTGATTGCGCGGCGCTAGCGGCTTGCCGCCAGGTGGTCGTGGATCTGCGCCACCACCTGGGCGCCCTCGCCCACGCCGGCCGCCACGCGCTTCGTCGACCCCGACCGCACGTCGCCGATGGCGAACACGCCCGGCACGCTTGTTTCCAGCGCCGCGCGTGCGCCTTCGCCTCCTCCTGCGGCCGGTGCCGTTACCGCGGCGCCGGTGCGGATGAAGCCCTGCGCATCGACTTCCACGCCGCAGTCGCCCAGCCAGTCCGTGTTCGGGTCGGCGCCGATGAACAGGAACACCCTGCACACTTCGCACTCCTTTTCGCCGAGCGAGCGGTTGTTGCGCCAGCGGACCGATTTCAGGCCTTCGTCGTCGCCTTCCAGCGCCACGATTTCCGTGTGCGGGTGGATCTCGATGTTCGGCGTGGCGCGGATGCGCTCGATCAGGTAAGTCGACATGGTGGCCTTCAGGCCGTCGCCGCGCACCAGCATGTGCACGTTCGCCGCATGGGCCGACAGGAATACCGCCGCCTGCCCCGCCGAGTTGCCGCCGCCGACGAGGATCACCTCGGCGCCGGCACACAGGTTCGCCTCGATGCGCGACGCCCAGTAGTAGATGCCGCGGCCTTCGAACTGCTTGATGTTGGCAAGCGACGGGCGGCGATAGCGGGCGCCGCAGGACAGCACGACGGTGCGGCCCAGCACTCGCCGGTCATCGGCAAGCTCGATCGCCAGCGGCGACGCGTCGCATGCCAGGTGCGCCGCCGCCATCGGAATGGCCACCTCCACGCCGAACTTCATCGCCTGCACGTAGGCGCGGCCGGCCAGCGCGCCGCCCGAGATCCCCGTAGGGAAACCCAGGTAGTTCTCGATGCGCGCGCTGGCCGCCGCCTGCCCGCCGAACGCGCGCTGCTCCAGCGCCAGCACGGACAGCCCTTCCGATGCCGCATACACGGCTGTCGCCAGGCCGGCAGGCCCGGCGCCGACGACGATCACGTCCCACACCTTGCCAGCCGGGAGTTCCGGCAGCATGCCCAGGCAGCGGCCCATGTCGGCATTGGACGGGTTCATCTTCACGCTGCCGTCCGGGCACACGACCAATGGCCAGTCTTCCCCCGTGGGCTGGTAGTGCTCGCACAGCGCCTGCGCATCGCCATCCTCGCGCGGATCGAGCATCGTGTGCGGGTAGCCGTTCGCTGTCAAAAAGCTTTGCAGGTGGAACACGTTCGGGTGCCCCGGCGGGCCGACCAGCACGGGGCCGCCCGAACCGGAGTCGATCAGGTTCACGCGGCGCAGGATCAGCGCCCGCACGATGCGCTCGCCCAGTTCCGCCTCCGCAATCACGAGGGCGCGCAACTGGTCGGCCGGGATGAC
Source organism: Pseudoduganella sp. jia 12 (assembly GCF_055502675.1). NCBI lineage: Bacteria > Pseudomonadati > Pseudomonadota > Betaproteobacteria > Burkholderiales > Oxalobacteraceae > Pseudoduganella > Pseudoduganella sp. jia 12. The sequence continues at coordinate 415,122 of NZ_JBUXKP010000003.1, forward strand.
GAGCGCTTCCACGCGGCCCACCGCCGTCACGTTCACCAGCGACGGCCGTCCAGCCAGCTGCGATACCTCGGCCGTGAATTCGCCCGGACCATGCTCGACGATCAGGGCCGAGTTCCCCAGTCCGTCGTAGCGGTGCGCCGCCATGCGGCCCGCGAGTACCAGCACCATGCCGAACGGCGTGAAGCCCGCCTCGAGGATGCGCACGCCATCGTCGTAGGTGCGCACGCTGCCGAAGCGCATGAGGCGCCTGATTTCGTGTTCCGCCAGCACCGGAAAGATCTGGTGCCGGCGCTGCTCGATGGAGGCTGCGATCGCGGGCACCTGCTCGTCGCGGCTCGCTTCGGGCGTGAATTGCGGAGAGTTCGACTGCCGGTCTGCCATGCTGGCTCCAGTTGGATGCGGATACCGGCAGTGTAGCGGATGGCGCGCACTGTTCAGCGCCGCCGCGCTGGTCATTAGTACGGGCTGGCGGTAGGGCGCACGATGATCTCGCTGACGTCCACGTCGGCCGGCTGTTCGATCGCGAAGTGGATCGTGCGGGCGATCGCCTCGGGCTTGATGGCGATCCGCCGGAAGGCGCGCATCTCCTCGCGCCCGCCCGGGTCGGAGATCGACTCGGCCAGCTCCGATTCCACCACGCCCGGCGACACCACGGTAACGCGGATATCGCCGCCCACTTCCTGGCGCAATCCTTCCGAGATCGCCGCGACGGCGAATTTGGTGGCGCAATACACGGCGGCCGTGGGGCTGACCGTGTAGGCGCCGATCGACGCCATGTTGATGATCTGCCCGCTCCGCTGCCGCTGCATCACCGGCAGCGTGGCGGCGATGCCGTGCAGCACGCCGCGCACGTTCACGTCGATCATGCGGTTCCATTCGTCGACCTTGAGCGCCTCGAGCTTCGACAGCGGCATCACGCCGGCGTTGTTGACGATGACGTCCACGCGGCCATGGCGTTCGAGGGCGAAATCGACGAACGCCTGCATGCTTTCCAGGCTTGTCACATCGAGCTCGCGGACCGTCGCCGAACCGCCTTCGGCGTCGATGCGGGCGGCCAGTTCCTCCAGCCGCCCGGCGCGGCGCGCTCCCAGGACCACGTGCATGCCGCGGGCGGCAAGATGGGTGGCCGTGGCCTCGCCGATGCCGCTGCTGGCGCCGGTGATCAGGACGACTTTCCGTTCTGCTGCATTCATGGTGTTCTCCTTGTTCGTTGCGATGGAAGGAGTATGCCGGCCGCTGGCGAAACGAAAAATATCGATTAATATTTGCCGATTGCACGATTCTCCAAACCCGCACGCTTTTATCCATGAACGATTCGCGCCAACGCCGCATCGTCAGCCTGCTCGAACGGCTGGCGCCTCACGAAGGCTATACGCTGTCGGCCCTGCCCGGCCTGAAATTCATGCGCGCCAACGAGAGCATCGCGCGCACGCCCGTCATGTACGACCCCTGCATCGTCATCGTGTGCCAGGGCCGCAAGCGCGGGTTCACCGGCGGCCAGGGCTATGTCTACGACGCCCACCACTACCTGGTGCTGTCCGTGCCGCTGCCGTTCGAGTCCGAGACCGAGGCCAGTCCCGCCGAACCGATGCTGGCCGTGTCCGTGCCGATCGACCTGAAGGTGGCCGCCGAACTGGTGCTGGCGCTGGAAGAGCGGCACCGCCAGCGCGCCGCGCCGCCCGCCGGCATCGTGTCCACGCCACTCGACGAGCGGATGAGCGATACGCTGCTGCGGCTGCTGGAGGCGCTGCAATCGGAGACCGAGGCGGCCATCCTGGGCCCGGGCATCGTGCGCGAACTGCTGTACCGGGTGCTCGTCGGCCCGCAGGGTGGCGCCATCCACGCCGCGCTCACGCAGCAAAGTCATTTCGGCAAGATCGGCAAGGCGCTGCGGCGCATCCATGCGAGTTACGACCGGCCCATCGACGTGGGCACGCTGGCTGGCGAGGCGGGCATGAGCCTGGCCGCCTTCCATGCGCATTTCAAGGCCGTCACGCAAACGACCCCGATCCAGTACCTGAAGACGACACGCCTGCACAAGGCACGGCTGCTGATGGTGCAGGATGGCCTGAGCGCGGCCACCGCCTGCCACCGCGTGGGCTATGAAAGCAGCTCCCAGTTCAGCCGCGAATTCAAGCGCTTCTTCGGCCGCACGCCCGCGCACGAGGCGGCCGAAATGAAGAATGCGCTGGTGCAGCTGCCGGCGCAGCCGGCGAACGGACATGCCGCGATGCCGTAGCGCCGGCGGCGTGCCTGTGCGTTCATGGCCCGCAATGCAAAAGCCCACCTTGCGGTGGGCTTTTGCATTGCGGGCCTGGCATCGCGGCGGCGCCCACGCTATCTGCGTGGTGCGGGCCGCGAGTGCCGGTCCGGCCGATCAGATCGCGCGGATATTGCCGGCTTTCTCGCCCTTCGGGCCGGTCGAGCGTTCGAACGACACACGCTGGTTTTCGGACAGGCTCTTGAAGCCTTCCGACTGGATGTCCTGGAAGTGCGCGAACAGGTCGCCGCCGCCAGCATCAGGCGTAATGAAGCCGAAGCCCTTGGAATCGTTGAACCATTTTACGGTGCCGGTTTGAGTAGTCATTTTATTTAGTCCTTTAAATATTGCATGGGCAAAGACGCCCGGTATGCACGGTTGACCAAGAGGAATAACGGAGGAAATCAAACGGGACCGCCAAACGGAAAACCGGATTGGCTAGACGGGAGAGAAAGACCAACAATAACAACGACTTGATTCAGTGCCAGACAAACGATACAGGACTTTGCGATGAATACCTAATTATTTCGGATTTATTTTCATTACCGTGCAATCTTCCGCCAGGAAATTATTTTCACCGCATAGCTGATATTATCGGATACCCGGTCGATGCGAATCTTGCAAAGCCGCGGCTCAAATAAGGCAGTATCTTCATGGCACACCCCCGACTCGCCGTTTTCATACGCGACAATATGGAACCGATCCTGCAGGCGTGGGAAGATTTCGCGCGTACCATCGAACCGCCCGCCCTCACCATGACCGACAACGACCTGCGCGACCATGCTCGCCAGATGCTGCTCGTGTTCGCCGACGATCTCGAAACCGAACAGTCCGACGTCGAGTCCGCGGCCAAGTCCATCGGCAACGGCAAGCGCGGCAAAGGCGACACGGCCGCCGAGGTCCACGCCGAGGCCCGCCTGTTGTCCGGCTATACCGTCGTGCAGCTCGTGTCCGAATACCGTGCGCTGCGTGCCAGCGTGCTGGCGCTGTGGGCGGCCAGGGTGGGCGACTGCTCGGGCACGGTCATGGTCGACATGATGCGCTTCAACGAGGCCGTCGACCAGACGCTTGCCGAGTCGGTCGCCCGGTACCAGAGCCTGGTCAAGCAATCGCAGAACATGTTCCTGGCGATCCTCGGCCACGACTTGCGCAATCCCCTGGGCACGCTGGTCAGCGGCTCGAGCATCATCATGCAGGGCGCCGATGTGCCGCCGAAATATGTGCTCGTCGCCAGGCGCATGTTCGACAGCGCCAGGCGCATGAGCAGGCTCATTAATGACCTGATCGATTTCACGCGCACCCATCTCGGCCCCGGCATCCCAGTCCGGGCCGGCGAGGGCGACCTGGCGGCCCTCTGCACCCAGGTGGCCAATGAACTGCGCACCGCCCACCCGCGGCGCGATATCGCATTGCGCGCGCCGCACCGGCTCGAAGCGGTATTCGATGAAGGCCGCGTTGCCCAGATGCTGTCGAACCTCATCGGCAATGCGCTGCAGTATGGCAGCGAGGATGCGCCGGTAGCGATCGGTGTCACTGACAACGATGGCGAGATATCGATCGTTATCAACAACCGCGGGCCGGCGATCCCCCCGGACAAGATCGCCAGCATTTTCGATCCCATGGTGCGGATCGCTGCCAGCGCCTGCCATGACGATGAAGACGCCGAACGCACCAGCCTGGGCATCGGCCTGTTCATCTCGCGCGAGATCGCCCTCGCCCATGGCGGGCAGGTGGGCGTGGTCTCGAATGCGGCCGACGGCACCACCTTCACCGTGACGATGCCACGCTGGCCGGGCGGTGCACGGCCGGCGGGCACGGTAGGGGGCAATTCGTGACCGCCGGGGCGCTCACGGTGCTCGTCGTCGACGACGAACGCGAACTGGCCGACCTGGCCGAGGCATTGCTGGCGAACCACGGCTTCGCGGTACGGGTCGCCTATTCGGCGGCCGAGGCATTGCAGGTGCTCGATAGCGGCGGCGCGATCGACGCGCTGTTCTCGGACATCATGATGCCCGGCAAAACCGGGCTCGAGCTGGCCGCCACGGTCGCCCGAAGCCATCCCGGCATGAAGATCGTGCTCACGTCGGGGTACACGTCGCCGGCGCTGCTGGCGGGCATGGACAGCAACTGCCTCTTCGTGAGCAAGCCCTACACGATCGACACGGTGGTCCGGCTGCTGCGCGGATGACGTCCCTGGCCATCCTGGCCACACCCTGCCATCCGCCGCTACACCCGGCTCCACCCGATGCAGCCTGCCGGCAGGCCGGTCCCGCCCACGAGCACGGCGCCATGCCGGTAGAAGCGCCAGCGCTGCTCCTTCGGCACGGAAACAAGCACCACGCCCATCGGCCGATCCGTCCAGACGAGGCGCGCATCGGCGGCGTCGAGCGCGCGGAACACCTGCGCCGGCGTGGTGCCGGGCGCGAAGACGACGGCCGTGAACTGCTGCCCCGGCGGTTCGCGCAATGCCCAGCCGCCGGCCACGGTGACGGCGATGGCCAGCGTGGAAATGGTGACCTTCGGATTGCCCGTACCCGGCGGGCGCTTGCGCAGCCAGGCCCCGAGCGCCAGCGGCACGAGCCCGAACAGCACGAGCCATAGCACGTCCCAGAACAGCGGCTCGGGGCTGTCGACACGAACGCGGTGGATGCGCAGCACCCAGTGCGACAACACCGTATCCAGCACGTGCCAGATACCGAAGCCCAGCAGCAGCGCCGCCGCCAGCGCCGTGGTGCCGGGCGCAGCCATGCCACGGCGACGCGCCCGCCACAGCCCGTAGATGCCGAGCAGCGCCAGCACGTACATGAACACGTGGAAGTAGCCGTCCCACATCACCTGCAGCCGCAGGTCGTCCATGCCCGGCACGAGGCTCAGCAAATGGTGCCACTGCAGCACCTGGTGCAGCAGGATCCCGTCGAAAAATCCGCCCAGGGCGATGCCCAGCACGATAGTCCACTTCATCCACGGCGATTTCAGCATCGGGCAACTCCGTTCGTTTGCGATGACAGGGAGTGGCGAGTATAGAAAGGCCGGAAATCGGGTGGCGCACGGTGGCGGCGGATGCCGCCGGTACTGCCATCGCCGTCAGTTGCCCCGATACGTCGAATAACCGAAAGGACTGAGCAGCAATGGCACGTGGTAGTGCTGGGCGGTGCCGCCGACCCGGAACTCGACCGGAATGCGCGGGAAGAACGTGTCCTGCTTCAGCCGCGCGTAATGCTCGCCGGTCTCGAACACGATGCGGTAGTCGCCGGCCGCCATCGCCTTGTCTTCCGGGTACAGGGCGGCGATGCGGCCCTGTGCGTTGGTGACGCCGGCGGCGAGCGCGCGCCACCCTTCCCCGGCGCGCTGCTCCAGCGTGACGCGCACGCCGGCCGTGGGCTGGCCGCTTTGCAGGTCGAGCACGTGGACGCTGAGCGGGTTTTGCGCCGCCGCGGCAAAGGATGTGGCGCCGGCCAGGGCGCAGGCGAGAAGGATCTGTTTGAGCTGGTGGATGGTGGCTTGAGGCATGGTGTTCTCCGTGAAATGAAAGTGGTGGATGTCAGGGTGCGGCGGGCCGGTCGAGGCCATCGACGGCGCGGATGGCGGCCAGCGCGCAGGCATGGTCATTGGTGGCACCGCCCCCGCCGGCGACGCCGATCGCCCCCACGACCTGCCCTGCCGCCATGACCGGCACGCCGCCGCCAAGCAACAGCAGTTCGGGCATCGAGGCGAGGTTGCGCGCATCGGGGTTGGCCGCGGCGGCGCGGGCGAGGTCCAGCGTGGCGGTGCGTGTCGACAGGGCCGTGTAGGCCTTGCGGCGGCTCGCCTCGGTGTTGTGCGGGCCCACCGTTTCGGTGCGCTGCAGCGCCAGCAGGTTGCCGCCGCGGTCGAGCACCGTGGCGACGATCGCCCGGTCCTGGCGCCGGCAGGCATCGAGGGCGCTGGCCACCAGGCGGTTCGCGGTTTCCAGCGTGAGGTCGCCCTGCTGGCGCACCTGGGCGCCGGCTGGCAGCGCCGCCAGCATGGCAAGCAGCGCAAGGAGATGAGCGGTCGGTTTCGGCATCGGGTTTCGCATGGTGTGTGGGTGGTCGATGAGGTATTGGCTGCCATTGTGGCGGGCGCGCCACCACGCCAGCATGACCGCCGGATGACAATCCTGTCATGTTCGCGCGCCGCCAACCGGCATAGAATGGATGCTTTAGGCGCTTCAGGCGCCCCGGGCGCCACAACCATGACCATCCTCGTGATCGAAGACGAGCCGAAAACCGGCGACTACCTGCAGCGCGGCCTGGCCGAATCGGGCTTCGCCGTGCGGCTCGCGCGCGACGGGCGCGACGGCCTGGCCATCGCGCGCGAAGGCGATATCGAACTGGTGGTGCTCGACGTGATGCTGCCCCGCATGGACGGCTGGCAGGTGCTCGAAGCGCTGCGCGCCGATCCGGGAACCGAGCAGGTGCCCGTGCTGTTCCTGACGGCGCGCGACGAGGTGCACGACCGCGTGCGCGGCCTGGAACTGGGGGCCGACGATTACCTCGTCAAGCCGTTCGCGTTCGTGGAACTGGTGGCCCGCATCCGCACGCTGCTGCGGCGCGGCCCGGTGCGCGAGGAAGAGATGATCCGCATCGCCGACCTGGAGATCGACGTGATCCGGCGCCGCGTGCGCCGCGCCGGCACGGCGATCGTGCTGACGGCCCAGGAATTCGCGCTGCTGCACCTGCTGGCGCGGCGCCAGGGCCAGGTGCTGTCGCGCGCGCTGATCGCCTCGCAGGTATGGGACATGAACTTCGACAGCGACACCAACGTGATCGACGCGGCCGTGCGCCGGCTGCGCCGCAAGATCGACGATCCGTTCCCGCAAAAGCTGATCCACACGCGGCGCGGCATGGGGTATGTATGCGAGCGGGACCCATGCGAGCCCGAACCATGCAAGCCCGAACCGGCGGCCGGCCCGTGACGGCTCGCTGGCGCCATTCGCTGGCGGTGCGCGTCACCGCGCTGTTCATGCTGATCGTCGCGCTGGCCGCGGCGGGGCTCGGCACTTACCTGTACGCGTCCTTCGTGGCCGAAATCGAACGGCGCGACGATATCGCGCTGCTGGGCAAGCTGCGGCAGATCCAGCTCCTGCTGGGCCGCCCCGGCGCGGCGGGCCTGCTCGATTCGCAGCCGGGCCTGTTCCGCGACACGATGAGCGGCCAGGAAAATTCGCTGGTGCGCTTCATCGCGCCGGATGGCGCCGTGCTGGCCGACATCAACGCCGGCCGCGAGCGCTATCCGGTGCCGCCCGTTGCCGGCACCGCGCCGGATCGCGCGGCGATCGTCGACTGGACCGGCAGCCGCGGCGATCCCGGCCGGGCCGTGGCCGGCACCGCGCGCGTGGGCGAACGCACCGTGACGGTCGTCGTCGCCCGCCTGTATGCGGAACGCAGCGCGCTGTTCGCGCGATACCGCGGCCGGATCGCCGGCGCGGCCGCCCTCAGCGCCCTGGCCGCAGCATTGTGCGCCGCGCTGGTCCTGCGGCGCGGACTGCGGCCGCTGCGGGCGGTGGCCGCGCACGCGGCGCTGGTGCGGCCCGGCACGCTGGCGCAGCGCCTGGATCCCGCCGGCGCCCCGTCCGAACTGCTGCCGCTGGTCGATGCGCTGAACGCCATGCTGGCACGGCTGCAGGAGGGCTATGCGCGCCTTTCCGGGTTTTCCACCGACCTGGCGCACGAGTTCCGCACGCCCGTCGCCAACCTGCTCGGGCAAAGCCAGGTGATGCTGGCGCAGCCGCGCACCGCCGCCGAATACGAAAACCTCGTGGCATCGAATGTCGAAGAACTGGAACGGCTGGCGCGGATGATCGAAAGCATGCTGTTCCTGGCCCGTGCGCAGCAGGACGAAGTGCTGCCGGAACGCCGCCCGCTGCAGGCGGCCGACGAACTGGCGAAAGTGGCCGGCTTCTTCGAAGGCATGGCCGAGGAGCGCGGGCTGCGCCTGGCCTGCACCGGCGCGGGCGTGGTGCACGCCGATCCGGCCCTGCTGCGGCGCGCGCTGGCCAACCTCATATCGAACGCGGTGCGCCATGCCGACGAAGGGTCCACCATCGTGCTGAGCGCCCAGGCCGCCGAAGGCGCGGTGGAACTGGGCGTCGAGAACACCGGGGCGCCGATCGCGCCCGAGCACCTGCCGCACCTGTTCGAGCGCTTCTACCGGGCCGACTCGGCACGGGGCGATGCCGGCGGGTCGGCGGGGCTCGGCCTGTCGATCACCGGCGCCATCATGGCACTGCACGGCGGGTCGGCCACGGTGCGGGCCGACGGTCCGCGGGTCCGCTTCACGCTGGCCTTCCCCAAGGGCCGCGAGGCGGCCACTTTGCAATCCTGATCCGCGCAGCTGATGCTGATCCCGCAGGGCCTCCGGTTTCGTTCAGAAGGCAGCGCCCGCGGGATCGCCGATCGCCAAAAGCTCGGCGGTCCTGAACCGCCAGGTGGCCCACCTGCTGGCCCAGGTATTCGGCAATCTCCTGCACAATGCCGCCGAGTACACGCCCGACGGCGGTTCGGTCGCCATCGCCGCCACGGTAGAGGATGGCCGCGCCGTCGTGCGCGTGCGCGACACCGGTTCCGGCATCCCCCGCGACCAGCTCGGCGCCATCTTCGAGCTGTTCTCCTCGCCGCCGCCTAGGCGCCACGGCGTCGTCGCCCCATTCCGCAGCCGCACCGCACACTGCTGCGCAGCGGGTGATTTCGGGTTAATATCCAACAATAACCTTCCGGCGGGGCACGCCGGTTCCCACGCCTGATCCGGCGCACAGCCGGACCGACCATGGATGTGCGATGACACAGGCTACCGATCAGGATCACGACGGCGACGGGCTGTCGCGTGAGGCAAGGGAACTCCTGTCGATACGGGAAGCCGTTCTCGACCATTGGGAAAGCCTGGTCCGGGCGCAGATCAAGGGCGCCGCCGAGCTTCTCGGCCCGGCACTGACCGATAACCTTCCCAGCCTGTATGACAACCTGGCCGAAGCCATCAGCCCCGGCCGGCCGCGCGAAACGGCGACCCAGTACACCACGGCGGCCATGTCGCATGGCAGCGAACGCGCACGGTTGACGTGCTTCGGCCCCGAGGAGGTCTTGCGCGAATATCAGCTTTTCCGCGACGCCATCCGCGACGTGGCCCAGGCACGCGGCGTGGTATGGCCACCCGGCGTGTGGGCCACGATCGCGCGCTCCATCGAGATCGCCGCCTGCGAGTCGCTGCGCGAATTCGCCGCCACGCACGAGGCGCTGCGCCGGCGCGTGGCGGCCGCCCTGTCGCACGACATGCGCGCGCCGCTGGCCGTCATCGCCACCGGCGCCCAGCTCGTTGCCCTCACCAACGACATGGCGCTGGCGCGGCGCTCCGCCGACAAGATCCGCCGCCATGCCACGCGGCTCGAATCGATGATGGGCGAACTGCTCGACGCGCTGACCGTGCAGCGCGCGCAACTGCCGCCGCTGGCACTGTCGGCCTTCGACATGCATGAACTGGCCAGCGAGGTGGCCCGGCAATTCGGCGAACACGGCGGCGGCCCGTTCACCGTTCTCGGCGGCGGCGTAACGGGCCACTGGAGCGCGCCGGCCATGCGCCGCGCCCTGGAGAACCTGGTCACGAACGCCGTCAAGTATGGTACCGGCGGCGAGGTGCGGATCATGGTGGCCACCGCGCGGGGCCGGCTGTCGCTGTCGGTCCACAACACGGGGCCCGCGATTCCCGAAGACCGGCGCGAGCGCATCTTCGGCTACCTGTTCCGCTACGGCGGCCCGGGCACCGTGGGCTGGGGCATCGGCCTGCCGTTCGTGCGCGACGTGGCCGAAGCCCACGGCGGCAGCGTGTCGGTCGACAGTTCCGAGGAAGCCGGCACGACCTTCACGGTCGACGTGCCGGTCGATTGCCGCCCATTCCTGCGGCACGCCGCCAACTGCGCCGCTCCCGCGCGCGAAACACAGGGAGCCGGCAGCGGCTGACGAAGCAGCCTGCTATGCCGCGGCGGCATAACCGACATCGCCGACTTCCCGGAAGAAGCGCAGCATCTCCGCGCTGGCGGACGGGCCCTTTTCATCGGTATAGCTGCCCCGCGCATTGCCGCCGGACCAGGTGTGGCCCGCGCCATGGATCACCCATTGCTCGGCCAGTACCCCGCCGTCGACGCTGCGATGGACCACCCGGGTAAAGTCGCGCCCGCGCGCGGTGCCGGATTCCTTCATCACCATGACGCCCCTGGCGCCGTTCGGCTGGGCTGCCGGACACAGCGCGCCCAGCGAATGTTCGATCACCGTATGCCCGTTGGCGACATGGACGGTCTGGTCGTCGTCGCCATGGAAAACGATGACCGGCACGGCGCTTTGCATCGGCGCGGCCGCTCCGGAGAATGCGCCGTCGCGCATCACCTGCAGCGCCGTGGCGGTATCGTCGGCACAGCCATGCGGCAGCCCGGAGTGGCAGCCCACGGCGGAAAAGACGTCGGGATAGGCGCACCCGAGCACCACGGCCATCGCACCGCCCGCCGACATGCCGGCAACGAAAACCTTGTCCGCCGGTACGCCATATTCGCCGGCAGCCTGGCGCGCCGCTTCCGCGATCAGCGCCGCCTCGCCATGGCCGCGCTGCCGGTGCGCCGCATCGAACCAGTTCCAGCAGCCGCCGGGCATGCCGAACTGGGTCTGCTCCGGATACATGACCAGGCAGCCCGCCTCCTCGGCGTGGGCGTTCATGTCGGTGCCGCTGGCAAAATCGTCCGCGCTCTGGCTGTAGCCGTGCAGCATGACCACCAGTGCCGATGCCTTTTCGTTGAAGGATGCAGGAATGAAGAGCTTGTAGCCCAGCGAGCCGTGCGGCGTATCGAACGTGCGGTTGATGAAGCGGGATACCGCGGTGCGTCCGGATGCGGTGCCGTCACCGCCCGGGTTGGCTGCCTCGTAAAGTCCGTTCAGGGGGAGGAATGCCGGCATGAAGGCCAGCCGAGTCCATTGCTCGCAGAAAGTTTGTATCATTGAAGACTCCGTTCGTTGAGGGTGGGTCTCCTGCATGTTTTTGTTTACTCTACCGCTTGCCGGAGGGTCGCGAGATGGAAGATTGCCTACGACCACGTAGGACATTCACCCGTGACGGCGCTGACGATGACTTGACTTTCCTGTTGGCCTTGGCTGCCGGGGCGACGCACCGCGGCGCGGGCCCCGTCGACGTTTCCGGTTACATGCGCCACCTCAGCGTCAGCCCCACCACCTGGTCGTAGCGGCGCACGTCTCGCGGATTGCTGGCGATGCCGTGGTAATCGTTGTACGTGCGGTCGGTGATGTTCTCCACGTCCAGCGTGATGCCCATGTTCTCGTTGATGCGGTAGGACAGCGATGCGTCGGCCGTCTTGATCGGCTCGACCACCAGGTTGAAGCCCAGGCCGCGGTAGTTGTAGGCATCGACGAACTGGCTGCGGTGGTTGTAGGCCAGACGTGCCGACCAGGGGCCGCGCTCGTACAGGGCCACGATGTTGTAGGCGTTCTTCGACATGCCCGTGAACGGATTGCGCTTGCCCTCCTCCAGCAGGTAGCCCTCCATGTAGGTGTAGTTCGCCTCCAGGCCGAAGCCGCCCAGCCAGCCCGGCAGGAAATCGTAGAACTGCCGGTAGCCGATCTCGATGCCCTTCAGCTGGCCTTCGCTGACGTTGCGCGGGCGGTCCATCCGGTATTCCTGGCCGCCGATGGTTTCCATGCCGAGGCGGCGCACGATGTAGTTCTCGAAATCGTGCCTGAACAGCGTGGTGGTCAGGCTGCCGGTGGGTGCGAAGTACCATTCCAGCGCCACGTCGTAGTTCTTGCCGACCACCGGCTTCAGGTCGGGGTTGCCGCCGTTGCCTTCGTAGATGCCCTGGCTGTTCGGCGCCGTGCCCAGCGATTCGCCGGGATTGAAGTCGCCGAAGTTGGGGCGCTGGATCGCCTTGCCGGCGTTGAAGCGGCCGATCAGGTCTTTCGTCAGCAGCGCCTTCATCGTCAGGTTGGGCAGGATGTCGTTGTCGGACGTGTTGCGGTGTGCCGGGATCGGGTTGTTCTGCACATTGGAGAAACCGTTCACGTCCAGCTCCGTCTTCACGTAGCGCACGCCCGCCGTGCCTTCCACGGGAATGCCGCCGACGGCGAAGCCGAACCTGGTCTTGGCATAGAACGCCGTGGTGTCTTCCGTGTTGCGGTACAGCGAATAGGGCCACGGTTCCGTCCTGCCGTCGCGCAGGTACATCTTGCGGATCTGGTCGATGTTGGCATGCATGTAGTCGTCGCACACCGTCAGCCACTGGTTCATGCCGTAGTTCTCGGACAGCGGCATCGACGGGCAGATCGCCCCGACCGGGAGGGCGCCGACGGCCGGCAGGTTTTCATGCGCCGGCACGAAGTTGTTGCTTTCGTGCTGATACGACGCCTTGCGCGAAGCGACGCGCACGCCGGTGGAGAACTCGCGGAAGAAGCTGTCCTCGCCGTTGTCGTACGTGGCATCGGCTCGCCAGTCGGTGGACTGGCCGCGCGAGCCGGACCAGTTGTCGGTCAGGGCGCCGAGGCGGTAGCTGTTCGGGCTCATCATGTCCGTGCCCGGATAATCGAACCACGCGCCGCCGTTGACATAGGTGCGCGCCGTGATGGTCTGCGGGTCCGCCAGCAGTTCCATGATCGGCATCTCCTGTTTCCAGCGGCTGATGGTGCGCGCCAGCTCGCCGGTGAGCCGCAATTTCGGCGTGATGTCCCAGCGGGCGCCGATCGCGCCCTGGTGGCCTTCGGAATCGTCGCGCGGCGCCTGGCTGCCGCTGGCGGCGAAGAAGTGGTAGTTGCCGGCGGGTTTCGTGGCGGTCACGCTGTCGATCTGGTTCGTGCCCGGGAACAGCGTATAGGTGGGATTCGTGTACTGCCCGGCACCCCAGTCCACGCCGCCGCTCGGCGTCCACGGCTGGGCATTCCAGCCCACGTGGCCGGTGAAGAACTGGCGCTGGGCATCGTGGTCGATACGGGTGGACCACCCTTCGGCGAACAGCTCCACCTCGCGCACCGGGCGCCATTGCACGGCCCAGTTGGCGGCATAGCGCATGCGCTCGCCCTGGTAGTTCACGTGGCCCAGGTCGAACGGACCGGTGACGGTGCGGTTGCCGGCCACCGGGTGCTCGGGTGGCGAGTTCCACGTCACTTCATCGTGGTAGTTGCCCTTCTGGTAGGACAGGCCGGCCAATACGCCCACCTCGCCGAACGCGCCCTTCCAGCGGTTCGACAGCATGCCGGACACCTGCGGATCGTTGGTATCGGACTTGTCGCGGTGCTCCACGCGCCCGTTCAGGTTGGCCGTAAAGCCCTTGAAGTCGAACGGGCGCGACGTGCGCACGTCGATCACGCCTGCCGTGCCGCCCTCCACCATCTCGGCGCCCTGGGTCTTGTAGACGTCGATCCGCTGCAGCATCGTGGTCGGTATGTCGGCCAGGTACAGGTTGCGGCCGCTGGACGTGAACACTTCGCGGCCGTTGAGCAGCGTCGCCAGGCCCGGCAGGCCGCGCACGATCACGGAATTGGCTTCGCCGAACTCGCGGCGGATCTGCACGCCCGTCACGCGGCCCAGGATCTCGGCCACGTTCTTGTCGGGGAACTTGCCCGCTTCTTCCGCCACGATCGAATCGACCACCTCGTCGGAATTGCGCTTGATGGCCTGCGCACTCTGCGCCGCGCGGCGCACGCCGGTCACGATGACGGCATTGACGGGCTGCGCTTTCAGCCCCTCCTCCTGCTCCTTCTCCGCGGCCACCTGCGCGTCCTGCGCGTGCACCGCCGGCGCACCGGCCAGCAGCCCGGCACCGGCCAACGCCGCCACGACGATTTTCAAGGCAAAGGGATTCCTGCGGGCGTCGCTCGCGCGGCCCGGATACGGGTGATTCACGGTGTCGTCTCCTGACGGTTTTATTTATCGTTATCGCCACGGCTGCGCGCGGCCTGCAAGGATGTTAGAACGTCATGACGATGCAAAGCCAATTGATTTTAGTTCCATAACGATATCGGTATTAATATCTCAACATTGCAAGTCACTGTTGTTTTACAACCAGCCCAACAATGGAGAGAACCGCATAAGCCGCTGATTTCCCATATGTTTCCTAAAACCGGGGACAGTCCCCGAATTTTGGCAACACATTGGCAGCGATGTTTTATGCGTCGAGCGTGAGTGGGCGCACTTTTCGTCGCGGGGCGCCAATCGTGCGGCCGGGGCGACGGCGGACAATCCCCGGTTCACCGTATTCACAGAGGAGAATCCAGATGAGCACCGAGTTCGATCGCGCCGACAACCTCCACCGGCCGCCGCTGGGCGCGACCGTCACGTCGACCACCCGCCCGCTGATCGTCACGCCGACCTTCGTCAGCCGCGTCGACGACACGCCGCGCGGCGAGCGGCCGCAGGATCCGGGCGCGTCGAAGAGCCGGCATGGCCACGAGGTCCATTTTCCGAACTGGCGGCCGCACGCGCTGGCGCTCGAGTCCGATCCGAACCTGGCGTTCGAGCACTGGGACGAGTACTGGCGCAAGGTGCACGGCCCGAAGTTCGCCTGGGACGAGCCGGGCAGCTCGTCGGCGCTGGTGCTGCGCTACGACCAGGTGCACCGCATCGCCTCGGGGCCTTCGTCGGCATTCCCGCCGCCCTACCGCGCAATGGTGGACGATGACGGCCGCCTGCCATCGGATCCCGAGCGGCACGTCCCTCCCCTGCGCCGGCCCCGGTGGGATGGCTTTGCCTACATCGCCTATGCCGACGAAGCCGATATCGAGAACACGCTGAAGCAGGAAAAGTTCAAGGAACGCATCGTCGCCGACGAGCAGGTGGCGTTCCGCATGGTCACCCGCGAGATCACGCGCGAGTACATCCTGATCGCCAGCGCGCGGCACCGCGATCCGGTCAGCCTGGTCAGGATCCACATGCGCGCGCCCGGCCTGTCGCGGGACGAATTCCAGCGCCGCATGCTGGACGAGCACGCCCCGCTCGTGATGGCGCAACCGGCAACGCGCGAGTTCGTGCGCCGCTACGCGCAGCTCCACAACATCGGCTCCACGCAGGAGGATCCCGAGGGCAGCAGGATCGATGCGGTCTCCGTGCTGTCGTTCGCCTCGCTCAACGATGTGGAGGACTACCTCGTCAGCGCCGACCATGCCGCCATCGAAGCGGCGGAAAGCGCGCTGCTGGGCGAAGGGTCCGAGTGGTGGACCGGCATCAACTACAGCGTGATCAACCGCCTCGTGCCGGAACTGGCAACCGCGTGGCGATAGGCACTAAGGAAAGCCATCCCAACCATGCAATTACCTGTTGTCTTACAACTAGTTCAACAACAGAATGAATTACGCAAGCCGTTGATTTCGCCCATGTTTCCTAAAACCGGGGGCGTAGCCGGGAGTGACGCAGGGGTTTCCTGGAGCCTGCTCCAGGCCTGAGGAACGATGCGGCCATGCAGGGCCGCAGCTTCAAGGAGCACTGCTCCTTGCCGGCGTAGCGGTGGTGACCTCCAGGTCACCACTCCTTCCTGACCCCGGTTTTAGGAAACAGTTTGCCGCTTGGCATATGAAGCGCTGCCGGCAACGCTAGCGCGGCTCGCCGCGGCCCTCGTCCGGGCCGTCGGTGAGCGTGTAGATGTCGCCTGCCGTCACGCCGGACTCGCCCTTGCGGGCCCGCAGGTCGCGGTACACGGCGGCCCGCATGATCGTCATGGCCACCACGGGGGCGGTCAGCAGGATGAACACGGTGATGATGATCTCGTGGATCACCAGGCGCGATTGCGCCACCGTGAAGTACAGCATCGACGCGAGCAGCAGGCAGCCCGCCCCCAGCGTGACGGTGATGGCGGGGCCGTGGATGCGCTGGTAGAACGTGCGCAGGCGCAGCAGGCCGAGCGAGCCGATGAGGATGATGGTGGCGCCCACCACCAGCAGCAGCGCCACCGGCAGCGCGGCCCAGCCGGGCAGGTGTTCGATGCCGGTCATTCGATGATCTCCCCGCGCATCAGGAACTTCGCCATCGCGACCGTCGACGCGAAGCCCACCAGCGCGACGAGGATCGCCACCTCGAAATACACCTGGGTGCCGAAGCGGATGCCCAGCACGATCGCCAGCAGCATGCCGCACATCCACAACGTATCGAGCGCCAGCACGCGGTCGTGGGCGGCGGGGCCGACCAGCAGGCGCACGGCGCACAATGCCATCGCCACCAGCACGCAGACGAGCGCATAGGCGATCGCCAGTTCAAGCAGGGTTTCCATCGTTGTCCTCCGTTTCAAAGATCTCCATCAGCGGCTGCTCGTAGCGGGTCCTGATTGTTTCCAGCCACCACGCCTCGTCGTTCAGGTCGAACACATGCAGCGCCAGTTCGTGCCGCCCCGGCAGGATTTCCACCCACACCGTGCCGGGCGTCATGTTGATCAGGCAGGACAGCATCGCCAGCCCGTAGGGGTCGCGCATCGCCAGCGGCACGCGGATGAACTGCGAATTCACGCTGGCGTAATCCTTGAACAGGATGACCCGGCACACGCCGAAGCACGAGCGGACGATCTCCACCGTCGCCATGCCGATGAGCCGCGCGAACACGAACGGCTTGCGCAGCCGGGGGTAGCCCAGGGGCTGCAGCCGGCGTGCCAGCAGCGGCACGGCAATGCCGAGCGCCGCGCCGAACAGCAGGTTGGCCGGATCGACGGCCTGGTTGAGCAGCAGCCACACGGCGCACAGCGCCAGCGACACGACCGGGAACGGCAGCCAGCGCGTCATGGTGCCTCCGCGGCCGGGCCGGCGACGGGCTGCGTGGCCCGCACGCGGTCGATGTACAGCGCCGGGCGGTGGATGTCGGCGCTCGCGCGTGCCAGGTAGTCGAACACCGGCTGCGCCTGCACCGTCAGCAGCACCGATACCGCCAGCAGCGCCGCCACCGGCGCCACCTCGGCGGCGTGCAGCGTGGGCTGTCCCACCGTTTCCGTGGCCCAGAACGTGCGCACGCCGAAGCGCAGCAACGAGATGATCGCGGCCAGGCCGGAAACGAACACCAGCGCCATCAGCGTCCAGCCGGTGGCGCCGATCGGCGCCGCATCCGGCGCCGTATTGACCAGCGCATGGAACATGCCGAACTTGGCGACGAAGCCCGACAGCGGCGGCAGCCCGGCGATCGTCAGCGCGCAGGCAGCGAACGCCAGCGACAGGAAGGCCATCGCCGCGGGCACGCCCCTGCCCTTCGGTTCGGCCGGCGTGTCCTCGACAGCGAAGGCTTCGGCCGTCAGCGCCAGCATCGCCGCACCCGGCGTGCGGATGCGGTCGACCAGTTCGATCAGCAGCACGAACGCCGCGATGGCGATGGTGGACGCGATGAAGTAATACAGCCCGGCGGTCACGAGCGACGGCTGGCCATAGCCGACCACGGCCAGCAGCGTGCCGGACGACACGATGGCACCGTATCCCGCCAGCCGGCCGGCCGTGTCGGTGGCGAGCATGCCGGCCGCGCCGTACACGATCGTCGCCATGCCGCCCCACAGCAGCGCGTCGTAGCCATAATAGGAAGCCGCGCCGGCGCCGGCGCCGAACACGAGGAGCCACAGGCGCAGGATCACGTAGGCGCCCACCTTCGTCATCAGCACCAGCATGACGGCGACCGGCGGCGACGCGGCCGCGTACGTGGTCGGCAGCCAGAAGCCCAGCGGCCACATGGCCGCCTTCACGAGGAAGGCCAGCGCCAGCACGGCGACGCCGACCTGCAGCAAGCCGATGTCCCCCGGGGCCAGCGCGGCCACGCGCCCGGCCATGTCGGCCATGTTCAGCGTGCCCGTCGTGGCATAGAGCAGTGCCGTGCCGATGAGGAAGAACAGCGCGGCCACCAGGTTCACGGCGATGTACTGCAGGCTGGCGCGCAGCCGTTCCACGTTATAGCCGTGCAGCACGAGGCCGTACGATGCGGCCAGCATCACCTCGAAGAACACGAACAGGTTGAACAGGTCGTGCGTGAGGAAGGCGCCGTTGATGCCCATCAGCAGGAACTGGAACAGCGAGTGGTAGTGCACGCCGATGCGGCTCCAGCGCGGCTGCGCGTAATGCAGCGCGGCCAGCGCCAGCACGGCCGTCAGCACGAGCATGCAGGCGGACAGCCGGTCGGCCACCAGCGCGATGCCGAACGGCGCCGCCCAGTTGGCCGCCAGGTAGACGCCGATGCCGTCGGGCCAGCTGCCGTCGACCAGCGCCGCCAGCGCCAGCGCATTGGCCAGCAGCGCCAGCGCCGAGCCATAGGCCACGGCGAATTTCAGCCGGTGCCAGCCCTGCGTGAGCGGCGCCAGCGCCGCGCCGCACAGCAGCGGCAGCAGGATCGGCACCACCACGAGGTGCTGGGTCCACGCAACACTCATTCGCCGGGCTCCTCGCCATCCACGTGGTCGGTGCCGGCCAGGCCGCGTGCGCCGATCATCACCACCAGGTACAGCGCGGTGGTGGCGAAGCCGATCACGATCGCCGTCAGCACCAGCGCCTGCGGCACCGGATCGGCCAGCGCCGCGGGATCGGGCAACGTGCCCGCCGGCGTGAGCGGCGGCCGGTCCACGGCCAGGCGTCCCATCGCGAAAATGAACAGGTTGACGGCATACGACATGAGCATCAGGCCGATCAGCACCTGAAAGGTGCGTGGCCGCAGCACGAGCCAGATGCCCGCGCCGAAGACGATGCCGATGCCGAGGGCAAGTACGGTTTCCATTACTGGATCTCCTTCGGTGGCGGGATGGCGACAGGCGTCGTGGAAGATTCGGCGGCGCGTACCGCCTCGTGCGGCGCGCGGCGGCTGCGCAGCGACTGGTGGGCCAGCGCCACGAGGATCAGCATCGTGGTGCCCACCACCACGAGGAACACGCCCAGGTCGAACAGGAAGGCCGACGGCACGTGCAGCTGGCCCAGCACGGGCAGCGTGACGTGCGCCGTGTGGCTGGTGAGGAACGGGTAGCCGAACAGCCACGCTCCCAGGCCCGTGCCGCAGGCACACACGAGGCCCCAGCCGATCCAGCGGTGCGGCCGCAGGCGCAGGCGCGATTCCACCCAGTCGGTGCCGGCCACCATGTATTGCACGATCAGCGTGGTCGCGAAGATCAGGCCGGCCACGAAGCCGCCGCCCGGCAGGTTATGGCCGCGCATGAAGAAATACACGGCGATCACGCCCATCACGGGCAGCAGGAAGCGCAGGTATACGGCCTGGATCATCAGGTAGCCGTCGCGCGCCTGCTGCCCCGGCCGCTGGCCGATCGCCGGGTCGACGTCGCTGGCCTGCTGCATCGGGATGGCGATGCTTTCCGGCGCCGGGCGGAACCGGCGCAGCAGCGCGTACACGGTGAGCGCCACCGCCGACAGCACGGTAATTTCCCCCATCGTGTCGAAGCCGCGGAAATCGACCAGCAGCACGTTGACGACGTTGGCGCCCCCGCCCTCGGACAACGCGCGCTGCACGAAGAAATCGCGGATGCTCGGCACGCCGGGCCGCGTGAGCACGGCGTAGCTGGCCGCCGCCAGCGCCAGGCCGCCGGCAATGGCGATGGCCGCGTCGCGCGCGCGCCGCAGCTGGGTTCTCGGCGGAGCGCGCCCGGTCAGGTGCGCCGGCTGGTGCCGTGGCGGCAGCCAGCGCAGGCCGAGCAGGATCAGCACGGTCGTCACGGTTTCCACCATCAGCTGCGTCAGCGCCAGGTCGGGCGCGGACAGCCACAGGAACGTCACGCTCGTCACCATCCCGGTGCCGCCCACCAGCGCCAGCGCCGCCAGCCGGTGGTACTTGGCCTGCCAGGCGGCGGCCAGCGCGCATCCGGCCCCGATCAGCCAGAGCAGGCCCAGCAGCGGGTCGGCGCCGCCCAGCGCCGGCAGCGGCAGCCCGGCCACCGGCCACGCCAGCAGCAGAGGCACGGCCACGAAGGCCGCCATCAATGCCCGCAACTGGGGCTGCAGGCGGCGCGTGCCGGCCAGCGCCACCAGCCGCGCGGCGCCCTGCGAAATCCCCAGCATCACGTTTTCATACAGCTGTGCGCCTTTCACGTGGTGCAGCACGGGCACGCGGCTCCGCTCGGCCAGCCGGAAGCGCTTGCGCATCAGCAGGTAGATGGCCACGCCGCCGCCCAGCGCCACGAAGCTCATCAGCAGCGGCAGGTTCACGCCATGCCAGATGGCGAGATCGTAGTCGGGGACCGTAGGCCCAAGCACCGACCGCGCGGCCACCGCGAGGATGTCGCCGACCACCCGTTCCGGCATGACGCCCACGGCGATACACAGCAGCACGAGCAGTTCGATCGGCGCGCGCATCCAGCGCGCCGGCTCGTGCGGTTCGGACGGCAGGCCATGCGCCGGCGGCCCGAAGAACACGCTGATGAAGCGCAGCGAATACACCACGCTGAACAGCCCCATCAGCACGGCCGCATACGACATCCACCAGTTGTCGCTACCGCCCACGATCATCGTCTCGGCAAAGAACATTTCCTTGGACAGGAAGCCGTTCATCAGCGGCACGCCGGCCATGGCGGCGCTGGCCACCACCGCCAGCGCCGCCGTATGCGGCATGGCTTGCCGCAGGCCACGCAGCACCCGCATGTCGCGCGTGCCCGTTTCATGGTCGACGATGCCCACGGCCATGAACAGCGATGCCTTGAACACGGCATGGTTCATCGTGTGGAAAATGGCGGCGACGACCGACAGCGGCGTGCCGATGCTGAGCAGCACCGTGATCAGGCCGAGGTGGCTGATCGTGGAATAGGCCAGCAAGCCCTTCATGTCCCACTGGAAGATGGCGAACCAGGAACCCAGCAGCAGCGTGCAGACGCCCGCGGTGCCGAGGATCCATGTCCATTCCGCGGTTCCGGCCAGCGCGGGCCACAGCCGGATCAGCAGGAAGATGCCGGCCTTGACCATCGTGGCCGAGTGCAGGTAGCTCGATACCGGCGTGGGCGCCGCCATCGCGTGCGGCAACCAGAAGTGGAAGGGGAACTGCGCGCTTTTCGTCAGCGCGCCCAGCGCGACGAGCACCAGGGCCGGCACATACCAGCCATGCGCGCGGATCGTGTTGCCGGCGGCAAGCACCTTTTCCAGCTCGTAGCTGCCGGCGATATGGCCGAGCAGCAGCACGCCGGCCAGCAGGCACAGGCCGCCGATGGTCGTGACGGTGAAAGCCATGCGCGCGCCGCGCCGCGCATCGTTGCGCTCCTGCCAGTAGCCGATCAGCAGGAAAGACGTGGCGCTCGTCAGTTCCCAGAACACCACGAGCTGGATCAGGTTGCCGGACAGGACCACGCCCAGCATGGCCCCCATGAACGCCATCACGCACGCGTAGAAGCGGTGGGCCGGGTCGCGCCGCGACAGGTAATAGCGCGCATACAGCAGCACCAGCAGGCCGATGCCCAGCACCAGCAAGGTGAACACCCAGGCCAGGCCATCCATGCGCAGGATGATCTCGAGACCGAACGCGGGCAGCCACGCGAAGCGCATCGTGGGCACCGCGCCATCGGCGATCGCGCCGAACTGGCTGGCGGCAAGCACCAGCGCGACGAGGGTGGCGATGCCCGCCACGGCGGCGGGCCGGTCGCGCGAGCCGCCGGGCATGCAGGCCGTTATCAGGGCCGCGGCGAAGGGCAGCAGGAGCAGCAGCAGGAGCATTGTCAGCCCTCCGCCGGGCGACGCGCGCCCGATCGCGCCGGCGCGTCAGCCATCGCCCACCTCCTCCGGTGCGCGCACCAGCAGCGCATCGCACGGCAGCTGCTGCAGCAGGTCTTCGCTCCTGCTGCCCATGAACACGCGCGCCACCGTGGACTGGCGGTGCACGCCAAGCACCACGAGCCCGACCGCTTCCTCCACGACGTGGCGCGTGATGGCTTCGGTCACGAGGCCCTGGCCCGCCACGGCGCGGATGCGCTGGCGCTCGCCGGCGGCCAGCGCGCAGCCTTCGAGGAACCGCTCGCTCCTTTCCTGCGCTGCGTGCAGGGTGGTGGCGGGCGCATCGGCCGGCCCGTTCGCACCCTCCTCCATCACGTGGAACAGCGTGACCGTGCGGTCGGGGAAGAGGCGCAGTGCCGTGGCAAGTGCCCGGCGCGAAGCCTCGGAAAAATCGTTCGCCACCAGGATGCGGACATAGCTGCCGCGGGTGCGCTGCCGCACCACGAGCAGCGGATGCGCCAGGTCCTGCGCCAGGCGCGCGGCGGTGGAACCCAGGATCAATTGCTGGACGGGGGCTTGCGAGAAGGTGGGGGCGCCGATGACGACGAGCGCATCGGCGAACGTGCCGGCGGCATCGAGGATGCCGGCCGTGACATCGCCTTCCAGCACCTGCAGGGCCGGCATGACACCCGAGCCGGCGAATTCCTCGGCCAGCTCGGCGCGCGCGGCCGGCGCGAACGCATGGCCGGTGCTGCCGCCATCGAGCCAGGCCGAGACTTCCTCCGGCGTGCTCGGGCCCTGCTGGACCACGAGCACGGTGAGTTCGGCCCGCCATTCGATGGCCAGCTGCTTCGCGCGATCGAGCGGGCGGTCGCAGCGTGCGGTCAGGTCCGAGGCGAGCAGCAGGCGCCGCGGCTGTGGATGGTCGGTCATGTCGTTCACGTAATTTTCCGTTGCTCAACAGGTGGCAAGTGCCGATACTGTAGCGGTTTCCGGCAATGAATGACCACGCGTTAGGCCGGCGCCGTGACAATGCGCGCATTTTCCCGGTTTGCATTTTGTTATGCTCTGCAGTCACGACGGGGCGCGCCGCCCCTGCTACCCAGGGACCGATATGTCGATGATAGGCCATTTTCTCGCCGTGCCGCAGGGCGAACTCGATGCGCTGCGCGCCGACCCGGAGCTGGTACCGGAAGCGCTGTTCACTACGCACGAGGAAGATGACGTGGACGTGGAAAAGGCCTGGCACGGCATCCACTTCCTGTTGACCGGGAAGGTGGTGCCCGGCGACGGGCCGCTGGACAACGTGGTGTTCGGCCGCGCGCCGGTCGGCGAGGAAGATCTCGGCTACGGCCCGGCGATGGCCACCGACGCGGCCGACGTGCCCGCGATCGCGGCGGCGCTGGAGGCCGCGACGGACGACGAACTGCGCGCCCACTTCGATCCCGAAGCGATGGACGAGATCTACCCGAACATCTGGGACGAAGGCGACGAAGCGCTCGATTACCTGATGGAGCACCTGCAGGAAGTGCGCGCGTTCTACCGCAATGCCGTCGCGCAGGGGCATGCCGTCATCACCTGGCTGGGCTAGGATCTACAGGTTGGTGGATACCTCGACGGCAGTGAAGACCTACCACGGCAGCTGCCATTGCGGAGCGGTGCGCTTCGAAGCCGACATCGACCTGGGCCAGGGCACGCTGCGCTGCAACTGCTCGATCTGCACGAAGGTGCGGTTCTGGCCGGCCATCGTGCAGCCGGCGGCCTTCCGGCTGCTCGCGGGTGCCGATGAGCTCACCACCTACCGGTTCGGCACGAAACGGGACCGGCACCTGTTCTGCCGGCACTGCGGCGTGCGGCCGTTCGTCATCGGCCGGTCGCCGCGCTGGGGCGACTTCTACGCCGTCAACGTGACGTGCCTGGACGACGCAACACCGGAAGAACTGGCCAGTGCTCCCATCACGTATCTCGACGGCAGGAACGACAACTGGGAAACGCCGCCGCTGCACATTCACCATCTGTGAGGTCCGTGCAGGGAACAGCCACCATGAAGCATCCCTCGCTCGCTATCCGGCTGGTGTAAACGGCTTCGACGTGCCTTCGTTCGCCGCGCAAGCCGGCTTCATGATCTTCGTGCTGGCGACGGTGCGGCGCGCATGGAACGGCTGCGAGCCGGCTACGCATGCCGGATCCGGACGGACGCGTTTTTGGAGTGGACCCGCCCGCCTTCGTGCACTAAGCTGTCCGCTCACCCACCCCAACGGAGGAACACCATGGTTGCGAAGAACACCATCTGTCTCTGGTTCGACGGTACGGCACTGGAAGCCGCGCAGTTTTATGCGGCCACCTTTCCCGACAGCGCGGTCGGCGCGGTGCACCGGGCGCCGGGGGACTACCCGGCGGGCAAGGAGGGCGACGTGCTGACGGTCGAGTTCACCGTGGCCGGCATCCCCTGCCTGGGCCTGAACGGCGGCCCGGGGGTGGCGCACAGCATCGCGTTTTCCTTCCAGATCGCGACCGACGACCAGGAAGAAACCGACCGCCTGTGGCATGCCATCGTCGGCAACGGCGGGAAGGAAAACGCATGCGGCTGGTGCCAGGATCAATGGGGCCTGTCGTGGCAGATCACGCCGCGCGCGCTGACCGCGGCCTTCACGGACCCGGACCGGGCTGCAGCGCAGCGCGCCTTCGCGGCGATGATGGAAATGAAGAAGATCGACATCGCCACGATCGAGGCGGCCCGGCGCGGTTGAGCGCCACGACAGGCCACCGCTCCGGCGGCATCACGCACGCCTGGCCGACTTCCTCAGCCATGCAAAGGCCGTGTCGATCAGCGCCAGCTGCCTGTCGGCTGCCTGGATTGCTTCGGGGCCGGCGTGCTGGCGGATGTAGCTGGCCAGGCCCTGCGCCACCGTGTCGGCCTGTAATTTGAGGATATCGGCATCGACGACGGTCTTCACGAACTCGAAGCAGCATGGCCCATCCATGAACTCGGCATCGTCGAAATGGCATTGATGGGCCGCTTCGATCAGCAGCGTGTCCATGTCCTCGGGGCCGAGTCCCATGCCCATGCCCACGTCCACCCCGGCCAGCACGCCGAGCGCCGCGATCGCCTTGCACATCTGGTGTTCCGCCTGGCCGCGGTCGCGCAATGTGCGCCTGAACTGCAACCTGGTCTTGGGAATGCGCTTCGGCTTGAACATGGGCCTGGGCCTGAGCCTGAACCCCTGCACCGTTCCGGGCCTGGCCTTGCGCTGGTTGTCGATTGGCAGATGACTGGCTGGCAGGTCGTTGATGCTGTCCACGGGTTCATCCTTTCAGGGCGGTTTCAGGGCGGGCGGGCTGCGCGCCTGCCAACCTTGGAGCAACTCTGCCGTGAAAAGTTCCACGCTGTTGCAGCCGCGCCTGGCCCACCTCACTCCACCGCCACATCCCACAGCTTTGCCATCCTCGACGACCCCTGCGGTCCTTCGACCGTCAGCACCACGAGATACTTGCCGGCTTTCTCGTAGCGATGCACCGGATGCTGCTCGCCCGACGTGGCGCCGTCGCCGAAATCCCAGTGCCAGCGCGTGACGGGCCCAACGCTCTCGTCCCGGAACGTGACGCTGCGGCGCGCCATGTCCGTGACCATGAACGACCAGCCCGCCTCGAAGGATTTCCGATGCTTCGCATCGAGCGGCATCAGCGTGAACACCGTGCCCAGGCTGGAATTGCCGTACATCTTGCGATGCTCCGACAGGTTCCAGAACGCCTTCTGCCCGCTTTCGTCGGCACCGTCATAGTCGATCACGGCCCAGGTCAGCCCGATCTTCTTTCCTTCGGTTAGTTGCGTTTCCACGGCGCGGGCCCGGTCGGCGCCCGCATGGTCGAATGGCGTGATCCAGAACTCGGCCGTCAGCCTGCCGGGCTGGCCCGGCTTGAAGTCGTAGGAATAGGCGATGTTCGAATACGGCAGCTTTTTCAGCCATGCCTGCGGCCCCCACAGCAGCGTCCAGTCCTTGCCCTCCGCCGGCGTGAAGATATGGTAGTTCTGCGCATGCACGCCGTGGTAGGCGAAATAGCGCTGCGCCCACGGCAGCGCCGGGTTCGGATGCAGCGTATCGACGAGCGGGCCGCCGGACAGGTCGCCATCGACCACGATCTCGAACGTGTCGTTGTGCAGGCCGGGATCGGCGAAATCCCAGTGGTCGTCCCACGCCTCGTACAGGAAATACAGCCGGTTCAGCCCCGCCACCCAGGCCACGCGCACCTTGATGTCCAGGCTTTTCGGATCGACCTTGCGGCCCTTGCCGGAATCGTCGCGCAGCTGGTCCGTGCCGACGATCCAGGCATCCGGAAAATCGCGCCAGTCGTCGGCCTTGCCGTCGATGACAGGGATCCGGTTGGCGGGGAACTGGTACACCTTGTAGCCACGGTCGTCCTGGGCGATGGCGGTGGTGCAGGCGATGGCGGCAAGCAGTGCAAGGGCGGATTTCGGGGCAGGCATGGTCATCGTTCGACGGTGGAAGGTTTCGGGAAAGCTGCACGCACTCTACCAGCTCGCCGGCGGCGAAACGGCTGCCGGCCGATCAACCGGTTGAGAATCGGATCGAGCATCGGATCGAGCATCGGATCGGGAAGCGGATGAGGATCGGATTGAGAATCGAATGAGAATCGCACGGGGCCGCAAATCGTCCTTACAATGTCCGTTCGCTTGCAGCCCCCTCGCCCGATGATCGCTTCGCTCAATCACATCACGCTGTCCGTCTCCGACCTCGCAACGTCGTTTGCCTTCTATGTGGAGACGCTGGGTTTCCGGCCTCGCGCGAAGTGGGCCAGGGGCGCCTATCTCTCCATCGACGGCCTGTGGCTGTGCCTCACGCTCGACAGGCAATGCCGGCAAGGGCCGCTCCTCGAATACACGCACATCGCGTTCACCGTGGATGTGGCGCAATTCGAGGCCCATGCCGCCGCGCTGCGATCGCGCGGCATCAAGCCCTGGCAGGAGAACAGCAGCGAGGGCGATTCGCTGTACTTCCTCGACCCGGACGGGCACAAGCTGGAGATCCACGCGGGCAGTCTCGAATCGCGGCTGGCATCGCTGCGACGCGAGCCTTATGAAGGGTTGACGCTGTTCGACTGAACGCGGTTCGCGGGCTATGCCTCCAGCACGAACGCCGCTGCCTGGAAGTCCCCCACCATCTCCACACTCAACCCGTGCCCGATCCAGTAAGCGCCGCTGGCCCACTGCGGCGTTTGCGGCACGGCCTTGCCCGAGATCGTCCGCAGCGCGTACATTTTCTTCGGATCGAGCCCGCGCAGCTGGATGCGCGGCTGGCGCTCGCGCAGGCCGCTCGAATGCAGAAAGGCGAAGAGCACCGCCTGGCTGCCATCCTGCGCCACGGACAGCGTGGCCGAGCGGCGCGAGCCGCCCTGCGGCGATACGAGCCGGTACAGGTTCCCCTGCAACACCGTCTTGCGGATGGTCTTGTATTCCGCGACGAGGCGCTTCGCCGTGGCGAAATCGCCGTCTTTCCAGTGATTCAGGTTGGCGCCGATGCCCAGTCCACCCTGCATCGCGGACAGGAAGCGGTATTCCAGCGACGTGACACGCCGGTTGACGA
The DNA here is from genome assembly GCF_055502675.1 of Pseudoduganella sp. jia 12. Lineage (NCBI taxonomy): Bacteria > Pseudomonadati > Pseudomonadota > Betaproteobacteria > Burkholderiales > Oxalobacteraceae > Pseudoduganella > Pseudoduganella sp. jia 12. The sequence continues at coordinate 442,625 of NZ_JBUXKP010000003.1, forward strand.
AGTTCGGCGCATCGGTCACCCAGGCCATCATGATCGCCGGCGTGTAGGCGTGCGTGAAGCCATCCTGCATGAGCAGGCGGTCGAACGGATCGGTGTTATCGGACGTCCAGACCTGCTCGGTCAGCGCCATGATGCCGAGGTCGACACGGCCGCCGCCGCTGGCGCACGATTCGATTTCCACTTTCGGGTGGCGCCGGCGCAGTTCCGCCAGCAGTTTATACAGGTTGGTCACGTAGGCCACATACAGGCGCTGCTGCCCGGTCGCTCCCATTTCCGTCCACCCGGGTTCCGACCACGCGCGGTTGTGGTCCCATTTGAGGAAGCCGATCCGGTGGTCGGTGAGCAGGCGGTCGAGCATCTTCAGCAGGTGCTCGTACACGTCCTTGCGGGCCAGGTTCAGCACCAGCTGGGTGCGCGCCTCCGAGCGCGGCCTGCCTGCGAAATGGATCACCCAGTCCGGATGCGCGCGATACAGGTCGCTGTCCGGGTTGACCATCTCCGGCTCCACCCACAGGCCGAATTCCATGCCCAGGTCGTTGACGCGCTTGATGAGCGGGTTCAGGCCGTTCGGGAACTTCGTGCGGTTGACGACCCAGTCGCCCAGGCCGGCCTTGTCGCTGCTGCGGGCGCCGAACCAGCCGTCGTCCATCACGAAGCGCTCCACGCCGATGCTGGCGGCCTTTTCCGCCAGCGCGATCTGGCCCGGCTCGTCGACGGCGAACTGCGTGGCCTCCCACGAGTTGTACAGCACGGGGCGATCGCGCGGGGCCGGCGCGTTGGGCAGGATCTTCTCGCGCTGGTAGCGGTGGAACAGGCGCGACGCGCCACCGAAGCCCTCGTCGGAATACCCGGCATGGAAGACGGGCGAAGCCAGGCTTTCCCCCGCCTGCAGCCGGTACGCGAAATCGAACGGGTTGTAGCCCGCGGTGGTGCGCAGGCCGCCCAGCGAATCCATGTCGACATGGATGCGCCACGAGCCGCTCCAGCCCAGCGCGCCGAACCACACGGGGCCGGCCTCCTCTTCCGTCGCGGCGCGGCTGATCGCCAGCCAGGGATTGGACTGGTGCGACGTCACGCCCTTGCGGCTTTCGATCACGATGGAGCCGGGCACGATGGGGCGCGTCTGCAGCGCGAACTCGCCGGCCCAGCGCCCGGTGAGATAGGACATCCGGTAATCGTCGCTGTATGGCAGCGTGAGGCTCGCGGCGGCCAGCTGGTCCACCTGGATCCAGCTGCCGGTGCGGTTCTCCACGACCGCCGAACGGGCCAGGATGCCGGTCGCCGCATCCATCGCATAGGTCAGCGTCACGTGCACCGCGCGGCTCACGTCCTTCAGGCGGATGACGATTTTCTCGTGGTCGGCCTGGTGGCCGACATGGCGCAGCACGAGGTCGCGCACACCGTCGGGGAACGCCACCTTCAGCGCGGGCTCCACGGTCAGTCCGCCGCCGAAGCCCGGATACTCGAACGGCGTGAGGTTGACCGGCATCTCGTTGGACGAGTTTTCCGGCACCTGCACCGGCGCCGGCAGCCTGTCTTCCGGCGCCAGCGCGCTGCCCCAGTACAGCGACTGCAACTGCCCTTCCCCGTTGACGCCGAACGCGTACGTGACGCCGCCGCCATCGAGCCGGAAGACTTTACCTGCTTCATCCACCGAAGGCCGGGCCCTGGCGGTGCCGCCGAGGGCGATGCCGGCGAGGCCGCCGAGAAGTTGCATGCAGAGGGTACGGCGGCGCTGGTCAATGTCGGTCATCGGTGGTTTGCCTCGTTATCGTTGAAGGAACTGTTGTCAGGAACTTGGAAGGGAGCAGGGTTTCGGGAGTACTGCTCCCGCCTGCGCAGCGGAGATGGCATGCATGCCATCTCTCCTCCCCGTCCCCGGTTGTTTTACAACGTTGTTTTGATACCAGATCAGCCGTTGGAACGCTGTGCTGCCTGGGCCTTCTGTTCGCGCGCCCGTATGCCTTGCAGCAGCGTGCTGCGCGAGGAATTCAGGTGGATGCGCATGGCTTCGCGGGCGCCGGAGAAATCGCGGCGTGCCAGCGCGGTCATCACATCGAGGTGCTCGTGCACCGCATACTGGTTGCGGGACTGTTCCTCGTCCTTGTCCCACTGGTAGTGGTAGTGGAAGACCAGCGACACCACGTCGTACAGGCTTTTCGCGAAGCGGTTGTGCAGCAGCCCGATGAGGAATGTGTGGAAGTCGCGGTCGAGGGCGGGAAAATCCTTGTGCCGGGCCGGCATCACGGAGCCGAGCTGCTCGTGGCGCGCGATCAGCTCGTTCAGCTGGGTGAAAGCCGGGTCGTCCGCAGGCAGTTGCGCGAGCTGGTCGATCGCGGCGAATTCGAACATCTGCCGCACGTCGGCCAGCTCCATCGCGAACGAGCGGTCGAACGCGCACAGGCGCCAGCCGCCGCGCGGCTTCTTTTCGATGAGGCCGGACCGGGAGAACTCGATGAGGAATTCGCGCACGCTGATCGTGCCGGTGCCCGAGGCGCGCGCCAGTTCCGCTTCCGAGAATTCCGCGCCGGGCGGCATGTCGCGCTGGTAGATGCGCTCCATCAGCACCTCGCGGATGCGGTCCGACCCCGGCTGCAGTTCCGCGATATCGAAGTAATCGGCCCGTCGGGGCTTGCGCAGCAGGCGGCGCTCCTTCATGTCCCCGATCAGCCCCTGCGCATGCAGGTGGGCGAGCACGCTGCGCACCGCGGTGCGGCTGCCTTCGACCAGTTCGGCCATGTGCTGCTCGGTCGGCAGCGCTTCGCCGACCGCCACGTGGCCGGCGAGGTGGTTCAGCAGCAGGTTCGTGCTGCGCTTGAAGACAAGGGGTGGTCGGGCCATGGGGTCTCGTTATTGGTTTTCAATAAATTATAGCCCGGGACTTGTCACGCAGGTAAAACCGGGGACGTACCCCTGTTTTCAGGAAATGCTCAGATTAACCAGGCTGTTGGAAACCAGGCTGTTGTAAGTTTCCGCGAAACAGGGGTACGTCCCCAGTTTTGCGGTGATGAAATAGTCATGTTCGTGAGCAAGTGAACCGGGGGCGTGCAGACGAATAAAACATCGCTACACTGGGGTGCATTATTTATTTAGTACCAGGATACTTTCCATGCGACTCTCGATGCTGGCCCTCTCACTGCTCCTTGCTGCCGCCCACGTCACCACCACTGCGGCCGACTTCAACGTGCGCGACTACGGCGGCAAGGGCGACGGCGTGACGATGAACACGGCCGCGATCCAGAAAACCATCGATGCGGCCGCGCAGGATGCCGGCACCGTGGTCTTCCCGGCCGGTACTTACCTCACCGGCTCGGTCTTCGTGAAGACGGGCGTCACGCTGAAGATCGACAAGGGTGTGACGCTGCTCGGCTCCCGCAACATCGCCGACTACCCGCTGATGCCCACCCGGATCGCCGGCATCGAGATGACGTGGCCGGCGGCGCTCGTCAACATCTACCAGCAGAAGAAGGCCGCCATCGTGGGCGAAGGCACGATCGATGGCGACGGCAAGCCGTTCTGGGATTACTACTGGGCGCTGCGCAAGGATTACCAGCCGCGCGGGCTGCGCTGGGCGTCCGACTACGATGCGAAGCGCCCGCGCCTGGTGCAGGTGTTCGATTCTTCCGACGTGAAGGTGGGCGGCGGCCTGCTGATGCGCCGCGCCGGCTTCTGGACCGTGCACGTATGCTATTCGTCCGACGTCGCGGTGGACGGCGTTACGATCCGCAACAACGAGGATGGCAAGGGGCCGTCGACGGACGGCATCGACATCGATTCGTCGCGCAAGGTGCTGGTGGCGAACGCCGACATTTCCGTCAACGACGACGCGGTGGTGCTGAAGGCCGGCCGCGATGCCGACGGCCTGCGCGTGAACCGCCCGACCGAGGACGTGGTGATCCGCGACGTGATCGTGCGCGCTTCGAAAGGCGGCATCACGTTCGGCAGCGAGACCTCGGGGGGCTTTCGCAACATCGAAGCCTACAACATGACCTTCGACGAGCACACGCCGGTCGGCATCCTGTTCAAGTCCGCCCACACGCGCGGCGGCTTCGGCGAGAACCTGCGCCTGCACGACATCACGATGAAGGGCACGCCCATCGTCATGCGCATCAACATGAACTGGAACCCGAACTACAGCTACGCCGCCATTCCGCCGGGCGAGAAGAACGTGCCGCCGCACTGGAAGGTGATGGCCACGCCGGTGCCGAAGGAAAAGGGCCTCGCCCGCTTCAGCGACGTGAAGATCTGGAACATCAAGGCCACCGGCGCGAAGAGCGCCTTCGAAGTGGCGGGCATCGCCGAGGCGCCCCTGCAGCGCTTCACGTTCGACGGCATCGACATCGAGGCGAAAAGCGGCGGCTATATCCGCGAGGCGCAGGACTGGCGCTTCACCAACACGAAGCTTGCCATCCCGGCCGATGCGCCCGTGGAAGTGGGCAAGGCCAGCCGGGTGGACGGCCTGCCGGCCGGCACATTCGTCGTGCGGGATGCGCCAGCGGTGCCAGTAAAATCAGCGGTGCCCGCAGAAGCAGCACCGGTGAAGAAGGAAGGCTGATGAAACGACATTGCCTCCCCTGCCTGGCCCTGCTGGCCGCCGTCGCGGGCGCATACGCGGCGCCGATCGACCGCCAGGCCGTCGTCAAGCGCCACAACCCGCACATGACCGGCATCGACCCCATGTCGCCGCTCAGCGTGGGCAATGGCCGCTTCGCGTTCACGGCCGACGTGACCGGCCTGCAAACCCTGGCCGACCACTACCACGAAAAAGGCACGCCGACCGAGACCGGGGCGCGCTGGTCGTGGCACGAGCAGGCCAACCCGAACGGCTACAAGCTGTCGGACGTGAACCGCGAGTACACGGCGTGGGGCCGCACCGTGGGCTACCCGATGAACACGAGGATCCCCGCCGGCCAGTGGCTGCGCGAGAACCCGCACATCCACCCGCTGCCGCAGATCGGTTTCGTCATCTGCGGCGCCGATGCGCGGCCGGTCACGCCGGGCGACATCACGAACGTCGACCAGCGCCTGGACATGTGGAAGGGCCAGCTGGACAGCCGCGTGCAGTTGCTGGGGCAACCGGTGACCGTCACCAGCGCGGTGAGCCCGGACAGCGACACGCTCGCGCTGCGCATCCGTTCACCACTGCTGGCCGGCAAGCGCGTGGCCGTACGCATCGCCCTGCCCTACGGCTACAAGCCGGGCGCCCACCACAATCCGCCGCTCGACTGGTCGCAGCCGGACGGGCACCGGTCGAAGGTGCTGGCGAAGACCGCCAGGACGCTGGTGGTGGAGCACACGCGCGACACCGCCCGCTACGCGATGACGGTGGCCAGTGCCGCACCGCTGGCGATCAGCCAGCCAAGCGCGCACGTGTTCGAGATCGCGCCGCAATCGGGCGAAACGCTGGAGCTGACGGTGTCGTTCGCGAAGGACGGCATCGCAACCGCGCCCGATGCCGCGACCGTGTTCGCTACCAGCAGCGCGCACTGGGACCGCTTCTGGCGCGGCGGCGCCGCCGTCGATTTCGCCGGCAGCACCGATCCGCGCGCGGCCGAACTGGAACGAAGGGTCGTGCTGTCGCAATACCTGACCGCGATCCAGCTGGGCGACGAGATGCCCGCCTCGGAAAGCGGGCTGACGACGTCCACCTGGTATGGCAAGCACCACACGGAAATGGTGTGGTGGCACACCGCCCACTTCACGCTGTGGGGCCGCCCGGAGTTCACGGCGCGCACGCTTACCTGGTTCCAGCGCACGTTGCCGGTGGCCCGCGCCGTGGCCGCGGACCGCGGGCTGAAAGGCGCGCGCTGGATGAAGATGACGGGCCCGGGCGGTCGCGAAAGCCCGGGCGGCAATCCGCTGATCATCTGGAACCAGCCGCACCCGATCCACCTGGCCGAACTGCTGTACCGCGCCAACCCCACGAAGGAAACGCTGGAACGCTACCGCGAACTGGTATTCGACACGGCGGACTGCATGGCCTCGATGCTCAACTGGGACGAGAAGAACAGTCGCTACGTGCTCGGCCCGCCGCTGTGGATCGCCCAGGAAATCTACGACCAGGCCACCAGCATGAACCCGACCTATGAGCTGAGCTATTGGGCACGGGGCCTGGAGATCGCCCAGCAATGGCGCGAACGGCTCGGCATGCCGCGCGACGCGGGCTGGGAACAGCGCCGCACGAACCTGTCGAAGCTGCCGCAGAAGGATGGCAAGTACGTGGCGATCGAATCGAACCCGGACACCTGGGACAACGTCGACAGCCGCCACGACCACCCGTCGTTCCTGATGGCGCTGGGCCAGTTGCCGGGCGACGGCGTGGACCGCCAGGTCATGCGCAACACGCTCGACGCGGTACTGGCGTCATGGGACTGGCAAACCAAGATCTGGGGCTGGGACTACCCGATGATCGCCATGACGGCCGCCCGGCTGGACGCGCCCGAACTGGCCGTGGGCGTGCTGCTGAAATCGGATGGCCCGAACAACGGCTACACGAAGGCCGGCCACAACCCGAACAAGCGGCTGCCGGTCTACCTGCCGGGCAACGGCTCGCTGCTGGCCGCCGTCGCGCTGATGGCGGGCGGCTGGGATGGCGCCACGCGGGCCACGCCGGGGTTCCCGACGGACGGCAGCTGGGTGGTGAAGGCCGAAGGATTCAATAAATTGCCTTGACGGGAAGATGCACATGACAGTTCTTGAACGACGCCGCCGCTTCCTGCGCGGCACCTCCGCCGCCGCGGCACTGCTTGCCACCGGCGCCGCGCCGCTGGCCGCGGCGGCAAGTACAGGCACCGCGGCCGACCCCTGGCAGCGCGCTCGGGGCATCATCGACCGCTGCTCGCGTCCCCTGAAGTTCCGCAACGAGGACTTTCCGATCACGGCCTTCGGCGCGAAAAGCGCCGCGCTGGTGCCGGCGAAACTGGTGTGGCGCACCGAGGTCACGGACGTCAAGACGCCCGCCCCCGGCTCCCCCGACTGCTACCCGGCCATCGCCGCCGCCATCGCCGCGGCCAGCCGCGCCGGCGGCGGGCGCGTGGTGATCCCCGCCGGCAGCTGGTACTGCAAGGGCCCAATCGTGCTGCGCTCGAACGTGCACGTGCACCTGGCGGCCAACGCGCAGGTCTATTTCAGCGCCGACCCGGCCGACTACGCGAAGTACGGCGACATCGACTGCGGCAAGGCCGGCAGGCTGGTGCTGTCGCGCTGGCAGGGCAACGATGTGCTGAACTACAGTCCGCTGGTCTATGCGTACAACCAGTCGAACATCGCGCTGACCGGCGAGGACGGCACCAGCGTGCTCAACGGCCAGGCCGGCGTGCACGTGGAGGCGGGAGACGGCCCATGGTGGGACTGGATCGACCGCAGGGAAGGCAAGGTCAATGCGGGCAGCGTCAATCCATTGAATCTGCCGCTGGAAACCGTGGCACCGGGACTGACGGCGGAACAGCGCGCGCTGATCCAGGGCACGCACCCGCGCTGGAACGGCGACACGCGCTACCTGCCCGCGCTCTCCGAGGCGGGCGTGCCGATCGCGAAGCGCATCTTCGGCATCGGCCACTACCTGCGCCCGTGCATGGTCGAACTGGTCGGCTGCACCGACGTGCTGCTGGAGGGCTACCACGTGGTGGCGTCGCCGTTCTGGCTGCATCACCCGGTCGACTGCCGCAACGTGCGCTTTGCCAGGGTGAACATGGAAAGCACGGGCCCGAACAACGATGGCTTCGATCCCGAATCCTGCGACACCGTGCTGGTGGAACACTGCACGTTCAACACGGGCGACGACTGCATCGCGATCAAGTCGGGCAAGAACCGCGACACGCAACTGGGCCCCACGCGCAACGTGGTGATCCAGGATTGCGTGATGAACAGCGGCCATGGCGGCGTGACGCTGGGCAGCGAGATGGCGGCCGGCATCGAGCACGTGTACGCGCAGCGCATCGAGTTCCGCAATGCCTACTGGGCCACCGATCCGCTGCGCAGCGCCATCCGTTTGAAGACGAATATGAACCGCGGCGGCTTCCTGCGCCACCTGTACGTGCGCGACGTGACCGTGCCGAACGGCGTGGATGCGCGCGCCCGCAAGGCGGCTCCGCCGGATGCGAACAATGCGTTCAAGGGCCTGGCGACCGGCAGCGGCGCCATCGTGACCATCGACTGCAACTACGCCGCCGGCGACGACGGCGTGCGCACCCGGCCGCCCCAGGTGTCGGACATCCACATCTCGACACTGCGCGCCGGGAACGCGAAGATGGCCGACGGGTCGTTCTCGTGCTGGCAGGCGGTGCTGATCCTCGGCCCCGTGGCGTCGAGCTTCAACGGACCGGCCGGCACGGCCATCGTGCCCGTGTCGAACGTGACGATCACCGACTGCGATTTCGGCACGCCGCGCAACGGCAAGGAACCGGTCTACCTGCACAACGCGCAGAACGTGGTACTGGCGAACGTGACGATCGGCGGGCAAGTCATCAACCGGAAGCTGTCGGGATGACGGTGCGACATGCATGGATGCTGGCGGCGCTGGCGCTGTCGGCCAGCGCCGCTGCGGCTGGCACTGCTGCTCCCCTGCCGCCTGTCCGCGTGATCCTGGTGGGCGATTCCACCGTCGCCCCCGGCAACGGCTACGGCGACGGGCTGTGCGCCCGCTTCCGGCCCGAAGTCACCTGCGTGAACCTCGGTGCGAACGGGCGCAGCTCGAAAAGCTTCCGGGCCGAAGGCCGCTGGAACAAGGTGCTGGACCTGCTGCAGGATGGCGGAAACTTCGGCGCGCAATATGTGCTGGTGCAGTTCGGCCACAACGACCAGCCGGGCAAGCGGCACGCGACGGACCTCGTTACCGAGTTCCCGGACAATATGGCGCGCTATGCCGCCGACGTGCGCGCGCTGGGCGGCGTGCCGGTACTCGTGACGCCCCTCACGCGGCGCACGTTCAAGGGCGCCTGGCTGCGCGATACGCTGGCCCCGTGGGGCGCCGCGACGAAGCGGGCAGCCGCCCGCGACAGCGTCGCCGTGCTGGACCTGAATACCGAAAGCGCCGCGGCCGTGCAGGCCATGGGCCAGGCCGCAGCGGACACGCTGGCGGAAGAACCGGCGCCACCGCCCTCCCCGGACGGGAAAAAGGTGAAGACCAAATTCGACTGGACGCACCTGGGGCCGAAGGGATCGGCGCTGTTCGGTGCGATGGTCGGCAGGCAGCTGGCGCGGGAGGTGCCGGCGATCGCTCCCTACCTGAAGTAACAAGACCACGCTGCGGCGGCAATCCGACGCCGCGGCCTCGTAACGGGCCGCGCGTCATCCACTGTCACTGCCGCACGCGCGCGACCGGGACAACCGGTTCCAGTATCGCGGCGGGCACGTCCTCGCCGGATGCCTTGCCGCGATCGAGAACGGCCCTGGCCTGGTCCATGTCGATGGCTTTTTCCCAGCGCGCCACCACGACCGTGGCCACGCCGTTGCCGACCAGGTTCGTGACCGCGCGGGCTTCGTTCAGGAAGCGGTCCACGCCCAGCAGCAGCACGAGCCCTTCGACGGGTATCTTGTGCATCGACGCCAGCGTGGCGGCCAGTGCCACGAAGCCGGCACCGGCGACGCCCGCGGAGCCCTTCGACGTGAACAGCAGAACGCCCAGCAGCACCAGCTGGTCCCACAAGGTGAGGTCGATGTTCATGGCCTGGGCGATGAAGATCGATGCCATCGTCAGGTAGATCGCCGTGCCGTCGGCATTGAAGGCGTAGCCGGTCGGCAGCACCAGTCCGACGACCGGCTTGGGTATGCCCAGCTTTTCCAGCTTGACGAGCATTTGCGGCAGCACCGCTTCCGTCGACGCCGTGCCGAGCGTGACCAGCATCTCGTCGCGGATATAGCGCATGAACTTGAACAGCGACAGGCCGCAGGCGCGCATGACGAGGCCCAGCACCAGCAGGATGAAGACGGCCGAGGTCAGATACAGGCAGAGGATCAGCTGGCCGAACGAGGCCAGCGTGCCGATGCCGTATTTCCCGACGGTGAAGGCCATGCCGCCGAAGGCCCCCAGCGGCGCGACATACATGGCGATGCGCACGACGCCGAACATCCCTTGCAGGAACTGGTCGAGCATGTCGACGAACGGTTCGACCGCCTTGCCGGCGCGGGCCAGCGCGATCGCGAACAGCAGCGAGAAGAAGATGATCGGCAGCATTTCACCGGCGGCGAAGGCGCCCACGACGCTGTGCGGCACCATGTTCAGGATGAAATCGAATGCGCCGCCCTGCTGTTCCGCCCTCTTCGCGTAGGTTTCGACCGATGCGCCGTCGATGTGCGCGGGGTCGATGTTCATGCCGGCACCGGGCTGGAAGACGTTGACGACGACGAGCCCGATCACGAGGGCGAACGTGGAAGCGATCTCGAAGTACAGCACCGCCTTGAGCCCGACGCGCCCCGCCTCGTGGACGTTGTTCATGCGCGCGATGCCGACCACGATGGAGGCGAAGATGATCGGCGCCAGCAGCATCTTGATCAGCTTGATGAAGAGGTCGCCGAGGGGTTTGAGCTGGCTGCCCAGGTCCGGCATGAAATGGCCGAGCGCGATGCCGACGACGATGGCGATCAGGACCTGGACGTAGAGTTTGGATAGGGATTTGACGAAGAAGGTGGATCGCATGGCTGTCTCCTGTTGCGATTTTTTCGTACGGCGTTCCGGACTGCGGATGGGCAGGCGCGGCCACGGCAACCCCGCCAGGCGGCGGCTGCCATGGTGACTACCCTGTCGACGGGATCGGTTGCACGGCACGCCTTTCTGCGAAGGCATTGCCGGCATGGCCGGGCACGGGGCCCGGACCAGGCTAGGCCGACAGCTTCTGCATTTCGGCGTAGAGGTCCGCCTTGCCTTCGAAGCCGATGCCCGGCAGGTCCGGCATCGTGATGTAGCCGTTGTCGACGGCCACGCCGTCCGGGAAGCCGCCGAACGGCTGGAACAGGTCGGGATACGATTCGTTGCCGCCCAGGCCCAGGCCCGCCGCGATATTGAGCGACATCTGGTGCCCGCCATGCGGGATGCAGCGGCTCGGCGACCAGCCGTGCTCGCGCAGCATGTCCAGCGTGCGCAGGTATTCGACCAGGCCGTACGACAGCGCGCAGTCGAACTGCAGCCAGTCGCGGTCGGCGCGCATGCCGCCATAGCGGATCAGGTTGCGCGCATCCTGCATGGAGAACAGGTCTTCGCCGGTGGCCATCGGGTTCTTGTAGTAATTGCGCAGCGTGGCCTGCAGCTCGAAGTCCAGCGGGTCGCCCGGTTCCTCGTACCAGAACAGGTCGTACTGCGACAGCGCCTTCGCATACGTGATGGCGGTATCGAGGTCGAAGCGGCCGTTGGCATCGACCGCCAGCTTCTGGCCGTCGCCCAGCACGGAAAGGATCGAATCGATGCGGCGCAGGTCTTCGTCCAGCGAGGCGCCGCCGATCTTTTTCTTGACCACCGTGTAGCCGCGGTCGATGTAGCTGCGCATCTCGTCCTTCAGCTTCTGGTGATCCTGGCCCGGATAGTAATAGCCGCCGGCGGCGTACACGAAGATCTTGCGATCCGGCTTGCCGGTGCCGTAGCGGTCCGCCAGCAGCTGGAACAGCGGCTTGCCTTCGATTTTGGCCACCGCATCCCACACTGCCATGTCGATCGTGCCGATCGCCACGGAACGCTCGCCGTGGCCACCCGGCTTCTCGTTGGTGAACATGCAGTTCCAGATCCTGTGCGGATCGAGGTTGGTGCCGGCGTCGTCGACCAGCGAAGCGGGATCGGCCTCCATGATGCGCGGGATGAAGCGCTCGCGCATCAGCTTGCCCTGGCCATAGCGGCCGTTCGAATTGAAGCCGTAGCCGATGACCGGCTTGCCGTCGCGGATCACGTCGGTGATCACGGCAACGAGGCTCAGCGTCATCTTGCTGAAGTCGATGTACGCGTTGCGGATCGGCGAGCTGATGGGCAGGGTTTGTTCACGGATTTCTACGATTCTCATGCGGGTCTCCTGGAAGCGTGTTGTGTGTTGCGACAGGTATCGGGAACCCGTAGGTTAATCGTGAACAGGCAGCCTATAATTTCCTGAAATTGACTTCAAAAGTGAAAACAAGTGAAGAATGACGCGACATCGGACATGCAGCTGTTCGTGCTGATCGCACGGCTGGGCAGCCTCGCGGCGGCTGCCCGGGCCGTGGACCTGACGCCGCCGGCCGCGACCAAGCGGCTGGCGACGCTGGAATCGCGCCTGGGCGTGCGCCTGCTGAACCGCACGACCCGCAGCCTCAGCCTGACGAGCGAGGGCGAGACCTACCTGCAGCACGCCACGCGGATCCTGGCCGACGTGAGGGAGATGGAAGATGCCGTCTCGCAGGGGCGCGCGGTGCCCCGTGGCCTGCTGCGCGTGAACGCCACGCTGAACTTCGGCCGCACGTCGATCGCACCGCTGGTGTCCGCGTTCGCGAAACGCTATCCGGAAGTCGAAGTGCTCGTCGAGGTGACCGACCGGCCCGTCGACCTGGTGGAAACCGGGTTCGATCTCGCGGTGCGCTTCGGCGAACTGCCCGACAAGCGTCTCAACGCCCGCCGCATCATGTCGAACCGGCGTTTCCTGTGCGCGTCGCCGGCCTACCTGGAGAGTCACGGCACGCCCCGGACTCTTGCGGACCTGGCGGGCCACCGCTGCATCATCCACCGCCAGAACGACGATGCCTACGGGATCTGGCGCTTCCTGCACCATGACCACAGCGAAGTGGTCAAGGTGCACGGCATGTTGTCGAGCAATGACGGCGATATCGTGCTGGGCTGGGCGCTCGACGGGCACGGCATCCTGATCCGCTCGGAATGGGACCTGGCGAAGTACCTCGACAGCGGCCGGCTGCGGATCGTGCTGCCCGACTTCGAGCTGCCGTCGGCCGACCTGTATGTGTACTACCCCGAACGCCGCAACCTGCCGGTGCGCGCACGGGCGTTCATCGACTTCCTCGCGGACCATTTCAAGGCGGCGGTCGACGGCCGGGGCAGCGTGCGGGAGCATCTCGAAACGGGAGCGCGTTCCCGCAAGGCGCGGCGCTGAAGCCGGGACGCCCATTCCCGCGATGGCGCCACCGGCGAACCGTCAGCCCCGCTCGCCGATCCGCGCCAGGATCGCGAACAGGTCGTCGATATCGACCGGCTTGACGAGGTGATGGTCGAAGCCCGCCGCCTTCGTCTGGGCGCGGTCGCTTTCCTGGCCATAGCCGGTGACGGCGATCAGGGTCGCGCCGGCCGTTGCGGGCTGGGCACGCAGGCGCTGCGCCAGCTCGTTGCCGTCCATGCCCGGCAGGCCGATATCGAGCACGAACACGTCCCAGTGGCCGATGCCGCTCAGCGCCAGCGCCTCGCGGGCGTCGTATTCCACGATGACGTCGTGCCCGGCCGTTTCCAGCAGCATGGCCAGGATCGATGCCGCATCGACATTGTCGTCGACCACCATGATGCGCAGGGCGCCGCCGCCGCCGAGGGGCGCCGGTTCTTCCACGGGCGCTCCCGCGCTGTCGCTTTCCTCGGCGGCCAGGCGGGGCAGGCTCACGGTGAACGTGCTGCCCTGCCCCAGGCCGGGACTGGCGCACGTGACGGTGCCGCCGTGCAGCTGCACGAGGCTTTTCACGAGCGCCAGGCCGAGGCCGAGACCACCCAGCGAACGGTCGGACGAACGCTCGGCCTGCGTGAACAGGTCGAAGGCGCGGGCCGCCAGCTCGGGCGCCATGCCGATGCCCGTGTCGGTCACGTGGAACAGCACGTGGTCCGGCCGCACCTCGGTGCGCAGGCCGATATGACCGCCTTCGGGGGTGTACTTGGCCGCGTTGTTGAGCAGGTTGGCGAACACCTGCACGAGCCGGTTGCGGTCGCCCATCGCCAGCGGCGCGTCCGGCGGCAGCTCCAGCGCCAGGTGATGGCGGCGGTTGCGGATCAGCGGCGTGACCTGCTCGACCGCATCGGTCACGATGCGGTGCATGTCCAGCGGCTGCATGTCGAGTTCGGCGAGGCCGCGCGTGACCCGCGACACGTCGAGCAGGTCGTCCACCAGGCTCGTCATGTGGCGCACCTGGCGGCCGATGATCTGGCTGGTCTGCCGCACCCGCGCCTCGTCGACCTTGCCCAGCTGGAGCAGCTCGGCCGCGGCGCTGATGGGCGCCAGCGGGTTGCGCAGCTCGTGTGCCAGCATGGCCAGGAACTCGTCCTTGCGGCGGTCCGCCTCGCGGAGCTTCTGATCGGCCATCTTGCGCGCGGTGACGTCGCGGAAGAACAGCGCAAGGCCGCGTTCCAGGGCCGGATAGACACGCACTTCCATCCAGATCTCGCCCCCCGGCACCACATACGGTATGTCGATGGCGCCCGACTGGCGCTCTTCCTTTACCTGCCGGTACAGCTTCTCGACGGGACTGTCGGCCAGGTCGGGCCACAGCTCCCAGTGGCTGCGGCCGATGACGCCCGCCGGCGTCTGGTGCGTGAGCCGCAGGCCTTCGGCATTCATGCGCAGGATGCGCCATTCGCTGTCGAGCAGCGCGAAGCCTTCGGCCATGTTGTCGAAGATGTATTCGCTCTGGTCGCGCTCGCGGCGCAGTTCGGCCTGCGCCCGGCAGCTCTCCACGGCGGCCCACGTACGCTCCAGCATGTCCTCGGCCATGCCCAGCTGCGCGTTCGTCCACCGGTGTGGGCGGGAATCGTGGGCGTTGAGCAGCACGCGCAGGCGGCCCTGCTTCAACAGCGGCACGGCCAGCACGGCCCGCACGCCGATGGCGGCATACGCATCCGCATACGGGGCGCAGCGCTCGTCGCTGGCGGCATCGCTGACGATCAGCGGCTTGCCGGCATGCGCGCCGTCCACGGCGAAGGCGCCGAACTCGTCCAGGTTGACCGCGTCCCCGGCCATGGACGGCAGCCGGCCGCTGGTCCAGTCCCGCTCGATGCTGCCGGCCCTGCCCTCGTCGTCGACCGTGAGGTACACCACGCGGTCGATATCGAGGAATTCGCCGAGCAGCGCGCTGGCGCCGGCGATGACGTCCAGCGGGTCGGTCATCGAGCGGATCAGGTCGCCCAGGCGCAACTGGAATTCGCGCCGGCGGTTCGACACCACGGCAGCGGTGCTGTCGGTGGCCGGGTTGAGGATGCCGATCACTTCGCCCTGCGCGCCGAAGACCGGGTACAGCGCATAGCTGAAGTAGGCCGTCTCGGGCACGCCTTTGCGCATGACGGTAAACCGCAAGTCGTTCAACGTGCACGCATGGCCGGCCTGCGCCTGCGCCAGGATCGGTGCGAATCCCTCGCGCAGGTGTTCCCAGCTTTCCCAGAACGGGCGGGCCAGCGCTTGCGGATGGCTGTCGCCGATGATGTGGACATAGGCGTCGTTGTAGAAATACAGGCAGTCCGCCCCCCAATAGAAGCTCATGGGAGCGGAGGAACCCAGCACCATGTCGATCGTGGTGCGGATCACCTGCGGCCAGCATTCCGGCGGGCCGAACGGGAAGCCGGACCAGTCGCGCTCGCGCAGTATGGCGCGGACCTGGCCTTCGCCGGTGAACAGGGTTTGCGGGGCGCGCAATTCAGTTGAACGGTTGGGTTGACGATGGGCGCGCGCCAGGCATGGGCGGGGCCGTCCGCAGTGCAATGGTCAAGGCTGGCATCGGTTCGTCGTTCACAGTCGGCATCATCATGCAACCTCCTGGCCCATTATCACACACGGGCATGCGGTGCACGGAACGATCGGTGCGGGCGGGCCAGGCCCGCCATGGCGCCGCGGTCAGCCTGGCTGCTTCATCTGCGCGCGCACGACCTTGTGCACGAACGCCAGCTTGTCCAGCACGGGCGTGCTGAGCTTGAACGGGTAGGAATCCGGCATGCCCATGCTGCGGTTCAGGCTGTTGAGCACGTACGTGAGGGCGAACCATTCGTCCAGCGTTTCGTCGAAGGTGTCGTTCTTGATCGGCGGGGCCGGGATGTCCAGCGACGGCTCGTCCGGCCGGGTGGGGTGCAGCGACATGCCGCACGCATGGGCCGTCTCCAGCGCATCCATCATGTGCAGGTAGTGGGCCCACGTTTCCGCCCAGTCCTCCCACGAATGGGAGCTGGCATAGGTGCTCACGAAGCGCGACTCCCAGTCTTCCGGCGGCCCTTCGCTGTAGTGGCGCTTCAGGGCCACGCCATAATCCTCACGCTCGTCGCCGAACAGCTCGCGGTATTCGTCGATCCAGGCGCTGCCGGCCACCAGCCGGTCGAAATAGTAATGCCCGCTCTCGTGGCGGAAGTGGCCCAGCAGCGTGCGGTAACGCTCGTGCATCTGCTCGCGCGTGCGCTCGCGCTCGGCCGGATCGGCTTCGGCGATGTTCAGCGTGATCAGGCCGTTCGCATGGCCGGTCATCACGGTCTGGTCGCTCACGCCGTCTTCCAGGAACTGGAACGCCAGGCCCGTCTCCGGCTCGATCGATTTCGGCACGGGTGTCAGGTGCAACGTCGCCAGCGAGAACAGCAGGCGGCGCTTGGCCGCTTCGAGCCGGCACCACAGGATGTGGTTTTTTTCCGACGACAGCGCGGGGATGATGACGGTGAGCTGGCAGGATTCGCACAGCTCGTGCGGATCGTCCGCCGGCAGCATCCAGTTGCAGACGTTGTGCGCCACGTAGTTGCCGCACTGCTTGTACAGCTTGCCTTTGTCCTTGCGGTTCAGGCTGCGCCACTGCGTTTCGTTGACCTGTTCGAAGCTGCTGATGCTGCGGCGCGCGGGCTGGTAGCCGAGCATGCTGTCGCAGTTGAGGCAGACGGTGTTTTCAAAAAAGACCTGGTGGGAGCATTTGTCGCAGTGGAAGGTTTTCATGGGCCGGGTTGACGAAAAGGTTGAGGTTTGCAATTACCAAAAATATAACTGCAAAATCGTAGCTCGTCGGCTCGTGTCGGACAATGCCTCGCAATCGTGCGCGGGGTCCGGACGCTGAACATGCCGAACCTTCTCGCTAAGGATTTCTCCGCCCCATACTCCAGATATACCAGGCTATCCATCCCAGGATGATGCCGCCGCCAGCGGTCCCAAGGAACGATCCAAAGATTTCCGCGTTCATAGGTTCATTGCGGTTGATAAAGTTGGACAGGCGAACGAACAGCGCGATTGCGGCTCCTCCGACGATGAATTTCCAGCGTGACCCGGCAGGCTTTGACAATGCTTTCTCCATATCCAGAGGCTGGTACGCCGCGCGCACAAGCTCCTCTTCCTGAAATGACAAACGGTGGCACACGATAATGGCGAGCAGCTCGGTTATGTCGAACGTGCTGGCCAGCCTGATGCGAAAGCAAAAAGGCCCGCAATTCATATTGCGGGCCTTTTCGACGAATCCTGGTGGGAAGTGCAAGTTTCGAACTTGCGACCCCTGCAGTGTGAATGCAGTGCTCTACCCCTGAGCTAACCTCCCTGAAAGAGGCATGATTATAGTGAGCGCCTTGCGCATCGTCAACCCTCTTTGCGCTGCGCCGATGGGATAGCCGCGGATGGACCATTACCCGGCGACGACATCACCGCCCCGCCCCGCACCCGGGCCAGTGCCGCCGAGGCGGCGGTGACCACCATTTCCGTCGTATACGGCTTGCGCACGAACTCGGATGCCAGCCCGGCCAGCCGGTCCGGTTCCCCGATGAAGCCACTGGCCAGCACCACCGGCAGGCGCGGATGGCTGCGCGCGAGGCGGTGCGCCATCTCGATACCGTCGAAGGCGCCCGGCATGCGCACGTCCGAGAACACGAGGTCGACTGCATCGAGGTTGCTCCGCAGCGCTTCTTCCGCGTTGCCCGCGCAGCACACGGTGCAGCCGAGCGCGGAGAACAGCGCCACCGCCACTTCGGCCACCAGCGCATCGTCTTCCACGCACAGCACGCGCAGGCCGGCAAAGAGATCGTTCTTCTGCTCGTCCGTGGCCGGCGCCGCCTGCACCGGCTGGGGTTCGCCCCGGTGGGGCAGCACGATGGCGACGAGGGTGCCGGCGGGCGAACTGCGCAGGTAGGCGGTGCCGCCGCTCTGCTGCGCATAGCCATACACCTGCGACAGGCCCAGGCCGGTCCCCTTGCCGAGCGGCTTCGTGGTAAAGAACGGTTCGAAGGCCTGCCGTGCCACGGCCTCCTGCATGCCGACGCCTTCGTCGCGCAGCGCCACTTCCACGAATGGCCCATGCAAGGCCGAAAGCTCGGGCAGGTCGGCCGCGGGCAGGTCGATGTCGCGCACCGAAAGGATCACGTTGCCGCCATGCGGCATCGCGTCGCGGGCATTGATCGCCAGGTTCAGCAACGCCATTTCCAGCAAGGCCAGGTCCGTCTCCACCGGCCGCGGGGTGGCGGGAATGTCGATCGACAGCGTGATGCGCTTGCCCAGCGAATGGCGCAGCAGCTGGGCGACGGCATGCACGTGCTCGTCCAGTTGCACCGCCGTCACCTGCATGGGCTGGCGGCGGGCAAAGGTCAGCAGTTGCTGGGTCAGGCGTGCACCCTGGTCGGTCACGCGGGATATGCTGTCGAGGGGCTTCTGCAACTGCGGCTGGTCGCGGCCGAGCATCCGGATGACCTGGGTGGCGCCGGAAATGACCTGCAGCAGGTTATTGAAATCGTGCGCCACGCCGCCCGTCAGGCGGCCCAGCGATTCGAGGCGGCGTGCCTCGGCCAGCGTGGCCTCCACCTGCCGGCGCTCGCGCACTTCGTGGGCCAGCGCGGCCGAGCGTTCGTCCACGCGCCGTTCCAGTTCGGCCGCGTGCTGGCCCAGTTCGGCGAGCTGGTCGCGCACCTGGAATTGCAGCAGCCGCGTGCGGTGCGCCGACAGGATGGCCAGCAGCAGGCCGTCGCGCCGCAGCGGGCGGGTGATCAGGGTCACGTTGCCGAGCCTTTCCAGCACGCCGGAGGCGCCGCCCATCAGTACCGCGTCGGCGTCGGCCAGCGCGATGATGGGGATATTGGACCACAGCGGCTGGCTGCGCAGCTGCGCGGCGAGCTGGTCGGCCGGGCAGCGCATCAGGCCCTCCTCCGTCACGATCGCCAGCAGGGCTTCTTCGTCGAGCGCGGTGGTGAACTGCGTGGCGCCGGTGCAGACCAGTGCCTCGAGGTGGACGGCGGCCAGCACTGTGCCGAGCACGTCGGCATCCCGGCCTACCGGCGCATAGACGACGGCATGCATGTCAGGGAACGAGCCGCGTTGCGTCGCCCGGCCCGGCACCGTCGACGCGGTTGCCCACCTCGATGCCGTCTTCCACCAGATGGAACTCGCGTACTTCATGGCTATGGCGGCCATGGCGCTTCTTCAGCACGCTGATGGCCTTGTCCATGATGCCGTGCGCTTCGTGGAAGCGCAGCGCGATCACGTTGTCGGTGATGATCGACAGGGCATCCGGCTCGCGTGTCGTGTCCAGCGCGGCGGAATGGGCGCCCACGATCACGGCGATCACGCCCATGTTCGCCAGATAGGAAAACAGTTCGTTCATCTGCAGCAGCAGCATGCTTTCCTCGCGCACCAGGTCCAGGTAGGAGTTGATGCTGTCGATGACCACGATGCGCACGCCGTCGTCTTCCACGCTGCGCCGCACGCGCCAGATAAAGGCGCCCGCGGAAATGCGCGACGGGTTGATGCGCGTGATCATCAGCCCGCGCGGTTCGCCGGTCTCGTCATGGATGCCGAAACGGGCGATCATGCGCGAGCGCAGCGTCATCTCCGCTTCGTCGAGCACGTAGTAGGCCGCCTTGTCGCCGGCGCGCACGGCCGCCAGCGCATATTGCAGCGCCAGCGTCGTCTTGCCCACGCCGGCCGGGCCGATGATCATCGTCGACGTGCCGTCGATGATGCCACCGCCCACGATGTCGTCCAGTCCGGCCACGCCGCTGAGGAGTTCCCTGGGCTGGTAGTCGCGCCGGTGTTCCTCGGCGATCAGGCTGGGGAAGATCAGCACCTCGTCGCGCTGGATCGCGAAATCGTGCCAGCCGCTCTGGTAGTCGGCCCCGCGCAGTTTCACGATCTTCATGACGCGATAGCCGGCGCCATACGGGCGGTCGCGCTGCTCCAGCGTGATGGCGCCGTGCACGGCGCTCTGCAGTTCGAACTCGTGGTTCACGGCCGTCAGGTCGTCGAGCAGGATCACGGTGGCGCCGGCCCGCGCCAGGCGGTTGCGCAGCGTGATGATCTGGCGCCGGTAGTGGGCGCTGTCGTGCGCCAGCAGGCGGATCTCGGCCATCGAGTCGATCACCACGCGGGTCGCGCCGCTGCGTTCGACCTCGCCCGCGATCGCATCGATCAGTTGCGACAATTCGGCATCGCTCGGCAGCATGATGGTCTGTTCGCCGAACTCCTGCGCTTCGAGCAGGTCGGGCGCGAACAGTTCGACGCCATCGAGCGACCAGCCGTGGCTCGCCGCCGTGGCATGCAGCTCCTCTGCGGTCTCGGACAGGGTGACATACAGGCAGCCCTGCTTTTTTTCCGCGCCCGCGATCAGGAACCGCATGCCGATCGTCGTCTTGCCGGCACCGGGGCGCCCCTCGATGAGATGGATGCGGCCGGCCAGCAAACCGCCGCGCAATACGGCGTCGAGTTCGGGAATACCGGTAGGAATGCGTTTGGTCGCTGTCATGGTCGTTGGCCTGAATTGATTGTGCCGGGCTGTCGACCGGAAAAAGTGGCTCACAGAGTGCAAGTATCCGGGCAATTGTAGCCGAACCAATATTTTCAAACGCACAATTGAATCTTGGTTACTTCACTTTCAAAGCACCAATCATCGCTCGGCTGGCAACGGACGGAAAGCCAGTCACGCGAAGCCCGACATGCGGCGCCGGAGCCTGAAACCATGCCGCCGGCGCGGCGCGGATCAGCCGATGCCGTGGATGAACGCGGCGATCTCCGCCAGCGCGAACGTGCACACGCAGTCGCTGCGCCCGCCGGGTTCCTCGAGCGGCGGGGGCGGCAGCCGTTTCACGGCCGTGGGAATGCCGGCGCCGATCAGCCTGGCGCCGTATTGCTCGGCTTCGTCGCGCAACGGGTCGTCGTCGGCCGAGAGGATCAGTGCCGGCGGCAGGTTTTTCAGCCGCGACGATTGCAGCGGCGACGCGTAGGGATGCGTGCGGTCGGCCGCGTTGGGCAGGTAGGCGCGGTAGCCTTCCGCGCAGGTGCGCGCCACCTCGTCGACCACCGTGGCCTTGTCGATACAGGCCGGCATGGTGCGCATCGAGCAGGTGGTGAGCCCGGGATCGAGCATCGGCATGATCAGCACCTGCCCGGCCAGGGCCGGGCCGCCGCGGTCGCGCGCCACCAGCGATGCCACGGCGGCCAGGTTGGCGCCCGCCTCGATGCCCGCCACGATCAGCCGCTTGCCGCTCCAGGCCAGCTTCGCCTTGTGCTTCTTCGCCCACAGCAGCACGGCGTGGGCGTCTTCCACCGCGGCGGGGAACGGTTTTTCGCACGCGAGCGTGTAGCCGGCGGCCAGCGCCACCTGGCTCGGGTCGGCGGCCACCAGCTGGCGCAGGAACTCGTCGGCCTCGCTGATCGAGCCGCCCGTGAAGCCGCCGCCATGGAAGAACACGACCAGCGTGTCGCGCTTGCCCGTGGCTGGGCCGGCGAGGTGCAGGCGGGCCGGTAATGGGCCGGTGGCGCCCATGGCTTCCACGTCGCGTGAAAGCAGAGTCTCTTCGTTTCCCGATCGTTCGTTCATGTGCTTGTTCCTTCTGTTTCATTGCCGGTACGCTGGCAAGAGGCTCGGGACCGCTGGCCAAAAACCGGGGTCAGTCCCCTCGATCATGGCCGGCGATGTGCATAATGCCAACGACTGGCGGGGACAGACCCCTGTGACGCTGGCGCGCTCCCATCATCGGGCATCGTCAATGCGTTGGCAGCCTGACACCGGTGTCAGACACCGGTTCTCCGGCGCCAACTGCTGGCGGCTTTACTGCCAGCCGCCGCCTAACACCTTGTACAACGTGACCTGATTGCTGGCCTTCGCCAATCGTGCGCTGATGTAGGTCTGCTGCGCCGTATACAGGTTGCGCTGCGATACCAGCGCGTTCAGGTAGGACTCGGCGCCCTTCCGGTACCGCTGCTCGTGGATCCGGTAGCTCTTGCCGGATGCTTCCACGAGCGCGGCCTGCGAGGCCACGCGTTCGTCCAGCGTGCCGCGCTGGGCCAGCGCGTCCGACACTTCGCGGAACGCCGACTGGATCGACTTTTCATACTGTGCCACGGCGATATCGCGGCTGGTTTTCGCCAGGTCCAGGTTGGCCTGGTTGCGGCCGCCCGAGAAGATCGGCAAGGTCAATTGCGGGATGAACGACCAGGTGCCGGCGCCCGCCTTGAACAGGTTCGACAGGTCGCCGCTCGCGGCGCCGGCCGATGCCGTCAGCGAGATGCTCGGGAAGAATGCGGCGCGCGCCACGCCGATGTTGGCGTTCTGCGCCTGCAACGTGCGTTCGGCGGTCATCACGTCCGGCCGGCGGGCCAGCACTTCGGATGGCACGCCTTCGGGCAGGTCGGCCAGCTGCGTGACCGGCTGCAGCGTGTCTTGCGGCAGCAGTCCGGCCGGCACCGGGGCGCCGGCCAGCAGCGCCAGCGCGTTGCGGTCCGCCGCCACCTGGGCGGTGTAGACGGCCACGTCGCTGCGCGCCGTTTCCACGCTGGTCTGCGCTTCGTACATGTCCAGGCCCGACGTGGCGCCCGCCTCGAAGCGGCGCCGGCTCAGGTCCAGCGTGATTTGCTGGCTCTTCAGCGTGTCCTGCGCCAGGCGCAGGCGTTCCTGGTCCGCCGCCAGGGTCAGCCAGGCATTGGCCACTTCGGCCACGAGGCTGATCTGCTGCGAGCGGCGCGCCTCTTCGGTGCCAAGGTACTGCTGCAGCGCCGCTTCGGACAGGTTCCTGACCCGGCCGAAGAAATCGAGCTCGAAGGCCGGGATGCCGAGGCCCGCCGTGTACTGGCGCGTGATATAGCCGTCGCCGGTGGCGGACTGGTTGTCCGCCACGCGCTGGGCCGTCTGGCCCACGCCGGCGTTCAGGCCCGGTACGCGGTCGGCGCGCTGGATGCCATACTGGGCGCGCGCAGCCTCGATGTTGAGGATGGAGACGCGCAGGTCGCGGTTGTTCGCCAGCGCCAGTTCGACGAGCTTTTCCAGCTGCTCGTCGGCGATGAAGTCGCGCCACGCGATGTCGTGCGCGGCGTTCGCCTCGCCGGGGCGCTTGGCGGGCTGGTAGGCGTCGCCTTTCGGCCATGCCTGCGTGACAGGCGTCGCGGGGCGCTCGTACACGGGGGCCAGGCTGCAGCCGGACAGCACAGCCGCCGCGGCCAGGGTCAATAGAGTCTTGTTCATGTCAGTTCGTTTCATTTGCAATCTTGCCGGCAGCCGGTGCCGCATCCTTCCTTGTAAACATGCTCCGCACCAGCACGAAGAACACGGGCACGAAGAAAATGCCGAGGAACGTGGCCGTCAGCATGCCGCCCAGCACGCCGATACCGATGGCATTCTGGCTGCCGGAGCCGGCGCCGCTGGAAATCGCCAGCGGCAGCACGCCCAGGCCGAACGCGATCGACGTCATCAGGATCGGCCGCAGGCGCATCTTGACGGCTTCCAGCGTTGCCTCGCGCAGGTCGCGGCCCGATTCCTGCAGTTCCTTCGCGAATTCCACGATCAGGATCGCGTTCTTCGCCGCCAGGCCGACCACCGTCAGCAGGCCCACCTGGAAGTACACGTCGTTCGCCAGGCCGAAGCCCCATGTGGCGATCACCGTGCCGATGATGCCCAGCGGGATCACCAGCAGCACCGAGAACGGCACCGACCAGCTTTCATACAGCGCGGCCAGGCAGAGGAACACGATGAGGATCGAGATCGTGTACAGCATCGGCGTTTGCGCGCCGGAGTCGCGTTCCTCGATCGACAGGCCGGTCCACTCGTAACCCACGCCCGGCGGCAGCTGGGCGATCATCTTTTCCATCTCGGCCATCGCCACGCCCGAGCTCACGCCCGGCGCCGGGCTGCCCTGGATGTTCATCGACGACACGCCGTTGTAGCGCTCCAGGCGCGGCGATGCGTAGATCCACTCGCCGCTGGCGAAGGCGGTGAACGGCACCATCTCGCCGCCGGCATTGCGGACGAACCATTTGTCCAGGTCCTCCGGCAGCATGCGCGATTCGGCCGAGCCCTGGATGTACACCTTCTTCACGCGGCCGCGGTCGACGAAATCGTTCACGTACGACGAGCCCCAGCCCACGGACAGCACGCGGTTCACGTCCGCCACCGTCAGGCCCAGCGCGCTGGCTTTCTGGTGATCGATGGTGATCTTGTACTGCGGCGTATCTTCCTGTCCGTTCGGGCGCACACCCACCACGTTCGGATTCTGCGCGGCCATGCCGAGCAGCTGGTCGCGGGCAGTCATCAGGGCCTTGTGGCCGATGCCGCCGGTGTCCGTCAGGTGCAGGTCGAAGCCGCCGGCGTTACCCAGTTCCATCACCGCCGGCGGCGCGAACGTGAACACCATCGCATCGCGCAGTTGCAGCAGCGCGCCCATCGCGCGGCCGGCCACGGCGGCGCCCGTGTTCTCGTCGCCCGGGCGCTCGGCCCAGTCCTTCAGCTTCACGAAGGCCATGCCGTTGTTCTGGCCATTGCCGCCGAACGAGAAGCCGGCCACGGAGAACACGGAGTCGACGTTGTTCTTTTCGTTGACGAGGAAGTGCTTTTCCACTTCTTCGATGGTTTTCAGCGTCCGCTCCTGCGTGGCGCCGGACGGCAGCTGCACCTGCGTGAACAGCACGCCCTGGTCTTCTTCCGGCAGGAAGGACGTGGGCAGGCGCATGAACACCACGGCCAGCACGGCCAGCAGCACCGCATACAGCAGCATCGACGGCGCGCGGCGGCGGATCATCGTGGCCACCACGCCCTGGTACTTGTTCGTGCTCTTCTCGAACGTGCGGTTGAACCAGCCGAAGAAGCCGCGGTCGGTCAGATGGTGGCCCTTCTCCACCGGCTTCAGGAACGTGGCGCACAGCGCCGGCGTGAAGATCATCGCCACCAGCACCGACAGCACCATCGACGACACGATCGTGATCGAGAACTGGCGGTAGATCACGCCCGTGGAGCCGCCGAAGAACGCCATCGGCACGAACACGGCGGACAGCACCAGCGCGATGCCGACCAGCGCACCGGTGATCTGGCCCATCGACTTCTTCGTCGCTTCCTTCGGCGACAGGCCCTCTTCCGTCATCACGCGTTCGACGTTTTCCACAACCACGATCGCATCGTCGACCAGCAGGCCGATGGCAAGCACCATGGCGAACATCGTCAGCGTATTGATCGAATAGCCCAGCGCCGACAGTACGGCGAAGGTACCCAGCAGCACGACCGGCACGGCCATCGTGGGGATCAGCGTGGCGCGGAAATTCTGCAGGAACAGGTACATGACGAGGAACACCAGCACCACGGCTTCCACCAGCGTCTTGACCACTTCCTCGATCGACAGCTTGACGAACGGCGTGGTGTCGAAAGCCACCACGGCCTTCATCCCCTGCGGGAACAGCTTGCCCATTTCCTCGACCCTGGCCTTTACGGCTTCGGCGGTATCGAGCGCGTTGGCACCCGTGGCCAGCTTGATCGCCAGGCCGGCGGCCGGCTTGCCGTTGAAGCGCACCACGCTGTTGTAGTTCTCGCTGCCCAGTTCCATCTTCGCCACGTCGCGCAGGTGCACGGTGGCGCCGCTGGCCTGCGTTTTCAACAGGATCGCGCCGAACTGCTCGGCCGTCTGCAGGCGGCTTTGCGCCGTGATCGTGGCGTTCAGCTGCTGGCCGCGCACGGAAGGCGCGCCGCCCAGTTCACCGGCGGAGACTTCGGCGTTCTGTGCCTGCACCGCCGCGATCACGTCGCTCGGGGTCAGCTGGTAGCTCGTGAGCCTGGCCGGATCGAGCCAGATGCGCATCGCATACTGCGAGCCGAAGTGCGTGATCTCGCCCACGCCCTGCACGCGCGACAGCGGTTCCAGCACGCTGGAGGCCACGTAGTCGTCGATGTCGGCATTGTTCATGCTGCCGTTCTCGGACACGAAGCCCAGCACGAGCAGGAAGTTCACGGTGGCCTTCGAGACGACGAGGCCCTGCTGCGTGACTTCGGCAGGCAGCAGCGGCGTGGCCAGCTGCAGCTTGTTCTGCACCTGCACCTGGGCGATGTCGGGATCGGTACCGTTCGTGAACGTGAGCGTGATGCTGACGGCGCCCGTGGTATCGGAATTGGACGACATGTAGCGCAGGCCGTCGATCCCCTTCATCTTCTGCTCGATGACCTGGGTGACGGCGTCTTCCACGGTTTTCGCGGAAGCGCCCGGATAGGAACCGGCGATCTGGATCGTCGGCGGTGCGATGCTGGGGTACTGCGCGATCGGCAGCCCGCGGATCGCGAGTACGCCGCCCAGCATGATGACGATGGCGATCACCCACGCGAAGATGGGGCGATCGATGAAGAAACGTGCCATGTGATGTGCTCCTTATTGCACGGCGGCCGGTTTGGCGGCGGCCGCGGCCGCGGCCGTGGTAGCGGTGGCGGTGGCGGGAGCGGCATTATTCACCACCACGGCGGGCGCGCCGGGCTTCACCTTCTGGATGCCTTCGACGATCACGCGGTCGCCGGCGGCCAGTCCGGAACTCACCAGCCACTTGTCGCCGCTGGTGCCGGTGGTGGCGATCACGCGCTGCTCGACGATGCCCTGCCGGTTCAGCACCAGCGCCGTGGCTTCGCCCTTCTGGTTGCGGGTCACGCCTTGCTGCGGCACGGCGATCGCCTTTTCATCGACGCCATTCTCGACGACGGCGCGCACGAACATGCCCGGCAACAGGTCATGCTTCGGGTTCGGGAACAGCGCGCGCAACGTGACGTTGCCGGTGCCCGGGTCCACGGCCACGTCGGCGAATTGCAGCTTGCCTTCCTGCGCGTAGGTCGAGCCGTCGGCCAGCTTCAGCGTGACCTTGCCGGCCGATTTCGTCACGCCGCCGCTTTCCAGCGATTTCCGCAGGCGCAGCAGTTCCCCGCTGGACTGCGTGACGTCGACATAGATCGGGTCGAGCTGCTGCACGATCGTCATGGCCGATTCCTGGCCGGCCGTGACCAGCGCGCCCGGGGTCACGTTCGAGCGGCCGATGCGGCCCGAGATCGGTGCGTGCACCTTCGTGTAGTCCAGGTTGATGCGAGCCGTCTGCAATTGCGCCTTGGCCGATTCCACGTCCGCGCGCGCCTGTGCTTCGGCGGCCACCGCGTCATCGTAATCCTGGCGGCTCACGCCTTCGATCTCCACGAGTTCCTTGTAGCGCTTCACTTTGGGGCCGGCCGTCAGCAGGTTCGCTTCGGCACGGGTCAACGCCGCCTTGGCCGCGCTGAACGACGCCTGGTACGTGGCCGGGTCGATCTGGTACAGCTGGGTACCCGCCTTGACGTCGGCGCCTTCCGTGAACAGGCGCTTCTGCACGATGCCGGCCACCTGCGGGCGCACTTCGGCGACCTGGAACGCGGACGTGCGGCCCGGCAGTTCGGTGACCACGGCCAGCGCTTGCGGCTGCACCGTGTAGACAGCCACCTGCGGCGGCGGCATCTTGCCGCCCTGCGCGCCGGCCTGCTGTTTTTTGTCGGAATCGCAGCCGGCGGTCAGTGCCGCCGCGCCTGCGAGGAAAAGGATGCCGGCAATGGCGGGCCGGCGATGCGAAGTTGGGTTCATGGTTGGACTCGTTCTGGACAGTATTGGCTGGAATTATTAGCGACTACTCACTCATTTATTCGGGTAAATTTTTTGGACTTGCCTGGTCGGCGCGCCCGGTCAGTTGCTCAGACAGCTTGGCTTGACGAAGTCCCCTGCTCGTTGGGAAAGAAAATGCGGGCATGGGCCTTGAAACCGCTCAGCTTGTACTCGGCGGCACGCTCGGGCTCGCGCGTCGCGAAACTGAGCGTGGCATCGGCGATCGCGATGAACATGGCATCGCCAAAGGCCGGATTCAGATGCTCGAAGAGTTCGCTCTTCATGCTGGCTTCGACGAGGCCGACGTCCGGAAACAGCGACATTTCCTTCTCGCGTGTTTCCTCCGTCAGGATATCGGTCACGGTCAGCTGGTTCAGGGTCTTGATCCACGTGGGATGGGCAAGGCCCCAGTCGATATAGGCGTTCCACTGTCCTTCCGCGCGCCGCAGCAGGGGTTGCCCGATGTCGAGCGCTTCGGCAAGCGCCTCGCACAGTTGGCGGAACAGGTACAGGTACAGCTCATTGAACAGCGCATCCTTGTTCGGGAAATAGCGGAACAGCGTGCCTTCCGCCACCCCGGCCAGGGTGGAAATCATGGCGGTGGGCGCACCGACGCCGCGCTGCGCGATGGCTTCGGCGGCGGCAAGCAGCAGGTGGATGCGTTTTTCTTCGCTCTTGGGGCGGGCCATGGTTGGCTGGGCTAATTAATGAGTGAGTACTCATTATATTTGAATCCGCCCGGCGGTGCAACACCCGGGCCTTGCCGATCCTGATAAATTGTATACAATCATTGTATGCGATCCGTTCGCATGACCGCGTGGACCGGCTGGCGCCTGCTTGCCGGCACCGCGCCATCCGCCCACGGGCCGGCTTCCCAAACGGAGCAAGGCCCGCGGCGCGATGACGGTGGCCATCGCCACTTCCCCGGAATCGCCCATGTGCCGGCAACAGCCGGATACGACACCTTCGCTCGACGCACCCTCGCGCACCATGCAAGCCACGGGTGCGGCGAAGGACTGCTGCCGCGCCTGGGTGGGCGGGACCGTCAAGCAGGCATCAATCATTGAACAGGGTGTCCATGGAATCGAAAGTCAGGTTGGTGGTAGCGGCATTGGCGGCATTGACCGTCGCAACGGGCGCGGGGGCAACCGATACGGGCCCGCATTGGGACTACGAGGGCAAGGCAGGCGCCGCGCACTGGGGCGAACTGGCGCCCGGTTTTTCCGCCTGCCGGCAGGGCAAGGCGCAATCGCCCGTCGATATCCGCGCCTCGAAGGCCGGTACGTCGGCGCCGATTGGCTTCGCCTACCACGCGAGCGGCGCCGAAATCATCAATAACGGCCATACGGTGCAGATCGACCTGGCCGACGGCGGCGGCATCGATGTCGACGGCGTTACCTACCGGCTGGTGCAGTTCCACTTCCATACGCCGAGCGAGGAAGCGTTCAACGGCCGGCGCTACCCGCTGGTGGCACACCTGGTGCACAAGAGCGACGCGGGCGAGCTGGCTGTGGTGGCCGTGCTGTTCAGGAAAGGCCGGGAAAATGCCGCGCTGGCGCCCGTGTTCGCCGGCATGCCGGCCACGGCAGGCGAACGACACACGGCCGATGCCGACTTCGACCCCGCCTCCCTGCTGCCCGAGCAGCGCGGCTACTACGCCTACACGGGTTCGCTGACGACGCCGCCATGCAGCGAGGGCGTGCGCTGGCATATCCTCAAGGAGCCGGTCGACGTGTCGCCCGCACAGCTAGCGGCGTTCCGCAAGCTGTACCGGATGAATGCGCGGCCCGTGCAGCCGTTGAATGGGCGTGTGGTGGGGGTCAATTACTGACGCTCGGGCTTCCCCATTAATACCGTTATCGGGTCTGCATGCGCACAGCCAGCGGCGCAAAAAATACCATACGTAAATTATCAAAAAAACCATATAAACAGGTATGATGACCCATCAATAACGATGGAGACAACCTGATGACCTACCGCCTTGCCTTGTTTTCCCTGCTGGCCGCCGCGCCGCTGCTCGCCGCCGCCCAGTCCACGCCCCAATCGCAGGTCGAGTCCGCCGAAGAAGCTTTCTGGCAGGCTTATAACACCTGCGACCATGCGGCGATCGCAAGCCGGCTGGCGAGCGACGTGGAGTTTTACCACGACATGGGCGGCGCCCTGAAAGGCAAGGACAGCCTGTCCGGCGCCGTGCGCAACAACATCTGCGGCAATCCGCAGGAGAAGACCCGCCGCCAAGCAGAGAAATCCCAGGTCTTCCTGCTCAAGCAGGGGGACAAGGTGTACGGCGCCATGGTCACCGGTGAGCACACCTTCCACATCAAGCGCGGCACGGCCGCCGAAGCGACGGAAGGCCGCGCGCGGTATTCGCACGTGTGGCTGCAGAACAGCCCCGGCACGTGGGAACTGTCGCGCGCGGTCAGCTATGACCACCAGCCGTTCGCGGCGCCGCCGGCCATCGCAGCCGCCAAGGCGGCACTGACGGCAGCGCAGATCGACCGCTACGTCGGCGAATTCACCGGTACCGGCATGCCGCCGCTGGCATTTTCGCGCGCGGGGAACGACCTGACCGTGGCATACGAAGGCAAGAACCTCGTGCTGCACCCGCTGGACAAGCCGCACACCTTCCTCGTCAAGGAAAATAACGCCGAAGTCGAATTCCGCGCAGGGGCCGCCGGTCCGGCCACGGCGCTCGTGGTGCGCATGAACGGCAACGCGATCGGCGAAGCGCAGCGCAAGTAGGCGGATCGGGAAGCAGCCGGCCCCCGGCCGGCGCCTTCCTGAAAGCCTTCCGGGCCGTTCGGGAACCTGAAGGTTTCACTGCGGCCCTGTCGAGAGCATGACGCCCTGCCCGTGGATCGATTCCGGCCCGCAGCGGCGGCAGTTGCCGCGAAACCACAGTGGGCGGCAAGCCGGCATATATGTTGCTTCAAAGCACTAATCGTGGTAACGTCACGACTCCAGCTCCGTCGCGGCCCCATCCCCTGCCCGCCCGTCACCAAATAAGCGAGCTACCGGCCCCCATCGCTTCACCGGCTCGGCCATTCTTCCGATCGATCAACACCATGTGAGCTGGCGCCCCTGCGCCTGCCCACGACACAAGGCAGCCCCACCATGATTCGCGAACGCAGCTCGACCCGGGAACCGCTCCTTCACCTGGCATGGTCCGCCGATGCCGAAGGCATCTGCGCCGCGCCGTTGGCGTGGTGCCCCGGACTGCTGCCGGAGATGGCCGGCGTGGCGCTGGTGGACTGGGTAGCCGCGATCGCCGTGCAGGACGGCGCCGCCCTGGCGCGCGAGCTCGGCGGCGTGCTGGCGCGGCACCAGCCATTCGATTGCGAAATCGAGATCGCCTGTGGCGACGGCCGGCACCGGCAGGTGCTGATCACCGGCCTGCCCTGTCAGGGGGGAAATGGCTACGCAGGCGCGCTGGTGGACATCACGGAACGGCACGCCGCGCTGGACCATGCGACGCGTGCCGCGGCAACGCTGCGGCTGATGGTCGACAATGCAACCGACCTGATGGCCTTCTGCGGCCTGGATGGACGCTATATCGACATTTCATCGTCCTTCACGCGCAGCCTCGGGTGGACCAGGGAACAATTGATCGGGCAGCCCGCGATCGACTTCGTGCACCCGGACGACCACGCCCATGCCAACGACGACATGGGCCGCATCCTGGCCGGCGAGTCGCGGCCGGATGCGATCGAGATTCGCAAGCGCGACACGAGCGGCCGCTATCTGACGCTGGCATCGAAAACACGCATGGTCATCGAGCCGGCGACGGGCGAATGCCTGGGCGCCGTGTTCGTGTCGCGCGACATCGAACGGGAAAAGGAAATGCTGCGGCGCCTGGAACGCATGGCCGAGCAGAACCTCACCCTGATCGAGAGCATCGACGACGGCTTCTTCTCGGTCAATACGGACTGGGAAATCGTGTATGCGAACAACCGGGCGGCCGCCTTCGTCGGTGTCGACCGCGACGCGGCGATCGGCAAGGTGGTGTGGGACGTGGCGAAGGGGCTGGCGGAATCGGTCGTGGGCCAGCACCTGCGCCTGGCCATGGCGCGCCGCGAAAGCGCCAGCTTCGAAGCATTCTATGACCCGGTCGGTGTCTGGGTCAGCGAGCGGATCTATGCGCACGAGGACGGCCTGTCGGTGTTCTTCCACGATATCTCCGAGCGCGTGAAGCGCGAACAGCAGATCCGCGACAGCGAACGGCGCTTCCGCGAAACGATCCGCATCACGCCGGCCGGCTATGTGCTGGTGAACGGCGACGGTGTCGTCGAGGACATCAACCCCGCGCTGTGCCAGCTGTCCGGCTACTCCCGCGAGGAGCTGGTCGGCAAGCCGGTGGCGGCGATCCTGGCGGGCGGCGATGCCAGCGCGGCGCTCGATATCCGCCACACCGGCCCTCACGAACCCACGCTGGAAACGGTGCTGCTGCACCGCGAGGGCCATCGCGTGGTGGCCCTCGTCAACCAGACCATCGAGCTCGATGCGCAGGGCCGGGCCCTGTCGCTGACGGCGTTCGTCACCGATATCACCGAGCGCAAGCGCGCCGAGGCGCGGCTGGAAGAACTGGCCACGTGCGATACGCTGACCGGCTTGCCGAACCGGGCCTGGATCAACCGGCGCGTATCGGACATGCTGGACCAGGGTGTTGGCGAAACGACGGTGTTCTTCATCGACCTGAACCGGTTCAAGGAGGTCAACGATTCCCTGGGCCACGCCACCGGCGACCGCCTGCTCCAGCAGGTGGGCGAGCGCCTGCAATCGTGCATGCGGCCGGGCGACGTGGTGGCACGGCTGGGCGGCGACGAATTCGTGGTCGCGGCCAGTTGCGCGGGCCGCGAGGCGGCCACCGCCATCGCCCGGCGCCTGCTCGCCACGATGAAGCTGCCGTTCGTCGCCGACGGCATGGAGATGCATGTGGGCGCTTCGATCGGCATCAGCCTCGCCGGGACTGGCGCCACGTCGACCGAAGCGCTGTTCCAGAAGGCGGATACCGCGATGTACAAGGCCAAGGCGCTGGGCGATGGCTCGTTCCAGTTCTTCGAACCGGCGATGTGGCTGGAAGCCAGGCGCCGCCTGCAGCTCGAGGCGGCACTGCACCGCGCGCTGGAGCACCGGCAGTTCGAAGTGCACTACCAGCCGCGCATCGACCTGCGCACGCTGCGCACGCTCGGCGTCGAGGCGCTGTTGCGCTGGGAGCACCCCGAGTTGGGCCGCGTGCCGCCGCTGGAATTCATTCCGCTGGCCGAGGAGCGGGGCCAGATCGGCACCATCGGCCGCTGGGTACTGGGCGCGGCATGCCGCGACGTGAAGGACATCAACGAACGCTTCGGCCTGGCCCTGCACGTGTCGGTCAATGTCTCGGCGCGCCAGCTGCGCTCGCCCGACCTGATCGGCCAGGTGCGCGCCGTGCTGGCCGAATCGGGCCTGCCGGCGGCGGCGCTGGAACTGGAACTGACGGAAAGCGCCCTGATCGAGGACCTCGACCAGTCCGTGCAGGTGCTGCAAGGCCTGAAGGCGCTGGGCGTACGGCTGTCGATCGACGATTTCGGCACAGGCTATTCCAGCCTCTCGTACCTGAAACGCCTGCCGATCGACGTGCTGAAACTGGACCGGTCATTCATCACGGAGAACCCGGCCGGCGACGGTTTCGTGCGCGCGCTGATCGACATGGCGCACGTGCTCAACCTCTCCGTGGTGGCCGAAGGCATCGAGACCACCGCCGCGATGGAGGCCCTGCGCGACGCCTCGTGCGACGAAGGCCAGGGCTACCTGTTCGCGCGGCCGATGCCGCTGGCCGAGCTGGAGCGATTCCTGGCACGCGATGGCGAAAACGAAGGCGACTACGATGCCGAACACGATGCCGACGATGAAGGCGGCGAGCGGCAGGCCGGCGCCCTGCGCGCGTGATCCGTCAGTGGGCGACCGGCACGGTTCCCAGGTCCAGGCTCATGGGCAACTCTTCCGCCGGCACGGGCCGGAACAGGTAGAACCCCTGCAATTCGTCGCACTGCAGCCCTTCGAGTATGCGCACCTGCTCGGCGGTCTCGACGCCCTCCGCCACCACGCGCATGCCCAGCGAATGGGCCATCGTGATGATGGCCCGGAAGAAGACTTCACCGTTCTCGTCGACGCCGAGCCGGCTCGTGAACGACTTGTCGACCTTCAGCACATCGAACGCCATGTTGTGCAGCATGGAGAGCGACGAGTAGCCGGTGCCGAAGTCGTCCACCAGCAGCTTCACGCCCAGCGCGTGGATGGCCCGCAGGTTGTCGGCCGTGCGGCGCGGGTCGACGACCATCGACGATTCCGTCAGTTCGATTTCCACGCACGAGCCATCGATGCCGTGGCGGGCCAGCGCACCGGCGATGCTGCCGCGGATGTCGCGCTCGTTGAACTGCCGGCTCGATACATTGATCGACACCGGCACGCAGCCATAGACGCCGCGCGCCCACTGCGCGATCTGCGCGCAGACGGTATCGATCACGAGTTCGCCGAGGTTCAGGATCAACCCCGTTTCCTCGGCCAGGCCGATGAATTCGTCCGGCCCCAGCATGCCCTCTGTCGGATGGTTCCAGCGCACCAGCGCCTCCAGGCTCGTCACCTTGCTGGTCTTGCAGTCGACCCGCGACTGGTAATGCATGACGAACTGGTTTTCCGCGATGGCCGCGCGCAGTTCCTTTTCGCGCTTCGTGCGCTGGCGCATCGCGTCGTGGAACGCCGAATCGAACAGGTGGTAGCGGTTCTTGCCCGACGTTTTCGCTTCGTACATGGCAATGTCGGCATGCTGGTACAGCGTGTCCATGTCCTTTGCATCCACCGGATACAGGCTGATGCCGATCGACGTGCCGACGGAAGCGGTGCCAGCCGATGTGGAAAACGGCGCATGGAACGCGTGCAGGATGCGTTCGGCCACGTGCTCCGCCTCCGACTGGTTGCCGACCAGTTCGAGCACGACCACGAACTCGTCGCCGCCCAGGCGCACCACGTGGTCGTTCGGCCGCACGGCCACCTTCAGGCGCTTGCCCACGTGCTGCAGCACCTCGTCGCCGGCGCCATGGCCGAAGGTGTCGTTGACCAGCTTGAAACCGTCCAGGTCCACGAACAGCACGGCCACTTTCGCGTTGGCCTTGTCGGCGCGGTCGAGCATCGTGGGCAGGTTGCGGCGGATCCAGGCCCGGTTCGGCAGGCCGGTCAGCATGTCTTCGTTGCTGCGCCGCTCCAGGTCGGCGACGTGCGATTTTTCCAGCGTAATGTCGCGCACGGTAATCGCCAGCACGTCATCGGACTTGACGACGCCGACCCGCAGGTGCTGCGGTCCCTGCCTGCCGCTCCCGTCCAGCGCGAAGTCGTCTTCGGCCGATCCCAGGCGGAAGGCCTTGTCGAGCAAGGCCCCGATCGACGATGCCCCGGCCAGGCCGCCGCGCATGCCGGACAGGCGTGCGCCGATGACCGTTTGCCGCGCCGTTCCCAGGAAACCGGCGCCGCGGTCGTTGCAGTCGACCACGCAATAATCCGCGCCGGCCCTGGCGTCGCCCCGCACCGGCCGGCAGATGAAGAAGCCTTCCGTGCCGCCTTCGGTGGCCTTGCGGTACGCCGCCTGGGACAGCGCCAGCTGGCGCCGCTCGCGGTGGAAGCGGATCGACATGGCGGTGGCGATCGCCACGAACACGGCCAGCACCAGGTTCGCCCCCACGGCGACGCGGATCGAGCCGGCGCGCCGCTCGTCCAGGGCCACCAGCGCCTCCGTCTGGTCGGCCGCGGCCACCACCACGATGGGGAATCCATCCACCTTCTTCCATGAGATGAACCGGTTGACCGCGTCGCCGAAATCGTTGCCGGACACGAAGATGTTGCCGGCCGAACTATCGAGCGCAAAGCGCAGCGATGGCGGAATGGCGGGAGGCTGGCGCCCTTGCCCGGTCGCGCGGAACGCCTTGGTGCTGCCGTCGAGCCCGACAGACGTGACGAAGCCGTGCATGCCGAGCACGCCGCGCTCGTAGGGCGCGATGAGCGCCTCGCTGTCGAGCGCGACAACCACGATGCCGGCAAGGTTGCCGCTGACGTCGAGGATCTTGCGCGAGAAGCGGATGAAGTACCGGTCTTCGTCCGGCAATTTGCGCGGCGTGCCGATGAACATCGTGTCCGCGCCGCTGCGCTTCTGTTCGGCGAAAAACGCCAGGCCGGTAATACCGTCCAGCTCCTTTCGCGGCCAGGCTTCCGGGCTGTTGGTGAACAGCATGCCGCCTTCGGGACCGAACACGGATATGTTGAGGATAGCCTTGTCCGGGCCCACCACTTCGTCGAGCGCCTTCTGTTCGGGCTTGCCGCCGACGGCCTGCCAGTGCGAACCGGTCAGGACGAGAATCTGGTCGATCATCGTGAGGTCGCGCGACAGCTGGGCAGCCTGGGTTTCCGCGACACGGCTCGCCGCTTCATAGGCGCGGCGCTCGAACTGCACACGTTCGGCATCGAGCACCTGGATGAGGTAGACCCAGCAGGTGAAGGCAACGATCGCACCGAAAAAAGGCCATGCGAAAATCGGCAGCGCGGCCGCCCGCGTCGTGCGCAGGGCACGAGATGCGAGCGCAATGCTCTTCGGCCCGTCCATCGTTTCTCCCAACGCCATGCCCGCTTCGCCTGCGCAATGTGTGCCACCAGGCGGAACCTCAACTGGTACTGCTAAGCAGCATACGCGAGGGACTTGCACGCGGCAAGCGAATCGGTGGCCAGGCCGGGAATCGCCGGGACGTTGCGGCGCACGGTGGAAGCAGCGTGGCGATTCCGGCTTCCTTCGGGCACGGATCCGGTTGCGGGAAGGAAGCCGTATTCCGATGCCTACAGCAGCTAAAAGCTTTTAATTTGCAATTAAAAATATTTAATTAACTTTAACTTGTAATCAACGTGTCAAACGCCTGTCACATTGGAGGCATACCTTAATGAACGCGCCCCCTGTGACGGGGGGCCAGACTAGCGCAGCAGTTATGGTTGCGCGTATCGTGGCCCGCTGGATGCGGTCGTGGTCCAACGTGCTCGCCCTGTGATCCATCACTCTTACGAGGTATGCCATGTTCCCGTATTCCCATTCCGTGACGCCTGCCGTTCGCTCCCACCTGAATGCCCAGGCAGCTTTCCTGAACGATGTGTCGAAATCGCTGTCGCGCTCCTTCCAGAACCTGTGCCAGCTGAACATCCAGCTGGGCCAGACGCTGATCGAGGAAAGCACCATCGCCAGCCACCAGCTGCTGACCACCGATCGTCCGAACGACGTGATCCAGGTGGCCGCTTCGCGCGCCCAGCCTGCGTCGGAAAAACTGCGCGCCTACCAGCAGCACATCTCGCGCGTCGCCGCCGATGCCCAGGTTGAACTGGCTCGCGTGGCCGAGCAGCACGTGCAGGAAACCTCGCGCACCGCCCGTGCCCTGGCCGACCAGGTCGCACGCACGGCTGCCGAAGAAACCGACCGCAATGTGCGCCACCAGGAAGAAGCACTGAAGAACTTCCGCGACCCGTTTGAAATTTCGGGCGCGCAGCGTGGCAATGGCGCCAGCTATCAAGGCAATGTGCAGTCCGCCGGCGACCGCGACCACGACAGCGGTTCGTCGAAAGGCAATGCGCAAGGTGAAACGGTTGCCGCTGCCCAGGCAACCGGCGGCAAGTCGCGCCAGTAATGTAGCGGGCGTGGCGGCGGCAGGTGCCGCTGCTGCCACGCCATAGCAGTCCAGTGCGCGAGTTCGTTCCGGGCTTGCGCACATCTCCCTCCCGCCATTCCCGCTCGACCCCGTGAAAATCTTTGCTGCCGGCCAACGTCCGGGCAGGTGCTGCTGCCGTCGAGTTTGCCGGGGTCTGTAACGCCTCGCCACGGCGCCTGGAAGCCGGTTCAACCGCCCGACTTGCGTGCCCGATGGGCATTGAGCAGCGCCACGAAACGGCGCGCGGCCACGCCGAGCGGCCGCCCGCTGGTCCACACCACGTCGACATACAGCGGCAAGGCGTTGGTAAGATTTTGCAGCGGCAGCTGCACCAGTGTGCCGCGCGCCACCGCATCGCGCACGAAGCCCGATGGCAGCCAAGCCCACCCGAGTCCCGCCGCCACGAGGGTCATCGCCGCCGCCGGGCTGTCCGTGCGCCACTGGATCGCAGAGATGGCGAAGCGCTTGTCCACGTGCGGCGAGTCGCGGCCGGCCACCACGATCTGGCGCTGCGACTGCAGGTCCGCGTCGCGGATGCCGCCCTCGCCCACGCCGGCCAGCATCGGATGGCCGGGCGCCGCCACGGCAACGAGCTTTTCCTCGCCGATTTCCTGGAAGCCCTCTTCCGCCGGCATGCCGTGGCGTTCGAACACCAGCGCCAGCTGCACACGCCCGCCGTGCACCATGGCCAGCGCGTCCGGCTGCGGCGCGGTCAGCACTTCCACCTGCAGCAGCGGGTATTCGCCGGCCAGCTGATGCAGTGCCTCGCTCCATGGTGCGGCGGCTCCAAGCTCCGGTACCACGGCCAGCGCCAGCGACGTTTCCAGGCCCTGCGTGAGTGAGCGCGCATGCATGTCCAGCCGTTGCAGCTGCCCTACCAGCAGCCGCGCCTGCGGCAGCAGCGCGAGCGCCGCGGCGGTAGGCTTCGGCTCGCGGCCGCCGCGGTCGAACAGCTGCATACCCAGCTCCGCCTCCAGGTTGGCGATCGCCATGCTGACGGCGGACGGCACCCGGTTCAGCGACCGGGCCGCGGCCGAGAACGAGCCCTTGTCCACGGCGGCCAGCAACAGCCGGATGTTGTCGATATCGAATGCCATACCCTTTGCCCTGTCAGAAATATTGAAAGCAGCTGACTTTTATCATCAGGTTTCACTATATATGATCCAGGCACCGGGCTGAAGTCCAGCCCCTGAACGAGGAAAGCATCATGGTCTGGCTTGCATTGGTGGTGGCGGGATTGTTCGAGATCGGCTGGGCGATCGGCTTGAAATACACGGAAGGCTTCAGCCGGTTATGGCCCAGCATGGCCACGGTGGCGGCAATGGCCGTGAGTTTTGGACTGCTGTCCTACGCGCTGCGCACGCTGCCGGTCGGCACGGCGTACGCGATCTGGACCGGGATCGGTGCCGTCGGCACGGCAATCGTGGGCATCGTGCTGTTCGGTGAATCCGCTTCCGCGGCGCGGCTGCTGTGCATCGCCATGATCGGCGGCGGCATCGTCGGCCTGAAGCTGTTCACTTCACACTGACGGGAAACGGCATGGATATCTCCACTTACTTTCCCGTGCTGCTGTTTATCTGCGTCGGCATCGCGGTGGGCATCGTGCCGCAGGTGCTGGGCCGGATGATCGCCCCGCACCGGCCCGATCCTGAAAAACTGTCCCAATACGAATGCGGTTTCGAGGCCTTCGGCGACGCGCGCATGCAGTTCAGCGTGAAGTACTACCTGGTCGCCATCCTGTTCATCCTGTTCGACCTGGAGGTGGTGTTCCTGGTACCGTGGGCGGCGGCAATGCGCGAGGTGGGCATGACGGGATATCTGGCCGTGATGGCTTTCCTCGCGCTGGTCACCGTGGGCTTCGCGTACGAATGGAAGAAAGGTGCGATGGATTGGAACTGACGCCGCCAGTGTTGAAGATGATGGTGCTGAACGCTGCGCTCGGGCTCGGGCTTGCCTTGGCAGCCCGGCACGAGCACCGCGCCGGCAACCATGCCGTGGCACGGTTGCTGGGCACGGTGGCGATCGGCGCGATGGCCGTTGCCGCGGTAGTCGCCTGGTGGTCTTGAGGCCAGCCGCGGTCAGCGGATCTTTTCCAGCTTGTCGCGCAGCGTGGCGTGCGACAGCTCGCCCACATGGCGCAGTACCAGCCGCCCGGCGCCATCGTAGAACAGCGTGGTGGGATAAGCCACGGAGCCGGTACTCGCCGCCAGCCGGCCGGCAGGGTCGGTCACCACGTTCTGCAGCCGCAGGCCCTGGCCCGCGAGGTAACGCCGCACGGTGTCGGCCGATTCGCGCTGGTTGACGAACACGAAGCCGATGTCCGGATTGGCGGCCTGCGCGGCATGCAGTACCGGCATCTCGCGCCGGCACGGCGGGCACCACGTGGCCCACAGGTTGACCACCAGCGGCTTGCCGGCAAAGCGCGCCAGCGCGACCTCGGTGCCGTCGAGCAGGCGCACCGTCACATCCGGCATGGGCGCATGCGCCGGCGCCATCCACTGCACGGCGAGCGTGCCGCCGCCCCATAGCGCCAGCCCGGCCAGCGCGGCGACCAGCAGCGGGCGGCGCAGCGCATCGCTGCGCCGCACCAGCTCCACGCCAACCACGCAGGCGGCGAGCAGGCCGATCGCCGGCTCGAAGCCGCCATCGCGGATATCGAACGCGGTCCATGGCGCACCCGCATAGAGATCGCGGTGCTTGAGCACGAACACGAGGCGCGCGGCGAGAAACCCCACGATGATCATTTTCCACAGCAGCGGGCCGGCATCCACGCCGCGCCGGCGATGGAACCAGTCAGCAATGCCGGTGGCAAGCAGGATCGCCAGCAGGGTCAGCACGGCGCTCGTCGGCAGCACGACGGGCCCCAGCGTGATCGATTCCATCATTCCCCCGCCGAACGCTGGCGGAACCGGGCCGCCTTGTGGCGGTTGCCGCACAGCGCCATGCTGCACCAGCGGCGCTTGTGCGCCTTCGTGCGGTCGTAGAACCACAGCACGCAGTCGGGGTGCTCGCACTGCCTGACGAGCGCGAAATCGCCGTCGGCAAGCAATCGCGCCACCGCTTCCGCGACAGGTCCCAGCATCGCCGCGATCGCATCGCCACGCGGCACGCGTACCAGTACCAGCTTGCCGTCGCCGTCATGCACCAGTTGCGGCGCACTGACATGGGTGGCGAGGAACGTGTTCAACGGGCCGGGGTCGGCCGTCTTCCCGGCCTTGCGGCGCGTGACCAGCTCGCGGGCCAGCGTGCGCAGCGCCGTGGCCTGCGCCAGCAAGGCGGCACCATCGGCCGCCTTCGCACCTTTCGGCGCCACGACGCCCTGCCGGTCGAGCCAGCGCCGCACATCGTCGCCGCTGTGCCAGAAATCGATGGCCGCGCCGCCGCCGCGCGCCTCGGTATTCAGCAGGTCGAGTGCCAGGTGATCGGCCAGCACCGGGGCCTCGTCCGGCGCATGGTTCGCAGTAGCCGTGGTCGTCATTTCAATAACCTCTGAAAAATACTTTGACAGGTTACGAAAGGCGGCGCACACTCCGCATCAAGTAACCAAATAAATTTGAGTATACAGGTTATTCAGACATTCCAACGATTCGCCAGCCAGGGAGCCACCATGACCATATCCACCCCAAGCGCAGCAGCCCATGTCGAGCAGGTCCATCACCGCACGATGGACATCGG
The DNA here is from genome assembly GCF_055502675.1 of Pseudoduganella sp. jia 12. Lineage (NCBI taxonomy): Bacteria > Pseudomonadati > Pseudomonadota > Betaproteobacteria > Burkholderiales > Oxalobacteraceae > Pseudoduganella > Pseudoduganella sp. jia 12. The sequence goes on from NZ_JBUXKP010000003.1 coordinate 483,725, forward strand.
CGGCGTCGATCTCTTCTATCGCGAAGCCGGCGCGCCGGATGCGCCGGCCATCCTGCTGCTGCACGGCTTCGGCGCCTCATCCCACATGTTTCGCGAGCTGATCCCGCGACTGGCCGGGCACTACCGCGTGATCGCGCCGGACCTGCCGGGCTTCGGCCAGACCACCGCCCCGGCGGGTTTCGCCTGGACGTTCGACAGCCTCGCATCGGTGATCGATGCCTTTACCCGTGCGAAGGAACTGGACCGCTATGCACTTTACGTGTTCGACTACGGCGCCCCGGTGGGATGGCGCCTGGCCGTGGACAATCCGGAAAGGATCACCGCGATCGTGACCCAGAACGGCAACGGCTACGAGGAAGGCCTGAGCACGGGCTGGGCGGACATGCGCCGGGCCTGGGCCGAGCCGACGGCCGCCCACCGCGAGGCGCTGCGCAAGTTCAACACGCTGGAGATGCTGCGCTGGCAGTACACGGAGGGCGTCAGCGATACCTCGCTGCTGGCACCGGAGGGCTGGCAGCTGGCCCATGCGGCGATCGAACGCATCGGCGTCGACGCGCAGATGGACCTGCTGCTCGACTACGGCAGCAATGTCGCGCACTATGCGCGGCTGCATGAATTCTTCCGCAGCTACCAGCCGCCGCTGCTGGCGATCTGGGGCAGGAACGATCCGTTTTTCCTCCCGGCCGGCGCCGAAGCGTTCAAGCGGGATAACGGCAACGCGGAAGTGCGCTTCCTCGACTCGGGCCACTTCGCCATCGAAACCCATGGCCGCGAGATCGCGGCGGCCATGCTGGAGTTTTTGGACCGCACCCTGCCTCGATAGAGAGAGATAGTGAGGTACAGCAGGGCCGGGCGCCCGCGACCGGTCAGTGCGTGAGCTGGGGATGCCGTTTCGCTGGCGCCGCGTGACGGGCGACGGGCAGTTCGCGCAGGCGGAACGTGCCGACGGCCTGCGCCAGGCCGGCAGCCTGGTCGCGCAGGCTTTCGGCCGCGGCCGCCGCCTGCTCGACGAGCGCCGCGTTCTGCTGGGTGATATCGTCCATCATCGTGACGGCCTGGTTGATTTCCTGGATGCCGACGCTCTGCTCGGCGCTGGCGCTGGTGATGCCGGCCATGATGCCTTCCAGCTTGCGCACGGCGTCCACCACCTGGCCCATCGTCTTGCCGGCTTCGTCGGCCATGCGGGCGCCCTCTTCCACCGTGTCCGTCGAGTCGCCGATGAGTTCCTTGATTTCACGGGCCGCCGCCGCGCTGCGCTGCGCCAGGTTGCGCACTTCGCTTGCCACCACGGCGAAGCCGCGGCCCTGTTCGCCGGCGCGGGCCGCCTCGACGGCGGCATTGAGCGCCAGGATATTGGTCTGGAAGGCGATACCGTCGATCACGCTGGTGATGTTGCCGATGCGGGTCGAGCTTTCACGGATCGCACCCATCGTGCCGACCACTTTCGACACCACCTCGCCGCCCTGCGCGGCGATCGACGAGGCGTTGGCGGCCAGCCGGTTCGCTTCGCTGGCATCGCTGGCGTTGCGCTGCACCGTATGGGTCAGCGTTTCCATCGACGACGCGGTCTGCTGCAGCGAACTGGCCTGCGATTCGGTGCGTGCCGACAGGTCGGCATTGCCGCGCGCGATCTCGCCGGTGGCCACGGCCATCTCGTCGGTACTGGCGTGGATCTTGCCGATCATGCCGGCCAGGTTGGCATTGATGGTGGCGATGGCGCGCATCAGGATGCCCACTTCATCGTCGTGCGCCACGCGGATCTCCTCGGTGAGGTCGCCCTGCGCGATCCGCGCGGCGGTGGCCGTGGCGCTGGCCAGGTTGCGCGCGATATAGCGGTACACGAGCAGCAGGCACAGCACGGTGCCGCCCACCGACAGGGCCAGCAGCACCACCGCTATGGCGAACGCCGTGCGCGTTTCGCCTTCCGCCTGCGCCACGGCGGCCGCGGTGCGGCCATCGAGCATGGCCAGGAATTCGTTCAGGGGCTGCATGATGCGCGCCTTGGTCTGGTGATACGCGGTGTCGTGCATGATGAGGCGGGCCATCTCCATGTCCGGCTCGCCTTTGCGCGTAAAGCCGCCCTTGCCGTCGTCGAACAGGCCTTTCACGGCGTTCATCGCGATCACTTCGGTTTTCACGAGGCCGTCGGAATTGGCTTGCGCTTCCTTCAGCTTGCCGAATTCCTGTTCCGTGAAGCCGGCCTCCTTCATCAATTCCTGCAGCGAGACGCTCTTGCCGGACGACGGCGGCACGGCCAGGCCACCCGCCACGAAGTCCCAGTAGATCCGCCCGTAGTTTTCCGGGCGCGGTTTGCTGCCGTTGCGGATATCGAGGATGTCCAGGTATTGCCGCTCGTACGACGCGTCGCCAGACACCACATAGGTGCGCGCGAGCCGGGTCAGGTCGTCCGAGCTTTGCCGCAATTCATCCGCCAGCAGGTAGGACTCGTAACGCGCCTGGCTGGCCGCCGTGGCGGAAGCCTGCTTGTCGGAGACTCTCAGCAGCGCCCACAGCGTGGCGGCCGCGAGCAGCAGGGTCAGGAAGAAGGTGGCAATGAATGCTTGCTTGATGGATAGATGGCGCATGGCTGGCTCGCTGGAGGTACGAATAAGGACTGGTACGTGATGCCGATGAGCAACAGTAGCGCCACTTTCAAAAGGAAGTCCAGCAAAGTGTGACAATTCGCGTATTTTCACCGCTGGCTGTCGGCTGAGATGTACACAGTTGACAGGGCGTCATGGCCGATGCGCATGCAACGTTGTGTGTCTAACAAACGGAAATCGGCTTCGCGGGTAGGCTTGTGTTTTCTGGCGTACAAAGCGACTGCCGGCACGGTGCCCGGCAGCCGCGGACGCCCTTCAACCTGGTGCGAGGCTATGAAAAAAAACTCCAAGGCCATCAAGATAGGCGGTGCCGTTCTCGCTGCGCTCATCGGATTGCTGATCCTCTTCGCGCTGTTCGACTGGAACATGCTGCGGCCCTATATCAACCGGAAAGTCTCCGAGACCACGGGGCGCGAGTTCGCCATCCAGGGCAACCTGGACGTGAAGTTCCACCGGGGCCTCGATAGCGAAACGGGCTGGCGCCGCTATGTGCCGCGCCCGTATGTGAGCGCCGAGGATATCCGGATGAGCAATCCGGCATGGAGCACGGTCGGCAACCAGATGGCCACGGCGAAGCGCGTGGACATGGGCTTCCGCATCCTGCCCCTGCTGGGCAAGGAATTCGTCATCACCGACCTGCGGCTGGCCGAGCCCAACGTGGCGCTGCAGCGCCGCAAGGATGGCAGTAATTCCTGGACGCTGAAGGACAACGGCCCTTCCGAATGGGAAGTCGATATCCAGCGCCTGGCCTTCTCGACAGGCAGGCTGCGCTACCTCGACGAAGCGATCGACCTGGACCTGCGGGCGGACGCGAAATCGATCAACGGCAACACCACGCCGGCCGCGCCGGGCGCCCATCCCTACGGCCTGGCCTTCACGCTGGGTGGCAAATACAACAAGGCGCCTGTGACGGGCGGCGGCAAGGCAGGTGCGGTGCTGACGCTGACGGGTTCGGACATCACGTTCCCGATCGAGGCGAATGCGGACATCGGCGGCAACAAGATCTCCGTGAAGGGCACGCTGAGCGACCCGAAATCGCTGTCCGGCCTGGACCTGCAGCTGAAACTGGCCGGCCCGAGCATGGCCGACCTGTATCCGCTGACCGGCGTGCTGCTGCCGGAAACGCCGCCCTATTCCACGCACGGCCGGCTGCTGGGCGAAAAGAACGATGCCGACGCGTGGACCTTCACGTACCAGAAATTCTCCGGCAAGGTCGGTGCGAGCGATATCGCCGGCACGCTGTCCTATTCGCAGCGCAAGCCGCGGGCGCTGCTGCGCGGCGAGCTGACATCGCAGCAGCTGCGCCTGGCGGACCTCGGTCCATCCGTGGGCGCCGACACGGGCGCCGGCACGAAGCAGGCCGGCAAGGTGAAGGCGCCGCCCGCAGGCAAGGCACTGCCGGTCGACGAATTCGACACCTCGAAATGGGGCGCGCTCGATGCGGATGTGAAGTTCACCGGCAAGCGCATCGTGCGCACCAACGATATTCCGCTGCAGGATCTCGCGGTCGACCTCCACATGAAGGACAAGGTACTGAAGCTCACGCCGCTGCAATTCGGCATGGCGGGTGGCCGGGTGACCTCCAATATTTCGCTGGATGGCCGCCAGAAAGCCATCGATGCGCAGGCCCGCGTGGCGGCGCGGCACCTGAAGATCAACCGGCTGTTCCCGAAACTGGAATCGATGCGCGGCAGCTTCGGCGAGATCAATGCCGATGCGGCCCTGGCCGGCAAGGGCAACACGGTGGCTTCGATGCTGGCCACTTCCAACGGCGAGCTCAATGCCGTGGTGACCGAAGGCTCCGTCAGCCAGTTCGTCCTGGAACTGGCGGGCCTGAACGTGGCCAATGCCGTGTTCGTGAAAGTGTTCGGCGACAAGCAGATCAACATGAACTGCCTGGCCGCCGAGGCGGCCGTGCGCAATGGCCGGGCGAACGTGCAGCGCTTCGTGCTCGATACCGATGAAGCGGTGGTCGACGTTTCCGGCTACGTGGATCTCGCCCAGGAGCAGCTGAACCTGGACGTGCGCCCGAAAACGAAAGGCACCCGCATCTTCTCGCTGCGCACGCCGCTGTACGCGAAAGGCACGTTCGCCGATCCGGACGTTGGGCCGTACAAGGGTCCGCTGGCATTGAAGGCCGGTGCCGCCGTGGCGCTGGCCGCCGTGTCGCCGCTGGCCGCCGTGCTGCCGCTGGTGAACGTGTCGAAGGTGCCCGATACGGATTGCAAGGCCGCGATCGCCGAGGCGGAGAAAGCGCCGCAGGTGCGTGAGCTGCCGAAAGCCGTCGGCAAGAAGTAAAGTGAAGAAGTAAGGTGAAGAAGTAAAGGTGAAGAAGTAAGCTTGGCGCGCGGGTTTCGGCCCGCGCCGCCTTCTCCCGGGCGCCGGGCACATGGTAGAGTCGCCCTTTCCGCCAGCGCCGATACACCCATGAGCAATCCCCACCAGCACAATCCGCACGGGTACGACAGCGACGCGATCGATGCGGTCTACCGCGCCATCCGCGAGCGCCGCGACATGCGTCACTTCCGCCCCGATCCGATCGACCCGGCGCAGCTGGCGCGTTTCATCGAAGCCGCGCACAGCGCGCCCAGCGTGGGCTATATGCAGCCTTGGCGCTTCCTGCGCATCACCGACGCCGCGCTGCGGCGCGAGCTGCATGCCCACGTGGACGCCGAGCGCGCCCTGACCGCCGAAGCATTGGGTGAGCGCTCCGACGAATTCATGCGCCTGAAGGTGGAAGGCATCCTGCAATGCGGCGAACTGCTCGTCGTGGGGCTCGTGGAAGGCCGCGAACGGTTCGTGTTCGGCCGGCGCACCATGCCGGACATGGACCTGGCGTCGGCTTCCTGCGCGATCCAGAATTTCTGGCTCGCTGCGCGGGCTGAGGGCTTGGGTGTGGGGTGGGTGTCGCTGTTCGATCCCGAGCACGTGCGCGCGCTGTGCGGGATGCCCGAAGGCAGCCGGCCTGTCGCGCTGCTGTGCGTCGGCCACGTCGATGCGTTTTATCCGGAGCCGATGCTGCAGGCCGAGCGGTGGGACAGCCGGCGCGAGCTGGGCGAGATCGTTTATGAAAATGCCTGGGGGACGCCCTCGGGTGCAGGAGTGCGCACTGGCCGGGAGCCCTCCCGTTCCTAGGGCTGTGCTGCTTGCCTGGTGGCGCCTGGGTTCATCAGCCCGAGAAGCTCGGCGAAAGGCGGCAATCCCATTGCACGCCGGCGCTGGTCCAGGTGGACCATATCCTCGATCGGAAAGGGCTCCGCCCAGCCGTTGATCCGTGGCCGGAACTGGGTGCCGTAGATCTGCGGCTTGTTTTCGTAGACCAGTACGCGATCGATCGAGGTCGCCAGATTGGCAGGAAATATCTCATGCCTGGCGGCGGCGTCTTTCATCAGGGTCAGCCAGGATTTCGTGCGTGCCAGTTCCTCCGGCGGTGCATGCTGGGCGACCAGCCAGGCGGCGTTCGCGGCTTCGAAACCCACCATCGACATCGTGGGCCAGCCTTTGGCGGCAATGATGGCTTCCAGCCGCAGGCGGCGGGCGGCGTCCTCGGCGGCCGCTTGCCTGGCGGCGGGCGAATCCTGACTTGCAGTCCGGGCATGCCTGAGCGCCTGGTCCTGCTCGCCCATTTCGATCAACGCCTTTGCCAATGCGGGCTCCGGCACCTCGCGTGGATACACCAGGATCGGCAGCGCCAGCGCGCGTGCCGCATCGAATACGGGTTGCGGCTGGGATTCCCAATCGCGCTCGCCGACGATCACGCTGCAACTGGTTTCAGGCGGAAGATCAAGCTGGTACCTTCCATCCTTCACCACTCCCGGTATGCGCGCGCCGTCACAATCCGCGAAGGCTGCCAGCGTTGGCAAATTACCGGTTGCGCTGATCACGGGGCCGGAGAAATGGATGGCCGAGGACGGTTCGGCATGCAAGCCATTACTCCATACGAATAGTCCGGCCAAAAACCCGCAGGCCAGGAAGCCAGGGTGTACCGCGTATCGGGTTGGTATGAAGAGCACGGTTAGCCATTTCCATTGATTTGAACGAAACGCGCACGTTCATTGCGCCGGCATGTTTGACCGGTGGACTGACGGGAGTTTCCGGCAAATGCAGGAGGCAATCGTTCCATATTATCTTTCCGGCCGCAAGCGCCAATGGGCTGGAATCGGATGCATGCAATAGTGCGCATATGTCGAGTGCCCCGTGAGGTATGCCTGCCCCCTTGGCGGACTGCGCCATACCAATGCTACGAACGCCCTACTCGGGCATGGAGGCAGCCTTTCCCCACCCGGTCTATATCGATCTAATTCGATTCAAAACGGTCTATTTCAGCCGATTCCGGCCCACGCACCAGCTAATCGCATCCAAAAAACCAGCGTATGGGTCTAATTTGAGCCATATCGAAGCAAGCAAAGTCTAAAACAATCTTCTTCCTGCTCTCCGGTCAAATCTTATAGACACTTTCAGAACGGAGCGAATCATGGAATACGAAGCAACGCAGCCTGTCTATATTCCAGTGATGGATTTCCTGGAACTGGAACTTCATCTGCTGGAAACCCGTCCCGGCGTCAAGCCTGAGGCGTTCATCAAGGACCTGTTGAAACGCTGGCTGGCAAGGGATATCGAACGGCGCGGCATGAAAACGCATGGCCCGGTCGTGCGAGGCTTTCAATGGAAGACATTGTTCCTGCCCGAAGGTACGCTACTGCGCACCAGCCACAGCGACAAAGTCGACTTTGCCAAGGTAAGCGGCGATCACATCGTCTCGGAAGACGGCCCGACATTGACGCCATCGCTGTTCGCCAATCGGCACGCAAAGGGGCGCAATGCCTGGCGCTTTGTATGGCTGCGGTTTCCCGGCGACGATCGTTGGGTGCGTGCGGATGACCGCAGAGAGGCCCGTTCCAAACCAGTCTACGCGCGCGGCGAAGCAGTCTAAATTGGCCGATGATGAACCTGCGCGGTAGTCTATTTCGGTCTCCGCTTGACGGTGCAAAGTCGATTCCGGTCTACGCCGCCGCAGGTTCCGGCTGATTTTCGCCTTCAATAGACTATATGGGTGCGTTCTGGACCGGTTTAGACCATCGCCGAAAAATGGTGGCGTTCAGATAGCCGGGTGACTTCGACCCGGCTCCCATAACGCCGAGCTTGCTCTACGATCGTAAGCGGTTCGTGACCGGGCAACGATCGAAGCCGCGCGAATCGCATATGACGCTGCAACGCATGAAGCTGGCGAAGACATGCGAGCGCGATATCAATCAGACCTGCCTCCAGTGAATCACTCCTCGCCCGCCTGGTGGAACACCAACTCCTCGACGCGCCGCCCGTTGCACAGGTGCTCGCCGATGATGCGGTCCATGTTTTCCGGCGTGACGTTGTAGTACCACGTGCCGTCCGGCTGCACGCACACGATCGGGCCACCCTTGCAGGCGGCGAAGCAGCCCACCCGGCTGCGCTTGACGCGCAGGTCGCCCGTCGTCAGGCCGGCCGCCTTCAGCTTGTCGCCAAGGCTGTCGAACAGTGCCTGCGACGCGTCGTCCGCGCTGCAGCGCGGGCCGGTGCACACCAGCAGGTGGCGGCGGTAGCTGCCGATCTTTGGTTTCACCACTTCGCCGGCTTTGCCAACTTCGCCGACTTTGCCGACATCGCTCATGCTTCGCCCTCCCCCGCCGGCACGGCTTCGTCTTCCCACGGCTCGGCCAGCGTGGCGGCGATGTAGTCGGCCGGCAGGCGGTGGCGTGCAGCAAGCGACTGGATGCTGGCGCCGGCCGCATGCTCGGCCTGCAGCGCGTCGAGCCAGCCCAGCAGGCCGGTCGACAGCGAGCGGCCGGCCTTTTCGCCGGCACGCGTGGTGCCGCCTTCTTCCATGTCGTACTTGTTGGCATAGCCGCGCGGCGTGACCATCAGGCCATTGCGCACGAACGTGTTGCTGTTGCCGATCAAAACGGTGCTGAGCATGCCGATGTCCGCGTCGGCCATCCGGTCGAGCGTGGTGAACACGATGTTCTCGCGGCGGCGGTAGGCGCTCTTCACGATCGCCACGGGCGTGTCGGCCCGGCGGTGGCGCAGGAACAGGCGCTGTGCCTCGACGATCTGGCGCGTGCGCCGGCCGCTCTTCGGGTTGTACAGAGCGACCACGAAGTCGGCCATCGCCACCGCGTCGAGGCGGCGCGCGATCGTGGGCCATGGCGTGAGCAGGTCGGACAGCGAGATGGCGCAGAAGTCGTGCGTCAGCGGAGCGCCCACCAGCGCGGCGCAGCTGTTCAGCGCCGACGCGCCGGGAACGATCTCCACCTGCACGGGGTCATCGGGCGTCCAGCCGGACTGGAACAGCACCTCGTACGTGGGGCCGGCCATGCCGTACACGCCGGCGTCGCCCGACGAGATCAGTGCCACCTTCTTTCCCGCGCGCGCCGCTTCGAGTGCGCTGACGGCGCGGTCGAGTTCCTCGGTCATCGACTTGCGGATGATTTCCTTGCCGTCGAGGAGATCGGCGACCAGCTTGATGTAGGTGACGTAGCCGATCACCACGTCGGCTTCGGCGATGGCCGCGCGGGCCCTCGCGGTCATGTGGTCCACGCTGCCGGGGCCAATCCCCACCAGCATGATCTTGCCGGCGGCGGCCGGCGGCAGCCCGGATGTTTCGGACAAAGCGGATAAATCGTTCATGGTTCCTTCCTGGCGATCGAGACGGTGGCATGGCGGCCATCGGCGCCCCGGTGTTTGAGTTTTTCAACGACGAGCGCCGTCATCGGCGTGCCCTCCCCGGCGGCCAGCAGCGCGGCCGCCTCGCTGACGGACGGCGTGCCCGTGTAGCGCAGCACCGTCGCCGAAGGATGCGGCACCGGCACGGCGGCCAGCGCCGCGGCCGCATAGAAGCGCAGCGGCCAGCCGTACTCGCCGGCGATGGCCAGCAGCGCGGCTTCATCCTGCTTGAGCGTGATCGAAGCGGCCGCCGTTACCTGTGAAGGCAGCGCGCCCGCTTCGCGCAGCGCGGCCTGCACGGCTTCGCGCACCGTCTGCAAGGCCACGCCACGGTCGCAACCGAGGCCCACGGTATAAGTGTCCACTGAGCTGGTCATTGCGCGGCGTCCACCGGCGGCCGGTACACGACGAGCCGCTCGTGCAGCGCATCCCACCGCTCCGCCGGCACGTCCGCATGCGTGACCCACAGCAGCGCCGCGTAGCGGTCCAGCGGCACGTCCGCGAAGCGTTCGAAGCGGTGGATGTTGTCCGGCAGCGGCGTGGGACGGGTCCACCAGTGCGGGCTGCCCGCTTCCTGCACGAAGGCGATCGGTTCGCCATTGACGACATGCGCGGAAACGCGCGTGACATTGATCTTCGGCGCTTCCACGCGCCAGCCCAGGTGGCGGCCGAGGATGTCGACGGGGATCGTGCGGCCCACGTCGGATGCGGTGGTCAGCACGGGGGTCGCGCCGAGCAGCGCAGCCACGCGCTCGCTCCATTCGTTGGCGCCGCCCACGTGCCCGGACAACACGGGAATCACGTACTGGCCGGCATCGTCGACGACGATCACGCCCGGGTCTTCGTCCTTGCTGCGCAGGTGCGGCGCGATGAGGCGTACCACGGCGCCCAGCGAAACGAAGAACACGAGCTGGTCGTAGCCGGCGAACAGCGGGGCTATCTCGTCGCGCAGCGCGCCGCCATACGGGTGGATGCGGTTCGGCAGGCCGGCGAACGTGGCGGCGAATTTGGCGGCCGTGCAGATGTCGGCTTCCGGCAGGTCGGCGGCCAGGCGCGCGGCCTGCGCGGCGCCGTGCTTCGTGATGGCCACGAGGCACAGGCGCGGCAATTCGGCAGTGACACCGGCATCGGTGTTGGCAAGATCGGTCATGCGGTCTCCGTATGAAGGGTTGGGGGGCCGCTCTTGCGCAGGCAGCCCTTGATGCGTTCGCCGCGGATGCGGTGCGGGTGTTTCACGATCAGCAGCGACAGGTAGCTGACCTTCGTGCCGCGCAATGCGAGAATGTCCGCACCGCCGAAGCGGCGCTCGTCCGGTGCGCCGACCCGTTCGATGAAATGGGCGCCAGCCAGCAGGTCACGCCGCTCCAGCCAGCCGATCAGCTCATCGAGGATGGGTTTTACCTTCATCAGCACCAGCGTGTCGAAGTCGGGCAGCAAGCGGTCGACGGCACTGACCCCGTACGCGGCCGGCACGATCGCCACCGTGTCGTCCTGCTCGGCGAACGGCACGTCCACCATCGCGCAGGCGGCCGTGAACGCGTTCACGCCGGCGATGACGTTCACCGGCACGCGCTCGTCCAGCGCCCGCACGGTGCGTGCCAGATGGCCGAACGTTGCGTAGGTGCTGGCGTCGCCCTCGACGAGGAACAGCACGTCGCGCCCCGCCCGCAGCCATGGCAGCACGGTTTCGGCGGCGCGCAGCCAGGCACGCGCCAGCTTTTCGCCATCGTGCGTCATCGGGAACAGCAGCAGCGCGTGCTCGGCCGGCGGCGCCAGGCCGGCACGGTGCGCGATATCGAACGCATAGCTGGGCGTCTTGCCGCTGCGCGCCGGATACACCCACACCGCGTCGCGCCGCTCCAGTGCCGCCCACGCGGCGCGCGTGATGAGGCCTGGGTCGCCCGGGCCCAGCGAAATGCCATACAGCGTGCCGGTCATGCGCCGCTCCCGGCCCGCTGCGCGCAGACGATCCACACGGGATTCTCGGCCGCCATGCGGTGCATGTGCAGGATCGGTTTGCTGCGCGCGGCCTGCAGCTGCACCACGTCCCACGCGATGCCTTCCAGCGCGGCCAGTGCGGCCGTGGCAGTCGCCAGGTTTTCCAGCGTGACGAAGTTCATCACCAGCGTTCCGCCAGGGCGCAATCGCCCCATCACGCCCGTGATCAGCCCGGCCAGCTCGCCGCCCGAGCCGCCGATGAACACGGCATCGGGGTCCGGCCAGGCATCCAGCCCGTCCGGCGCCTTGCCGAGGTGCAGGCTGTAGTTGCCCACCCCGAAGGCGGCGTGGTTTTGTCCGGCGATCGCATGGTCCGCCTCGTTCTTCTCGATGGCAAACACGTGGCCGCGCGGGCACAGGCGCGCCGCTTCCAGGCCCACCGAGCCGGAACCGGCGCCGATATCCCATACCACGCTGTCCGCGCGCAGCTGCAGGCGCGCCAGGCTGACGGCGCGCACTTCCCGCTTGGTGATCAAACCCTTCTCGGGCTGGCGTTGCACGAATGCCGTATCGGGCAGGCCGAAACGCACCGGCCGTGGCGCCGCCGTTACGCGCCACAGCAGCACCACGTTCAGCGCGGCGAAGCGCATGCCGGCCGCCTCGGCCATCGACAGTTCGGCCAGCACACGCTCTTCCGGCTGCAGCAGGTTCTCCGCCACGGCCATGACGAAATCGTCGCCCAGGCCTTCGGCCAGCAGCAGCCGGGCGATGCGGTCCGGGCTGTTGTCGGGGCTCGTCAATACCAGCAGCCGCGCATGGGTGCGCAGCGCCTGCGCCAGCGCATACAGGCTGTGCCCCGGTGTGGCGCCGCGTTGCCATTCGCCGGCATCCTTCGCATGCACCGAGACGATGGCGGCATCGTGCCACGCCAGCCCGATGCGCGCGCAGGCCAGCTGCAAGGTCGACAGGTTGGGCAGGATATCGAGCGCCTGCACGCACAGGTGCTGCGCCAGGTACGGGGCGACGCCGTGGCACAGCGGGTCGCCGGTGGCCAGGACCACGCAATTGAGGTGGTCGGCGCGCGCAGCGCGCACCCATGCCGGCACGTCCTTCAGGCGGCCGGTCAGGTCGTGGCACACGGCGCCGGCTTTCAGTTCGCGGGCCAGCAGCGCCAGCGTGCGTGCGCCGCCGATCACCACGTCGGCGCTGCGCAGGTGCGCGAGCGCCGTGGCATTGAGGCTGGCGACGCCATCGTCGAGGACGCCGATCACGCGGCAGGGGTTGGGGTCTCTGTGGTAAGTGGCCATCTTGCTGGTGTCCATGAGTGTTCGTCCGGGGTCAGGATTCGGTGTCGGCAATGTGGGCGATGCCGGTGCGGCCGGCGCTGGCCGGGCGGTCGCGCGGCAGTGCCGGGGCCGACCACACGTCCGCCACCAGCTGGCCGGTGAAATCGCATACCAGCACGCGCAGCTGGAATGCGCGCCCGTAGCGGTCTGGCGCCGTCAGCGTGTCGATCGCGGCCTGCGCCAGCGCGCGGTGGAACGCTTCGCCCAGGCCCCGCTCGACCATCAGCTCGGCGCCGAAGCGGGCCGTCTCGGCGGCGGCCATGGCGGCGCAATCCTCGGCGCTGGCGCCGATGCGCCGGCCGATCTCCGCCACCAGGTCCGTGTCGACTTCGCTGCGGTTGGCGTGGGTGATGGTTTCGCCCTGGGCGATCTTGGTCAGCTTGCCCACCATGACGGCCAGCACGACCGTGCCGATGGCCTGCGCCACCGCTTCGTCGAGCGCGTAACGGAGGAAGTCGCCCATCTGCACGAAGCAGGCAGCTGGCAAGTCCGGCCGCTCGCCCCGGAGGGTGGCCATCGCGAACGTTTCGGTGCGCCCGCCCGTCGTCAGCGCCACCATGCCGTGGCCGGCGGTGGATGCGACCTGCACGCCCTGCACCACGCTGGCGCGCCAGGCGGCCGTGGAATACGGTTTGACGATGCCGGTGGTGCCCAGGATGCTGATGCCGCCCAGGATGCCCAGCCGCGCGTTCGTCGTCTTCTTTGCCATCACATGCCCTTCGGGCACGCTGATGGTGACCTCGATGCCGTTTTCGGCCAGCAGCCCCGGCGCCGCTTCGCGCAGGTTGTCCGCGATGTTCTTGCGTGGCACGGGATTGATCGCCGGCCCGCCCACTTCCAGGCCCAGGCCCTTCATCGTGACGGTGCCGACGCCATCGCCGGCCACCCACGCCACCGTGCCGGCCTGGCCCGGCAGCAGGCGCAGGTCGACCGTGATGTGCGCGCCATCGGTGCAATCCGGGTCGTCGCCGGCGAATTTGACGACCATCGCGTGGGCGCGGCCCTCGCCGCAGCACCCGTCCCGCACGGCGAACACGACCCGGCTGCCGTTCGGCAGCAGCGCCTCGACCTGCTCCGGCACGCTGCCGGTAGCAAGGCCCAGCATCGCCGCGCGCGCGGCCGCGGCGGCACACGCGCCGGTGGTGAAGCCGGTGCGCGTGCCGCGTTCCGTTGCCCCCTTTTCTTTCACGCCCGCGCCGCCCCGACGTTCTTCTGGCGTTCCTCGGCCAGCGCCAGCAGCGCATGCAGCGCCGCCACCACCAGCGTGGAACCGCCCTTGCGGCCGCGGATCACGATCCAGGGCACGCCGCCCTCCTGCGCCATCAGGTCCTTCGATTCGGCGGCAGACACGAAGCCGACGGGCATGCCTATCACCAGCGCCGGGCGCACGCCCTCTTCCCGGATCAGCCGGACCAGTTCGATCAGCGCCGTGGGCGCGTTGCCGATGCCGACGATGGCGCCGTCCAGCAACGCCAGCCGATGGGCCTTGCGCATCGCCTGCACGGCGCGCGTGGTGTCTTCGGCTTTCGCCAGTTCGATCACGTCGGCATCGCTGATGAACTGGTGCGTGGCCATGCCGAAGTGCGCCAGGCGCGGCCGCGACAGGCCAGAGCAGATCATCTCCACGTCGGCCACCACCGGCGTGGCGCCGGCCAGCATGGCGCGGATGCCCGCCTCCACGGCTTCCGGATGAAAATCCGTGAGGCCGTTGAAATCGAAGTCGGCATTCGCATGGATCATGCGGCGCACGATCGGCCACTGCCCGGCCGTGTACGCATGCGGGCCCGTTTCGGCATCGATGATGGCGAAGCTGTCATGCTCGATCGCCTGGCCGGCGCGGGTGAGCTGCTCGGTGACCGTGTTCACGCTGCTCATGCGGGCACCCCGGTTGTGCCATGGCCGTGGTGATGGTCATGCTCGTGCCCATGGTCATGCTCGTGCCCATGACCGTGGTCATGACCGTGGTCATGCGTATGGGCGTGGGGATCGGCAGCCGCAGGAGCGTGCGTATGCGCGTGCGAATGGCCATGCCCCAGCTCATGGGCGATTTCGCGGTAGCTGCAGCCGTCGCACGGCAGGCGGCTGTCCGGCACGCCGGCACGCAGGTTTTCCACGCGCTCGTCCATCAGCCCGAAGATCTCGTCCTCGAAGCCGAAGTGCTCCGTGCACGCGAAGCGCACGTGCGGGTACTGTGCGCGAAGATGCTCGACCTGGCGGTGGATGCGCTGCATCAGCGTGCCCGTGTACAGGTAATACGGCAGCACGACGACCTGCCGCATGCCCAGCAGCACCTGGCGCTGCACCACTTTTTCCAGGCGCGGCCACGTGATGCCGGTAAACGCCAGGTCGACCAGCTCATGGTCGCCTTCCTCGAGCAGCCAGCGGGCCATCTTCGCCATGTCGCCGTTGGCGCCGCGGTCGGAGGAGCCGCGCCCCAGCAGCACCACGCCGGTCGTGGTGGGGTCGGGCATGTCGAGCGACGCCATCGCGCCGCGCAGGCGCCGGCGCAGCACAGCGAGCACCGGATCGCTGGCGCCCAGGTGCGGAGCGAGCAGAATGTCGACCTGGTGGCCGGCGGCCTGCAGGCAGGCGGCCCGCGCGGCTTCGATGGCCTCCGGGATCTCCATCTTCACGTGGCCGGCGGCGTTGAGGATCAGCGGCACCACCAGCACCCGGCGCGCCTGGCGTGCCGCGGCCAGCAGCGCGGCGTTCAGTTCCGGCGGCGCGAACTCGATGAAGCACAGTTCGATGCGCCAGCCCGGGCGGCGGGCGCGCCACTGCTCCGTGAACTCGCGGATCTCGCGGTTGCCGGAATCCTCGCGCGAACCATGGCCGACGATGAGGATGATGTCTTCCGCCGGCGCTGCCGCCTGCATGATGATGGGTGCGTTCATGCGCTTGCCTTTCTGAATCGATGGGTAAAGGTGGGGTCGTACAGTTTCGAGCGGGCCAATGTTTCCCAGTGCAGCGCGCCGAGCGTGGGGCTGGCCACGATCATCGCCTGGCTGGCCACGCCGGCTTCGCGGCAGCGCGCCTTGATGTCGGCCAGCGTGCCGCGCAGGATCTTTTCCTCGCCGGGCCAGCTTGCCTTGTGCACCACCAGCATCGGCGCATCTTCCGGCCAGCCAGCCGCGCGCAGCGCCGTTTCCACCTTGTGCAGCAGCGTGATGGACAGGAAGATGCACAGCGTGGTGCGGTGCGCGGCCAGGCTGGCCAGGTCTTCGCCTTCCGGCATCGGCGTGCGCCCCGCCACGCGCGTGAGGATCACGGTCTGCGTGACTTCGGGCAGCGTGAGCGATTCTCCGGCCGCCGCCATCGACGCCATCGCCGACGATACGCCCGGTACCACGGCCCACTCGATGCCGGCCGCGCCCAGCGGGCGGGCCAGCTCGATCAGTGCACCGTACAGGCCGGGGTCGCCTGTCTGCAGCCGCACCACCGTGCGGTGCAGGGCCGCCTGTTCGATGAGCCAGGCCGTCATCTCTTCCAGCGTCATGTCCTTCGAATCGCGGATCGTGCATCCAGGCGGCGCATACAGCGTGACGGCGCGGTCGACCAGCGAACCGGCGAACAGCACGGCGCCCGCGTCGCCAAGCAGCCGGCGGCCCTTGACGGTGAGGAGTTCCGGGTCGCCCGGGCCGGCGCCGACAAACCATACCTTGCCGGGGTTTTCAACTGTCATTCGGTGTTCTCCAGGAAGTTCGATGCAGCGGGCAGCCTGCGCAGCGCCTCCAGCAATGACGGCACGCTGCGCGGCGCCGGGGCGGCCGGCAGCAGGCCGCGCGCCGCCAGCTGGGCATGCAGCGCAAAGGCCAGCGGCACGCGGTGGCCGGCGGCGTGCAGCAGTTCGGCGCGTGCCGCCAGATGGTCCGCGGGCGCGGAGGCGATGCAGCGGCCGGCGGCCAGCAGATGGATATCGTCGGCCCACGCGAACGCGAAATCGACGTCGTGGGTGGTGAGCAGCACGGTCACGCCGCGCGCGACGAGACGGTCCAGCAGCGCCGCCAGGTCGGCCTGCATCGGCGCGTCGAGCCCGGCCATCGGCTCGTCGAGCAGCAGCACTTCCGGCTCCATCGCCAGCACGCCGGCGATGCACACGCGCTTCTTCTGGCCAAAGCTCAGGTGGTGCACGGCGCGGCCCGCGTAGCCGCGCAGGCCCACGGCATCGAGCGCCGCATCGACGCGGGCGGCCACCGTGGCGGCATCCAGGCCCAGGTTCAGCGGCCCGAACGACACGTCCTCGCCCACGTGCGCGGCGAACAGCTGGCGCTCCGGATCCTGGAACACGAGGCCCACGCGGCGGCGCAAGGCGGCCAGCGCGGCGCGGTTGTGCCCGACAGGCTGGCCGTCGCAGCGCAACTGCCCGGCGCCCGGCCGCAGCAGGCCGTTCAGGTGGCGCAGCACGGTGGATTTGCCGGCCCCGTTCGCGCCGAGCAGCGCATGGCGCCGGCCGCGGCCGAGCGCCAGCGTGCAGCCGCGCAGGCCGGTACCGCCATCCGGATAGAGGTGGTCGACGCCGACCAGTTCAAGCACGGGATGCGTCATTGCCAGTGGTCTCCCGTGGCCAGGGCGACGAGCAGGACACCGGCCAGCAGGGCCTGCGTATTCTGGCGCCGCGCCTGGGGGAACACGGCCGGCAGGAAGCGCAGCGTGCCGGTGTACGAGCGCGCATCCGCGGCAGCCTGCAATGCCGCCGCCCGCAGCCATACCTGCTGGGCGACGTGGCCGGCCAGCAGCCCGGTCGAGCGCCATGCCTGTCGCCATGTTTGCAGCCATCCCCCGCGCCATCCATGGCGCGAGCCCCGATAGCCCAGGCGCGCACGCTGCGCCTCGACACCATCGTCCCAGGCACGGCGCAGCACGAACAGCATGCGGTAGCACAGCGCCATCAGGTCGAGCAGCATTTCCGGCGTGCGCAGGCGGCGCAGCAGCGACAGCAGGTCCGGCAGCGGCGTGGTCAGTACGAAGCCCAGCAGCGCGGCCAGCACGGCCAGCGCGCGCAGGCCCGCGTGCGCCGCCACCGGCACCATCGCACCGTTCCAGTGCCAGCCGCCATGGGCGTCGGGCCCGACCGGCAAGGTGACACATGCCAGCAGCAGGAAGCCGAGTGGCGCCAGCGCGGCCGTCAGCCACGTGCGCAGCGGCACGCGCGCCCCCAGCAGCGCAGCGAGGACGAGCAACAGCGCCAGCATGGCCAGCGTGCCGGGCCGCTGCGCGATCCATGCGGCGGCGATGCCCGCGACCGCGAACAGCGCCTTGGCCGACGGGGCAACGCCGCGCCAGCGGCTCGCGTAGGCAGCCGTTTCGATCAGCATCGGCGATCGTCATCCGGTTCGTTGCGCGCGGCGCGGGCACGCTCGCGCCCGACCGACAGGCCGAGCCAGTAGCCGATCACGCCGGCGCCGATCGCCGCCTGCAGGGCGAACAGCAGCGACGCGATTTCACCGCTGGCCGGCTCGAACAGGGGCTCGAACCACGGCTCATAGCCCGGCGCGATCGTGCCGATGGCGTCTTTCGCCAGGTCGTCGGCCCCGCCGAACGCCGCGCCGCCGGCCAGCCACAGGGGCAATGCCGAAAGCAGCACGATCGCTGTCCACGCCATCCACGTGCGCGGCCTCATGGCCGCCCTCCGGTACGGTGAGCGAACACGGGTGCCGCGCGCTGTTCATGGCCGTCGAACCGGGCGATGGCGTTCACCACGAGCACCGTCAGCAGGCCTTCGCTGATGGCGATGGGCACCTGGGTCAGCGCGAAAATGCCGGCGAACCTGGCCAGCGAAGCGGCGATGCCGCCCACCGGATCGGGAAACGCCCAGGCCAGCTGCAGCGACGTGGTGGCATACGTGGCCAGGTCGCCAATACACGCGGCCGCGAACACGGCAACGGCGCGCGACATGCCCAGTGCGGCAACCATGCGGAACACGCCGTACGCGACGAAGGGACCGACCACGGCCATCGAAAAGACATTGGCGCCCAGCGTGGTCACGCCACCGTGGGCCAGCAGCAGTGCCTGGAACAGCAGCACCACGAAGCCGACGGGCACCATCGCGGCGGGGCCGAACAGCAGCGCGCCGAGCCCCACGCCGGTGGGATGCGAGCAGCTGCCCGTGACGGATGGCAGCTTGAGCGCGGAAAGCAGGAATGCGAATGCGGCGGCGACGCCGAACAGCATGCGCCGTTCGGGATGCAGGCGCAGGCCGCGCGCCATCGCACGCAGGCCCACGGCCAGGAAACAGGCGGAGACGGCCGACCAGCCCAGCGCGTGAGCAGGCGGCAGGAACCCTTCCATGATATGCATTCGAAACCTCCCGTCGAATGGTCCATTGGAGCACCTGCGGGAGATGAAAAGACGGTCGAGACGGGACCGGGCACGGCGCCGCTTCGACAGCGGCTTCCCGTCACCCCGGGGAATGGTGCTGACTTGCATGGGCCGGTATTCTGGCTCGCCGTCATCCTTCATCCGCGCCTTCCCGCGAGCGATCGCAGTGGCTGATTGGCGGAATCCGTCAGGCTTACAGCAGCGGGGGCTGCACCGGAATGGCCGCGCGTGGCGGCTTCACCGGTTTCCCGTTTAACGCCCTCCCCGAACGGAAAGAGCGCACCCAAGCGCGCATGGTAACCGAAATGCATTGCCGTGGCATAGCAATTTTGCTGCGCCGCCACGCGCGCACCCGACAGCCTTACTTGGAAATGCGCAGGATGGCCGACGCCAGCTTCGTAAAGCACGGCGTCAGGTCGGCCTCCGTGGCCGCGTAGCAGTACATGCCGACGGGCTTGGCCGCGTTGTAGCAGCGTGACGGGCCATCTGCCACGTTGGCCATGCATTTGAGCACGGCTTCGCCCGTTTCGTTGTCGGCGTTTTTCTCCTTCAGCGCGGCGCCCATGCCGAGCGTGAACACGAAAGTGCCGTCGTCGCGCGCCTTGGCCGCCACGGCTTCCGCGAGGTTGCGGGCGGCGCGGTTCACGTTCTGCTTGAACATCGTGGAACTGCCGATATCTTCCGTTACCACGCGAGGCGCCGTGGCCTGCACGGCCCATTCCTTTGAAGCCGTATCGATGGCGTTGTAGTACCTCGGCAGCTTCTTCAAGGTATTCCATGCGCTGCCTTCCAGCTTGCAGGCATTGCTGACGAAATCGTACTGGGTGTCCAGTCGCAGCATCGCCTGCCCGACCGAATCGACGACGCCGGGTTTGTTGCAGTTACCGAAAGGCAGGTTGACGCCGAACGACGTGGGGGCGCCATCCGAGAAGAACACGATCACGCGCAGGCTGGAACGGTTGGCGGTCGGGATCGCGTTCAGGTCGTCGCGCGCACGGCGCATGCCTTCGAACGACGAGGTGCCCCCTTCAAACTGAAAGGCCGTAATCGTCGACAGCATCGCATCGCGCCGGAAGCCGCGACCAGACTTGGCGATCGGATAATCCAGGATGGCGCCGGAGGAAAAGTGCACCATGCCGACCCGGTCCTGCGTGACGTTGAACTTGTTCAGGAAGCTCCTGGCGGAGGAGCGGACAGCCGCCTGCACATCGACCAGCGACCCCGACGTATCGACGACGAACGCCATGTCCAGGTCCCTGCGGATCGTCTGCGCATAGGCCACCGGCGTCAGCGACTCGAAGCCCATGATCCGCATGATCGACACGGGCATCGGTGCCTCGGCCTTCACGTCGATCGTCACTTCGCCCGCGTTGAATGCGACCGTGGTATCCAGCAGCGTTGGTTTCGACATCAGGTAATTGGCCGGGATGTTCGCTTCGAAGAACTCCCTTGCCGCTTTCACCGCGCTGGCCTCCTGGTCCGCCTTGTTGTCCCCGGCCGTCACGGCGCGCGCCCCGGCCAGCGCCGCCGAGTCGACGGCCGCGTTCAGGCGCGCCTTGACCAGGTAGGCCAGGCCCGCATCGACGGCGAGGCCGGCCACGGCCAGCAGCACCATCATTCCCAGCGCGACCATGATGGCGACGGCGCCGCGTTGCCGTTTCAGGAGTGGAGTCATCAGAATATCGTCATCGAATACAGGTCGGGGCCGAAGGTGGGCACGTTGAAGCTGCCGGTCATCAGCATGTCGAAGTCGTAGAACGTCTCGACCACGTACACCACTTCGCCGTCGTCCAGCTGGCCCTTCATGATGTCGGTGGCTGGCCGCGAACTGCTGCTGATGCCGGCACATGCGGTGGTCCCCCAATCGGTGCACTTGTAGGCCTTGCTGGCCGGCGCGTAGTTGCTGGCGATGAAGCCCAGCTTGCGCACCGTGTCGTTCCAGCGATACTGGTCAAGGACCACGCTGGTCGACACGTTGTTCTTGACCACGCCCATCACGCGGGTGATGTACACCATGCCGCGCCGGTTCACGTCCAGCGGCGGCGCGCTGGCCATCAGCGCGTGGATGATCTGCTGGCTGTCCGTCTCCAGCGTCATGTTGCCGCGTGCGACCAGGTTGGCGCCTTCGCGGCCGATGTTCACCATGATGATGTTGGCCTGCAGCGCACGGGCCGCGTCGATCATGCAGAACAGCAGCAACAGCAGCATCGGCAGGATCAGCGCAAATTCGACGGCGGCGACGCCGCGCTGTCGCCGCCGCGATGTCATCGGGGTACGCATGTGCGGTATCACTCGAAGGCCTCGTTGCGCATCGTTGCCGCCACGGCGAACCTGTATTTGCCGTCCTTGAACGCACTGGAAACGAACGGCGTCGTCACCTTCCACGTGCAGTCGAGCTTGAGCACGATGATGCTGCCGGCGGTGCCGAACATGGCGTTGCCGTAATTGGCGGCCTGGTACTCCTTGCCATTGACGTGGATGATGGGCGCCACCTTCTCGTACATGCCGAACGAGCTGTCGCGGATCTTCTCGATGACGGCGGCGTAGCGCTGCTGGCTGGCCGTGTTCGGGTCCAGGTCTTTCTGGCCGGTGATCGCATAGCGCGCGCCTTCGCGCACCGCGTATTGCATCGTCAGCGTCACGAAGAACATGAACCCGAACTCGACCAATGCCAGCAAGACAAGGAGGAAGACCGGCATGACGAACGCCATTTCGACGAGTGTGGCGCCAGATTGACGGCGTTTGATGAACATTTGGAAACTTTGGCCGTTGGAGTGGGTTGTATGCGGTAAGCTTGAGATTCTACAATGCAACTTTCCTTTCGGCAGCGTTCGATCGCCGGAGAAACACGCCGCTGTCGGGCCAGAACAACGAAGAATGATTTAAAGGCATGCACGAAGAGACATTGCGGGAATCCACGACGATCCTGCCTCCCTCGCGCCCAGCCGCACCCGACGCCGAAGCGTGGATGGTGTTCGGCATGCGGGTGCTCCTTGCCGTTTCCGCACTGCTGACGCTGTACATCGGCCCGAGCGACCTCATCGCCAATGGCAGCTGGACCTGGCTGTTCTTCCATGCCTATGTGCTGCACAGCCTGGTCCTGCTCGCCGTGGCGCGGATGCGCGCAGGCTTCTGGCACGGCCCGGTCATCTACTGGGTCGATATCGGCTGGTATGGCCTGATGATCTATGCCACGGGCGGCACGCCGAGCCCGTTTTTTTCGTTCTTCTTCTTTGCGATCCTTGCCGCTTCGTTCCGCCGCGGCTTCGACGATGGCGCCCGGCTGACGCTGGGTTCGGCCGCCATGGTGACGATCGCCGTGCTGGCCGCGCAGGGCCTGGCATCCATCCAGCTGCTGCTGCTGCGCGCCACGTTCGTGCTCGGGCTGGGCTACATGATCGCCTACTGGGCCGGCCTCGCCATCGACCAGCGGCGCCGCCTGTCGCTGTTGCGCGACGTGAGCCGGCTATCCAATCCCCGCTTCGGCGTGCAGCACACGCTCGATTCGCTGATGGAGAAGATCCTGCGCTTCTATGGCGGCACCACGTGCGTGCTGCTGATGCAGGATGGCGCAGGCCGCTGGACGCTCAATACCGTGCACCACCCTGCCGCCGGGCGCCCGGTAAGCCGCAGCAGCATGCGCGAAGACGCGGTGCGCCCGCTGCTCGCGCTGGGCGGCGCCGGAACGGTGCTGTACCACGGCGCGCCGGCGCGCGCCGAACGCCTGGCCGCCGGCGAGCGCGGCTGGAGCGACATCGATCCGGATGCGGGCGCCGGCATTGCCGACCTGCTCGACACCGCCGCCTTCATCAGCGCCGCGCTGCCGTTGCGCAAGGGTGCCGGCCGCATCTTCGTCACCGCGCCGCGCCGCCTGCGCCGCACCGACGCCACGTTCCTGAACCATATCGTGCAGCAGGCGTTTCCCGTGATCGAAACCATCGACCTGCTGGACCGGCTGGCATCGGAAGCGGCCTTTCGCGAGCGCCAGACCATCGCGCGCGACCTGCACGACAGCACGATCCAGCCGTACATCGGCCTGCGCAACGCGGTGGCCGCCATCCGCAACGGGGCCGGCGACGACAATGCCGTGACACCGGAACTGGACCACCTGCTGGCGATGTGCACCGAAGTGATCGGCGACATGCGCCAGTTCGCGCACCGCTTCCGCAACGGCCGGCAGGAAGAGCCGGAACTGCTGATCGCGCTGCGCCGCCACCTCGCCAAGGTGCGCTCGTTCTTCGACGTGGACGTGACGCTCGATGCGCAGCATGCGCCGCTGATCAGCGACCGCATGGCGGCCGAGGTGTTCCAGGTCGTCAGCGAAGGCATCAGCAATATCTGCAAGCACACGCACGCGCGCCACGCCCATGTGCGCATGGGGCAGGACGCGAACCAGCTGGCGATCGACATCACCAATCCGGTCGATGGCGCCGCACCGTGCGCGCCCTTCCTCCCCGTATCGCTGGCAGAGCGCGTGTATGCGCTGGGCGGACAGGTGGCCGTGGAGCCCGCCGCGGGCCAGACCGCGGTCCGCGTACGCATGCCGCTGTGATCGCGACCGATATCGCGCCCGACAACACCATGAAAAGAACAATGGAGGACACATGACCATCCGCATCATGCTGGTCGACGACCACAAGACCATGCTGTGGGGCCTGGAGCGCCTGATCCAGGCCGAGGCCCCCGCCTTCGCGCTGGTGGCTTCCGCCAGCGACGCGCAGGAAGCCACGGCGCTGTGCGCGCTGCACACGCCCGACATCGTGCTGCTCGACCTGGACCTGAAGGGCAGCAGCTCGCTCGACATCCTGCCCGCGCTGGTGGCCAACAGCGTGACGAAAGTGGTGATCCTGTCCGCCAACCGCGACCACGCCACGCTGGCCGGTGCCGTGAAGCTGGGCGCGCGCGGCGTGGTCAGCAAGGAATCGCCGACCGACGACGTGCTGGCGGCCGTGCGCAAGGTGCATGGCGGCGAGCTGTGGCTCGACCAGCCGCTGATGCAGGCGCTCCTCGGCCAACTGGTGGCGCCGGCGCCGGCGGCCAATCCGGAGGCGCAGCGCATCGCTTCGCTGACGGCCCGCGAGCGCGAAGTGATCGGCATGATCGTGCAGGGCAACGGCGCGCTGAACAAGGAACTGGCCGAACGCGCGTTCATCTCCGAGCGCACGCTGCGCAACCACCTGACGGCCATCTACGGCAAGCTGGACGTGGCCAACCGCCTCGAGCTGTACATGTATGCCACGCGGCACGGGCTGGGCTGAACGACGTAGGACATATGTCCCATGCCGGGCTGCCGCAATGTCCTGCGCAAAAGGGGAGCTTTGACGGATGTGCAAGGCGGGAGCGGCCGGTACGATGCTGTTCATGCGCTGCGCCCGATTCAGCGGCGCGACGGCAACCGAACTGGAGCGAACGTGCACGACAAGGAAGACTTCCCGGAGCAGCAGTACGAACGTACGGAGAACTCGTCCATGCCTTTCGTGGTGCTCTCGGTTCTCGTTGCGGTCGTCGGTCTCATTGCGGTAATGGCCGCCTGGACTGGCGCATAAGCACCGACCAACCTTCAACGTCAAAGGACACACCATGCAATTCATCAAGAACTTCATCAAGGAAGAAGACGGCGTCACGGCAATCGAGTACGCACTGATCGCCGCGGTGATCGCTGGCGTCATCGCCGTCGCGTTCACCGCGCTGGGCGAGAAGATCAGCACCCTGTTCGGCGCGATCGGCGACAACATGACCGTCGCGAGCCCCAAGTAATCGCAACCGGCTCGGTACCAGTCCGGAACGGGTTCGCCCGTTCCGGATTTTTATTTGCACCGCATATTTTTCGAATAGTCAATTGACGATGCTCCCATCCTGGCTCCCACTACTGCTGCTGCTCGCCCTGCTCGCCCTGGCCGTCTGGCATGACGTGCGCGCACGCCGCATCCCGAACGCCATCGTGTTCCCGGGTGCGCTGCTGGCGCTGGCGCTGCATGCATTTCTGCCGGCCGGCGCGGGCCTGTTCGGCACGCCGATGGGTGGACTGGGCATCATGTCGGCCCTTGGTGGCCTCGGTATCGGCCTGGCCATCCTGCTGCCGATGTATGCGTTCGGCCTGATGGGCGCGGGCGATGCGAAGATGCTGGCGATGGTCGGCGCCTTCGTGGGCGCCGGCGATATCGCCGCGGTGGGCATCGCCACGCTGCTGGCGGGCGGACTGCTGGCCCTCGCCGTGGCAATCCGGCAGGGCATCCTGCGCCGGGTGCTGGACAGCACATACCGGACGGTGCTGCATGCGGGCCTGTCGCAAATGAAGGGCGGGCTCGCCCTGCCCGCGCCGAGCGGACGCCTGCCGTATGCGGTGGCGATCGCCGGCGGCACGCTGGCTTGCCTGGCATGGCGCCACGCATACGGGGAGCTGCCGCTGTGAGCGCGCTGCCGCCGGCGCCGGCCGATGCGCGCGCGCCCCGCACGGTGGAAGACACCGGCCTGCCGTTCCTCTTCCTGGCCGAACTGGTGGCCAAGGTGCTGCACCAGCGCGGCCAGATGCGCCTGCCGGAACTGGCGTCGCACCTGAAGCTGGGCGTGGGTGTCATCGATCCCCTGATCGTTTTCCTGCGCGCCGAGAAGCTGTGCGAAGTGGCCCGCACGGGCAACAGCGGCACCGATGCCGACATTTCCTACCTGCTGACGGAAGGCGGCCGGCAGCGCGCCGCCGCGGCCCTGGGCCGCAATGCCTATGCCGGTCCGGCGCCGGTCACGCTGGCCGCCTACACGGCCCAGGTGCAGGCCCAGAGCGTGGCCGGCGTGCACGTCACGCGCGCCCACATGGCCGCCGCGTTCGACGGCATCGTGGTCAATCCGCGCGTGCTGGCGCAACTGGGTTCGGCCATGAATTCCGGCCGGGCGCTGTTCCTGCACGGCCAGGCCGGCAGCGGCAAGACCTACCTGGCCGAGCGCCTGCGCGACCTGCTGACGGGCACGATCGCCGTACCGTACGCGCTGATGGTGGACGGCGAAGTGATCCCGTTCTTCGACAGCGTGCAGCATACGTATCTTGCCAACGACATGGCGGCCGATACCGTGGCCGCCGGCACGGGCTTCGACCGGGGCACGGCGCCCGACATGCGCTGGGTACGCGGCGTGCGCCGGCCCGCGGCGCTGGCCGGCGGCGAACTGACGCTGGACATGCTGGACCTGCGCTTCGACCCGCACACCCGGCTGTACCAGGCGCCGCCGCACCTGAAATCGAACAACGGCATTTTCATCATCGACGACCTGGGCCGCCAGCGCTGCTCGCCCGAGGCGCTGATGAACCGCTGGATCGTGCCGATGGACCGCAACGTCGACTACCTCACGCTGCATACCGGCCACACGTTCCGGGTACCGTTCGACGTGATCGTCGTCTTCTCGTCGAACTTCGTGCCGCACCGGCTCAGCGACGGCGCGTTCCTGCGCCGGCTGGGCTACAAGATCGAAGTGCCGGCGGCCTCGAACGACGAGTATGCGCAGCTGTTCCGCCAGGCGTGCGCGCAGGCCGGCCTGCCGGTCGACGGCGACGCCTTCGCCGATGCCTTCGCCTACCTGCTGGAATGCCACCGCGAGCGCGGCGTGCCGCTGCTGGCCTGCCACCCGCGCGACCTGGTGCGCCAGCTGCGCGACCTGGCCCGCTACGAGGACCGCGCGCCGGAACTGAGCCGCCGCACGCTGGACTGGGCGTGGGACAACTACTTTGCCGCGGGTGGCCAGCATGGCTGCGCGCCCGAGCTCGAACGCCGCGACCGCGGCACGCAAGAAACCCGATGGGAGAATCATTGATGAACAAATCCAGATCCCTGCTGATCGTGGGCGTGGCGCTGTTGCTGGCGCTGGCCGCGGTGCTGCTGGCCGCCAAGTGGATGGGCGAACAAGGCGCCGCCGGCACCCGCGTGGCCGTGGCCAGGGCCGACATCGGCCAGGGCACGCGCCTGGAGACCGCCAGCGTGCAGCTGGTGGACTGGCCGTCCGGCTCCGTGCCGCCCGGCGCGGTCACCGACCCGAAGCTGCTGGCAGGCCGCGTCACCCGCGGCGACATCGCCAAGGGTGAACCCGTCCTTGAATCGAAGCTGGCACCGCCGGGCACCACGGGCGGCCTGTCCGCCGTGGTGGCCGAAGGCAAGCGCGCCATGACGGTGCGCGTGAACGACGTGGTGGGCGTGGCCGGCTTCGCGCTGCCGGGCAACTATGTCGACATCCTCGTCAACCTGCAGGCCGCGGGCGGCGACACGGGCGAGCGCGAGCAGTCGATCTCGAAGATCGTGCTGGAACGGATCCTCGTGCTGGCCGTGGCGCAGGAGTCGAGCCGCGACGACACCAAGCCCCGCCTGGTCAATGCCGTGACCCTGGAACTGGCGCCGGACCAGGTGGAAAAGCTCGACCTGGCGCGCAGCATCGGCTCGCTGTCGCTGGTGCTGCGCAACCAGGTCGACCCGCAGCCGGCCAACACGGCTGGCGCCACGCGCGAATCCGTGCTGGGCCTGCCGCCGCTGAAACCGGTCGCTTCCGTTCCTGCCGCCGCTCCCGTGCGCGCGGAAGCACCGCAGCGCCCGGCCGCCCCCTCTCCCGTACGCCGGACCGAAGGTGTACTCGTGATCCGCGGCCTCGACGCCGCTTCGCAAGCCATTCATTAAAAGCCCGTCATGAAACATCTTCCCCAAGTACGCAACAAGGCCCTGCTGGCCGGCGCCCTCGCGCTGGCGGCCGGCTCCAGCTTCGCGGCGCCGGACTGCATCGCCCTGCACGGCGGCGGCGACGCGCAAACGCTGCAGCTGGTGCGCGGCAAATCCACGCTGAAACGCTTCTGCACGCCCGCGGCCCAGGTGACCGTGGGCGCGCCCGAGATCGCCAACGTGGTCGTGCCCAACGCCAGCGAAGTGGTGATCGTGGCCCGCAGCGTGGGCACCACGAACCTGATCGTATCAAGCCGCGACGGCCGCTCCACCGTGTTCGACATCGCCGTGGCGATCGACACGGCACCGCTGCGCACGCAGTTCGCCGCGCTGTTCCCGGCGGAGAAGGACGTGCACATCGACAGCACCGGCAACGCGCTGGTGTTGTCCGGCATGGTGAGCGACTCGGCCGTGGCCGCCCAGCTCGTGGCGCTGGCCACCGCCTTCCAGGAAAGCGCGCAGGCATCGGCCGGCGCCGGCAGCCCGTCCGCCGGCGGCGTGGGCGCCGCATCGGCAACATCGCCGGCGGCCGCTTCGGGATCCAACGCGCCGAAAGTGCTGAACATGCTGGCGGTGGCTGCGCCGCAGCAGGTGCTGCTGGAAGTGAAGATCGCCGAAGTGTCGAAATCGCTGGTGGACCAGCTCGGCGCGAACCTGGGTTTCTCGAAGACCAACGGCAACTGGACCTATGGCATCGCCTCCAGCCTGCTGGCGGACACGGGCAACGTGCTGGGCGCCGTGAAGAACGCGACCACCCAGCTGGTGATCGACGGCCAGAAGCGCGACGGCCTCGTGAAGGTCCTGGCCGAACCCACGGTGATGGCGATCAGCGGCCAGGAAGCCAGCTTCCTCGCTGGCGGCAAGATCTTCATACCCGTGGCGCAGAGTTCCGCCACCGGCGGCAACACCATCACGCTGGAAGAAAAGGAATACGGCGTGGCCGTGAAGTTCACGCCGACCGTGCTGGCCGGCGGGCGCATCAACCTGCGCGTGGCGCCGGAAGTATCGGAACTGAACCGCGAAGGCATCGGCATCAGCAGCGGCACGTCGGGTGGCACGGCGATCCTGCCCGCGTTCACCACGCGCCGCGCCAGCACCACCGTGCAGCTGCAGGACGGCCAGAGCTTCGCCATCGGTGGCCTGATCCGCAACAACGTGACCAGCAGCATCAAGCGCTTCCCGTTCCTGGGCGACGTTCCCGTGCTGGGCACGCTGTTCCGCAGCAGCGATTTCCAGAACGACCGCACGGAGCTCGTGTTCATCGTGACGCCGCACCTGGCCAAGCCGCTGCCGGCCGCGCCGCGCCTGCCGACGGACGACTACGTGCAGCCGAGCCGCGCAGAGTTCCTCATCGGCGGCCAGCACGAAGGCCCTGCCCGTTCCACCCCCGCCGCCACTGCTGCGGCCCCTAAGGAGCAACCATGAATATCTTGCGGATGACCGCCGTGACGCTGGCCTGCCTTGCAACGCTGTCCGCATGCGCTACCCGTCACCCGGCGGGTACGGGTTCCACCGTGCGCGCCGTGATGGCCAGCCAGATGCTGCCGGCCACGCCGCAGCCGGCCCGTGGCACGGATGCCGCGGCCGCCATGGCCGGCTATGCCAACTACCAGCGCTCGTACGTGACGCCTGTGCCGCAGTCCGACGGCGTGATGATCGGTTCCGGCCTCGGCGGAAAGTAAGGAACAACCATGAAAATCGCAGTCCTGTCGCGCGACGACCGCCACCTGATCGAGGTGGCGCGCCAGTTGCGCAACCGCCCCGGCGCCGATGAAGTCGACATGATCGCCGGCACCCCGGCGCGCCTGACCACGCTGGCCGACGATGCCGTGCCCGACGTGCTCGTGGTCGACCAGCCGCGCGCCGAGGAAGGAGAGCTCGACCAGCTCGAACGCCTGGGCCACCTGTTCCCGCGCATGGCGTTCGTCGTGCTGACGGCGGACCTGTCGCAGGAATTCTTGCTGCGCGCCATGCGCGCCGGCGTGCGCGAGGTATTGCCGGCCAATCCGGCCGCCGCGGCGCTGGAACAGGCGCTCGACCGCGTGGCCGAGAAACTGGGCTCGCAGGGCGGCACGAACGGCAAGGTGCTGGCGTTCATTTCCTGCAAGGGCGGCAGCGGTTCGACGTTCCTGGCCACGAACCTGGCCTATGCACTGTCCGCCGGCGGCACGAAGCGCGTGGCGCTGATCGACATGAACCTGCAGTTCGGCGACGCGTCGCTGTTCGTCTCCGACATCAAGCCGCTGGCCACCCTGTCGGACGTGGCCACGCAGATCCACCGCCTCGACCCGTCGTTCCTCGCGTCGAGCATGGTCAGCGTGACGCCGAACTACAGCGTGCTGGCGGCGCCGTCCGATCCGGCCCACGCGAGCGACGTGAAGCCCGAGCACATCGACGCCATCGTCAAGCTGGCGCGCCGCCAGTACGACTTCATCGTGCTGGACGTGGGCCGCAGCCTGGACCCGGTCAGCATTCGCGCGCTCGACCATGCCGACACGATCTATCCGGTGCTGCAGATGACGCTGCCGTACATCCGCGACGGCAAGCGCCTGCTGACCGTGTTCCGCAACCTGGACTACGGCAAGGACAAGATCGAGCTGATCGTCAACCGGCACGACAAGAACAGCGATATCCGGCTGAAGGATCTCGAGGATGCGTTCGAGACGAGCGTGCTGCGCACGATGCCGAACCACTATGACGCGGCGGCGAAATCCGTGAACCAGGGCGTGCCGATCACGCGCCTGGCGCCGGAAAGCCCCCTGTCCGCCGCGCTCGAAGAAATGGCACGCGGCCTCACGGGCGACGCCGCACCGCAGCAGGCCGGCAGCCTGATTTCGCGCCTGTTCGGGCGCCGCGCCGCGTGAGCGGCACTTCCCCACCATAACGGACTCTCGGGAACCCCACGATGAACATGCCCTCCTCCTCCCTGCGCGAACGCCTCGGCAATGGCACGCCGCGCCCCACCGCGCAGCGCGGCCCCATCGACAACCGCGCCTATCACCAGCTGAAGAGCCGCATCCACGAAGCACTGCTCGACCGGATCGACCTGGAAAGCATGCAGCGCCTGTCGCAGGACCAGATCCGCCAGGAACTGCGCATCCTCGTCGAGCGCCTGCTCGAGGAAGAGATGGTGGTCATCAACGACGCCGAGCGCAAGACCCTCACGCGCGACATCCAGAACGAGATGCTGGGCTTCGGCCCGCTGGAACCGCTGCTGGAAGATCCCACCGTGTCCGACATCCTCGTCAACACGCACAAGCAGGTGTACGTGGAACGGCGCGGCCGCCTCGAGCTGACCGACGTGACGTTCACCGACGATGCGCACCTGATGAAGATCATCGACAAGATCGTCTCGCGCGTGGGCCGCCGCATCGACGAATCGAGCCCGATGGTCGATGCGCGCCTGCCGGACGGTTCGCGCGTGAACGCCATCATCCCGCCGCTGGCGATCGACGGTCCGGTCATGTCGATCCGGCGCTTCTCGGCCGACCCGCTGCGCCTGGCCGACCTGGTCTCCTACGGCAGCATGACGGCCGACATGGCCGAGGTGCTGCAGGGGCTGGGCAAGGCCAAGGTGAACATCCTGATCTCGGGCGGCACGGGCAGCGGCAAGACCACGATGCTGAACGTGATCTCCGGCTTCATCAGCCAGACCGAACGTATCGTGACGGTGGAAGACGCCGCCGAACTGCAGTTGCAGCAGCCGCACGTGGTGCGCCTGGAAACGCGCCCGGCCAATATCGAAGGCAAGGGCGAAGTCACGCAGCGCGCCTTGGTGCGCAACGCGCTGCGGATGCGCCCCGACCGCATCATCCTGGGCGAGGTGCGCGGGGCCGAGGCGCTGGACATGCTGGGCGCAATGAACACGGGCCACGAAGGCTCGATGGCCACGATCCACGCCAACACGCCGCGCGATGCGCTGACACGCCTGGAAAACATGGTCAGCATGGCGGCCGCCACGCTGCCGGCGCGGGCGATGCGCCAGCAGATCAGTTCCGCCGTCGGCGTGGTGGTGCAGGTGTCGCGCCTGACCGACGGCAAGCGCAAGGTGCTGTCGATTTCCGAAGTGACGGGCATGGAAGGCGACGTCATCACGATGCAGGAAATCTTCTCGTTCAAGCAGACCGGCGTGGCCGACGACGGTGCCGTGCAGGGCCACTTCAGCGCCAGCGGCGTGCGCCCACGCTTCGCCGAGCGGCTGCGCACGTTCGGCGTGACACTCTCCGCCGGCGTGTTCGAGCCGCGCATGGAGCCCGTGCGATGAATACCACGTTCGCCCTGTTCGTGGTGCTGCTGTTCGCCGCGGTGGCGCTGCTGGTCTGGGGCGTCTACACGGGCTGGATGGCGCACCGCGATCCGGAGGCGGAACGGGTGGCGCGGCGCCTGCGCGGCATCATCGGCGGCGAGACACGGGAATCGGACGTCACCATCGTCAAGGAACGCCGGCTCGGCGAGAGCGCCGAGATGGATGCGCTGCTGCGCCGCCTGCCCGGTATCCGCCTGCTGGACCGGATGCTGGTGCAGGCGGGCGCCCGCTACCTGGCGGCGCGCCTGCTCGCCCTTTGCGCCGCGGGCTTCACGGCGGGCCTGCTGGCGGCCGCCTGGATGGCCCTGCCGGCCTTTACCTGGCCGCTGGCCGGCGCCGCGGTGGCAAGCCTGCCGCTGCTGCACCTGGCGCGTGCCCGCGAGCGCCGCCTGGCGCGGTTCGAGCGCCAGTTGCCCGAAGCGCTGGACATGATGAGCCGCGCCATGCGTGCCGGCCACGCGTTCCCGACCGCCGTGAAGCTGGTCGGCGACGAGATCGCCGCACCGCTCGGCGAGGAATTCAAGGCCGCGTTCGACGAAGTGAACTTCGGCATCGGCATGGGCGACGCCCTGAACAACCTGGCCCAGCGCGTGCCCAGCATGGACCTGCAGTATTTCGTCGTGGCCGTGCTGATCCAGCGCGAGACGGGCGGCAACCTGACGGAGCTGCTGTCGTCGATCAGTGCCATCGTCCGCGACCGCCACCGCCTGCTGGGCCAGGTGCAGGTACTGTCGGCCGAGGGCCGCATGTCGGCCTGGATCCTGTGCCTGCTGCCGTTCGGCGCGGGCGCCATGATGTATGCGGCCAATCCCCAATCGATGGCCGTGCTGGCGACCGACCCGGGCGGCCGCAAGCTGGTGGGCATCGCCGCGCTGATGATGGTGGTCGGCGTGCTGGCCATCCGCAAGATCATCCGCATCCGCGTGTAACGCTGAAGCATGAAAACGCCAATCATGAAAAACGCGACCCATGAATAAAGTACAGATCCTGATCCTGGCCGCCGTGTTCGTGCTCATTTTCGGCGCGGCCGTGCTGGCGATGCTCGTGCTGACCCGCGACCCCGTCAAGCACCGCCTGTCCACGCTGGACGAGCGCGACAGTTCGGCAACGTCGGCGGCCGCGCCGCCCGCGCACGACTGGCTGCAACGCCTGTCGCGACTGGCCGAACCGCTGGCGAAACTGTCCGTACCCGCCGAGGGATGGGAAAACTCGCCCGTGCGCCTGCGCTTCATCAACGCAGGCTGGCGCGGCCCGTCGACGCCGGGCCTGTTCCATGCCGGGAAGACCGCGCTGACCGTCGGCCTGCCGCTGGCGACGTGGCTGCTGCTGGCGGGCGATTCCCAGCGCGATGCCAGCATGACGTTCCTGAGCCTGGCGATCGCGGGCGCTCTCGGCTACTACGCGCCCGACCTCGTGCTCAGGCGCCGGATCGCCAACCGCCAGCGCGAGATCTTCGAGTCGTTTCCCGATGCGCTGGACCTGATGACCGTGTGCGTGGAAGCGGGCCTGGCGATGGATGCCGCGCTCGCCCGGGTGGGCGCGGAGATCGGCCTGAAAAGCGCGGTGCTGGCGGAGGAGCTGCAACTGGTGACGCTGGAACTGCGCGCCGGCAGTGCCAAGGACAAGGCGCTGCGCAACCTGGCCCTGCGCACCGGCGTGGAAGACGTGGATTCGCTGGCGAAGATGCTGATCCAGGCGGACCGTTTCGGCACCAGCATCGGCGTGGCGCTGCGCATCCAGTCGGAACAGCTGCGTACGCGGCGCCGCCAGCTGGTGGAAGAAAGCGCCGCGAAGATCGCCACGAAGCTGCTGTTCCCGCTGATCTTCTTCATCTTCCCCGCGCTGCTCGTGGTGCTGCTGGGACCGTCCATCATCCAGATCACGAAGGCGCTCACGCCGATGACCGGGATGACAGGGTGATGCCCGCCGCCGGCGCGGATGTCAGAGCGATGTCGGTCATGTATGCGGTGGCGGCAGTTGATATTTTGCCACCACCGCAGTGTACCGGCCCGGCCGCCCTCAGCGCTCGGTTTCCGCCAGCAGATCCACCACCGCCAGCCCGGCCAGGTCCTGCTCCGTGTTGCCGGCAAACGCGGCGCGGCTGGCGGGGGCGCCCTGCAGCCAGGTGCGCACGACCCGCTTGATGTCTTCCTGCGTGCAGCCCAGCACGCCGCTCCTGAACTGCTGGCGGATCTCCGGGTTCACGCCACGGCGGCGCAGCTGCCACGCGGCCCGCACGCCATCCCACGGCGCATCCGGTTTGTCCAGGCCCTGGATGACGCTGATGACGGCTTCCTCCACCTGCTCGTCCGTGTAGTCCGTGGCCAGCACCCGGTCCAGCGCGGCCTGGAAATCGGCGTAAGTGCCGGCCAGGCGTGGATCGCGGTAGGACGACATCGAGAACACACCCGTGTCGCCGGCATAGCCGGCGCTGCCGCCGTACGCACCGCCCTCTTCGCGCAGCAGCGTGTGCAGCGCCTGGTGCGTCAGCAGCTCGGCTGCCACGGCCAGCGCGGCGGCATCCTCGTGGCCGACCGCCGGCGCCGCCCAGGCGATGACGCAGTGGTTGACCTGGCTGGCCGCGTGCAGCGCGGCATTGGCCAGGGGCAGCGGCTCCGCCTGCGCAGTGGCGGCCGATGCGGTTGCAGGCGTCTGCGCGGGCGTTCCGGCTGCCGGAAGAGAGCCGGCTACCAGGCCCGCCAGCTCCTGCCCGTCGTCGCCGCTGCCGCCCGCCAGGATGGTGGACGGGCTGGCCACGACGGCGCCATGCACGCGCGCCAGCTCGGCGGCGATCGTGGCCAGGCCTTCGGGCGTCTCCGCCAGTTCCTGCAGGCGCCCGATGAAGGGCAGCGAGGCAGCGCCACGCGTCGCATCGTGGAAGCGGCGTGACGGCGCGAACGGCGCGCCGGCGGCCAGCGCGGCATAGCCGTTGCCCGCCTGCGCCAGCCCGGTCAGCGTGTTCTCGACCTTGCTCTCGATGAGGAAGGCCAGCCGCTCGTGCTCGTCGAAGCGCGGCTGGCCGATGTAGGTGGCCAGCACGTTCGCGATGTTCGCGTGTTCCTCGCGCAGGCCGCTGGCGGCGAACGCCAGGTCGAGCTGCAGCGCGCCCGCGACGGACTGCGTGGCCCGCAGGTCGACGCTGAACGACGGCACCATGCGCTGGCGCCAGGCGCCCGCCTCCGCGTAGTTCGATTCCCCGACACCCAGGTCGTCGCGCAGTTCCGCATACAGCGACAGCCACGGCCAGTCCGCAGCGGCGATTGCCGACACGTCGAACATCACGCTCGCATACGAAATGCCGTTCGACGCGATGCTGGCAGCGTATGCGGCATCCTTTACCTGCACCAGCGGCTGCAGCGTGCGCGGCGCGGGGCTGACGTCCGAAGGCCGGATGCGCGGCAGCAGGTGCGTTGCCACCGGCTGCTGCTGGCGCTCCTGCAGCGCTGCCGCATCGGCTTGGATGCGCGCGCGGTCCGCGTCGTCCAGCGCTGCTTCCGCGACGGCCAGGCGGGCGCGCTCGGCTTCGTCGCGTGCGGTGAAATAGGCGGCGTCCGGCACGACCGTCGTCTCCAGCCGGGCAGGCGACGCGAGCAGGCCGCGTACCAGGTTCTTGAAATAGTCGGGATCGGCGATGTCGCGTTCCAGCCCCGCCAGCACGGCCTCGTTGTCGAAGGCGCCAATGACGTCGCCATCGCGCATCGCCACCGGCAGCGCCGCCAGCAGGCGTTCCAGCACGTTCGGCACGTAGCCGCCGCGCGTATCGCGCTGCTGGTACTTCAGGTCGCGCAGGGCGGCCTGCAGGGTAGCAAGCGGCACGCCGGTTTCCGCCACGCGCTCCAGCGCCGACCACATGTGCGCCCGGGCCAGCGGCACCTGCTCTTCCGTCAGGCCCTCCATGCCGAGGTGGAACAGCATCTGCCGCGCGTTGTCCTCATGTCCGTTGAGCTGCGACGGCCGGCCGTAGCCCGCCGTCTCCATCGCCAGCGTCAGCGGCGCGGCGGCGTCGCCGATCAGGCCGGCCGACAGCAGGCCGGCGTCGAGCGCCACCCGCGGGTCGGCCGATTCGCCCAGCAGCCATGCCAGCTGGATGCCGTATTCGTTGTCGCGCGCTTCCTGCGACGGAATGCGCACCGTGTTGCCGAGCGGCGCGGCCGGAATCGCCGCCAGTTGCGGCACCAGGCGCGGGAAGGCGCCCGGCAACTTGTCCAGCACGCGTTCGGCGATCTGGCGCTGGATGGTGGCGGCGGGGAGCGGGCCGGCCGTCATGAACACGGCCTGCGACGGGTGATAGTGGCTGGCGTGGAACTCCTTGAGCATCGCATGGGTCAGTTCGGGGATCGCGAGCGGGTCGCCGCCGGAGTCGAACGCATACGTGGTGCCGGGCAGCAGGGTGCCGGCGATGCCCTGGTACAGCGCGTGCATCGGATCGGCGAATGCGCCCTTCATTTCATTGAAGACCACGCCCTGGTAGGCGAGCTTGCCGTCTTCGAGCCCGTGGCGCCAGCCTTCCTGCAGGAAGTCCAGGTAGTCGAGTTTCGGGAAGAACGCGGCGTCCAGGTACACATCGAGCAGGTTGTGGAAATCGTTCTCGCTCGTGCTGGCGAACGGATAGACGGTACGGTCGGCATACGTGAACGCATTCATGAACGTGGCGGTGGAGCGCCGCATCATGGCGAAGAACGGGTCGCGCACCGGGTAGCGCTGCGAGCCGCACAGCGCCAGGTGTTCCAGGATGTGCGCGCGGCCGTCGCTGGCGTCCGGCACGGTGGGAAAGGCCACCAGGAACGCCATCTCCGCGCCGGAGTTGGCCAGGTGGATATGGCGCGCGCCGCTGGCGGGTGCCAGGTATTCCTCCACCGTCGCCTGCAGGGAAGGGATCGCGTGCTCGCGGATTTTCTCGAAATGGGTCATGAAAGGTGCTTTTCCAATGTCGTATACAGTGCAGACGTTCTGCGTCCGGAACCGGACCATGCCAGTTCCGCTTTTATTTTACAAGCCCCTGGCGCCGGCCCCCTGCCACTCAGGCGGTGGCCCGCGCCGGCACGCTGAACGACACCGTGCAGCCCTGCCCCGGCCCGCCATCGATACGCAGCGTACCACCGAGCCGGGCGATCCGCTCGCGCATGCCGACCAGCCCCCAGTGCCCCGCCCTGCCGGCCTGCGCCAGTTCGGGGGCCATGCCGCAGCCATCGTCCGTGACGGAGCCTTCGACACCGCTTGCCGAGGCGTGCAGCGAGACGACGATGCGCGCGGCGCCCGCATGCCGGGCACTGTTGACGATCGCTTCATGGATGACGTAGAACAGCTCGTCGGCGACTTCAGCGTCGAGCAGTTCCACGCAGCCGGTGAACGCCAGCTCGACCCGCCCGCGCACCGCCTCCAGTCCCTCGATGGCATGGTCCAGGCGCGCGACCAGGGCGGGCCTCACGGCCTCGCGCCGCAGGTTCATGACTTCGTCACGGGTTTGCTCGATCACGGCATCGGCCCGCGCCAGCGCGTTGCCCAACGATTTTTCCTCGGGCGTGCCCTTCGGCATGCGCATCAGCACCGCATGGCAATTGAGGATCAGCGCGTGCACGCCCTGCAGCAGGTTGTCGTGCAGGTTGCGGGCAATGCGTTCGCGCTCCTCGATGCGGGCCGCCGTTTTCTCGGCTGCCCGGCGCGCCACCGCGGCGATGCGCCAGCGATACAGCGCGAACAGCAGCGATGCGATGGCGATGGCGGCCAGGCTGCGGAACCACGTGGCTTGCCACATCGTGGGTGCGACGTGGAAATCGAAGGTGGCACCCGCCTCGTTCCACACGCCGTCCTCGTTGGCGGCCACGACCTGGAAACGGTAGTGGCCCGGCCCGAGATTCGTGTAGCGCGCCGTCCGCCCGGACTGCGGTTCCTGCCATTCCTGGTCGACACCGGAGAGGCGGTAGCGGAACCGCACACGCTCCGGAATCGACAGCGCGGTGGCGGCGAAGCTGATCTCCACGCCCGTGGTGCCGGCCGCCAGCGTCATGCCCGGCGTGGCGATCGTGTCGCCGGCGCGCGTGTGCAGCGACTGCACCAGCACCGTCGGCGCGCGCGTATTGCGCCGGATGGCGGCAGGGTCGATCCAGCCCACCTGCGACCCGGTTGCGAAATAGACCTTGCCGTCCGCGGCGATGGCGAGCGACGGCAGCGGACGGATCTGCGCCACCTGCCCGCGCAGGCCATCTTCGTGGTTGAACACTTTCCACGGCAGGTGGTGCGACGGATCGGCCCGGAAGCGCTCGAGCTCCGCGGCTGCGACATGGAGCAATCCGTCCGGTCCATGCAGCCACAGGTCGCCGCGCCGGTCCACCCCCATCCCGGAGATGCCGAGGAACGCGGGCATATGCTCCGGCACCAACGGATGCGCCGTATCGCCACGCAGCCATACGATGCCGCGGTCCCCGCCCACGAGCAGCCCGCCATCGGCTTCCAGCAGGCTGAGGATATTGCCGACCGACCCGGCAAGACCCGTGGCGATGAGGCGCACGCCCGTGGCGGTGAGCTCGCCGAGCCTGCCATTGGTGAAGCCGAGCCAGGTACGCCCGGAAGCACCGGTGAGCATGCGGATCGGCGTGGCGTCGCCGCCCGGGATATCGCCGGACAGCTTTGTCCATGTGCCGTTCGAGAACTCGAACAGGCCATGGCGCACGATGGCGATCCACAGTTTCCCGGCCTTGTCCGTGGTAATGCCCTGCACTTCGAAATCCTTGCCGATATGGGCAGGCAGCGGCCAGGCCGCCATTCCCGCCGGCGTCATGTGGAACAGGCCGGAAGGACCGCCGAGCCATACGCTGCCGGCGCTTTCGCGGTGCATGGCGGTGATGCCCGTCAGGCCGGGCAATCGCTTCCTGCCGGCCTGCTGGAGCTGCCACACGCTGCCTTCGGCGCCGCTGGCCACGAGCATGCCGTTGCCGAGGCCCGGCCCGGCCAGGAATCCCAGTTCGGTACCGGGCAGCGGCACCTCGTGCAGGCGGCGCACACGATAGCGCTCCACACCATCGAGGGTGGTGACCCACAGGTTGTTCTCGCGGTCGACCAGCGTGCGGTTGACCATGCGCCCCGGCAGGCCGCCGCCTTCGAACGTCTGGCCCGCGTGCAGCACGCCATCGGCGTCGCCGTGCAGAACCGTGGTGCCCTGGCCGAGCCACGCCCAGACGGTGGCATCCGGCCCTTCGAACAGGGTGTGCTCGCCGGTGTAGCCGACGGTATTGCGCACCGGCTCGGCCACGCCGCCAGGCGAGAACCACATGAGCCGGCCCGTGGCGGTCACGGCGGCTACGCGGCCGCCCACGATCGCCGGAAATGCATTGTGCGTCAGCGCTGCCACGTGGTGGAACCGGGCCGCGTCTTTCGGCAGCGCATACAGGTTTGCGTTCGCCACGGTCCACAGGGTGCCGTCGCGATCGAACTGCGACCACAGGATGAAGCTTCGCGGCGCCGGCAGCCCGGCCATCGCCTTCCAATTGCCATGCCCGGCATCGAGCCGCGCCATGCCCGTACTCGTGCCGGTGTACAGCGTGCCTGCGCCGTCGACGGCCAGCGCGCCGACGGAACCGGCAGGCAGGCCGTCGGCCGTGGTGTAGTGCCGGGCACCGGCGCGCGTGAATGTGGAAACGCCGCCGAACTGGTAGCCCACGGCGATGCCGTCGCGGGTGGCCACCACGCTGACGGGATTATTCGATGGCAGGCGGTGGCCATACACCGCCTCTTCGCGCGTGAAATGCGCACCGTCGAAACTGTAGAGGCCTGTCACGGTGGCGAACCACAGCACGCCATCGGCGTCCTGGGCGATGCCATAGGCCGATTGCGGCGCGCCATCGGCGCGCGTCCAGATGCGGCGCTCGAACGACGGCGCCGCCATGGCGAAACCCGCCGTCGCCAGCTCCCACAGGATCACCAGCCCGAGCAGGATGAAACGACGACCCGACATGCTTTCTCCCACGATTGCAGGGGCGAAGTGTAACCGCTGGGCGGTTTTTCGGTGAAGTGGGCGGTGACATCCCCTGCCTGCCCCCTGGGCAAAACGTCATGGCGGGGCGCAAACGCATGCTGATACAATCGCCGCATGTTAAGCATTCGGCAATGGAAAAGCTTTGTCACGTGGCTGGCGGTCGCCGTTACGCTGGCCGCCGCATTGCTGCCCGCCATGGCGCACGCGCTGTCCGATGACCGGATCGAGAACATCATGCTGGCGGAGATTTGCGCGCCAAGCGGCATGACCTACGACTCGCCCCCGGTCAACGGCGGCAAGCTGCCCGGCAAGCATGCCAGCCACATGGAAGATTGCCCTTACTGCCGCCACGCATCGGACATGCCGGTGCTTCCCGGCGCCGGGATTGCGGTGCCATCCGTGATTGCCGCGGCCTCCGCGCCTCCCCTGTTCCATCTTTCGCCGTCGCCCCTGTTCGCCTGGACCGCCGCGAAGCCGCGCGGCCCTCCCCTCCTCGCCTGACCGGCACGACCGCCAGCCGCGGCACGCTGCGGCACGGTCGCTCCACGCATTCCGATCGCTGTTCCAGCCCGCCTGCCCGCCAGGCCGGGCGACGACCCACGCACTGAAAGAAATCGATGAAACAGCCGTACCTTCTCGCATGCCTGGCCGCCACGGGCGGCATGCTCATGCCTGCCCACGCCCAGGTGGCCTCCCCCGCTCCTGCTCCTGCTCCTGCCAGCCTGCCTGGCGACAATTCCCCGGCAGCCGCCGCGACCGTGGTCATCCATGGCACGGTACCCGGGGATGGCCAGCGCGCCGGCAACCTGGCCACCGGCACCGGCGGCTCCGTGATGGATGTGCCGTTCGCCGTCAACAGCATTGCCGGCGAACGCGTGCGCGAACAGGCCGGCACGTCGCTGCAGGATGCGCTGCGCAACGTGCCGGGCGCGCAGGCCGACTCCGGCTTCAATGGCGCGCACACCCAATTCTTCATCCTGCGCGGCGCCGTCGCCGACAGCGGCACCGGGTCGAACCGCGTGCTGCGCGACGGCGTGCGCCTGTCGAACTATCCGTATGTGCCGGCCTTCGTCGAGAGTGTCGACGTGCTGCGCGGCCCGGGCGCCGCGATCGGCGTGCGCAGCGAGCCCGGTGGCACGGTCAACATTGCGACGCGTCAGCCGGCCATGCGCGACACCGCCGCGATACTGCTGTCGGCCGGCGAGCATGCCGCGCGCGAACTCACCGTCGACGTCAACCGGGTACTCTCGGCGCAGGACGAACTGGCCGTGCGCATCATCGCCACCCGATCCGATGCCAGCGAGTGGCGGCACGTGCCAGACCGCCTGGAAGGCGCGAAGCTTGCGATCGCCAAGGGTGGCGGCCAGCGCTATCACCTGCGGGCCGGCTTCGAGGCGACCAACCAGACCTACCGCCCCGACTATGGCGTGCCCGCCGCGGGTGGCCGGCCGGTCGCCGTGCCGCTGGACCGCCAGTTCGGCGAACCGTTCGGCGACTCCACCACGAACAACCGCATCGTCGACCTGCACGGCGATGTCGCGTTGAACGCCGATACCCGGCTCGCCGTCGACATCACCCACCTGGAGGCCCATTCGACGTCCATCAAGAACCTGCTGAACGGTTCACCGCTGCCGGGACAGCCGGCCGGCACCTATGCGCGGGTGTCCGCCTGGGAACCGGATACACGGCGCCGCATCGATTCGGTGGCCACGTCGCTGGCCAGCCGCCAGCGTTTCGGCGGACTGGCCCATCGACTGTTCTTCGGGCTCGATTACTACCGCGAGACGCTGGATCAACCGTCGCTCGCCGTGCCCGCCAGCACCAGCCCATCCATCAACGTGTACGCGCCGGTCTACGGCCGGGTCGTCGCGCCGCCCGCCGGCGCCGTGCTGGCGCGCTCGCTGACGACCCAGGATCTCGAGGCGGTATCCGCATCGCTGCAGGACCAGGTCGATGCCGGCGCCTGGTCGCTGGTCGCGGGATTGCGCTATACGAACCAGGATTTCGTCTATGGCGGCGCCGGGGTGCGGCCCGTCGCGGAATCGCGCTGGTCGCCCAAGCTGGGGGTACTGTACCGGGCATCGCCCACGCACACCCTGTATGCCAACGCGGCCACGGGCATGTCGCCGAACCAGGTGGCGTCGTCGTCGAACCAGTCGCTGGCCTCGCGCACTGCCCGGCAGGCCGAAGCGGGGTGGAAGGCGCTATGGGCCGGCGGCGGCGCCGTCAGCGATGTCGCCGTGTACCACCTGAAGCAGGCCAACATGATCTCGGCCGACCAGGGCACGCCGGCGAACAACTTCGACTTCACGCTCGACGGCTCGGCGCGCTCGCGGGGGCTGGAAGCTTCGCTGGCGGGTTTCGTCACGCCGCGCCTGAACGTCTCCGCAACCTATGCCTACACGGATGCAAAGTACCTCGATAACGCGGTGTACGGCGGCCGGCGCGTGCCGAACGTCGCCCGGCAGTCCATGACGCTGTGGGGGCAGTACCGCTGGGACGATGCCTGGCGCACCGGCGCCGGCGTTTACCTGCAAGGCCGCCGTTTTGCCGACGAGGCCAACACCACCACGCTGCCGGGCCATGCGCGGCTGGACCTCACGCATACGTGGACGACGCGCTTCGCCGATGGCGGCGAACTGGACGTGCAGCTCGCGCTGCGCAACGCCCTCGACCAGCGTTACTACGTGTCGAGCCACCTGCACGTATCGCGCTGGATCATGCCCGGCGAGGGCCGGAACGCCCGCGTGACGGCAGCTTACCGGTTCTGACGATGGCAAGGGACTTCAATGTCTACTACAAGAAGGTGCCCACCGGCGACTCCTGCACGCTCGACCATTCCGCCATGACGTACGTGTACGACCCGGAGGGCCATCTGCGGCTGATGCTGCGGCATACCCAGACCGCCGGCGCGCCCGCCGCCGGGCATGGCGGTGGGCACGGCCACTGATACCGGTGCCGCCACGCCCGGCGGGCGAATTCACAGCGTCAGGTTCAGCGAGACGTAAGCCGCCCGTCCCGGCCCGGACGAATACATGGGTTGCGCCTGGCCGGCGGGCCAGAAGAACGAGTCGTACCATACGTATTCATACTTCCGGCCGGCGATGTTCTTCACCTGCAGGTCGATGCTGGCCCGCTCGGACAGGCGGTAGCGCACGCTGGCGTCGAACAGCACGAAGGCACCGTGCTTGCCCTGCCCGTTCGGGCTGTCGATGAAGTAACTGCCCTGCGAGCGGCCCTGCAGGCCGAAACGCAGGCTGCGCGAAGCGCGGTACTCGGCGCCTGCCGTGGTGATGTGGCGCGGCGTGGAAAACACTTCCTTGCCCGCCAGCGATGCGCCACCCGCCGTGAAAGCTTCGAGCACTTCGGCCTTCTGCAGCGAGTGCGATACCCACAGGTCCAGCCGGTCCGTCACGCGGCCGGATACCTGCACGTCAAGCCCCTGCCGGCGCGTTTCGCCCAGGCCGACGGTGGTGCCCGTGGCCGGCATGTTGGCCACCTCGCCCGTGGCATCCTGCCGCCACGCGGCAAGCCGCATTTCGGTGCGCGGCGCCGGCTTGAACCTGACGCCGATTTCCGTGCCCGTGTTGATCGAAGCGTCGAACGCCGCCTGGCCCGGCGCGAGGTAGGCTGGCGTTCCGGAGCCCGTCAGCACCTGGAATGTGCGGCCCCAGTTGGCATACAGGCTGACGCCATCGGTCACGCCGTAGACCATGCTCAGCTTCGGCTGCCTGATCCAGCCATAGTCCTGCAGCCGCGCCGTGCCGCCCGCCATCAGCGAGCTGTGGCCGGAGAATTTGTCGACACGCATGCCCGGAATGATCTTCAGCCCGGCGGCGGGCCGGATGATGGCCTGCACGTAGGCGCCGACATTGTCGAACGTGTAGTCGTCGTCGTTCTGGACGAGGACAGGTGTGCCGAATTCCGTCGGCAGCGCGTAGGCAAAGCGGGAACGGCCATACCGGTTGTCCTGCTGCTCGGTGTTGATGCCGCCATCGAGCGTGACGGTGTCGCTGACACGCCAGGTGAGGTTGCCAAGATAGCCCACCTGGCGTTCGTCCCACTGGCGGCGCTGGCGCGGCGCCGAACCTGCGGGATTGCTGGTAAAGGTGACCCGCCGGTCGTCCTCGTAGCGGTTGTAATAGATCCGGTTGCTGAAGAACGCATCGGGCGAGATCTGCCAGTCCAGGTGCAGGCTCGCCTGCTGCATGTCGCGTTCGCTGCGGTCGTTGGCATTCTTGGCCGGCGACTGGCGGCGGTCGGCGGCCAGTTCGGCCGCCGTCAGGAATCCCGGTTCGCCCGCTTCATGCCTGTAGACGCGCGCGACCAGGCCGGCCTTCACTGCCCGGTTGGCCGACGTGACGAACCATTTGCCGCCCACCGAGTACTTCTCCGACCCCGTGCCCCGGAATTCATCGGAATCCTGG
Source organism: Pseudoduganella sp. jia 12 (assembly GCF_055502675.1). Lineage (NCBI taxonomy): Bacteria > Pseudomonadati > Pseudomonadota > Betaproteobacteria > Burkholderiales > Oxalobacteraceae > Pseudoduganella > Pseudoduganella sp. jia 12. The sequence continues at coordinate 528,024 of NZ_JBUXKP010000003.1, forward strand.
CGGGCGACGAAGTAGTTCTGCGCGAAGCCGCCCTCCTCGCGGCCGATGGCCACCTGCAGCTCGCGCGTGTCGTAGCTGCCGTAGGTAAAGCGGCTGTTGGTGTAGTTGCCGCCCTGCCGGGTGCCGAAGTCGATGTTGCCGCCGATATTGTGCAGGCCGTGGCGCGGGTCGTTGGTGCCGCGGACCACTTCGATATAGTCGATCTCGAGCGGGAAGATCATGTCGATGAAGCGCTGGTTGCCGCTGTTGACATTGCTGGGAATACCGTCGATCAGCACCTTGATGCCATTGATGTAGCCCTCGCCGTTGAAGGCGCGGAAAGTGGCCTTGCCGGACTCCGCGCCCATCCGCGTTTCCGTCAGCTGCACGCCGGGCAGCTGGCCGACCAGCTCCCAGCTGTTCATGACGTTCTTGTCTTCGACCTTGTCGGCACCGAGCACGTCGACCGATGTCAGGATGCTGTTGCTCAGCAGCGGGCCGCCGCTGCGCTGCGCGCTGATGCGCACTTCGCCCATGACGACGGCGGTATCCTCCGCATGGGCCGGTGGAGCGAGCAGCGGCGCGACCGCGGCGGCCAGGAGGGACAGGCATTGCTTCTTCACGCGCGAATTCCTTTCGATTGGAGCGCTCGACCGGGCATCGATGGCCGAAACTTCAATAATGATATCTCATTCTCATTAGTAACGGCAATATCCCGTGCGCCATGCCGCTGCACGAAGTCCGTCATTCACGCATGTTTCAAGGGTCTGGTTTTGCAGAAAAAGATCACCACACTGCCATCGCGGCCGCTTCTCGCGGCCATTCTTTCACTGCTGTGCGCGCAGGCGGTGGCCGCGCCGCATGCCGACATGCTGCCTGCCCCGGCACCGTGCTTCTGCCCCGGATGCCAAACTTCTTCCGAGTCCGCTCGTACGTGATCTCGCCTTTTTCTACCGCACTGATCACCCCAAGTTCGAAAGCCAGCGTGAAATCACGCTGAGCACGCTTTCTTTCTGTTGCCATCGCGCTCTGGTCAAATAAGGCGAACTACGACAACCCATTGCAGGACGGGACAGAACAAACAAAAAAGGCCACCCGCAGGGGTGGCCTTTTTTATCTATTCATGGCGGAGAGGGTGGGATTCGAACCCACGGATGGGTTGCCCCATCGCTTGATTTCGAGTCAAGTACATTCGACCACTCTGCCACCTCTCCTGGTGGTACCTGCAGCACGCTGACTCGGCGCCCTGCATTCTTGAACTGCACAAAGGTTTGTTGCAACTCAAGAGGCACGATTTTATCGTAAGGCTTGTTCCGCGTCAAATCAGGAAGATGATATATCTGCGTCAGCCGTGCCGGCATTGCCACCCCTGCCCGCAGGCTTCAGGCAAGGGGCCAGTACGATCGCAACAAGGAGCAGCGTCAGCACGACGAGCATGCTCAGTCTCAGCCCGACCTGCTCGCCGACAAAGCCCAGCAGCGGAGGCCCGCCAGCACGGTCGCCAGGCCCGCAATGATCGCGCGGCCCACGCCGATGGTCGCGGCGATCCTCGCGACTACCAGGATGCCGCCCATCGAGCCGAGCGAAAAGCCGAACAGGATCATGCCCATCTGCGCTGTTGATGCGCGTAGCACGTCGCGGATGGCCGGGGTGCGGACGATACATGAGGCCATTGCGAAACCGAAGATGACGAAGCAGCAGAACAGGGCGCGGCGGAGCGTGAGGAGGTTGGGCATGGCGCAGGGAGTAATCGAAAGCGCAAATCCTAATCAGCGGAACCAGCGCCAGCGAGAAGCACTGGCGAGGCCGCTGCGAAACAGCGGCAGATGGGCGATTCGAAGAGCCCAGGCCTGGCAGGGCCTGGTCTTCGAATCCCACCCTCTCCGTCCGTCCTGCCGGCCTCGGCGAAAGACGAGGCATGCGCCGCGCGCCCATGGCGCGCGAGGCCGCTGCGAAGCAGCGACAGATGGGCGATTCCAAGAGCCCAGGCCTGGCAGGGCCTGGTCTTCGAATCCCACCCTCTCCGTCCGAATAAATAAAAAAGGCCACCCGCAGGGGTGGCCTTCTTTATTTATTCATGGCGGAGAGGGTGGGATTCGAACCCACGGATGGGTTGCCCCATCGCTTGATTTCGAGTCAAGTACATTCGACCACTCTGCCACCTCTCCATTCCCGCATCGCTGCGAGAGGCAAGATTATAGCAGCCCGAAAAGAAAATGGAAGGGCTATTTTCAGAAGCCCAACTCAAGCTTTCAACGCGAGGCTTGCAGGTGCGTCAGGCCGCCCATGTAACCGCGCAGCACTTCGGGGATTTCCACGCTGCCGTCGGCTTGCTGGTAGTTTTCCAGCACGGCCACCAGCGTGCGGCCCACGGCAAGGCCGGAGCCGTTCAGCGTGTGCGCCAGTTCCGGCTTGCCTGCGGCGTTGCGGAAGCGGGCTTGCATGCGGCGGGCCTGGAAGGCTTCGCAATTCGACAGCGAGGAAATCTCGCGGTAGGTGTTCTGCGCGGGCAGCCACACTTCCAGGTCGAACGTCCTGGCGGCGGCAAAGCCCATGTCGCCGGTGCACAGCGACAGCACGCGGTAGGGCAGGCCAAGCGCCTGCAGGATCGTTTCGGCCTGGCCGACCATTTCATCCAGCGCCTCGTACGATTTTTCAGGATGCACGATCTGCACCATCTCGACCTTGTCGAACTGGTGCTGGCGGATCATGCCGCGCGTGTCGCGGCCGTAGCTGCCGGCTTCCGAGCGGAAGCATGGCGTATGCGCCGTCATCTTCAGCGGCAGCGTATCGGCCGGGATGATCTCGTCGCGCACGGTGTTCGTCAGCGTCACTTCCGACGTGGGGATCAGGTAGAAGGTCTCGCCCTCGCCTTCCACGCCGCCCTTCTTCACCGAGAACAGGTCGGCTTCGAATTTCGGCAGCTGGCCGGTGCCGTACAGCGAATCGGCGTTCACCATGTAGGGCGTGTAGCACTCGGTGTAGCCATGCTTGTCCACGTGGGTGTCCAGCATGAACTGGGCAAGCGCGCGGTGCAGGCGCGCGATGCCGCCCTTCATCAGCGAGAAGCGCGAGCCGGTCAGTTTCGTCGCGGTGTCGAAGTCCAGGCCCAGCGCGGCGCCAACGTCCACATGGTCTTTCACTTCGAAGTCGAACGTGCGCGGCGTGCCGACCTTGCGCACTTCCACGTTGGCCGATTCGTCGGTACCGACAGGCACCGATTCATGCGGCAGGTTCGGCACCGCTTGCAGGAATGCCTGGAGGTTTTGCTGCAGGGTGGCCAGCGCGATTTCGTTGTTCTTCAGCTCGTCGCCAATACCGGCCACTTCCGCCATCACGGCGGAAGTATCTTCCCCTTTGCCCTTCAACATGCCGATCTGCTTGGACAGCGCATTGCGCTTGCCCTGCAGTTCCTCGGTACGCGTCTGGATCGCCTTGCGCTCGGATTCCAGGGCGGTGAAACCGGCAACGTCCAGCTGGAACTTGCGGGTCGCCAGGCGGGCGGCCACGGTGTCGATGTCTTTACGGAGAAGTTGGATGTCAATCATGGGGGAATCGCGGCAAATGTCGAAACCGCAATTGTACCAAGTAGACGCTTCCTCCCTGGAGTTTTACGCCCTCGCGGCGCGTGGCCCCGGCGGGCCGACCGCCTTACATCAATTCGGCTTTCTCGGCGGGCGTCAGGCGCTTGGCGGCGACCGTCACGACCGGCATCTGGACGTCCGGATGGATGAACAGCGGACGGTCGGCCGATACGATCAGCGGCTGGGTTTCGCTGTCGGCGATGGCGGCGCAAACACCGACAGCCGCAACGGTGAAGAAGATGACTTCCATGTGTTTCAGTGCATTCATGATGGGCTCCGATGGTGGTTGTCGTTCGATGGCTTGACCGGGGGGCTGTTGATGACTCCCGGGATGTTTGTACTGTACCTAAAGCCGTTCTTCGGCTCCATCGACGTGCGACGAAGCGCAAAAAACGCGGCATGGAATGCGTTAAAACCGGGCGAACATGGCCTGACCCGGATCACAGCTTAAGCCGCGAAGCGCGTCATCGCCAGCGCGAACGTAACGAAACATTTGAGGTGTATCAGAAGGGCTACTGAACAATCGGTGGCAAACGTTTTCACCACCGATTCGACGCTTTAGCGGAACGGAGTGCTCGCCATTTCACCCACGACGCCGTGCCATGTCCGCACGGTCCAGCGCTTCACCAGGTCGTGCCTCACGCAGCGATCGGCGGCCACGAACGCTTCCGCGATGGCCGGTGTAGCGATCGTAAACACCAGCTGGGCGATACCGCCCACACCGGCTGCGTGGTCCGCAATCGTGCGGGCAGGCAATTGACTTGCTATTACACTCGGGAATGAACCTCCCCTGACAAGCAACAAAGTGATGACGCCCGATACTGCTCTCCCCCTCATTCCCGATCGCAGCCCGGACGGCCGGGACGCCAGCTTCCTCGACGGTGGCAGCGACATGGCCATGCTCATCCGCTCGCTGGACTGGTCGCGCTCGCCGCTGGGGCCGATCGAAGACTGGCCACAAAGCCTGCGCACGACGGTCAGCCTGTGCCTGGCGTCGAACTTCCCCATCAACATCATCTGGGGACCGGGCAATGTACAGATCTACAATGATGGCTACCGCATCGTGTGCGGCGAAAAGCACCCGGCATCGCTGGGCATGGACTACAAGGAATGCTGGGCATCGGCATGGCCCGCCATCGGCGAGCCGTTCGAGCAGGCGCGCAAAGGCGAAACGTCGTTCCTGGAAAACGTGCGCATGTTCCTGTTCCGGAACGGCTACCTGGAAGAGACCTTCTTCACGTTTTCGCTGAGCCCGATCCGCGACGAGACCGGCGGCATCGGCGGGCTGTTCCACCCGGTGACGGAAACCACCGCCACCATGGTGAGCGAGCGCCGCACGCGCGCTGTGCGCGACCTGACCGCGCGCCTCACGCAAGCGGTCACCACCGACGAGGTGTTCCGGCTGACCATCGATACGCTCGCCAGTTTCGAATTCGACCTGCCATTCGTGCTGCTCTACGAGCCCGATACGGCGTCGACAGGCAAGCCGGAGCCCTCATACCGCCTGCATGGCCATCACGGCATCGATGCCAGTGCCTCCCTCGCACCGCAGGTGCTGTCGCTTGCACAACCGGGCGGCTGGCCGGTGGCGGAACTGATGGACGACATGACGGCGATCCAGGTGACGGACCTGCGCAGCCGGATCGGCACGCAACGCTGCGGGCCCTACGACGAGCCGCCCGACGTGGCGTTCGCCATCCCGATCCGGCGGCATGGCGCGGATGCGCCGGTGGCCCTGTTGATGGCAGGCGCCAGCAGCCGCCTGCCCCTGGACGACGTGTACCGCGGCTTCTTCGACCTGCTGGGCGCCGCGTTTGCCGCCGCCCTGACGCGCGTCACGGCCTACGAGGAAGAACGCAAGCGCGCCGAGTTGCTGGCGGCGATCGACCGCGCCAAGACCGTGTTCTTCTCGAACGTGAGCCATGAATTCCGCACGCCGCTGACGCTGATGCTGGGCCCCCTGGAAGATGCGCTGGCCGGCACGGGCAGCAGCGACGAACAGCGCGAACGCCTGGTGCTGGCGCACCGTAATGCGCTGCGCCTGCTCAAGCTCGTCAATTCGCTGCTCGACTTTTCGCGTACCGAAGCGGGCCGCGCGGCCGCCCGCTTCGCTCCCACCGACGCCGCGGCACTGACAGCGGAGCTGGCATCCAACTTCCGCTCCGCCTGCATGCAGGCGGGCCTGTCGCTCGACGTGGATTGCCCGCCACAGCGGGAGTCGGCCTGGATCGACCGCGACATGTGGGAAAAGATCGTGCTGAACCTGCTGTCGAACGCGTTCAAGTTCACGCTGCAGGGCGGCATCCGGGTCACGCTGCGTTCCGGGGACAATGGCCTCGAACTGACGGTGGCCGATACCGGGGTGGGCATCCCCGCCGACGATGTGCCGCGCATCTTCGAACGCTTCCACCGCGTCGAAGGCCAGCATGGCCGCTCGGTGGAAGGCACCGGCATCGGCCTGGCGCTGGCGCGCGAACTGGTGCTGCTGCACGGCGGCACCATCAACGTGGACAGCCAGCATGGCCGCGGCACCACGTTCACGGTGCGCATCCCGTTCGGCCGCGCGCACTTGCCACCCGACCAGGTAGGCAGCGAGGCCAGGGAGTCCGACATGCCCGCGCTGGCCAACACCTATGTCGAGGAAGCGCTGCGCTGGCTGCCGGAGCGCGCCGGAACGGGCGATGCCGGCAATGCGGATGCAGTGCCCGACCAGCCCCGTGTCATCCTGGCGGACGATAACGCCGACATGCGCGAATACGTCACGCGCGTGCTGCGCGAAGGCGGCTACCAGGTGCGCGCCGTGAGCAACGGCGCGGCCGCACTGGCTGCGATTCGTGGCGGCCCGCTGCCCGACCTGGTGCTGAGCGACGTGATGATGCCGGACATGGATGGCTTCGCGCTGCTCGCCGCCCTGCGCGCCGACCCTGCCACGGCTGGCGTGGTGATGGTCCTGCTGTCGGCGCGTGCCGGTACCGAAGCGCGCGCGGAGGGCCTGGCCGCGGGCGCGGATGACTACATGGTCAAGCCATTCAGCGCGCGCGAGCTGCGCGCCCGCGTGGACGGCGCCGTGGCGCTGGGCCGGCAGCGCCGCGAAGCCGCTCGGCGCGAACAGGCACTGCACGTGCAGATGGAAGCGGAACGTGGCCGCATGGCACTGCGCGACAGCGAGGCGCATCTCACGTCGCTTTACGAACAGACAGCGGCTGGCGTGGCCGAAGCGAACGCCAGCGGGGTACTGGTGCGCGTCAACGACCGCTATTGCGAGATCGTCGGCCGGCCGCGCGAGGAACTGCTGGGCAAGCACTTCAACCGGCTGGTCGATCCCGAGGACCGGGCCGAGAATGAACGGCGGATGACGGCCGGTTCGCCATTCGAACTGGAAAACCGCTACCTGCGCCCCGATGGCAGCACCATCTGGGTCACGAAGGCCGTGACGCCGATCCGCGACGAGACGGGCGGGGTCGCCAGCGTGCTGGCGGTGGTGCTCGATGTCACGCTGCGCAAGGCCGCGGAGGCGGAACTGCGCGCCGAGAGCCGGCGCAAGGACGAATTCCTGGCCATGCTGGCCCACGAGCTGCGCAATCCGCTGGCGCCGATCAGCGCGGCGGCCGCGCTGATCGGCCAGGCATCCCTGGACGAGGCCAGGCTGAAGCAGACGAGCCATGTGATATCGCGGCAGGTGCGGCACATGACAGGCCTGATCGACGACCTGCTGGACGTGTCGCGCGTCACGCGCGGCCTCGTCACGCTGGAAACCAGCTTGCAGGACGTGAAGACCGTGGTGGCGAACGCCGTGGAGCAGGTGCGCCCGCTGATCGAATCGCACCGGCACCATCTCACCATCGACCTCGCCCCCTCGCCGGCCTGCGTGATGGGCGATGCGAAGCGCCTGGTGCAGATCCTGACCAACCTGCTGAACAATGCCGCCAAGTACACGCCGGCCGGCGGGCGCATCGCATTGCGCACCCTCGTCGACGACGGGCGCGTGCTCGTGCTCGTGGAGGATAACGGCATCGGCATCGCGCCCGAACTGCTACCGCACGTATTCGAGCTGTTCGCCCAGGCCGAACGCACCCCCGATCGTGCCCAGGGCGGGTTAGGCTTGGGCCTCGCGCTGGTGCGCAGCCTCGCGGAGCTGCATGGCGGCTCCGTGCATGGTGCCAGCGGCGGTGCTGGCCAGGGCAGCACGTTCACGGTGTGCCTGCCGCGCGCTGCCGAACGCCGCGACCAGGAGGAGCGCGAGCATATCCAGGCCATGCCGGCGGCGCGCAGCGGCCTGTCCGTGATGGTGGTCGACGACAACGTGGATGCGGCGGCGATGCTGGCGCTGCTGCTCGAGGCGACGGGCTATCGCGTCACTGCCGTGCATGACCCGCTGGTGGCGCTGGAGCGCAGCCGCACGCTGCGCCCCGACGTGTGCCTGCTCGATATCGGCCTGCCGGGCATGGACGGGAACGAGCTGGCTTGCCGGCTGAAGAAGCAGCCGGAAACCGCGCGCACGACGCTGATCGCGATCACGGGCTATGGCAAGGAGCAGGACCGTCGCGCGGCCCTGGATGCAGGCTTCGATCACCACCTGGTCAAGCCGGTGGACTTCAAGGAGCTGGCGGCGGTGCTGGAGACGATCCGCTGCCCCTGAGTCTCCCGCACCGCGCTCGGTGCCCCCTGCTCAGCGCACCGGCGTGCTGGCCTGCTCGCCCACCACGGTGTGCCATTTGCGCACGGTCCAGCGCTTGACGAGGCCGTGTTTCACGTAGGGATCGGCGGCCGCGAACGCTTCCGCGATGGCCGGCGTATCGATGGTAAAGACGAGCTGGGCGATATCGATCGGCTCGCCGGCCGCGCCGGCCAGCAGCAATTCGCCGCGCGCGACGGCATCCCACGCGAGCTTCAGGTGCTCGTCGCGAAATTCGCCACGGCGTTGCAGGTAGTCGTCGGCCAGCTCATAAGTTAGCAGGTAGTGCATTGGTGCTTTCCGTGGATGTGGATGCGCCGAGCCAGTCGAGCACGATCCGGTTGAAGGATTCGGGTTGGCGCAGCATCGGCCAGTGATCGGTTTCCATCGCCACCACCTTGCTGCCGGGCTTTCCCTGCAGCTCGGCTGTCCACGCGGACGAATGGAACATCACCGGCTTGCGGGTGCCGTAGATGAACAGCATCGGGCACGTGGGGCGGAAGGGGTGCACGCCCTTGTACTTGCCGGTCCAGGTCGAGTAATACGGATAGTTCTTTTCCGGCGTGAGCGCCTCGGGCGCGATGGGAACGCGGGCCATTTTTGCAAACGAGCGCGTCATCGATTCGCCGATGCCGCCGCCGATCTTCCATGCCGCCGCCAGCCACAACTGGTAAGCGACGATGCCGAGCTTGCCCTTCATGCCGATCTCGTCCAGGTGCGCTTTCGAGCCGCCATCGCCGATGTCCACGCCAATCACACGGGCCACGAGTTCCGGATGGCGCTGCGCGAACTGGTAGCCGAACAGGCAGCCCCAGTCGTGCACGAGCAGCGTGACAGGTGTTTCGGGGCTCGTCTGGCGGACGACCTGCTCGCACAGTCCGATCAGCTCATCCAGCGAATATTCCCTGCGGGGTGCGCCGGTCTCGAAACCAGGCCAGGTGAAGCGCACGCAGCGGAAGTATGGCGAGAAGGCGGCGACTTGCGGCTCCCACATGGCGGCCGTGTCGGGCCAGCCGTGGAGCATGACGATGGTGTCCGGGCCAGCGCCGTCGATCAGGCACTCGATACCCATGACCGACTTTGTCTTCATCAAGCTACCTCCCCTTTGACCATATCAACGCGAATATATCATGCATTATTTCGCCCCTCTGCTAACTGAACTGCCGGAATAACCCGCCAGAAACGATCGTATCCAACCAGATCCGCCACGCCAGCGGAATCAATATCTGGCGCAGAGCACATCACAGCAATCCGCAAGGCCTTTCAGCGCAGAGCGATGCCGCGGATTTCGTGAAATAGCCCAATTCGGCTACGGCGCCTGTCGCCGCTTCGCACCGCATTCTCCTCCATATATGGTCCAGGTACGGTGGCCCAGGTCGCGGAAGCGTGGCTGCCAGGCTGGATGAATCGTGCATCGGTCTTCGTCCGCGCCCGCCCCTGGCAATAACATGACGCGCTATCGTTACTTTTACACCGGCGTGACATCGCGCGTGCATCTCACTGTCAAAATAGAAGTTAATAAAAAAATGCATGCGAATTGGATTTGAATACGGTTCCCGTCCTGGAGATGTTCAATCGGGCACGGCGACATCACGAAGGTGGGCTTTACCCGGAAAGATGATTTGTCCTAATATGATTCCGGCCGGATGGCCGGCCAGCCTAACGGAGACGATCATGATCAGACTGACTGTTGGCATTTCCCTTGCATTCGTGTGTACCGCAGCACTTGCAGTGAGCAGCCCCCGCTATGAAGTCGTTATCCTGCCGGACCAGGGCCAGAGCCACGCCGTCAACAACCTCGGCGACGTTGTCTACACCCATGACACACCGGGTGGTGGCTGGATCGCCGCGATCACGAACGGAAAGCAAACGCAACTGCTCGGCACCCTCGGCGGATCGAGGAGTGTCGCTTTCGATATCAACGATCGTGGCCAGGCTGTGGGCTGGTCTGACACTGGCGTGGGCGAAACCACGAATGCATTCCTGTACAGCAATGGCGTCATGCGGAATCTCGGCAGTCTGGGCGGCGAAAGTACCTCTGCGCTCAAGATCAATGAAGCGGGCACCGTTATCGGCAGCGGCTATCTGGCCAACGGAAACCAGCGTGGCTTTATCTACACTGAAAGCGCCGGCATGGTAATGCTCGGCACACTGGGCGGAGAGAGCAGCGCCGTGTACGACATCGACGAAGAAGGACGGGTGCTCGGCGCGTCACAGGACGCATCCGGCGAATGGCGCAATTTCATTTACGAAAATGGGAACATGACCGCCCTTCCCGTCTATGGCGACTTCCAGCTGTACGGGTTCGCGCCGGAAGGTGGCTATTACGGTACTTACTACCCGGGCCTGGGAGGCCTGGCATATATCGTGCGGGACGGGATCGTCACCGAATTGCCGGAAATCGGGGGGATCAATGCGATCAATGCGCACGGCTATATGGTAGGGCTCGATCGCGACTTTTCCATGGGACTACTGGGTACGCCGGATGGCCAAAGCCATACGCTGGACGAAATCGTTGACGAAGCGGGATGGACCTCCTTCCATCCACTGGACATCAACAACAATGGCCAGATCGTCGCCCGCTCCTGCAAGGTATCGGCAGGTTGCTTCTGGACACGGCTCGATCCGGTTGCAGAGGTGCCGGAACCGGCGAGTTACGCCATGTTTGGCGCAGGCCTGGTTGCCGTCGGCTGGGTCGCCAGCCGGCGGCAACGCAAGACCGGCGCGTAAAGTGTCGAGTGGGCCGTCACTCCCCGCCAGCCTGGCGGTCCAGCTCCCGCAACCACGTCAGCTTCTCGGCAATCTTGCTCTCCACCCCGCGCGGCACGGGCTTGTACCAGCGCGGCTCGGGCATCCCGTCCGGCAAATACGTCTCGCCGGCCGCATAGGCATTCGGCTCGTCGTGCGCATAGCGGTACTCATGCCCGTAGCCCAGCTCCTTCATGAGCTTCGTGGGTGCGTTGCGCAGGTGGACGGGCACCTCGCGCGACTTGTCCTTCTTCACGAACGCCATGGCGGCATTGAACGCGTTGTAGCCGGCATTGCTCTTGGCGGCGATGGCGAGGTAGACGACGGCCTGGCCCAGCGCCAGCTCGCCCTCGGGTGAGCCCAGCCGCTCGTAGGTTTCGGCGGCGTCGTTCACGATCGTCAGCGCGCGCGGGTCGGCCAGGCCGATATCTTCCCACGCCATGCGCACGATGCGGCGGGCCAGGTAGCGCGGGTCGGCGCCACCGTCGATCATGCGGCAAAACCAGTACAGCGCCGCATCGGGATGCGAGCCGCGCACGGACTTGTGCAGCGCCGAGATCTGGTCGTAGAAATTGTCGCCGCCCTTGTCGAAGCGGCGCGCGTTCAGGGTCATCGCGTTCTCGACGAACTTGCCGTCGATGTGCGCGATGCGCGCGGAACGGGCCGCCGTATCGGCCTGCTCGAGCAGGTTCAGGAAGCGGCGCGCATCGCCATCGGCAAAGCCGACCAGCGTGTCGATGGCCACGTCGTCGAACGTGAGGCCCGGCAGCGCGGACGATCGGGCTTTTTCCAGCAATTGCCGCATCTCGGCATCCGTCAGCGATTTCAGCACGTATACCTGCGCGCGCGACAGCAATGCCGAGTTGACTTCGAAGCTGGGATTTTCCGTCGTGGCGCCGATGAACGTGACAAGGCCCGATTCGACGAACGGCAGCAGCGCATCCTGCTGCGCCTTGTTGAAGCGGTGGATCTCGTCGACGAACAGGATCGTGTGGCGGCCGAACTGGTCGAGGTTCTGTTGCGCCTGCTCCATCGCGGCGCGAATGTCCTTCACGCCGGCAAACACGGCGGAGAGCGCGATGAACGCCGAATCGAATGCGTTCGCAGTGAGGCGCGCCAGCGTGGTCTTGCCCACGCCGGGCGGGCCCCACAGGATCATCGAATGCGGCTTGCCGGCCTGGAAGGCCAGGCGCAGCGGCTTGCCTTCGCCGAGCAGGTGCTGCTGGCCGATCACTTCGTCCAGCGTTTTCGGGCGCAGTGCCTCGGCAAGCGGTTGCCGGGGCTCGGCGGAAAAGAGATCGGCCATCGGTGTGCTTATTGATTGATCACTATTGAGTGGCCACTATTGATTGACCACGTCGGCGCCCTTCGGCACGTCGAACTTGAAGGCGGTGGCGCCCAGCGACGGGTTCTTCTCGAACTTGCGGAACGCCAGCGTGGAGACCTGGCCGAAGTTATCCTTCAGTTCCATCGCTTCCGGCTGGCCGTTCTTCAGGCCGATCGAGATCAGCTCGAAGCTCGTGTCCTTTGCCTTCGGCACGGCCTTCAGCCATTCCAGGCCGTCGCGGGTACCCGCCTCGGACAGCGTGAAATTCTTTTCCAGGTCGTTGGAGCCGAACAGGATCGCGGCGGGCGAAGAGCCCAGCGCGTCGCCGAGCTTCTTCACGGTGACCTGGTTCAGGTCCTTGTCGTAGATGTACAGCTGGTCGCCATCGGCCTGCAGCACCTGCTCATACGGCTTCTGGTAGGTCCAGATGAACTTGCCGGGGCGGGCAAACACGAAGGTGCCGGTCGATGGTGCCGACGTTTTCTTGGCGCCGTCGACGTTCTTCGTCAGGGTCTGCGTGAACTCGCCCCTGGCGGACTTGGTCGAACCCACGAACGACTTGAACTGGTCCAGCGCGGCGGCATGTGCGGTGCCGGCAAACGACACCGCCAATGCTGCGGCGATGATGAAACGATTCATACGCTGACTCATTTGCCGATTCATTTTCTTGTCTGTCATTCTTATCCTTGTTCTGCGGAAGCGGCCGGCACGAGGATATCCCGGTTGCCGTTCGATTGCATGGCCGAGACCACGCCGCTGTTTTCCATCTGTTCCAGCAGGCGCGCCGCGCGGTTGTAGCCGATGCGCAGGTGGCGCTGCACCAGCGAGATCGACGCGCGGCGGTTCTTCAGCACCACCTGCACGGCCTGGTCGTACATCGGATCGGCTTCGCCGCCGCCCTCGCCGGCCGCCGCGCCATCGGCGCCGCCGCCCTCGCCTTCCAGCGTTCCGCCTTCGAGGATGCCTTCCACGTAGTTCGGCTCGCCCTGTTCCTTCAGGTGGGCCACCACGCGGTGCACCTCGTCGTCGGACACGAACGCGCCGTGCACGCGGATCGGCAGGCCGGTACCGGGCGGCATGTACAGCATGTCGCCCATGCCCAGCAGCGTTTCGGCGCCCATCTGGTCGAGGATGGTGCGCGAGTCGATCTTCGACGACACCTGGAACGCGATACGCGTGGGGATGTTCGCCTTGATCAGGCCCGTGATCACGTCCACAGATGGGCGCTGGGTCGCGAGAATCAAGTGCAGGCCGGCCGCGCGCGCCTTTTGCGCGATACGGGCGATCAGCTCCTCGACCTTTTTACCGACCACCATCATCAGGTCGGCCAGCTCGTCGATGATGATGACGATCGTCGGCAGTTTTTCCAGCGGCTCCGGCGCGTCCGGCGTCAGCGAGAACGGGTTCGGGATGTGCTGTTCCTTTTTCGCCGCATCCGCGATCTTGGCGTTGTAGCCGGCCAGGTTACGCACGCCGAGCTTCGACATCAGCTTGTAGCGCCGCTCCATCTCGTTCACGGCCCAGTTCAGCGCATGGCCGGCCTGGCGCATGTCGGTGACCACCGGCGCGAGCAGGTGCGGAATGCCTTCGTAGACGGACATTTCCAGCATCTTCGGGTCGATCAGGATCATGCGCACGTCGTGCGGATCGGCCTTGTACAGCAGCGACAGGATCGTGGCGTTGATGCCCACCGATTTACCGGAGCCCGTGGTACCGGCCACCAGCAGGTGGGGCATCTTCGCCAGGTCGGCCACCACCGGCTTGCCGGCGATATCCTTGCCCAGCGCGACGGTCAGCGCCGAGGCGCTTTCGTTGTACACCTTCGAACCGAGGATCTCGGTCAGGCGCACGATCTGCCGCTTCATGTTCGGCAGTTCCAGCGCCATGTAGTTCTTGCCGGGAATCGTTTCGACGACGCGGATCGACGTGAGCGACAGCGAACGCGCCAGGTCGCGCGCCAGGTTGACGATCTGGCTGCCCTTCACGCCGGTGGCGGGCTCGATTTCGTAGCGCGTGACGACGGGGCCCGGATAGGCGGCGACGACTTTCGCTTCCACGCCGAAGTCCGACAGCTTCTTCTCGATCAGGCGGCTGGTGAATTCCAGCGTTTCGATGGACACCGTTTCCTGCGCCGGCGGCGGCTCGTCCAGCAGCGCCAGCGGCGGCAAATCGGTATTGTCGATGTTCTGGAACAGCACCGCTTTTTCGCGCGGCAGTTCCGCTTCCGTGAACAGCGACGGCTGCTTTTCCTTCGACGGCCGTTCGGGCTTTTCGACCGGCTCGGCCTTCGGCACCACCACCATCTGCGGCTCCACCTTCAGCGGCAGGATCTCCGGATGCTTCTCCTCGTGCTTGACGCGTTCCTTGACGACGACTTCCTCGCGCTTCACGGTGGCCGCCGCGCCCTGGCGGCGGTCCTGGCGGTCTTCGTAGCGCAGCACGACCCAGTCGATCGCCGTTTCGATGCCTTGTCCGATGCGCTCGGCCACCGTCAGCCACGACACGTGGAAGAACAGTGAAATGCCCATCCCCAGCAACAGCAGCAGGATCAGCGTGGCGCCCGTGAAGCCCAGCCCCACGTGCGCGGCATGGCCGACCAGCTGGCCCAGCACGCCGCCCGGCGCGCGCGGCAGGTCGACCGGCAGCGAGTACATGCGCAGGTATTCCAGGCCCATGCTGCCGGTCAGCAGCAGCACGAAGCCGATCAGGCGGATGATGGCTTCGTGGCTGTGCTCCTCGTCTTCTTCCTTCTCCAGCACGAACTTGTTCGTCAGCCGGCGGTAGCCGCGCCACGTGAAGCGCACCAGGTAGACGCAGAACCACCAGGCCGAAAAGCCGAAGATGTACAGCATCAGGTCGGATAGCCAGGCGCCGCCGCGGCCGCCCAGGTTCTTCACGTCCGGTACCAGGCTGGCATGCGACCAGCCCGGGTCGCCTTCATGGTAGCTGGCCAGGATCAGCACGAAATACAGGCAGGCGAAGGCGAGCGCCAGCCAGCGCGCCTCGGACAGCAGGCGCACGAGCCGGTTCGGCAACGGTTGTCGTTCGGTTGCCGTGCGCCGATAGGAATTGCTCGTCTGTTGCGTGGTTTTGCTCATTGCTGCTTTGGGTGAATGCGGTAAGCGGCGCGGGGGAGTTGCGCCAAGGGAATTGTTTCTATTGCGCTTATTTTAAGGCATCCGGGCCTCTTCCGGCCTCCCGATTCAAGAAAGCGGGGGTTCGCATATAATCCTGTTTTGCTTGACCGAACCACTTGTGCGTTTCGGCAAGGCCTCCATATAAGGCTCGTACCCTCGAAACGGGGGGCGTACCCTTATCCAGGGCATATACCAATATTTCGCAGAGAAGCTTTCATGACCACTACCAAACATGCCCGCGTCCTGATCCTTGGCTCCGGCCCCGCCGGCTACAGCGCCGCGGTGTACGCCGCGCGTGCCAACCTGAAGCCGATGCTGATCACCGGCGTCGAACAGGGCGGCCAATTGATGACGACGACGGACGTGGAAAACTGGCCCGGCGATCCGATGGGCGTGCAGGGTCCGGAGCTGATGCAGCGCCTGCTGCAGCACGCCGAGCGTTTCAATACCGACATCGTGTTCGACCATATCCATACGACCAAGCTGGATGAAAAACCGTTCCGCCTGATCGGCGATGCCGGCGAATACACGTGCGACGCGCTGATCATCGCCACCGGCGCATCGGCCCAGTACCTGGGCCTGCCGTCGGAGGAAGCGTTCATGGGCCGCGGCGTGTCCGCCTGCGCCACCTGCGACGGCTTCTTCTATCGCGGCCAGGAAGTGGCCGTGATCGGCGGCGGCAATACCGCCGTCGAGGAAGCGCTGTACCTGTCCAATATCGCCACCAAGGTCACGCTGATCCACCGCCGCGACAAGTTCCGCGCCGAACCGATCCTCGTCGACCGCCTGATGGCCAAGGTTGCCGAAGGCAAGATCGAACTGAAGCTGAACCAGAACCTCGACGAAGTGACGGGCGACGACAGCGGCGTGACGGGCCTGACCTTGAAATCGAACGATGGCGAGCTGTCGAAGATCACCGTGCACGGCCTGTTCGTGGCGATCGGCCACAAGCCCAATACCGGCATCTTCGAAGGCCAGCTGGACATGCACAACGGCTACCTGAAGACGCGCGCCGGTACCGAAGGCATGGCCACGGCCACGTCGGTCCCCGGCGTGTTCGCCGCCGGCGACGTGCAGGACCACGTCTACCGTCAGGCCATCACCAGCGCCGGCACCGGTTGCATGGCCGCGCTGGACGCGCAGCGCTACCTGGAAGCACAGGAGTAAAGCCATCATGGCAGGTAGCAGCCTGAAGGATTTCGCGGCCCTGAAGGCCCTTGGCCAGCAGCTGAAGGGCAAGGGCGAAGAGCGCGAACGGGAAGCGGCCGAACGGGCGAAAGCGGAGGCCGAACGCATCGAGCGCGAGAAGCAGCGCGTGGCCGAGGCGAGCATCTTCCGCACCACGATGAAGGGCGTCAACAAGCTGCCCGAATCGAACCGCTACGTGCCGCAGATGCCGAAGCCCGTCATTACCCCGCCCGCGCCGCCGAAGCGCAAGCTGACGGCCGCCGAACAGAAGGTCGACGACGCGGCCGTGCTGCGCGAATCGCTGTCCGACCTGTTCGGGGTCGAGCACTACATGGAAGAAGAACCGTCGCTGAACTACCTTGCCCCCGGCGTGGGCAGCGACGTGATGAAGCGCCTGCGCAAGAACTACTGGCCGGTGCAGGATGAACTCGACCTGCACGGCCTGCGCCGCGACGACGCCCGCGAAACGCTCGCCACGTTCCTGCACAAGGCCGTGCAGCGCAACCAGCGCTGCGTGTGCGTGATCCACGGCCGCGGCTTCGGCTCGCGCGGCGGCGAACCCGTGCTGAAATCGATGGTGCACAGCTGGCTCGTGCAGACCGACGGCGTGATCGCCTTCTGCCAGGCCCATGCCGCCGAGGGCGGCGAAGGCGCCCTCATCGTGCTGCTGCGCGCCGCCCTGCGCCCCGAACGGTAAAAGTTTCCTGGAAAATGGGGTACGTCCCCATTTTCTGAGAAACATTTCCCGAAAAATGGGGACGTACCCCATTTTCTTGGCAATGTTTCTGTTAGCCTGTGGGCACCATTACTTCCTGTGCCCGCATGAAAATCGTCCCGCACGTTTCCCTTGTCACCGTCATCGAAGTGATCGCGATCCTGGTCGGGGCGTTTTCGGGATTCGTGGAAGCGCGGCGCAAGCGCATGGATATCGTGGGGGTCATCATCGTGGCCTTCATTGCCGCCTTCGGCGGCGGCACGCTGCGCGACATCCTGCTCGACAAACGCCCGCTGTTCTGGGTGGACCACCAGGAATACACGATCCTGCTGTTCGTGCTGGCGCTCGCCGTGGCGCCGTTCATGAAGCACCTGCGCCATATCGTTTCGGAACGGCTGATCGTGGTGGCCGATGCGATGGGGCTGGGGCTCTTCGCGGTGGCCGGCGTATCGCAGGCGCTGGCGGCGCAGATGCCGGTGTTCATCGCGGCGATGATGGGGGTGATCACGGGGATCTTCGGCGGCGTGCTGCGCGACATCGTCTGCAACGAAGTGCCGATGGTATTCAGGGATGGCAAGCCGTACGCGATCTGCGCGTTCTTCGGCTGCTGGCTGTATATCCTGCTGCAGCAGCTGCAGGTGTCGGAGGATGTGGCATTGTGGTCTTCCGCGACGACGATCACCGTGCTGCGGCTGGTGACGTGGAAGTTCGATCTGCGGGTGGGCCGGCCGTGATGCGTCTTGAACATACCCCAACAGCAAAGGGCTGGGGTCAGACCCGCCGGGGCGTAGCCGGGGTTTCGAGGAGCATTGCTCCTTGCCGGCGTAGCGGTACTGGCCTGCCGGCCAGTACTCCCCCCTGACCCCAGACTTTCGCTTCTGGGTGATCACATACTAAACAGCGTCCGGTCCCGTCTCGCCGGTACGGATCCGCACCACCTGCTCCACGTTCTGCACGAAGATCTTGCCATCGCCGATCTTGCCGGTGCGGGCGGCCTTGATGATGGCATCCACCACCTGCTCGGCCACGCCGTCGTCGACCACCACTTCCACCTTCACCTTCGGCAGGAAGTCGACCACGTATTCGGCGCCCCGGTACAGCTCGGTATGGCCCTTCTGGCGGCCGAAGCCCTTCACTTCGGTGACGGTCAGGCCGGTCACGTTCACTTCGGCCAGTGCCTCGCGCACTTCGTCGAGCTTGAAGGGCTTGATAACGGCGGTAATCTGTTTCATGGCATTCTCCTTATAAAATTTGTTGGTTCGGGTCTCGATCCCGGCTTTCAGGCATCCGGCACGGTCTTCAGGTTCTCCAGCCACACCACCGATTCCGCATCGCTCGGTGCGCGCCAGTCGCCGCGCGGGGACAGCGAACCGCCGGAACCCACCTTCGGGGCGTTCGGCACGCAGGTGCGCTTGAACTGGCTCTGGAAGAAGCGGCGCATGAAGATGCCGAGGTTGTGCTTGATTTCCTTGAGCGTGTACTGGTTGCGCACCACGTGCGCATCCTCGGGCCAGGCCCCGGCCGAGCGGTCCTTCCACGCGTGCAGCGCCAGGAATGCCACCTTGGCCGGCGTGAAGCCGAAACGCAGCGTGTAGTACAGGTTGAAGTCCTGCAGTTCATACGGGCCGATCACGCTTTGCGTGCTCTGCGCCGGGGCAGCGTCATTGGCCTTGCCCGGCACGAGCTCGGGGCTGATCTCGGTATTGACGACATCGAGCAGCACCTGCGAGTCGGTCTCGCCGAACTGGCGGCTCTCGGCCACCCAGCGCACCAGGTGCGAGATCAGCGTCTTGGGCACGCTCGCGTTCACGTTGTAATGCGACATGTGGTCGCCCACGCCATACGTGCACCAGCCGAGCGCCAGCTCGGACAGGTCGCCGGTGCCCACCACGATGGCGTTGTGGTGGTTCGCCAGCCGGAACAGGTGGCTGGTGCGCTCGCCGGCCTGCACGTTCTCGAACGTGACGTCGTATTCTTCCTTCCCTTCCGAATACGGGTGGCCGATATCGGCCAGCATCTGGATGCAGCTGGGGCGGATGTCGATCTCGTGCGCCGCGCAGCCGACGAATTCCATCAGCTTGCGCGCCTGGTCCAGCGTGCGCTTGCTCGTGGCGAAGCCCGGCATCGTGTAGCCGAGGATGTTCGTGCGCGGCAGGTTCAGGCGGTCCATCGCCTTCGCGCACACGAGCAGCGCGTGCGTGGAATCGAGCCCGCCGGAAATGCCGATGACGACCTTCTTCATGCCGCTGGCGGCCAGCCGCTGCACCAGGGCCATCACCTGGATGTTGTAGACCTCCATGCAGCGCTTGTCGCGCACGGCCGGGTTGGCGGGCACGTAGGGATAGCGCGCGACCGTACGCTGCAGCGGCAGCACGTCCTGCACCGGCAGCTCCAGCGCGAACTTCACCACGCGGAAGGCTTCCACCTGCTGGGCATGGCGGCGCACCGAGTCGCCCCACGTGTTGGTGCGCATGCGGTCGCGCGACAGCCGCTCCAGGTCGACATCGGCGAAGATCACATGCGACTCGTCCTCGAAACGGTCGGACTCGGCCAGCATCTCGCCGTTTTCATAGATCAGCGCCTGGCCGTCCCAGGATAAATCCGTGGTCGATTCGCCGCGCCCGGCCGACGAATACAGGTAGGCGGCCATGCACCGCCCGGACTGCTGCCCCACCAGCTGGTGGCGGTAATCGGACTTGCCGACGACGATGTTCGACGCCGACAGGTTCACCAGCACGGTGGCGCCGGCCAGCGCCGCATACGACGACGGTGGAATCGGCACCCACACGTCCTCGCAGATCTCGGTATGGAAGCGCAGCAGCGGCACGTTGGTGGCCTGGAACAGCAGGTCGGCGCCGAACGGCACGCGCTGGCCCAGCAGTTCGATCTCGGTCGACACCGCATCGTCGGCGGAGCTGAACTGCCGCACTTCGTAGAACTCGTTGTAGTTGGGCAGGTAGATCTTCGGCACCACGCCGAGGATGCGCCCCCCCTGCACCACCACCGCGCAGTTGAACAGCCGGTGATCGACACGCAGCGGCATGCCGACGATCATCGCCACGGGGATGCGGATCGATGCTTCCACGATCTTGCCCAGCGCGACCTGCACCGAGTCGAGCAAGGCGCGCTGGTGGAACAGGTCGTCGCACGTGTAGGCGGACAGGCCCAGTTCGGGGAATGCCGCCAGCACCGCGCCTTTCGCGGCCACCTGCTCGGCCAGCGCGATCGTCTGCTGTGCATTGAAAAGCGGGTCGGCCACGCGGCAGCGCGGAACGCCGACCGCGACCCGGACGAAATCATGGGTGTACAGATTGTGGAAGGATTGCGGCATGGGCTCGTTCTTCGGGGCGAATGTCGAAGATTTTAACATTGAGCCCTTGCCAACGCCGCCGCGATGGCTGGCAAACTGCCTGCCCCGTCAGAACTTCAATTCCAGGTTCAGCGAAATGCGTGCCGATTCGGGCCTGCGGCCCACGTTCTCCTCCGCGCCGCCCGCCGTTACATAACGCTGGTATTCGTGGCTGTCCTCGCCGAGGATATTGCTGGCCGTCACGCGCAGCTGGTATTGCGGCGTGAACTTCCAGAGCCAGTAGGCTTCCAGGTCGCGGCGCAGGAACTGCTGCCGGTACTGTTCCACCGAGACCCGCAGCGGGCCGCCGCCCCGGTAGGCGAGACTGGCGCCGGCGCTGTGCGCGCCACCCTTGTAGTCGATGCCCAGCGTTGCCGTCAGCGGGATCTGCTCGTCGAGCCGGTTGTCCGGGCCCGGCACGCCGTCGACCTTCGACCAGTTGCGGTTGAAGCCGGCGCGCAGGTCGATGCCGGGTGCGTCCTTCATCACCGCCTTCAACGGGAACTTCAGTTCCACGTCCAGCGTGCGCACCGTCGCGTTGCCGCTGTTGACCGGCCGCCAGATCCACCTGCCATCGGCCTCCTGCCGCAACAGCGTGCGAATGTAGTCGCGGATGCGGCGCTGCGAGGTGCCGACCGAGAAGACCGCACCGGGCGCCCAGAAATGCTCATAGGTGAGGTCGATGCCGTTCGCCAGTTCGGGCTGCAGGTCCGGGTTGCCGCCGCCGTCCGGCGTGAAGAGCGAATTCTCCTCGGCGTAGAAACGGCGGCCCGTCAGCTGCTGCAGGTTCGGCGCCTTGTAGGTACGCGTCAGCGCGGCGCGCAGCTGCCGGCCACTCTTGTCCGGGAACTTGTACAGCGTTTGCGCGACGGGGCTCAGCACATGGCTCTTCGAGCGCGTGGAGGGCAGGCCGGTGCCTTCGCTGTCGGTGCGGATCGCTTCCCAGCGCGCGCCGAAGTACATCGACCAGTCCTTCGTCACGTTCCATTCGTCCTGGGCGTAGGCCGCATAACGCGTGACGACCGGCTCGAACCGTTCGCGCACCGGTGCCGGCTCGCTGCCCTGCCGGCCCTGGATACGCAGCACGTCGTCGTCGTTGCGCTGGCGGTTGTATTCCCAGCCCGTGGCCAGCGCGTGGCCGTCGAACAGCGTGCGCGTGTACTTGCCGGTGGTGCTCCAGGTGGCATTGTCCTCTTCCGTGTCGCTGTCGTTGCGGTAGGCCAGCGCCCGGTCGGCCGTCACGGACAGGGAACGCATCAGTTGCGTGCCGGAGCGCCCCGATGCCGACAGCTTGGCATCGAGCTTGCCGCCCGCGAGCTTCGTTATCCAGTTCACTTCGCCCTGCGCATTGCGCGACCGGTTTTCGTTGCGTGCATTGAAATCGGCGTAATCGATGCGGTTGAAACTGCCGGCGCGGTAGACATACGCCGATGCGTTGTCGAATTCGCTCCGGTTGGCGCTGATGAAGGCGGTGGCGTTGAGTTGCCCATCGTCCGGCAATTTCCAGTTCAGCCGCGGCGAGAAGCCGACGAACGTGTTCTCACCCGTCGAAGCACGCGTATAGTCGCGCAGCTTCGTCACCTGCCCCGCCGGATCGGTGAACCGGTCCTGGCCACCGCCTGTCGAATCCATCAGGAAACGGCCCATCACGGGATTGGCGAACCACGACAGGTTGCCGGAGCGGTCGGCCAGCGTGCCGGCCACGAACAGGTTGCGCTGCTGGCCCGAACGGCTCGCGTTGATGCGCACGTCGCGTTGCGCCTTCGCCACCACTTTTTTCAGCACGATATTGATCGTGCCGGCGATGGCCTGCATCGAGTGTTCCGCCGTGCCGGCGCGGATCACTTCGATTTTCTCGATCTGCTCCGGCGGCAGGTTATCGAGGGAGAAACCCGGCGGCGGCCGTTCGCCATTCACGAGGATCTGCGTGTAATTGCCGCCCAGGCCGCGCATGCGGATGCTGTTGCCGATCACCGTCACACCCGGCGCGCGTTTCAATATGTCGAATACGTTCGTATCGCCATATTTCATGATCTCCGCGTTGCCGATCACGGTCTTGCTGGCGGTATCGTCGCGCCGCGGTTCGTAGTCCTCGGCCGAACCCCTGATTTCCACCTTGGCGACCGTTTTTTCTTCCGATGGCGACGGTGCCGGCGGTTCGGCTGGCTTGTTTTCCTGCGCGGATGCAGGAACGCTTGCGGAAAGTATTAATATGGAAGTCAGTCGCGATAACATTTTATTCAGGCAGAAATAAACCCGGCGATTATGCCGCGACGCCGATAAAATAACCGCTGCATTAAAAATAATCAGCTTCCTGATTGCTCGATATATTGGCGGGAAAATATCGATCGGCGCCAATATCGACTCCGATAAGCTTGCAGATAAGCTCGCCGTAACCTTATACGGTCCCGATACCGTAAATCGGGTCGCGATGACGCGGCAGGCGGCCGGCAATGCCAGCGGAACTCCCGTACAATGCCCCGATGAGCTTTCGAACCGCTGTCCTTACTTCGCTGTCGCAGGCAGGCGAAGCCGCCTGGAATGCACTGCTGGCGCAACAGGAACCCGGCCGCGCGCCGAACCCGTTTCTTTCCTACGCATTCCTGCATGCGCTGCACGAATCGGGCAGCGCCAGCGAAAAATCGGGCTGGCAGCCGCAATACCTGGCGCTGTGGGATGGCGACGACCTGGCCGCCGCGATGCCGCTGTATGTGAAGTCCCATTCCTACGGCGAATACGTGTTCGACTGGGCCTGGGCCGATGCCTATCACCGCAACGGCGTGGAGTATTATCCGAAGCTGCTGTCCGCGATTCCGTTCACGCCGGTGACGGGTGCGCGGCTGATGACGCGCGACGATGCGGCACGTGCGGCCCTGGTGGCCTTGCTGTGCGAGCAGCAGGAGGCATCGGGCGTGTCTTCCACCCATGTGCTGTATCCGCCGCAGGCGCAGGCCGATGCATTGCACGACGCCGGCTTCCTGCTGCGCAGCGGCGTGCAGTTCCACTGGCTCAACGAGAACTACGCGGACTTCGATGCCTTCCTGGCCTCGCTGGAGCACAAGAAGCGCAAGAACATCCGCGCCGAGCGGCGCAAGGTGCGCGAAGCCGGCGTGACGATGCGCCGCGTGCGCGGGATCGACGCCACGGATGCCGACTGGCGCTTCTTCCACCGCTGCTACCGGAACACGTATGCCGAGCACCACTCGTCGCCGTACCTGAACCTCGATTTTTTCCAGCGCATCGGCGCCATGATGCCGGACAATATCCTGCTGGTGATCGCGGAACGCGACGGCAGGCCGATCGCGGCATCGCTGCTGATCCACACGGAAGACACGCTGTATGGCCGCTACTGGGGCGCACTGGAGCACGTGCCCTGCCTGCATTTCGAGACCGCGTATTACCAGCCGCTGGAATTCTGCATCGAACAGGGCATCGCCACGTTCGAGGGCGGTGCGCAGGGCGAGCACAAGATGGCACGGGGTTTCCTGCCCACGCGCACCTGGTCGGCGCACTGGCTCGCGCATCCGGCGTTTGCCGATGCCGTGGAGCGGTTCCTGGAACGGGAAAGCGGCGGGATCGACGCCTACATGGATGAGCTGAACGAGCGCAATCCGTTCAAGCCCTGATTCCTTCATGCCTGGTTCGTCCGGGCCGCACGTGACGACGCCCGCGAACGGGCAGTACTCCCCAATGCGAGGCCCGCATGCACCTTCGCGGTGCCGCCGGGATGCAGTCAGCGCAGCGTAAGCTTCCGGTCGTCCGCGGTTTTGCGCTCGCTGGCGCGCCGTTGCGGCGCGGGTTCGGCGGCTTGCCGGGGGCGTTCCTCGGGTTCGACCCGCGGCTCGGGTTCATCGGTGGCCGCCCTGGCGTTCCTGTCGTCGGCCCGGGCCTGCGCCACGGCGAGCACGAACATCGACGGGGCGCCGGCGACCGCCATGCCCAGCGGATTGGCGGCCGTGGCGGCCGTGGCAAGGCACAGCAGTGCCAGGCCGATCGCCAAGGGTGTTCCGGTTGGTCGAGCCATCATGCCCTCCTGTGCTGTGCGCGTGAACCGATAGCGTTGCAAGAAGGGTGCCAACAAAAACGCCAGGCTCCCGCAGGCGCCTGGCGCTGATTCACGGCATACCGGAAAATCAGAACTTGTAGGTGGCCCCCACGAAGTAGCGCCGTCCCGACCAGGCCAGCTCGTTGCGCCGCGAGGTGGAACCCGCGTTCAGGAACTGTCCTTCATCCGAGAGGTTCTTGCCTTCGACCGACAGCGTCAGGTTGTCGGTGGCGCGGTACTGCAGCTTGGCGTCCAGGAAGCCGGTCTTCTCGCCATACACCGGCAGCGAGGCATTGGAGTCCACCGTGCCCGTGTAGTAGCCGTCGCGGTAGTTGTAGGCCAGGCGCGCGTTCCACTTGCCCAGGTCGTACCACACGCCCACGTTGTAGCTGTTGCGGGACAGGCCGGGGTATGGCAGCACCGAATTGTCCAGCGGGTTCAGCAGCTCGTTGCCCGGCGCATACTTGAAGCTCATGCGGGTGTAGTTGGCATCGAGCCCCAGGCCGCTGAATAGGCCCGGCAGCATCGTCAGCGCCGTGCGGCCCGCCAGTTCCCAGCCCTTCGTGGTGGTGCCGCGGCTGTTGATCGACGTCTTCACATCCCACAGCTGGCCGTCGCCGAACAGGTTCACGTTCGGCAGCGTCACGTCGTTCTGGATATAGGTGTTGATATCCTTGCGGAAGAACGCCAGCGACAGCTGGCTGTCCACCGACGGATACCACTCCACGCTGGCGTCCTTGTTGGTGGCGCGGAACGGCTCCAGGTTCACGTTGCCGGCCGTGCAGTCGTCGGTGCCGCCGTCGCCGCCATAGATCGACTGGCCGCTGCCGGCGATGCAGCTGTAGTTCGGCGTGAGCTTGTCGATCGGCGGGCGCGACATCACCTTGCCCCAGCCGATGCGGGCCACCAGCTTGTCCGGCACGAGCCAGCCGGCCAGGTTGAAGCTCGGCAGCACGTCGCTGTACTTGTTTTCCACCGTGATGATCTGGTTCGACCGGATGTCCTCGACGCGCACGCCGTTCGCATCGAGCCGGTAGGCGCGCGACGATTGCAGGCCCTTGGCACGGGTGCGCGTGCCGGTATAGCGCACGCCCACGTTGCCGTCCCACTCGATGCCGAACAGTTCCTGCGAGAAGTCGGCCCGCACGTAGAACGCGCGGATGCGCTCCTCGACGGCGAATTGCGGCGGCATTGGATAGCTCTTGCCGTCGCTGCCGATCGATTCGCGCAGCAGGTCGTGGTTGTAGCGCGACAGGTCGAAGTACTGGGTCGACTGGGCGAAGCTCGGCGCCATCCAGCCGTTCGGGTAGCCGGACAAGCCGCTGTAGCCGTTCAGGAAGCTGCCCGGCGTGCCGGTGCGGATCGTATCGACCAGCGATGCCATCTCGCCGGCGGTCACGTACCGCGTGGTGTTGTTGGCGGTGAGGTTGGTGCCGGGGATGATGGCGCCGTTGTTGCGCAGCACGCCAGTCGTGTTCTTCGGGTCACGGATGATTTCGTGCAGCACTTCCGGGCTGCGCACGTACACGTCGTCCGCGGTGCTGTTCGGATCGTTGGGAACCAGGTAGCCGGTCCAGCGGTATTGTTCGGCCGTGGCGCGGCGGCCCTGGCCGCCGAACCAGATCGACTTCAGGAACGGCAGGTTGGGCCGCCATTTCAGGTCGAGCTTGACCTGGTCTTCCGTGTTTTCCGTGAACGACGGCTGGTACTGCGAGCGGATGCGGGTATAGGTGCTGCTGTCGTTCGGATCGAAGCCGGCCGGGAAGTTGAACTTCGGCAGGCCCTGCTCGTCCAGCTTGACCGACAGGCCGGGGATATTGCCGGCCATGGAGATCAGGTTCGTGTGCAGCTCGTAGAACGAATTGGTCTTGGCCACGAGGCCTTCGGCCGACCATTCGCTGTTCTTCCAGTTGAACCCCGCCGACTTGTAGTTCGAGTTGATGTTCAGCGCGAAGTCGCGCGCTGCCGTATCGAAGTTGTACGACGCACCCTGCCCCGGCACGTTCTCGCACGTGCCGGCGCTGAACTCGGTCATGATGTGGTTGACGAACGACATGCCGGGCGGCGTCACGCCACTGGCCGGGTTGGCGCAGGTGGCCGTCGGCGCACCCGCCAGGATGCCGCCGTTGGCGCCGTAGGTCGGCGCCACGCCGCCCGTGGAGAACCTGTGCAGCGAGCCGAAGTCCGTCGTGTAGTTGCGGTCGTTCAGCATCTGCTTCTGGTCGTTCTTGTTGTAGCGCGCCCAGACGTCGAAGCCGTTATCGATGCGGTACTGCGCGGTCAGTTCCGCGCTGGAACGCTTGTGGTCGCGCGTCCAGATGCCGTAGCGCGGCACGCCCGGCGAATAATCGTTCCACTGGCTTTCGCAGGCGCTCCTGTTCGCACCCGCGAGCGCCGCGCAGCCGGCCTTGTCGGCAACGGCCGCCGCCGCCGGGTTCAGGCTCGTGTTGGTCTTCTCCGGCGAGAAATCCCAGTCGCGCAGGTAGCGCCAGTTACTGTTGCGCACGTAGTCGTTCTGCGTCATGACCTTGTCGTACACCACGTTGGCCATGATGCCCAGGCGGCCGTTCAGGAACTTGTCGGCGAACAGGATGCTGCCGCGCGGGTCCACGCCGCCGCGGTTCGTGCTGTGCTCCGCTTCCAGCTTGGTGACCAGCGTGCGCGTCTTGAAGTCCAGCGGCATATTGGTCTTGATGCTGACGGTGCCGCCGATGCCGCCCTCGGTCTGGTCGGCCGTCACGCCCTTGGCCACGTCGATCGACTTGATCAGTTCCGCCGGCAGTTCGCGCAGTTCGGCGCCGCGGCCCGCGGTACCGTTGGTGGACAGCACGGACAGGCCATTGATCTCCACGCGATTCAGGTTGGCTTCCACGCCGCGGATGTTCACCTGCGAGCCTTCGCCGAAATCGCGCGACAGCTGCACGCCGGTCACGCGGGACAGCGCCTCGCCCACGTTCTTGTCGGGGAATTCGCCGATGTCCTCGGCCACGATCGAATCGACGATCGTGGAAGCGTTCTTCTTGCGGTCGATCGCCGAGGCCACCGATGCCCGGGTACCGGAAACGACGACGACGTTCGAGGGTTGTGCTGCAGGGGCCTGCTGGGCGGCGGCCGTTTCGATGGCCAGCAGGGAAATGGCGGTGGCGACAGCGGCGGCGCAAACGGTGGGATGGATGCGGTACTGCCTGGAGCGGCAGGGTGTGGAGCGGTTCGATGGCATCTTTCTGGTCTCCGGAATCTTATTATCGATATGAAAGGTGGTTGCCTTTCGATTCGATTCTAGAAGATGAGCACCATCGTTTGAGCGGGTCGCCGCCAAACGGTCAGCGGGTTGAGTGATCCCGGGCGAACAGTGTTAATCGAGCAACAAGCTGAAATATCAGCTTGCGGGGCATGGTGACTTCGGGTATATGGTCACGTTACCATTGATCGATCACGGCGTACTTCCCGTTGGCCCATATTCCCAGCGCCACGGCATGCCGGTCTCGCCAAGCGCGGCCTGCACGATGCCGGCAAAGGCCGCTTCGGCGCGCACGTCGTTCGACAGGATCACCACGCAGCGCCGTTGCACGCGCAGGCACACGAGCATGTTGCCCGTCGAGTCGTTGTGGCCGCCCTTGCAGAAGCCGGGGCCTTGCGGGCCCGTGAACGTGACGACGCCAAGGCCTGCCGCGAGAGCCGCCACCCGGTCGTGCGGCGCGGCCTCCTGCTGCAGCGTGGGAAACTGGCTGCGTGTCGTGATCGTCAATTGCGGGCGCAGCACACCGTCGTGTGCCGTCTTGCTCAATCCTTCCCCATTCACCAGCGCGGCGGCGAAGCGGGCCATGTCGGTAATCGTCGTGTCCATCGAGCCTGCCGCGCGCACGCGGCTGCGCTCGTCGTGCGCCTCGGGCTTGCCGTCGGCCGTCCAGCCATCGGCCAGGTTGCGCGCAAAGTCCGGGCGCCACTTCATGCTCGTACCGCGCATGCCGAAGCGGTCGAAGACGCGGCGTTGCAGTTCTTTTTCCACGTCCAGATGCAACCCTTTTTCGAGGACGAACTGCAGCAGCATGATGCCTTCGCCGGAATAAGCGTAGCGGCTGCCCGGCTCGAAGTGGATACGCAGCTTGCCGTCCGGTTCCACGAACGCGAAGTTGGCGAAGCCGGTGGCGTGGTTCAGCACCATGCGCGCCGTGATGCGGCGCCAGCGCTCGTCGCCGCGCAGGTCGGCCCAGTTGCCATAGGCTGGCAGGTTGCCGTAGTCGGGCAGCGGCATCGGAAGGTAGCCGGCCAGCGGCTTGTCGAGGTCGAGCTCCTTCTCGTCGGCCAGTTGCGCGACCAGATAGGCAAACACGGTTTTCGTCAGCGAGGCGCCATACATGATGGTATTGGGCTCCAGCTTCGCACCGGCCGCGTTGCGCTCGCCCCCAAGTTCCGTCATGCGTATTGATCGCTTCCCATGGGAGACCGATGTGGGAATGCTACTTTCGTCCTCCATGTTTCCCGATCAATAACGTCAATGACTGCCTCCCGGCAAAACAGGGGACGTACCCTGGTTTTGAGGAAATTTCCAACGGAGCCTTCCATGCCACGCAAAGCGCGCGTTCATTTACCCGGCATTCCGCTGCACCTGATCCAGCGCGGACACTACCGGCAGCAATGCTTCCACACCAGCGGTGACTATCTCTACTTTCTCGGCCTGCTACGTAAGTTTGGCGAGTTGATGGAAGTGGCCGTGCATGCCTACGTGCTGATGACCAACCACGTCCACATTCTCGCCTCGTTTTCGCCAACCGCCTTACCGGGCGAATACATGAAGGCAGTTTTGCAGGGATACACGCAATATCTGAATCGCAGGCTTGCGAGGAGCGGCACCTTATGGGAAGGCAGATACCGGTCCTGCCCGGTGCCGGTGGAGCGCTATCTGATGATCTGCCACCACTACATTGAACTGAATCCGGTACGTGCCGGAATGGTCGAAAGCGTCACACAGTATCCCTGGTCCAGTTACAAGGCGAATGCGGGGTTTGCGGAAGATACTGCGGTCACTCCGCACGGTCTGTACACCGCGTTGGGCGCCACGGCGATCGAGCGCGGCGAAGCGTACCGAGCTCGGTTCATATCGCCCTGCGACGATGACCTTGCCGAACTTCGCCGGGCTACCCACAGCAATTCACTGCCGGGGAGCCCTGTAGCGAAAACTGGCAGGCCAGTCAAAAAACGATGAGGAAGCCATGGCCAAGGCTGGTGGCATGCCCGTGGCAAAAATTCCTAGAAACAAGGGTACGTCCCCAGTTTTGCCTAGAAACAAGGGTACGTCCCCAGTTTTGGCTTGCCGAAATTAATCCGTCCCCTCCGGCGCATATTTGTCCGCCTGCACCTTGCCGTTCACGCCGTGCGTGCGCACCTCCGGCGTAATCGGCAGCATCTCGTTGCTCCACTGCTCCCACTGCGCCTTCAGGTCGGCCAGCTTCTCCGGGTGCTTGCGGGCCAGGTTGGCGCGTTCGCGGTGGTCGTTCGACAGGTTGAACAGGAACTCGTTGCCGTTCAGTTTCAGGTACTTCCAGTCGCCGGCGCGCACGGCGCGCTGCGCGTTGGCTTTGTAGCGCCAGAACAGCGTGCGATCAAAGGGCTTCTCGTCGCCGAGCAGCACCGGCAGCAGGTTGCGGCCATCGGGCGGATGCGAGGCGGCCGGTTCGGTGCCGGCGGCGGCCAGCAGCGTGGGCAGCCAGTCCATGCTGATCGCCACCTGGTCGCTCACCTGCCCGGCCTTGATCTTCGCAGGCCAGCGCACGATGCCGGGCACGCGGATGCCGCCTTCCAGCAGTTCCGTTTTCTGGCCGGCGAACGGCCACGTTTTCGAGAACCGCTCGCCACCGTTGTCGCTCGTGAAGATGACGATCGTGTTGTCGGCCAGGCCCTTCTGCTCCAGTGTCTTGAGCACGCGGCCGATCGATGCGTCCAGCGCCACCACCATTTTCGCGTAGGTGGCCAGGTCGCCGCCGTCGTAGTGGAAGATGTTCGAGATCTGTTTCGACACGTCCTCGTCCTTGGGCCCTTCCCATGGCCAGTGCGGCGCGGTGTAGTGCAGCGACAGGAAGAACGGTTTATCCGGGTTGTGTTTCTTGATGTAGCCGGAAGCGCGGTCGCCCAGCATGTCCGTGTAGTAGCCCACTTCGGATACCGGCGTCTCGCCTTCGTACAGGTCTTCCTTCACATTCGGGCCCACGCCCGGCTTGTGCGTGAAGTAGTCGATCGCGCCGCCGTAGTTGCCGAAGAAGGTTTCGTAGCCGCTCTTCAAAGGGCCGAAATTCGGCAGCGAACCCAGGTGCCACTTGCCGAACAGCGCGGTGCGGTAGCCGGCGGCCTTGAGCAGCGACGGCAGCGTGGGATGGTCCGGCGGCAGGCCGATCGTGTCCGAGGCGCCGGCGATCGGTTCTTCCAGGCCGCCGCGCAGGCGGTACTGGTAGCGGCCCGTGATCAGGCCGAAGCGCGTGGCCGAGCAGACCGCGGAATTCGAGTAATGCTGCGTCAGGCGCAGGCCCTGCGCGGCCAGCCTGTCGAGGACCGGCGTCCTGAAATCGGTGTTGCCGTACACGGACAGGTCGCCCCAGCCCAGGTCGTCCGCCAGGATGAAGATGATATTCGGCTTGCCCGCCGAGCCGCCGCGTGCGGCCTTGCCGAGGGCGATGGCCGGCAAGGCGGCCAGGGCGGACAGGCCGCCGACGACGGCACGGCGCTTCGGGTTGAAACTGCGATCGATGGTCATGCGTTCTCCTCCTTAAAATTCATAGCGGCCGGTGATGCCGGCGGTGCGCGGGGTGCCGATGACGGCGTTGTAGGAACCGAAGCCGCTGTTCCACAGGCTCGTGTAGTAATGCTTGTCGAACGCGTTCTTGACCCACAGCGAAACGTCCCACGCGGCGCCGCGCGTGCTGCGCAGGCCGATCGACAGGTTGCTCACACTGTATGACGGAATCTTTGCGTACTCTGAAGCATCCAGCGTGCCGTAGGTGGCGCCGCGGTACGCATAGTTCGCGTTGACGTAGCCTTGCAGGCCCTCGGCCACGGCGCGCGAATACTGCGCGCCCAGGTTGCCGATCCAGCGCGGCGCGTTCACCAGCGCATTGCGGCCCGACAGGTCGCAGAACGCGCCCGCCCGCTCCGGCGCGCACGGCGCGTTCGTGTAGCGCAGATAGCTGACGTCGTTGAACGAGCCGTTGGCGCGCAGGGTCAGGCCACGGAACGGCGTGGCGATGGCTTCGACCTCGATTCCGCGGGTGCGCACATCGCCCGCGTTGGTCAAGTACTGCGTGCGGCTCACGTGGTCGTAGGCATTGCTCTGGTAACCGTGGACGATGGTCGCGAACACGTTGCCGTTCAGTTGCAGGCGATTGTCGAGCAGGGAGCTCTTCACGCCCAGCTCCAGCGCGTTGGCCCGTTCCGCCCCGACGAGCATCGAGGCGACGCCGCCGGCACCCGGCACGGCCAGGTTGATGCCGCCGGATTTTTCGCCGTGCGACAGGCTGCCGTACAGCAGCACATCCGGTTGCAGCTTGTAGCCGGCCGACAGCAGCGCGGTGGGGCTGGACTGGGTCAACGTGAGATCGCCGGAATCGAAGGCGCCATAGCGGCCGTTGCGGACACCCAGGGCGGCGCCGGTGACGGCGGCGCCGCCGGTCGGCGCATTGCGGATCACGCGTGCCCATTTGTCTTCGTAGCTGGCGCGCACGCCGGCGGTGAGATCGAGCTTGTCGGTCGCATGCCACGTGGACTGGCCGAACAGCGCGTAGCTGTTCACGCGCAGCTCGCCGGGCGCCGTGCTGCTGACGTTGGCCCAGGCACCGGCCGGGTTGCCGTTGTAGATGTCGGACAGCGGGCCGTTCACCGTGAACGAGTTGTTCGACAGCTCCTGGTAGTAGTAATAGCCGCCGAACACGGATTCCACGGCGCGCCCCGACGGGGTGGACCAGCGCAGCTCCTGCGTGAACTGCCTGTGGTTGGCCGACGCGCCCACATTCAGCGCGACAGGTACCGGCAGGCCGTCATCGTTGCGCGGCACGAAGTTCCAGCGCCGCCACGCGGTGATCGACGTCAGCTTGGCATCGTCGGCGAACGTCCAGTTGGCCTCGGCCGATACGCCGCCCTGGTGCACCGTCACGCTCGATCCGGTATCGAGGCTGATGGCGCGGGCCGCCGGGTCGAGCACCGGCGTGGCGCCCACCAGCGCGGCCTGTGCAATGGCGCGGCCGCTCGGGCCGGCGTTGAAGAACACCAGCGTGCCGTTGTTCGAATCCTCTTCGTTGTAGTCGGCGATCACGCGCAGGCTGAACTCGCGCCCCGGTTCATACAGCACCTGGCCGCGCACGCCCTGGCGGTCGCCGCCCTGCACCTTCTTGCCGTTATACAGGTTCGTGATGTAGCCGTCGTCATGCGTCTTGTAGGCCGAGAAGCGCGCCGCGACCTTGTCCGTGACGGGGCCGGACAGCGACACCTTGCCCTGTACGTAGCCGAACTGGCCGCCGGACAGTTCCACGCTGCGCTCCGGCGCGAACGTCGGCTTTTTCGTCGAGATGTTCAGCACGCCGGCCGTGGTGTTCTTGCCGAACAGCGTGCCTTGCGGGCCGCGCAGCAGTTCCAGCTGCTGCACGTCCAGCGCGTCGAAGGCGGCCATGCCGGGGCGGGCCAGGTACACGTTGTCGAGGTAGATGCCGACGCTGCCTTCCAGGCCGTCGCTGGCCGGATTGTTGCCTAGGCCGCGCACGGCAAAGCTCAGCTGGCGCGCATGCACGTAGTTGATCGTGGTGCTGGGCAGCAGCTGCTGCAGGTCCTGCACGCGGTAGATGCGGCTGCCTTCGAGGACATCGTCGCCCAGCACCGTCATCGGCGTGGGCACGCTTTGCGAGCTTTCCACGCGGCGGCGCGTGGTCACGAGCACCGCCTGCACGGCGCCGACGAACAATTCCGCGGAACTGCCCGCCAGGGATTCGGCTGAGGCGCCTGCGGCGCCGGCTTGTGCTTCCGGCGCCGCTTCAGCACTGCCGGCGGCGTCGGCGGTTCCGGTTTCCGCGAAGGCCAGCGCGACGCCGGAAGGTGCGGCGGCTACGGCGGCCACCACCGGGTTGGCGTTGGCGGTACCGGCGAATGCTCCCAGCAGTGCCAGGGCGATGGCGGTAAGGTTGATTGGCTTGGTCAAGGTATTCCCCTTTTTTATCATTGTTCGGGCGTGGCGGCGCCCTGCCCCGTTGGCGGGCGCGCCGGGTATTCGATGGATCGCGGTGTTATCGCCTGGCGACGGCGGGCACGTTCACCGGCTGTTCGGAGCGCGGCGTGCCTTCGGGCACCCACTCGTATGGCACCGGCTGCGCGCGATAGACCCAGTTCGTGTCGACCTGCTTGCCGTTGCCGCCCACAGCGGAGCTGCCGTAGTACGGGCTCACGTACTCCCACACGATGTCGCCCTGCGGCGTGACTTGGAAGAAGCGGCCGTTCATGCCTTCGTCGATCAGCGTGTTCCCGTTCGGCAGGCGGCGTGCACTGGAGATGAAGGCGCTGTAGAAGCTCCATGCCGGCTGGCGCGAATCGACGGCCGTGTACTGCCACACGATTTCCTTTTTCACCGGGTCGATCTCCAGCACGCGCGAGTGCGGGAAGATGCCGGGGCTGACCTTCGGATAGCCGGCCTCGCCCTGGTTGTCGAACACGAGCAGGTTGCCGGCGCCGGGCAAGCCTTCGGGAATGATGTGGGCATCGTGCTGGCCGATGATCTGGTCCACCGGGCGCGGCACCTTCGTGCCGGCGATGGCCGGGAAATCCGGGCCCAGCGTCCACACCACCTTGCCGGTCTTCCTGTCGATGATCGCGATGAAGTTCGCTTCGCGCGAATCGATGACGATGTTGTCGGGGTTGAAGCGTTCGTCGCCTGGTTGTCCGTCAACACCTTTGTGCCACTTGTTCGGGCCGACGACGGCCATGTCGTTGATGTGCAGCCAGTCCACCGCCTGCGCGCCGTATTTGGGCTGCGCGGCCTTCACCAGGTTCAACGCCGCCGGCGAAAAGCCGAATTCGTCCAGGTGTTCGGAAGCGGTCCACTGCCAGGCGATCCTGCCATCGGGCGTGACCTCGTAGATCACGTCGTCCAGCAGCGCCTTCGCCGCAAAGCCGGGCACCGCGTGCACCTTGTTGGCCAGCACCAGCGTATTGCCGTTGGCGAGGCGGCGCCAGTCATGGTGCTGCTTCGCGGCGCCGCCCGGCGCACCGCCACTGTCGACCGACGCGGAGGCATAGGCGTCCTGCGAGCCGGCGCCCCATTGCCACAATACGTTGCCGTTCCAGTCCACTTCGCCGATCGCCTTGTTGCCGAGGCCATTGCCGGCCTGCTGCACGCCGGGCAGCTGGGCCAGCTGCAGCAGCACGTTGCCTTTCTTGCCCTTCGTGAGCGCGGGATCGATCAGCACGGGCGGGAAGCCTTCATACGGCCACTGTTTCACCTCGTTGCCGTTCATGTCGATCAGGCGGGTTTTCTTGTCCTGCCCCGTGAACAGCACGTAGCCGTTCCATGCGCGGTCCGGCTCGTAGCGCGTGACGCCGGTCGGGTACACGCTCGGGGCGGCGACCGCCGACATTGCCAGCATCATGCCTGCCACGGCGACGGTCGGGATGGGCAGGGAAACGAAGCGGCGGGGCACAGCGGTCATGAAAACCTCCTTTAGATGGGATAACTACAGATGAGTGTCGTTATCATAAGGAGGGGTTATGAGAGGAGCCACGAATACCTTTGCATATTGTTATGCGGCGGCATCGCATATCGTTATGCCGATTGCCCGCCTTGCCCGGACATGCGCCAGGCGCGGTAACGCTTCGCCATCCATGCCGAGCGCAACTGGTCCACGACCAGTGTCCACAAGGGCTGGTAGCGGATGCCGCCATCCTTGCCCGCACCGAGGCTGCGGATGCGGCGGCGCACGAGCGCCAGCCGCGCCAGGCCGGCAAGGGTCTTGTCGCGCCATCGCACGGCGGGCATGCGCGCAACGACATCATGACCCGCCTGCCATTGCCGCGGCAGGTCCGGCCTGGCGGCCAGCGCCGTGGCCAGGCCAGCCATCGCGACACCGCTGGCCAGCACCTGTTCCGCGACGGCACGGCGGGCAATGCCACCCGTGGTCATGACCGGCATGCGTGCCACGGAGGCCAGCTCCCGGGCGAAATCGAGGAAGTACGCTTCGCGCGCCAGCGTGCGGCCATCCGCGGTTTCGCCCTGCATGGCCGGACTTTCGTAGCTGCCACCGGACAGTTCCACCAAGTCCACCGGCAAGTCGTTCAACATGAGCACGACTTCCCTGGCGTCCGCCTCGGAGAATCCACCGCGCTGGAAGTCGGCGGAATTGAGCTTGACCGCCACGCAAAAGCCTGGCGACACGCTGGCGCGCACGGCGCGCACCACGTCCAGCAGCAGCCTCGCGCGCCGGGCGAGACTGCCGCCCCACTCGTCGGTGCGCCGGTTGGCCAGCGGCGACAGGAACTGCGAAATCAGGTAGCCATGGGCGGCATGGATCTGCACACCGGTGAAGCCGGCCTCTTCGGCTGCGTGCGCCGTGGCCGCGAACCGTGCGACCACCTCGCCGATATCGGCGGCGGTCATGGCCACCGGCTGGGCGAACAGCTTGCTGTGCTTGCCCATGTCGAGCGCGATGGCCGACGGCGCCATGGCGGCGCCCCCCATGTTCGCCATTACCTGGCGCCCCGGGTGGTTGATCTGCATCCACGCGTGTGCACCATGGCGCCGTGCCGCCCGTGCCCAGAGCCGGAAGGGCTCGAGCGGCGTGTGCGCTTCCAGCACGAGCGTGGCGGGGCCGGTCAGGGCGCCACCGTCGACCATCACGTTGCCGGTAATGATCAGGCCCGCGCCACCGTCCGCCCAGCGTTCGTAGAGGCGGTGGATCGCGGCGCCCGGCAATTGCCCGGGCCCGGCCATGTTTTCTTCGATGGCGGCCTTGGCAAGGCGGTTGGGCACGGTGGCGCCGTTCGGCAACACGAGCGGGGTGAACATCATGGAAACCTCGGAATGGGTGAAAGATGGGGTATCCTAAGCTTCAAGTCAACTTGAAGGTCAAGCGGAGAATGCGCACGAACATGAGGATTGGTGAACTGGCCGCCCGCAGCGGCATGGCGGCGTCGACGATCCGCTATTACGAGCAGGAAGGCCTGCTGCCCCGGGCCAGCCGCGGCGCGAATGGCTATCGCGTCTACCAGGAGTCGGCGCTGGAGCAGTTGAACCTGATCGACGTGGGGCAGAAGCTGGGCTTTTCGCTCGATGCCATCCGCACCGTGCTCGGATTGCAGGGCACGGCATTGCAGGATGGGCTGCTGCAGGGCCTCGACACCCGGCTCGGCGAGATCGATGGCCTGATGGCCACGCTGGCCGCCCAGCGCCAGGCGCTGCTGGACGCCAGGGAGCGCCTGCAGCAGGCATGGGCGCAAGGGGAATGCCTGAACCAGGCGGCACTTGCCAGAGGAGGTCCCGCGTGCGATGCGGAGCCCGCTGCGGTTGCGGCGTCCGGGCCTTCGAAGCACGTCCCGGCATGAGCCAGGCTGGTGATCACATCAGCCGGCGTACTGGCATCCTGTCGGGCTGCAACCGGCTTGCAGGCCGACCGGCGATCGCGCCTGCAAGCGATTACCCTCACGAGGAACCCGTTCATGGATATTGAAGTTCGACGCGCCGAAAACAGCGAACGGCTGATCGTGCGGCACATGATGGAACTCTACCAGCACGATTTTTCGGAACTGGACGGCACCGACCTCGATGAGCACGGCCAGTATGGGTATTACGACCTGGACTGCTTCTGGATCGATCCCGCGTATGCGGCCCATGTCATCAAGGTCGATGGCAAGTGGGCCGGTTTCGCACTGGTGAATGACGAAGTGCGCGTGCCGGGAAATACCCGCGCCATGCTGGAGTTCTTCATCGTTCGCAAGTACCGCCGCCATGGCGTCGGCAGCCACGCCGCGCGCCGTATTCTCGGCATGGCGCCGGCATGCTGGGAAATCCGGGTCATCCATGAAAACACGGCAGCGGCAGCGTTCTGGCGAACGCTGCTCGCCACCTGCTGGCCGGACCGTCATGCCTGTGCCAACCTCGATGACAGTCGTTGGCATGGCCCGGTTTTCTCGGTCGATACCGGGAAAGACAGTTCCGTTCCGCCCCACCCGGGCACCTGACGGTGAAGCAGGTATCAGGCGCCCGCGCGAACTGGCGCCGATAAAAAAAGGCAGCCGAAGCTGCCTTTTTGTTGGCGGTGCGTAGAGCGATTACTTCGATTCGCCGTTGTTGTACGCGGCCACGCCCGAAAGGATTTCTTCCTTGGCTTCTTCCGGACCGGCCCAGCCGTCGACTTTGACCCACTTGCCCGGCTCCAGGTCCTTGTAGTGCTCGAAGAAGTGCTGGATCTGCTGCAGGCGCAGGTCTTGCAGGTCTTCCGGCTTTTGCCAGTGCTTGTAGATCGGCAGCACCTTGTCGACTGGCACGGCCAGCACTTTCGCATCCTGGCCGGCTTCGTCCGTCATCTTCAGCACGCCGATCGCGCGGCAGCGCACCACCACGCCCGGAATCAGCGGGAACGGCGTGATGACCAGCACGTCGACCGGGTCGCCGTCGGCAGACAGCGTGTTCGGCACATAGCCGTAGTTGCACGGGTAGTGCATCGCGGTGCCCATGAAGCGGTCGACGAAGATCGCGCCCGATTCCTTGTCCACTTCGTATTTGATCGGATCGGCGTTCATCGGGATCTCGATGATCACGTTGAAGTCGTTCGGCACGTCGCGGCCGGCGGATACTTTATTCAAACTCATGTTTTTCCTCGGTAATACAGCTTTGTCAATTGGCTAAACCGCGCAATTATAGCCAAATGAAAGCTGATGCGGCGCAGCAAATCTTGCTGCAAAAATGGAGACGTACCCCATTTTTTAAGAAATATTTCCCGGAAAATGGGGTACGTCCCCATTTTTCGGGCAACTTTTACAGGATGGTCGCCAGCGCGCACTGCCGGTAGTGGCTGGCGGCTTCCTCGGGCTGCTGCAGCGCTTCGTGCAGCTGGGCCAGTTTCAGGTGGGCGTCGCGCACCATGACGGGGTCGGAGGCGTCGGACAGCGCCTGCTCCAGGTAACGCTGGGCTTTGCCCCACAGTTTCTGCTTCAGGCACAGCGAGCCCAGCGTGAGGGCCAGTTCGGCATCCGTGGGGCGTTCCAGCAGCCAGGCTTCGCAATGCTCGATCTGCGCCAGGAGCGCAGCCGAGCCGGCCGGGGCGGCCGCTTCGCGATAGGCACGCACCACGCGCTCGTCCCAGTTCGCCTTCAGCGCTTCTTCGGCCACGTTGCGCGCCTCGTCATGCAGGCCGCGCGAATTGAGGGCGGTGGCCGCACGGCACGCCACATACGGTTTCACGCGGTCGGTCGTGGGGATCGTGGACCACACTCGCAGGATCGATTCCGCGTCGTGCGCCCGGTCCGACAGCAGGTCTTCATAGGCCAGCTCGCGCAGCCGTGCCGACAGCGCCGGGTGCAGCGCGCGGTGCTTGTCCAGCGAGCGCACGAGGCGCAGCACTTCCGGCCAGTTCTTGGCCTGCTGCTCGGCCTTCAGCGACCATTGCAGCGCGTGGATGTGGCGCGTGCCGCTGGCGTTGAGCTCGCGCACGGCGGCCAGCGCCGCCTCGGGCTGGTGGTCGTCGACGAGCAGCTCGGTCATCGTCATCAGGCGTGCCGTCTTCATCGCGGGATCGTCGACGATGCGGGCCAGCCACTGGTCGCGGCGCGCGTTCTGGCGCATGCGGTGCGCGGCACGGGCACCGATCAGGGCGGCCACGCCGGCGTTTTCCGGCAGCTCGGCGGCGCGCAGCGCGGCCTTCTCGGCATGGCCGAAGCGGCCTTCGAAGAGCGCCTTCAGCGCGTCGCGCAGGCCCTTGTTGCCGTCGCGCTCACGCTTGCGCTGGCGGTAGTCGGCCACGCGCGCCGGCATGTTCGCCGTGGCACGCACGGCGCGCACCACCGCATACAGCAGCGCGAACAGCAGTACCTGCAGCACCACGAAGAAATTGAGCGACAGGTCGATCCGGTAGGGAGCGTAGAACAGCACCACGTTGCCGGGGTTGTAGCGGGCCGTCACGGCGATGCCGATGGCGGCCGCCATCAGCGCAAGTAGCCAGAGGAAAACGCGCATGTCAGGGTTTCGCCTTGTAGTTGCGCACGGCGTTCAGGCTTTCCGAAAGCGTGGGCATCTCGATCGACAGGTTGCTGCCTTGCAGCTGGCGCAACAGCGCCTGTACGGTGCGCGTGGCGCCCGCCTTCGTGTCGAAGTGCCGGGCCAGCATTTCCTGCGCGGCCAGCAGGTCGGCGCGGAAGGCGGCCTCGTTGCGCGACAGCAGGGCCATGCGCGCGTTCAGCAGCCGCAGCTTCAGGTTCTCGCGCAGGAAGTACGCATGTTCGGGGGCGAGCAGCATCGACTCCGGGTTCTCCACGGTGCGCACGCGGATCAGCTGGCGCACGTCGGTCCACATTTCGCTGCTCCAGCCATTCCAGGCCGCCTGCAGGCGCGTGACCCACGTATCCTGCGGCACCACCGGTTCCATGTGCGGAGCCTTGCTGGCGCCCGCCGCCCCGCCCTGGCCGAACCGCTGCCCTGCCCGTTGCGGCCCCGTCGCCGTGGTGGCGTCGGCCAGCATCGGCAGCGCATCGACAAGGGCGATCATGTTGTCGAGCCGGACAGCCAGGCCCACCGAATCCACGCTCGGCAGCGCCTTCAGCTTTTCCGTATCGCGCGCGATGGCGCGGCGGATCGTGATGAACTGCGGCGTGTCCGAACGCGACAAGTTGCGGTCGGCATTCTGCAGCGCGATCAGCGCGCCCGGCACGTTCCCGGCCAGCTGCAGCTGCTGGCTTGCCGTCGACAGCACCTGTTCGATCTCGGCCAGCGCCCAATCGTCGCGGTTGC
Organism: Pseudoduganella sp. jia 12; assembly: GCF_055502675.1. Classification (NCBI taxonomy): domain Bacteria; kingdom Pseudomonadati; phylum Pseudomonadota; class Betaproteobacteria; order Burkholderiales; family Oxalobacteraceae; genus Pseudoduganella; species Pseudoduganella sp. jia 12. The sequence goes on from NZ_JBUXKP010000003.1 coordinate 568,735, forward strand.
GCGACATGTCGTTGTAGAGCTGTTCCAGCGCCAGTTGCTGGGCCTGCGCTTCCTGCTGGCGGTTTTCCAGCACGCCTACCTTCACCTGCAGTTCGCGGGTCGCTTCCTGCACCGTCTTCACGAGCTGGTTCGATTCCGCGTTGACGGCATCGCCCTTCTGCAGCCGCAGCGCCGTTTCCGAACGCACCTTGCGCAACTGCGTGTGCGTGTTCACCGCCTGCGCGGCCAGCAGCACGGCCAGCACGGCCACGGCGATCGTGAGGTTGCGGTTCGTGAGGCCGCTGGCGGGAGCGGACGGCGGCGGCCCGGCCGGGGCCTGGGGGCCAGCTTGTGAAGCGGCCGCGCCGGCCTGGGAGCCAGCTTGTGAAGCGGCCGCGCCTTGCGGTGCGGCCGGGTCGGGTAAGGTAGGCAATTCGTTCATGGCCGTGATTGTAACGCGGCGAGCAGGCGCTCGTCGCCGGATCCTGTGAGGGTCACATGGGAGAGACCGAGCAGACGGGCCGTTTCGGCAATCCGGGCATGCGGGACAATGACATGCTGCTGTTGCATCTTTGCCACAACGTCTTCGTTTCCGGTCGAACAGGCCAGTTCTTCCAGCAGCATGAACAGGCCGCGCAGCGCTTCCGAGCTGGTGATGATCCAGTCGTTCGGTTCGGCCAGCAGCGCGCGCAGGCGTGTCTCGAATGCGGGCGTCAGCGGCGGCACGCTGCGCCGGTAGGCGGGCATCGCGGTCACGCGGGCGCCGGCGGCGCGGAAGCCGTCACCCATCAGTTCGCGGCCCGCTTCGCCGCGCACGATCAGCACTTCCCTGCCGTCCAGCGCGGCCAGGTCGAGCGCCTGCAGCAGGTGTTCGGAGTCGCTGTGGATGGGGTCCAGCGGGCTGACGATGGTTGCCGTGGCCGGTGTGACGCCATGGGCGGCCAGCGCGGCGCGGCTGCCCTCGCCAACGACGGCCACCGTGACGCCGGCCGGCCAGGCAGGGTGGAACTCGGGTATATGAGCAAACGCCGCATCGATCGCATTCGGCGACACGAACGCCACGAGCGCGAATTCGTGCAGCCGCGCCAGCACGGCGCGCAGCGCGCCGGGGTCGGGCAGCGGTGCGATGTCGAGCAGCGGCAGCACTTCGGCGCGAAGGCCCAGCGCCGCCACGCGCTCGGCCAGCGGCAGCGCCTGCGCGCGCGGACGGGTGATGACGACGGCGCCTGGCATCCGTCAGGCCCCGCCGTCCGCCTCCGCCAGGCAGGACGCGAGGATCGCCACCGCATCCTGTTCGCGCAGCTTTTCCGCGACCTGGTCGCCCAGCTGGGCCGCATCGGTGGCGGGGCCGTGCACCTCCGCGCTGGCGATGCGCTTGCCGTCCGGCGTGGCGACCATCGCGCGCAGGTGCATCCCGTCGCCATCGATCGTCGCATGGGCGGCCAGCGGCACCTGGCAGCTGCCGCCGAACACCTTCGATACGCGGCGCTCGGCCGTCACGGCTTGCGCCGTGGGCACGTGGTTCAGCGGCGCCAGCAGCGCCACCAGGTCGACGCCGTCGGTGCGGGCGGCGATCTCGATCGCCATGGCGCCCTGCCCGGCGGCCGGCAGGCTCTCGGCCGGGTCGAGCACGGCACGGATGCGCTGCGGCAGGCCCAGGCGTTTCAGGCCGGCGGCGGCGAGGATGATGGCCGCGTAGTCACCGCGGTCGAGCTTGCCGAGACGCGTGTCGAGGTTGCCCCGCAACGGCCTGATCACGAGGTGCGGATGGCGCGCCGCGATCAATGCCTGGCGGCGCAGGCTGCTGGTGCCGACGATGGCGCCCGCCGGCAACTCGTCCAGCGACGCGTAGTCGTTCGACACGAAGGCATCGCGCGGGTCTTCGCGCTCGAGCACGGCGGCCAGCGCGAAGCCTTCCGGCAGCTCCATCGGCACATCCTTCAGCGAGTGCACGGCCAGGTCGGCGCGCCCCTCGGCCATGGCCACCTCGAGTTCCTTCACGAACAGACCCTTGCCGCCCACCTTCGACAGCGTGCGGTCCAGGATCTGGTCGCCGCGGGTCGTCATGCCGAGGATCTCGACGGAACACTGGGGATATAATAAAGACAAGCGTGCGCGCACGTGCTCGGCCTGCCACATGGCGAGGCGGCTTTCGCGCGAAGCGATCACCAGCCTGGATGGAACCTGCAAATGCACTTGAGTCCCGAGCACTTCAGTCCCGACAATTTCAGAGGTATTCAAAGCCGCTTCTTTCCTGTACTTTTCGCTATATTTTCAATAATTATTTCGCTGCTGCCCACGCTGACCGGCGTGCACCAGTAAGCTGCGCGTGAGGATGTGCCTTACGATGGATCACAAATTCTAGCACGCGCCTTCCCTGCAGCCGTGGCCACGAGCCCAATGCACCGAACCACAACTTTGCCACTTCGTAGCGATCATTCCATGGTTAATCAAGCAAGTGCTGGTCAAGTGGCTGAGCCACACAACGAACAAGGCGCCGCCGACAAGGACGCGCCGTTGAAAGAAGATATCCGCCTGCTCGGCCGCCTGCTCGGCGACGTGCTGCGCGAACAGGAAGGCGAGGAAGTCTTCGCCGTGGTGGAAACGATCCGCCAGACCGCCGTGCGCTTCCGCCGGGAGGCGGACGCCGGCGCCGCGAAAGAGCTGGACGGCATGCTGAAGATCCTGACGAAGGAACAGACCATCTCGGTGGTGCGCGCCTTCTCCTACTTCTCCCACCTGGCCAATATCGCGGAAGACCAGCACCACATCCGCCGCCGCCGTGCCCACCTGCTGGCGGCTTCGGCGCCGAGGCGCGGCAGCATCCGCTTCGCGCTCGCCAAGCTGAAGGAAGCCGGCGTGGGCCAGGAAAGCGTGCAGGACTTCTTCCAGGAAGCGCTGATCGCGCCCGTGCTGACCGCCCACCCGACCGAGGTGCAGCGCAAGTCGATCCTGGACGCCGAGCACGACATCGCACGCCTGCTGGCCGAACGCGACCTGCCGCTGACGCCGCGCGAACGCGCCGCCAACCTGCACATGCTGCGCGTACGCATCGCCACCCTGTGGCAGACCCGCATGCTGCGCTACACGAAACTGACGGTGGCCGACGAGATCGAGAATGCGCTGTCGTACTACCGCATCACGTTCCTGCGCGAAGTGCCGGGCCTGTACGACGATATCGAATGCGATATCGCCGAGCAGTATGGCGCCGGCGACGCGCCGGCCGGGGTGCCGCGCATCGAAGCGCCCTACCTGCAGATGGGCAGCTGGATCGGCGGCGACCGCGACGGCAACCCGAACGTGAACGCCGAGACGATGCAGCATGCGCTGGCCCGCCAGGCCACGACCATCCTCGATTTCTATCTCGACGAAGCGCACGCGCTGGGCGCCGACCTGTCGGTCTCCACGCTGATGATCGGGTGCAGCCCGGCGCTGCAGGCGCTGGCCGATGCGTCGCCGGACCAGTCCGACCACCGCGCCGACGAGCCCTACCGCCGCGCGCTGATCGGCATCTACGCGCGCCTGGCCAGCACGGCCCGCGCACTGGGCGCCACCAATATCCTGCGCAAGGAAGTGGGCCATGCCGAACCCTATGCGGGAGCGGCGCAATTCTCGGCCGACCTGCAGGTGCTGATCGATTCGCTGGAAGCGAACCACGGCGGCATGCTGGCGCGCCCGCGCCTGACAACGCTGAAGCGCGCCGCCGACATCTTCGGCTTCCACCTGGCCTCGCTGGACATGCGCCAGAGTTCCGACGTGCACGAGCGCGTGCTGACCGAGCTGTTCGCCCGCGCCGGCGCGCTGCCGAACTACGCGGAGCTGGACGAGGATGCCAAGGTAAAACTGCTGCTGGAAGAGCTGGACCAGCCACGCCTGCTGTATTCGCCCTACCTCGACTACACGGAAGAAACGCAGACCGAGCTGTCGATCTTCCGCGCCGCCCGGGAAATCCGCCGCCGCTACGGCGAACGGGCGATCAGCAACTACATCATCTCGCACACGGAAACCGTGTCCGATTTGCTGGAAGTGCTGGTGCTGCAACAGGAGACAGGATTGCTGCGCCGGAATGCCGCCGGTGAAACGACGGCGGACCTGATGGTGATTCCGCTGTTCGAAACGATTCCCGACCTGCAGCGTGCCGCCGGCATCATGGAAGCGGTGATGGCGCTGCCGCTGGTGAACAAGCTGATCGACCAGCGCGGCCGGATCCAGGAAGTGATGCTGGGGTATTCGGACTCGAACAAGGATGGCGGCTTCCTCACGTCGAACTGGGAGCTTTACAAGGCCGAGATCGCGCTGATCGAGGTGTTCGGCAAGGCCGGCGTGAAGCTGCGCCTGTTCCATGGCCGCGGCGGCACGGTGGGCCGCGGCGGCGGCCCGAGCTACGAAGCGATCCTGGCCCAGCCGAAAGGCACCGTCAACGGCCAGATCCGCCTGACGGAACAGGGCGAGATCATCGCGTCGAAATTCTCGAACGCGGAGATCGGCCGCCGCAACCTGGAGCGCCTGGTCGCCGCCACGCTGGAAGCGAGCCTGATGCCGGCCGCGCACCCGGAGCACGGCGAACGGCTGGCCGGCTTCGAGGCCGTGATGGCGGACCTTTCCGACCGCGCCTACAAGGCCTACCGCAACCTCGTGTACGAAACGCCGGGCTTCACCGACTACTTCTTTGCCGCCACGCCGATCGCCGAGATCGCGGAGCTGAACATCGGTTCGCGCCCCGCCTCGCGCAAGTCGACCAAGCGCATCGAAGACCTGCGCGCGATTCCCTGGGGCTTCTCGTGGGGCCAGTGCCGCCTGCTGCTGCCGGGCTGGTATGGCTTCGGCAGTGCCGTTGCCGGCTGGGTGGCGGAGGGCAACCACGACGAGCGCATGGCCCAGCTGCGCGACATGGCCGGGCACTGGCCGTTCTTCGCGACACTGCTGTCGAACATGGACATGGTGTTCGCCAAGACCGACCTGGCGATCGCCTCGCGCTACGCCGAACTGGTGCCCGACAGGGAACTGCGCGAGCGGATCTTCAAGCGCATCGGCGACGAATACCGGCAAACGCTGGAGGTGCTGGAAACCATCACCGGCGTGACCGAACGGCTGGCCGGCAACCCGCTGCTGGCACGCTCGATCCAGAACCGCTTCCCCTACCTCGATCCGCTGAACCACCTGCAGGTCGAGCTGATCAAGCGGCGCCGCGCGCTGGCGGTCGATACGGACAAGGCCGATCCCCGCGTGCACCGGGGGATCCACCTGTCGATCAACGGCGTGGCCGCCGGGTTGCGCAACACGGGCTGAGTATCAGCCACGATGCCGGCTTGTTGCCGGCAACAAGCAAGCGGGCCTGCGGGCCCGCTTTTCGTTGCCGGTACCGGCATCACGCCTTCGACGACAGGGCCACGATCGCGGCGCCCGCGGCGAGGATCAGCACATCCTCGATCAGGCCGCTGCGGGTCTGGCCGATGTGAGCGATCGCCTCCTTGCGGGCCGCGAGGGTCAGGTAGGAAAGCGGCACGGCAGTTGCCACCGCGACCGCCGCGCCGGCCCCTTCCCGGCCTTCGGGCGCCAGCGCCGCCCCGGCGATCCCCGCGCTCAGCACGCGTGCGAGCAGTCCCAGGGGCACGGTGCGGTCCGGCGCGGACTTCATCTTGTCCCCGGCCAGCTCCCCCGCCCCCATCGCCAGCGCGCCATACTTGAACAGCGGGTTATCCAGCAGCACGAGCCGCCCCGGTGTGTGGCGGCCCGCAAGGCGCGCCGTGGCGATGGTGGCCATTGGCGTCATCGACCGCGCGCTGGCGACGGCGCCGATCAGGATGGAGGGAAGCAGGCTGCGAAGATTCATCTTTTAAACTCCTGAGCAGGTGGACATGGGAGCGGCCATCCAGCGTGGCCGCTGCTCGACTATAAACATGTCCTTGCCGGCGTGTCGCCAGCCACGCCCGGCGTCAGTGCCGGCCGAACACGAGGCTGGCGTTGACGCCGCCGAAACCGAAGCCGTTGGAGATGGCGTACTCCGTCGCGATCCTGCGGGCCGATCCGCCGACGATGTCGATGCCTTCCGCCGCCGGATCGGGCCGTGCCAGGTTCAACGTGGGCGGCGCTACCTGGTCGCGCAGGGCCAGCACGGTGAAAATCGCTTCCACGCCGCCGGCGGCGCCGAGCAGGTGCCCTGTCGACGACTTGGTGGCCGATACGGCGGGACCGCGACCCGTGCCGAAGATCGCCCTGATGGCCGCCAGTTCGCTGGTGTCGCCGACCGGCGTGGAGGTGGCATGGGCGTTCAGGTGCCCGATCTGCGCGGGTGCCAGGTTCGCCTGCCGGATCGCCAGTTCCATGGCGCGCCGGCCGCCGGCGCCGTCCTCGGGCGGTGACGTCATGTGATGAGCGTCGGCGCTCGTGCCATACCCCAGCAGTTCCGCGATCGGCGTCGCGCCGCGGCGCAATGCGTGCTCCAGTTCCTCGATGACCAGCATGCCCGCCCCTTCGCCCATGACGAAGCCATCCCGTTCGACATCGAAGGGGCGCGATGCCCGGGCCGGATCGTCGCTGAAGCCGGTCGACATCGCCCGGGCGGCGGCGAACGCGCCGAGGCTGACGCGATCGATGCAAGCCTCGGCGCCACCGCACACGGCGATATCGGCTTCCCCGGCACGGATCAGGCGGGCCGCATCGCCGATGGCCTGGGCGCTGGCCGCGCACGCCGTGACGGGCGCGCCGAGCGGGCCGCGAAAGCCGTGGCGGATGGAGATATGGCCGGCGGCCATATTGGCCAGGAAATTGGGAACGGTGAAGGGCGACAGCCGCTTCGGCCCGCGGCCGTCGGTGGTACGTACGGCCTCCACGATGGCGCCGAATCCGCCCACGCCCGAGCCGACGATGGTGGCCGTCCTTTCACGCTCGCTGTCGGTGCCGGGCTGCCAGCCGGCCTGGGTCAGGGCTTCCTGCGCGGCGGCCAGGGCGAACACGCTGAACCGGTCCATTTTCTTCTGGTCCTTCGGCGCCACGGCCAGGGCGGGATCGAAGCCCCATGGGCGGTCCGGCGCCAGTTCCGGCACGATGCCGGCAACCTTGGCCGCAATCCCTTCCGTGACAGCCGCGGGCAGCGCAGCCAGTCCCGACTGGCCGTCCAGGAGGCGGCGCCATACGGCTTCCACGCCACAACCCAGGGGCGACACCATCCCCATCCCGGTCACGACAATTCGTCTTGTGTTCATGCATGCTCCTCGGCTGGCCAATGACGGCAGGTATGGATAAGCGAAATACATCAGCTGAATACTTACGCTGAATACGTAAGCTGAATACGTAAGCTAAATACGTAAGCTGAATATGTAGGCGAAATACGCCATGCCACGATCGTGACGACCGGCGTACTGCGTCGAAAGGTGGCCCAGTATAGGGAGACTGGGCGGGAAAGGCTGGCGGATCGCGCCAACGAATATGCATAATGCGCCATAATGATCGAACGATGAAAACGCCCCTGCAAGGCACCCTCACCCTTTCCGGCCACTTCCTGCACGGGATGCTGCACCACGTTCGCACGCGCCGCGGCGACGAGGTGGCGGCACAGGTGCTCGCGGGAGCCGCCATTCCCCCGTCCCTGCTTCACCAGCCGGACGCGCGGCTGACGCGCCAGCAATATGTCGCGCTGTACCGCACGGTCGCGGCCACGCTCGACGATGAAATGCTGGGACTGTGGTCGCGACCGATCCGCACCGGCACGCTGAAGTACCTCATGCTCAGCCTGCTGGATGCGCCGACCGTGCTGGTGGCGCTGAACCGTTTTGTCCGCTTCTGGAACCTGCTGCTCGACGATTACCGGCTGCACATCTCGACGAAAAACGCCCTGGTACGGCTGGCGCTCGTGGAACGTGCACCCGGCACGCCGGTCACGCCGCTCGGGCACGAGTTGATGATGAAGCTCGTGCACGGCATCGCATCCTGGCTGCTTGGCAGGGAGGTCGGCCTGCACCGCGTGGCATTCAGTTTCGCCAGGCCCAGGCACGCGGACGACCATGCATTCCTGTATCCGGGCGAAGTGCATTTTGATGCGGGCACGACGGGCATTTACTTTGCCTACCAGGATTGCGCGGCGCCGTTCAAGCGCGAAAAGCATGAACTGTGGGCGTTCCTGAAACGTGCGCCGGAAGACTGGACATTCAGCGCACTGCATCGCGGTTCCACGGCGGCCAGGGCGCGTGGATATCTCGAACAGCATCTTCCTCGGCCGGTGACGATACAGGATCTCGCCCAGGCGCTGTACACGTCCGTTCGCACCCTCAACCGCCGTTTCGCCGAGGAAGGCACGCATTTCCAGGCGGTGAAGGACGGCCTGCGACGCGATATCGCCGTCCACCGGCTGGCAAGTTCGAACACGGGCGTGGCCGCGCTGGCCTTCGAACTGGGCTTTTCGGACGCCACGGGTTTCTGCCGCGCGTTCAAGCAATGGACGGGCAGCAGCCCTGCCGAGTATCGAAAGGGCTCCCGCCTGGGTGAATGACGATGGCGACAGCCACCCTTGGCGGTTCAGTCGGCCGTCGGATGGCGCTGCATGAAGCTCGCCACTGCACTGCCAACCTCCGGGGCAAGCGGCAAGGCTGGATCGCCGTAGGCGGCATGGTTCGCGCCCACATCGCCGGATGCCACCGCCTTGAGGACATGGTTGACATCGGGGAGCAGCACCAGCGTGGCGTGCGGGACGGCCCGCGCCAGCAGGCGCGCATCGGCTTCGCTGACCTGGAGATCGCGCTTGCCCTGCAGGACCAGGACCGGCTTGCGGTAGTCCGCGAGCAGGCGGGGCGGGTCGTATGAAAAGGCACTGACCAGGAAACCCTGGACGCGCGGCGCGAACAGCGCCTGCAGTGCCGGATGCATGGCGGCGGTATCGACCCGGCGCCCCTGTTCGAGCGCATCGATTGCCGGCAACGCCTGCCCGAGCAGCGGCGCGTTCGCCGGATTCGCCTTGAGCTGCTCGCGCAGCACTTCAGCGAGCCGTCGCCCGGGGGCGGCCACCAGCACGAGGCCGCAGATGCCCGACTGGCTTTGGGAAGCCGCCATCGCGACCAGGCCTCCTTCGCTGTGCCCGATGAGCCACACGCAGGCGGCGCCCGTGCGCTGGCGCAGCGCCGCGATCCAGGCCCCCGTGTCGCTCGCGTAGTCGGCGATCGTCACCGCGTTGGCGTCCGGCGTTGCCGCGGCGCTCGCGAACATGCCGCGCTTGTCGATGCGCACCGTCGTCACGCCGCGCGCGGCCAGGTCTTCGGCAAGCAGTTTATAGGTGGATGCCCGAATACCCAGCGGGCTGTTGCCATCGCGGTCCGTCGGGCCGGAACCGGGGATGATCAGGGCCACCGGGCTCGGGACCGCACCGGATACAGCGCCGGGGGACAGCATTTCCCCTTTCAGGGGACCCGTGGGACCTGGCGCTTCGACCGGCGTTCGTATGGGCTGGCCGTGCGCCAGGGCCGCGGCCATGCACCACAGAGGCACTGCCGACAGCAGGCGGTTCGGTTTCGTCATTTTCGGCGCTTTCATGCCAACTCCAGCAGTTCCCGCTCGGCCAGCTTCAGGAAAAATGCCACGAAGAAGCCGATGCCTGCAGGATTTTGATTGAATCGAATGTCCTAGCCACCGGCACGTTTCGGATCGTGACCCTGCTTTCTGAGAAACTCCATGGCGAGTTCACAATGATCGCCCTGCACTTCGATGACGCCGTCCTTCACTGTTCCGCCCGAGCCGCAGGCCGTGCGCAGCGCCTTGCCCAGGGAAGCCAGGGCGACGGCATCGAGCGCCAGCCCCTTGATGACGGTGACGCTCTTGCCGCCCCGGCCCTTGGTCTGGCGCGATACGCGCACAACGCCGTCGCCCAGGATGGCGGTTTTGGCATTGCATGCACACGCCGAAACGGGATGGCGGCATTCAGGGCACATGCGCCCGCCATCGGTGGAATAGACGAGACCACCACTCGCGCGATTTTTCATGATTTAATGATATCGAAATTTGGCTGCTCCCGCCGAGGTCCGGGCCTCATGGGGAATGAAACGAGCATTGTATGCGGCTTGCCCGGGATGCAGGCTGCTTGTCCGTTGAAAGACATCCGATGGCGAAAAAAACGTACGAGGAATATCTCATCGAGCAAAACCCGGCTATCGCGGCGATCGCTGCGGATTACGCCGCGCTTGGCGTGGCGAATCCCCTGCTGTGGGCCAAATCCGAATTCGAGGGCAAGGATCCTTATGCGGCCTGCCTGTTCGGCCATGCGCTGCGCAGCGAGATCCATCCGCCCGACGATCACGTCTGGATCGATGCCGCGCGCGAGGGCGACATGAACTTCGAAAACGCAACGTTGCAGGCCCAGGTCGCCGAGACCATGCGTTACCTGGAGCAAAGCGGCATCGACCTGCGCCGGCTGACGCCGCTGGTCCGGGCAGTACAAACGCAAGTGGTGGCGCAAATTGCGTCGACCCTGGACGAAGGCCCGGAACTCCTATGCCTGCCCTTGCCCAACGGCCGCAAGGCTCATTGGGGGGTGTTCAGTGTCGACGAGGACGACATGCCGGGGCTGCAGATCGATGTGCGGGCAGTGGTGAACGATCCTGAAGAGCTGTAACGTCCGCCCTGCCGGCATTGGCGCATGCCGGCACTTGCGCAGTTCATTACCCTGTGCGGGCATTCCGTCGCAATCCGCCGGTTGCTCCACCGGCCGCTGTCCTAGAATCGCATCACCATACAATCACGATAAAAGGTCTTGCCATGCGCCCTGTCCTGTCCCGCTTTGTGTCCCGCTCTTTGCCTTACCTGCTGCTGTGCCCTGCCTTCCTCGCCACCTCGGCCCATGGCGCCGAGGATGCGCGCCAGCTCGGCGCCTTCCGCGCCATCGCCATCCACGGCCCGATCAACATCGAAGTCCACGCCGGCAAGGCGCAATCGGTGAAGGTGCTGGGCCGGCCCGAGTTCATCGGCAAGGTGACCACCAGCGTGAAGGCCGACGAGCTGCGGATCGACTACGCGGAGAAGAACAACGTGTCGCTCAAGGACGGCGACAGGATCGTCATCACCGTGCCCTCGCTGGTCAAGTGCATCGTCGAGGGTGCCGGCCAGGTCGTCATCGACAACGTGAAGGAAGAGCGGCTCGACCTGCAGTTCGAAGGTGCCGGGCGGCTGGAGGCGAAAGGCAGCACGAAGTGGCTGCGGCTGAAGGCGCGCGGCGTGGGCGAGGTGGTCACGCAGAACCTGAAGACCGAGCGCGCCGACGTCAACTTCGAAGGCATCGGCGACGTGAAGGTGCACGCGAGCCAGACGCTGAACGCCGTCGTGCGCGGCATGGGCAGCCTCACCTACTTCGGCAAGCCGAAGTCGCTGAACAAGTCGGTCTCCGGCATCGGCAACGTCACGGCAGGCGACTGAGGGGTCAAGCGGCCGACAGGCTGGCGTGCCGCAGCACGCCATTGCGCTCGAAGCCCAGCGCTTCATACAGCGCGATCGCACGCGCGTTCTGCGCCCCCACGTGCAGCATCGGTGTCACGCCCTGTGCCTGCATGCCATGCATGATATGGCGCACCAGCCGCCGCGCATGCCCCCGCCCGGTGCAATCGGGGTGCGTGCAGACGGCGCTCACCTCGCGCAGTGCGCCGAAATCCATGCGCTCGCCGGCCAGGGCGACCAATCGCCCCTCGTCACGCACGCCCACGTAGCGGCCCATCGTGCCGGTGCGGGCGCGGAAATAGCCGGGGAACGCCACGGCGGTCAGCGCCTGCATGGCCGGGTCCAGCGCATCGAGTTCGCTTGCTTCATCGCCCGGCGGGCGCGCGATCGGACCGCCGCGGTACACCATCTGCAGCACGGCCGACAGCTCCTTCATGTGCCAGCCATCGGGCACCGCAGGAATCGCGCCAACGAAATACACATCGCCCGGCAGCCGTTCCAGGTCGGCCACGGGAACCTGCATGCCGTGCTCCGGCACCGCGCAGAACGGCGCCACGTCGGCTTCGTAATGCAGCATCTCGCCCAGCTCGCGCGCCAGGTGGCGCTGGCCGCTCGTCAGCGCGGCCCAGACCGGGTTGGCCAGCCTTTCCATCGTCTTCCTCCTCGTCGAGGGGGTATACTGCCCGCTTTTTCGCGAAGATTCCACGATGAGCGCCCTGCCACCCTGCCCGCAATGCGGTTCCGAATTCACCTACCAGGACGGCGCCAGTCTCGTTTGCCCCGAATGCGCCCATGAATGGCCGCCCGCTTCCGCGGCAGCGGACGCTACCGCCAATGCTGCGCGCGTGTATCGCGACGCTTCCGGCAACGTGCTGCAGGATGGCGATACGGTCACCGTCATCAAGGACCTGAAACCCAAGGGCTCCGGCGGCGTGATCAAGCAGGGCACGAAGGTCAGGAATATCCGCCTTGTCGACAGCGATCACGATATCGACTGCAAGATCGACGGCTTTGGCGCGATGAGCCTGAAGTCGGAATTCGTGCGCAAGGCATGACCCGTCCCGGCAAACGATTTCAATTGCTTTAAAAACAATCCAATCCTACAATCGCCGAGGCTCCTCACTCAAGGCACTGTATGGCATTCAACGTATCGCTCCGTTCCGGACCTCTTGCACGTGTTACACAGGTTGCACAGGTTGCACGTCTTGCACCGCTTGGCGCCCTGCTGCTGGCATGGCATTGCGGCCCGGCCTTCGCCGCCGCCTGCGGCAAGGCCCCGACGGGCGAACTGACCGCGCAGCGGATCGCCGCCGCGGCACCGACGCGCACCGGCCCGCAGCTGTACGAAGGGCCCGTATGGATCAAGGATGCGCTGTACTTCTCGGATTTCGGCCACGCGGGCGGCTTCCCTTCGCGCATCCGCAAGCTGGCTGCCGACGGCACCGTCAGCACCTTCCTCGAGGATAGCGGCAGCAACGGGCTGGCGGTCGACGCGCAAGGCGACCTGGTCGCCGCCACGCACAAGTACAAGGCGCTGTCGCGCTACGCGATGGCCGACAAGGCCCGCAGCGCCATCGCCGAACGGTACGACGGCAATGTGTTCAACTCCCCGAACGACATCGCCATCGCCGCCGATGGCACGCTCTACTTCACCGACCCGGACTACCAGAAGGCCGCGGCACCCGGCGGCCAGCCGGTGACCGGCATCTACCGCGTGGGCGCGGACGGCAAGGTGACGCTGGTGGACGGCACGCGGCGCAACCCGAACGGCATTGCGCTGTCGCCGACCGGCGACCTGCTGTACGTAAACGCCGGCGATGGCGAAGTGCGCGCCTATCCGATCGCCGGTGGCATGCCTGGCGCCGGCCGCGCGTTCATCAAGGGTATCGATGGCGGTGACGGCATGACGCTCGACTGCCACGGCAACCTGTACGTGACAGAACATGGCGCGCGCCGCGTGCGCGTGTTTTCGCCGCAGGGCAAGGAACTGGCGACGATCCGCGTGGATGCCAACGTCACCAACGCGGCCTTCGGCGGCACCGATGGCCACACCCTCTTCATCACGGGCGACCGCGCGCTGTGGCGCATCGCGCTCGACGTTACCGGCCAGCCTTACTGAACAGGCTTGCTGAACGGGCTTGCTGAACAGGCTTTCTGAAGGCCCGCCGCGGCCGCGGCGGGCAGTGGTATGTAGTGAATCCAACCCCTCGAGGAGATCTGCATGCGTAAAACAAGCTTCCTGCTCGCACTGCTGGTAATGCACGGCGCAGCCATGGCCCAGGCGGGCTTTGGCGAAAGCCGCGTCGAACACAGCCTGGCTACCGACGTCAACGCCGCGGGCCTCATGGCCGGCGAGATCCGCAACGAGGATGGCCAGCGCCGTGCGGTGGTCTACCGCAACGGCCAGGTCACGCATCTCGGCACGCTGGGCGGCACAGACAGCTATACGACCGCCATCAATGCGGCCGGCACGGTCACGGGCGGTGCGCTGGACGGCAGCAAGCGCTGGCGCGCGTTCCGCTGGCAGGCCGGGGCAGGCATGCGCGACCTGGGCACACTGGGCGGCGGCGGCAGCCTGGGGATCGCGATCAACGCGGCGGGCACGATCGCCGGCTATGCCGATATCGAGGATGGCAGCTTCCACGCCTTCGTGCACGACGGCGAAAAGATGACGGACCTCGGCACCCTCGGCGGCCTGAACAGCCATGCAGCCGGCATCAACAACGGCGGCATGGTGGTGGGCGCGGCGCAGCTGGACAACGGCTACCGGCACGCCTTCATGTGGACCGCCGCGGGCGGCATGCGCGACCTCGGCACGCTGGGCGGCAGAATCAGCGCCGCCACGGCGGTCAACGACAGCGGCATGGTGGTGGGGGCGTCCGAAACGGCCGACCGCAAGTGGCACGCCTTCCTGCACGACGGCACGAAGATGGTCGACCTCGGCGCGATGATCGGCCAGGGCCAGAGCTATGCCACCGGCATCAACGCGGCCGGCGACGTGGTCGGCACGATCCGCTTCCGCGACAATGCGCCGCTGACCTTCGTCTACAAGGATGGCCGGATGCGCATCCATCCGAACCGCAACGGCCTGTACGAGACCAGCAAGATCACCGACGACGGCAAGGTGGTCGGTGCCCACTACACGGGCCACCGCTACCAGGCGTTCACGGTGCCGTCCACGATCGACCTCACGTACAAGAAGCAGTCGTCGGACTACGTGCTGGTGGCGCTGCTGGTGCTGATGCTGGGCTGGTGCCTGCGCAAGGGTTACGCGCACTGGCGTCATGGCGTGCTGGGCAAGCCGTCGATTTATTGAGGGAGAAAATGGCATACCCCTATCTCGGCGACATCGTCAAGGCGCTGACCGGCATCGACCTCCCCTTGCCGATTCCCGTGTTCGGCCTTTCGGTCGTGGCGGCCATGCTCATCGCGGGCACGTTCCTGCGGCGCGAACTGGCCAGGCTGCACGCTTGCGGCGCGCTGGGCCACGCGCAGGTGCGCGGCAGGAACGCGCGCGGGGAGCCGGTGTACCAGGCGGTCGATCCGGCGCAGGTCGTTCCCGACCTCACCTTCGTCACGCTGGTGGCCGGGATCGTGGGCGCCAGGGTATTCCATATCCTCGAGCATACCGACCAGTTCCTGGCCGATCCCGCCGCCATGATCTTCACGCGCTCGGGCCTCAGCATTTTCGGCGGCCTGATCTTCGGCACGGTGGCGGGCCTGGTGTGCGTGCGGCGCTGGAAGCTGCCGGCGCTGACGGTGCTGGACGCCGCGGCGCCCGCGCTAATGCTCGGCTATGCGCTGGGCCGGATCGGCTGCCAGCTGTCGGGCGACGGCGACTGGGGCATCGCGGCCGACATGGCACTGAAGCCGGACTGGCTGCCCACGTGGCTGTGGGCGCAAACCTATGAGAACAATATCGTCGGCAAAGTGATCGCCCTGCCCGGCGTGTATCCCACGCCGCTGTACGAGGCGGCAATGTGCATCGCGGGCTTCGGCCTGCTGTGGGCCTTGCGCCGGCATGCCTTCGCGAGGGGCTGGCTGTTTGCCGTGTACCTGGTGCTGGCGGGGATCGAGCGGCTGCTGGTCGAACAGATCCGCCACAACCCGGTGCTCGATTTCGGCGTGTTCCGTTGCACGCAGGCCGAAGTCATTGCCGTGGTGCTGATCCTTGCCGGCGCGGTCGCCACGGCGATGCTGTCGCGGCGCGCGCCTGCGCTGGCAGGAACCGCCGGGTAATCCGAGCCTGGCGTTATGCCCTGGCGGCGTTCGCCGCCAGGTCTTTCAAGGCCGGCACCACCTCGCGCAGGCTGGCCACTTCGAACGTGGGCACCGCCTGCGTGGCGTTGGCGAGCCTGCCCGGGTTGAACCAGCAGCTTTCGATGCCATAGCGGTTCGCACCGAGGATGTCGGCATCCAGCCGGTCGCCGACGATGATCGCCTCGTGCCGCGCAAAGGCGCGCGCCAGCTTGCCGGCATGTTCGAAGAAGCGCACGTCCGGCTTGGCGAAGCCGCACGCTTCGGATGTGCAGACGAACGAGATGTGGTGTGCCAGCCCGGAGCTGGCGATGCGCAGCTGCTGGATCTGTTCGGCGCCATTGGTGACGATGCCCACTTCGCCCACGCCGGCCAGCGCCTCGCATAGCTGCGTGGCGCCGTCGACCAGCACCACGGTATCGGCCAGCGATTCCACGAACAGGCGGCTGGCCGCCTCGGGGTCCAGATCGAGGCCACCGGCCCCGAACGTCTGGCGGAAGCGCTCCACCTTGAGGAAGTCCTTCGACACGGTACCGGCCTCGAACCGGCCCCACAGCGCCGTATTGAAGACCTGGTACTGCGCGAACAACCCGTCGAGCGGGCCGGTGAAACCGAGTGCGCCGAGGGTGCGCGCGAAGGAGAGGTGTTCGGATGCCTTGAAGTCGAGCAGCGTATCGTCGAGGTCGAACAGGAACAGCGTGTGCTTCATGGTTCTCGGAAAGCGGGACAATCGAACATCCTAGCATGGAAGAGCCGAGGCAGTCAGGGGCCGCCCGCTGCCTTCACAGACAGATTTGCAGAGCCGCGCCGGGCACCCCGATATCCGGCACACCGCCGGAATGAACGAAGCCTCCCGGGTCTCCCCGGGAGGCTTCGCTGGTTCGGTGGCACCACTAGCTGTTCGTGCAGCTTTGCAGCCACCCGCCGGCCTGCCGCATGTGCCTAGTGGATCCGCACCGCCAGGTCGGCCGGCAAGGGCTGCACGGCGATCGAGGACTTCTCTTCCTCGTCTTCTTCGGAGATCCACTCGATCCAGCCCAGCACTTCGCGAATGCTGGCCAGGCCGCTGTGTATCGCCGTGCGGGCCGTGCGCAGTTCGGCCAGGTCGGCGCCGTCATCCGGGGCTTCGGGCTGGCCATCGGCGCCGCTTGCGCCGATACGGTTTTCCAGGTCTGCAAGGTCGGCGTGCATTTCTTCCTGCAGCGCCTGCAGTACTGTCATCACGACTTCGTTGTCGGACATCTTTGCTTCGTTCATGGGCGTCTCCAGTCAATGGTTCGGGCAGAGGGGCCCAGGCGCACCTGCGACCAGGCGACGGTACGACCGGAAAGAACGACGGTCGCCTGGCATGGTGCATGGCCGAGCATACAACGCCCGCCTCTTTTTACCTAATTCTTTCGGGTATCGTGCCGCCAGCGGTACAAAAAAAAGGAAGCCGAAGCTTCCTTTTTCGTACGGTCCGGCAGGCCGGATCAGTTCTGCGTCAGGAACGTTTTCAGCTTGTCCGAGCGCGAAGGCTGGCGCAGCTTGCTCATCGCCTTGGCTTCGATCTGGCGGATACGCTCGCGGGTCACGTCGAACTGCTTGCCCACTTCTTCCAGCGTGTGGTCGTTCGACATTTCCACGCCGTAGCGCATGCGCAGCACCTTGGCTTCGCGCGGCGTCAGCGAATCGAGCACTTCCTTGATGACGTTGCGCATCGAAGCGTGCAGCGCGGCGTCCAGCGGGGCCAGCGTGGTGTTGTCCTCGATGAAGTCGCCCAACTGCGAATCGCCGTCCTCGCCCATCGGCGTTTCCATCGAAATCGGCTCCTTGGCGATCTTCATGATCTCGCGCACCTTCGACTCCGGCATCTCCATCTTCGCGGCCAGCGTTGCCATGTCCGGCTCGTTGCCGGTTTCCTGCATGATCTGGCGGCTGATGCGGTTCATCTTGTTGATCGTTTCGATCATGTGCACCGGCACGCGGATGGTGCGGGCCATGTCCGCGATCGAACGCGTGATCGCCTGGCGGATCCACCACGTGGCATACGTGGAGAACTTGTAGCCGCGGCGGTACTCGAACTTGTCGACCGCTTTCAGCAGGCCGATATTGCCTTCCTGGATCAGGTCGAGGAATTGCAGGCCGCGGTTGATGTATTTCTTGGCGATCGAGATCACGAGGCGCAGGTTGGCCACCGTCATTTCGCGCTTGGCGTGGCGGGCACGCTTTTCGCCGGCGGCCATCTGCTTGTTAATCTTGCGCAGGTCGGCCAGCGGCAGCGCCACGCGTTCCTGCAGGTCGATCATCTTGTTCTGCAGCTCCTTGATCGCCGGCACGTTACGGCCCAGCACCGCACTGTACGGATGGCGTGCATCCACTTCGCCGTCCACCCAGTCCAGGTTCGTCTCGTTGCCCGGGAAGACCTTGATGAAGTGGGCGCGCGGCATGCCGCAGCGGTTCACGCACAGTTCCAGCACGGCGCGCTCGATGCTGCGCACCTGTTCCATCTGGCCGCGCAGCGTGTCGCACAGCTTTTCCACGACCTTCGCCGTGAAGCGGATGCCCAGCAGCTCGGCCGAAATGGTGGCCTGGGCTTTCTGGTAGACAGCCGAGCCATAGGTGGCCTTGCGCATCTTGTCGAACTGCGACGAGATGACGGCGAAGCGCTCCAATGCGTCGACCCTCAGCTGCACCAGCTGTTCGGTGGAGAAGCCGGCCGCGCCGCCGTTGGCGTCGCCGTCGCTCTCTTCTTCGAGCTCTTCTTCCTCTTCGTCATCCTCGTCGCTGGATGCCGCGGGGGCCGGGGCACGCACCGGTGCCGGCGCGGAATTCTCGTCCGGATCGACGAAGCCGTCGACCACGTCATCGACCTTCAGCTCGTCGTTCTCGATCTTCGCGGCCAGCTCGACGATTTCGTTGATCGTCGTCGGGCAGGCGGAGATGGCCTGGATCATGTCGCGCAGGCCTTCCTCGATGCGCTTGGCGATCTCGATCTCGCCTTCGCGCGTCAGCAGCGCCACGGCGCCCATTTCGCGCATGTACATGCGCACCGGGTCGGTGGTGCGGCCGAAGTCGGAGTCCACCGTGGACAGCGCCGTCGCGGCGGCCGCTTCCACTTCATCGTCGGACGTGGCGGTCGGCACGTTATCGGACAACAGCAGCGCCTCGGCATCCGGCGCGCGCTCGTAGACGGCGATGCCCATGTCGTTGAACGTGGCGATGATGCCTTCGATCGCTTCCGGATCGACGATATTCTCGGGCAGCTGGTCGTTGATCTCGGCATAGGTCAGGAAACCGCGGTCCTTGCCCATGTTGATCAGGTTCTTGAACTGCTGGCGGCGCTTTTCGATGTCTTCGCCGGACATGCCGGCTTCGCCGCCGAACGGGTCCAGGCCCTTGGCCTTGCGCTCGCGCGCCTTCGACGCGGCCTTCAGCTCGGCGCGTTCGACGGCGTTCAGTGCCGCCACCTCATCGTTCTCGGGCGTGAATTCGCTCGGCTTGCGGCCGCGGCGGCCCGGCACCTTCACCGAAGGCAGCAGGTAGC
Organism: Pseudoduganella sp. jia 12; assembly: GCF_055502675.1. NCBI lineage: Bacteria > Pseudomonadati > Pseudomonadota > Betaproteobacteria > Burkholderiales > Oxalobacteraceae > Pseudoduganella > Pseudoduganella sp. jia 12. The sequence goes on from NZ_JBUXKP010000003.1 coordinate 587,909, forward strand.
CGGAGGTGTCGATCGATGCCAGCGTGGCGGCATCGGTGACCTGGCTGACGGCGGCCGGGGCGGACGGCGACTGCGCAGGCGCTTCCAGCTTGGCCTTGCGCACGCGCACCACCGGCGCCTTCGGCGCTTCGTCGGCGCCCGGCACGGCCTTGCGCAGCGTTTTCTTCGGCTCGGCACCAGCCGGCTCGTCGGCAGCAACGGCCTCGACCACGGACGCTTCGGCCTGCACCGGTTCGTCCGCCGCCAGCGCCGCGAGGCGGGACGTCTTTTTCTTCACGACGGTCACTTTACCGGCGGCCTCTTGCGCATTGTCGATCACATAGGATAAGGTGGTCTTCGGCACCGTCAGCGGCGCGGCTTCGGCGCGCGGCTTCTTGGTGGACAGCGTTAGGGTCTTCGGCGTTTTCGTCGTCATCAAATATCTCTTCAGTGCCTGGCGGGGCACGACGCAGGTGGAAAATTGAACAATCCAGCCCGGCCTTCGCAAAGGCCGTGCCGGTACGTATATGGGGATCATCCGGAATGAAAAAAGCCCGCGCCACACGAACCTTTCGGGTTCGATTCGCGGACTCCAATCATGGCAATTCCGTGGATTACTCAGCAGTGCAAATCAGTGTCAAAGCTCAGTGCGAACAGAAGAGAGGGCTCGGCCTCCGCGCCGCTGCGGCAACTGCACCGCGGGCGCCGGCATGCGGAAAACCCTGTTCAGGGGACCGCGGACAACTCCTTACAGACTGAATCCGCACCGCGCTGCTTTTGGTGCGTCGGCCATTATACACGCTTTGACATCGCCTGGCACGCGATGGGCCACCGAAGGATCTTCGGCAGGCCCCGGATCGCCTGTGGCCGACCCGGCATGATGAAGAAAAATGCAACGCGCGCGCGTGTCGCGCATGGTATGCTGGCGCCTCCTGATCAATCCATGAAGTCGATGAATACCAGCCTTACCCCCGAGACGTCCGCTGCCGAAACCGCTTCCGCCGATGTTGAGTCCACCAACGTTGAGTCCACCAACGTTGAGCCCAACGTTGCCGACACCAATGTTGTCGACACCAATGCTGCCGCTACCGAAACCGATTCCGCCGAGGGTGCTTCCACCGAAGCCGCTCCCGCAGGAGCACCCGCGGCACCTGCCATTGCGGCACCGAGCGCTCGTGCCCTGCTGAAACAGCTCGGCCAGCAGTTCGCGCCCTTCCGCGATTTCCTGCCGCTGGCGATCGGCATCGACAAGCAGATCCTCGCGCAACTGCCGGGCATCGACCGCAAGATGATGCGTGCCGCGCTGGGCATCCACACGGGTTCGCAGCGCTACCTGCGCGCGATGGAAAAAGCCACCGTGCGGTATAACCTCGATGGTTCGACCGGCGCCGAAGTCACGGACGTGCACCGCAAGCACGCGAAGGATACGCTGGCCGAACGCTTCCGCAAGGAAGCGGAGCGCAAGAAGGCCGAGCGCGAAGCGCAGGCGGCCGACGAAGCGTCACGCCGCCGCCAGGAAAAGCTCGAACAGCTGACCGCGAAATTCTCCCGCAAGGGCTGATGGTCTTCCATACCGAAGCACCGCCGCGCGAGCCCGAACTGCCGCCCTACCAGGGCATCGCGCTGGCCGACATCCGCCTCGTGCGCACGGCCGAGGAAGCGCAGGCCGCCCAGGCCGCGCTGCTGGCGCACGATGCGATCGGCTTCGACACCGAATCCAAACCCACCTTCGTCAAGGGCCAGAGCTCGGACGGACCGCACCTCGTGCAGTTCGCCGACGAGCGCACGGCCTGGCTTTTCCCGGTCGGGCCCGACGTGGCGCCCGTGCTGCCGGCGCTGAAAGCGATCCTCGAATCGGCGCACACGCTGAAAGTGGGTTTCGGCCTGGCGGACGACGTGAAGCGGTTGCGCGCCAAGCTGGCGATCGAACCGGCATCCGTGGCCGATCTGTCGAAGGCGCTGCGCGTGCCGGGCCAGAAGCACGACCTGGGCGCGAAGAGCGCGGTGGCGCAGTATTTTGGCCACAAGCTGCAGAAGTCGAAAAAAATCTCCACCACCAACTGGGCAGCGCCGAAGCTGTCGGACAAGCAGCTGCTGTACGCGGCCGACGATGCACAGGTGGCGCTGCGCGTCTACCGCCACTGGCTCGCGCTCGGCAACAGGCTGCCCGCGCCGAAAGCAGCGCGACCGCCGCGCTCCTTGCCAGCCACGCCAGCCACGCCAGCCACGCCAGCCGGCGACTGAAACGCGCGCCGCTGTTCTTCCGGCGGGCGCGAGGGTATGCTTGGGTGATCGACATCCGCCCAAGAACGGTATGGCCATTTCGAGACACTTGCTGCACGCCGCGCTTGCCGTGCCCTTCTCTCTGCTGCTCCCCCTTTTGCTGCCCGCCATCGCGCTGGCCGCGCCGGCTGCGGCACCTCCCGACACGCTGGCGCAGCGCCTGGCCCCGTGCCTGGCCTGCCACCAGCCGCAAGGCCGCAACGACGCGTTCTTTCCCCGCATCGCCGGCAAGCCCGAAGGCTACCTGTACAACCAGTTGCTGAACTTTCGCGACGGGCGGCGCCAGTTCCCGATGATGACGTACATGGTGGGCAACCTTCCCGAGCCCTACCTGCGCGAGATCGCGCAGTTCTTCGCGAACCAGCACCCGCCGCATTTGCCGGCGCCCGCACCGGTTGCCACCGCGCAGATGCTGGAACGCGGCCGCACGCTCGTGCGGCAAGGCGACGCGGCGCGCAGCATCCCAGCCTGCGCGGCCTGCCACGGGGAGCGGCTGGCCGGGGTGGCGCCCGCGATTCCCGGCCTCCTGGGACTGCCGCGCGATTACATCAACGCGCAATTCGGGGCATGGAAGAACCGGGCACGGCGTGCCCAGGCGCCCGACTGCATGGCCGACGTGGCGGCCCGGCTGACCGAGGCGGACGTGGCGGCCGTGTCGAGCTGGCTGGCGAGCCAGCCCGTGGACGATGCCGCAAGGCCGGCCGCGGCACCGGCGGCGCCATTGCCGATGCGCTGCGGCGGCGTGCCGGACCACGGAGGCGCGCCTTGAATTTCACCATGAGCCGCGCCACGAGCCGCCGGGTGCGCCGGATCGCGGCCACGACGGCCATGCTGCTGGCCGTGGGCGTGGGCCTGCTGTGGCCGCGCCACGATGACGGCCCGCCCGCCAGCGCCGCCTTCGCCGCACTGCCTGTCGGCGAAAAGGTCGCGCGCGGCGCCTACCTGGCCCGCGCGGCCGACTGCATGGCGTGCCACACGGTGCGCGGCGGGGAGCCGTATGCCGGTGGCCGCATGCTGCAAACGCCGTTCGGCGCCATCGTCGCGCCGAACATCACGCAGGATGTCGCCACCGGCATCGGCGGCTGGACGGCGGGCGATTTCTGGAACGCGCTGCACAATGGCCGCGGGCGCGATGGCAGGTTGCTGTACCCGGCATTCCCGTACACGAACTACACGGCGATCACGCGCGACGATGCCGATGCGCTGTATGCCTACTTCCGCACCATTCCCGCCGTGCGCCGCGCCAGCGAACCGCACCAGCTGCGCTTCCCGTACGACACCCAGGTGGCGCTGGCCTTCTGGCGCGCCCTGTACTTCCGGCCCGCCGTCTTCCAGGAACGGCCGGACCGCCCGGCCGATTGGAACCGGGGCGCCTACCTGGTCGAAGGTCCCGGCCACTGCAGCGCATGCCACAGCGCGCGCAATGTACTGGGCGGCAGCGGCGGCGACCTGTCCGGCGGTCTCGTGCCGGTATTGGGCTGGTATGCGCCGTCGCTGACCGCCGATGCGGAAGCGGGCCTGGGCAACTGGCCCGTGCGGGAAATCGCGCAACTGCTGCACATCGGCGTCTCGCCGCGCGCCACCGTGTTCGGGCCGATGGCCGAAGTGGTACGCGAGAGCCTGCAGCACCTGTCCGAGGCGGACGTGCAAGCCATGGCGGTGTACCTGAAATCCCTGCCGGCATCGGGTAGCCCCGGCCAGCCCTACGAACGTTCGAAGGCTCCCGAGGCGGCGGCGTTCCTGCAGGCCGGCGCGAAGCTGTACGACAAGCACTGCGCCGAATGCCATGGCGCCACCGGTGCCGGCGCCCCGCCCCACTATCCTCCGCTCGCCGGCAACCGCGCGCTGACGATGCCGGATTCCACGAACGCGATCCGCATCGTGCTCAACGGCGGCTTCCCGCCCGGCACGCGCGGCAATCCCCGGCCCTATGGCATGCCGCCGTTCAGCCACGTGCTGGACGATGCCGAGGTCGCGCAGGTGGTCTCCTACCTGCGCAGCGCCTGGGGCAACAATGCACCGCCGGTCTCCAGCGTGGACGTCAACACCTACCGCGCCGTGCCGCTGGATTAGCCGCCAGAAAAACTGGGGACGTACCGGATCGCCGGACCGCCCTGTTTTCAGGAAATTTCTTCTAAACAGGGGTACGTCCCCAGTTTTGCAATTGTGCATTCTGTCCCGCTGCTTGAGCAGTTCATCGCACGGCGGGGGACCGCCGTGCCGGGTTTGCGTAAGATCAAGCCATCGACAAAGTACTCCCGGAGATTCACCATGAAAACCAGAACGATCGCCCTCGCCGGCAGTGCCCTGCTGGCCACCGCGATGATGGCCGCGGCTGTGGCGAACTTCGCCGTGGCGGCGGATGCACCGCTGCTGGCGCGGCTCGGCGGGCAGCAGGTGCAGGGCAGCGGCAAGATCGTGTCCCAGGCGCGCCAGCCCGGCCCCTTCCACGGCGTGGAACTGGCGACAAGTGCGCACGTGGAAGTGGTGATCGGCGGCGACGATACGCTGACGATCGAAGGCGACGACAACATCGTGCCCCTGATCGAGACCGTGGTGCGCAACGGCGTGCTGACGATCCGGCCGGTGAGGAAGAACATGCAGTTCGACGGCCGCCGCGTGCGCATCGTGGTGAAGGCGCGCAACGTGGACAACCTGGGCGTGGCCGGTTCCGGCAGGCTCGAAGCGAAACGGGTGCGTGCCGACAAGCTGGCGATCGACGTGGCCGGCTCCGGAGCGCTCGACATCGACGGCATCGAAGCGAAAACGGTCGATGTGTCCGTGGCCGGCAGCGGCAAGGTCGAAGCGGCCGGCCAGGCCACGCGCGCCGACATCTCGATCGCCGGCTCCGGCAAGGCCGATACCGCCCGCCTGGGCGTGCGGCATGCCACAGTCAGCGTGAGCGGTTCCGGCCAGTCGGTGCTGGCGGCAAGCGGCACCATCACCGCCAACGTCACCGGTTCCGGCAGCGTGGGCTACTACGGCGACGTGCAATTGACGAAAGCGGTGGCCGGCTCCGGCACCGTGCGGCGCCTGGGCACCGCGGCACGCTGAGCGGCGCGCTCCCCTCTTTGCCAGCCCCGGCAGGCCCAGCCCGCCGGGGCTGTCATCTATTGGCCAGGCATCGGCCGGCGATTCGCGCGGCGCTCAGCGGTGTCCCTCATTGGCCGCTCAGTGGCCGCTCAGTGGCGCGGCGGCGCGTAGGTGAGCGGCCGCACGGCCACCTGCACTTCCACGCTTTCCCGCTTGCCGCCCTTGTGCTCGACGACCAGCGTGACCGGCACGGTCTCGCCTTCCTTCAGCTGGCGTTTCAGCTGCATCAGCATGACGTGGTAGCCGCCGGGCGCCAGCGGCACGGTCTTGCCGGCGGGCAGGTCGATGGCGTCCACGTGGGCCATCGTCATGCGGTTGTCCTGCATCGACATCTGGTGCAGTTCGGCCGTGGCCACGGGGCTGCTGACACCGACCAGCCGGGCATCCGTCTTCGACGCGACCTGCATGAAGGCGCCGGAAGCCTTGGCGGCCGGCACGGTGGCACGCGCCCACGCATCGGTGACGGTCACCTGCGCGTGGGCGGACATCGATGCAACCGCCAGCACGGCGGCGGTGAAGAGGTGTTTCATGGCGACTCCCGGGTCAATTGAACGAGGCTGCAGCGCGCAGCAGGCCGGGATTATAGCCCTCCCGAACGCCGGCAAGCGTGTTGCCGCTATCATGGCGAACCGTCCAACATAAGGCCCATCATGACCGGTTCCCATCTCGACACGGCGATCGACAGCGCGATCGCGCGCCAGCGCATCGTCGGCACCGTGGTCCTTGTCGCGCGCGATGGCGAGATCGTCTACCGGCGCGCCGCCGGCAGCGCGGACCGCGAGCATGGCGTGCCGATGCGCGATGATGCCATCTTCCGGCTGGCCTCGTTCACGAAGCCGCTGGTCGCCACGGCCGCCCTGAAACTGGCCGACGAGGAAACCATCGACCTGTCCGCGCCGATAACGGCGTGGCTGCCGGCATTCCGCCCGCGCCTTGCCGACGGCTCCACGCCCGCGATCGCGCTGCACCACCTGCTGACGCACACGGCCGGCCTGTCCTACGGCTTCCTGGAAGCGCCCGATGGGCCCTATCGCCGCGCGCGCGTGTCCGACGGCCTCGACCAGCCCGGCCTGTCGCTGGAAGACAACCTGGTCCGCATCGGCGCCGCCCCGCTGGCCTATGCGCCCGGCACCGGCTGGCGCTATTCGGTGGCCACGGACGTGCTTGGCGCCGTGCTCCAAGAAGCGACCGGCATGCCGCTGCCGGCGATCGTGCAGCGCGAGGTGACGGGGCCATTGCGGATGCGCGAGACCGCGTTCGAGGTCGTCGATCCCGGCCGGCTGGCCGTGCCCTACCGCGATGCAAAGCCCGCCCCGCCGGCGCGCATGGGCAACGAGGAAACGGTGCCGTTCATGGATGGCTTCGCGCACTTCGCGCCGGCGCGGATCTTCGATGCCGCGTCGTATCCGTCCGGCGGTTCGGGCATGGCCGGCACGGCGGACGATTTCCTGCGTTTTCTCCTGAGCCTGAGGACGGCGAACCGCGGCATCCTGCGCGCGGCCGAAGTGGACCGCACCGGCACGGGCGCGATGACGCAGGGCCCCGGCTGGGGCTTCGGCTACCTGGGCGCGGTGCTGGGCAACCCGAAGGAAGCGCACTCGCCGCAATCGGCCGGCACGCTGCAGTGGGGCGGCGCGTACGGCCATTCCTGGTTCTTCGATCCGGTCGCGGATCTCGCCGTGGTGCAGCTGACCAACACCACGTTCGAAGGGATGGCGGGCGCCTTCCCGCGCGACGTGCGCAACGCCGCGTACAGGGATTTTACTTAACGCTCGGCCTTCCAGACTTCGCGTTCGACCAGCACGGTCTCCGTGCCGTCGGTCAGCCAGATCTGGCCATCCTGGATCGTGCATTGCAGCTGCATGTTCCGCTGTGCCATCTTCTCCAGGGCCGCCGTGGTGTCGGAAGGCAGGTTGACGACGGAAACGTTTTTCGCGCGCTCGATCTTGTTGGCGATGTTTTTCCACCAGATCGGGCTGGCCGTGCTGTAGCTGTACACGATCACGTGTTCGGCGCGGCCCGCGCCCTTCAGGATACGGCGCTCTTCCGGCTGGCCCACCTCGATCCACAGTTCGATCGCATCGGTCAGGTCCTTCTGCCACAGGTCCGGTTCCTCGACGTCGAACATGCCCTTTGTGAAGCTCAGCGCTTCGTTGGCATGGATCGCGAACGCCAGCAGGCGCACCATCATCCGCTCGTCGGTTTCAGAGGGGTGGCGCGCCAGCGTCAGCGTGTGGGTGCCGTAGTAATTGCGGTCCATGTCGGCGATCGACAGTTCCGCCTTGTAGATTGTTGCCTTGAGTGCCATTGGTACAGTCTTATTTGAAGATCACGGTACGGTGTTCGTTCTGCAGCACGCGGTGCTCGACGAACCATTTGACGGCGCGCGCCAGCACCACGCATTCCACGTCGCGGCCGATCGCGGACAGCGTTTCCGCATCCATCGAATGGTCCACGCGTTCCACGTCCTGCTCGATGATCGGGCCTTCGTCCAGGTCGCCCGTGACGAAGTGCGCCGTGGCGCCGATCAGTTTCACGCCGCGCTGGTGCGCCTGCGCATACGGCCGCGCGCCCTTGAAGCTGGGCAGGAAGGAATGGTGGATGTTGATCGCCCGGCCCTTCAGGTGCGTGCACAGCGATGGCGACAGGATTTGCATGTAGCGTGCCAGCACCACCAGGTCGATGTCGTGCGAGTCGACCAGGTCGATGATGCGGGCTTCCTGCGCCAGCTTGGCGCTTTCCGGCGCGCCGGCGGCCAGCGGCAGGTGGTGGAACGGGATGTTGTAGCTGGCGGCCAGCTGGTAGAAATCCATGTGGTTCGACACGATGGCCGGGATCTCGACCGGCAGCAGCCCGCTCTTGTAGCGGAACAGCAGGTCGTTCAGGCAATGGCCGATCTTCGACACCATCAGCAGCACGCGCGGCTTGCGGTGCGCATCGTGCAGGTGCCATTCCAGCCGCAGCGTATCTGCCAGCTCGGCAAAGTCGGCACGCAGCGCCGCATCGCCGACCGCCGCATCCTCGGCGGCAAAGTGCACGCGCATGAAGAAGCGGCACGTTTCCTGGTCGCCGAACTGGGCGGAATCGATGATGTTGCAGCCGTGCTCGGCGAGGAAGCCGGATACGCGGTGCACGATGCCGCGCTGGTCCGGGCAGGAAAGCGTGAGGATGTATTCGGGATGCATGATTGGAAGGTCGGGCTGAAAGGTCGGGCTGAAAGGTCGGGCTGAAAGGTCGGCTCGATCCGGGCTGGAAGCAGGACCGGATCGGGCAGATGCGCCTGCCGAAGAGCGCTATTGTCGCACGAACGGCAGAGCATACCAATATGGCAAGGGCGCGCCTGCCTTGACGCACCCGGCCTATACTCGGTCGCAGGTAACAGGCAGCCGCCGCGCGGACCGGCGCGGCATCTCACAACACACCAGGAGAGCCACCCATGACCACCGATATCACCAGCAACAGCAATGCCGGCAATGCCGGTAATTCCACCAGTGCCCGCGACGCGGTAGCGATGCCGAGCAGCAGCGATCACCCGGCCGTCAACATGCCGCGCACGCAGAACAGCCGATCGAAGGATGCCGTGGCCCTGCTGACTGCCGACCACGACAAGGTGAAGCAACTGTTCCGCGAGTACGAGCGGCTGCAGAACATCGGCGACATCAGCCTGAAGGCCGACCTCGCGCTGCAGATCTGCATGGAACTGGAAATCCACACGATGATCGAGGAAGAAATCTTCTACCCGGCGGTGCGCAGCGAAACCGGCGACGAGAAGATGGTACGGGAAGCGATCCAGGAACATGCCGAGGCAAAGGAGCTGATTGCCCATATCCAGGGCATGAGCGGCGACGATCCGGATCTCGACAGCACCATGGCGATGCTGCGCAAGGCGATCGAACACCATGTGACGGAAGAAGAGCAGGAAATGTTCCCGCAGGCACGCCAGGGCAATGCCGACCTGACGGCGCTGTGCGAACAGCTGGCCGACCGCAAGGAGCAGCTGGAACACGATATGGGCGCCCGGCCATTGCGCAGCGGCACCCGCGAAGCCGTCGGCGAACGCTCGGCGATCGGCAAGGCCGATTCCTGAACGATCGCCGGAACTTACGCGACGACCTCCTCCTCTAACTACACGAAGCGGCCGACCTTGCCGCTTCGTGGCCCGGGCCGCGGCCCGGCTTCGATGCATTCGATCCATTCGATCGATTCGATCCATTCGACCGATTCGACCGATTCGACCGAGTCGACCGGCTCGATCGATTCGACCGATTCGATCGATTCCTACGATCCAGAGCGAGAGAGGTGAAACATGTCCACAAATCACGGCGAATCACGTATTGATCATCACGGCGAATCACGCAGCGAATCAGGCAGCAAGGCCCGTAGCGACCTCGGAACCGATGGGAAAACCGAGCAGCGATCCGAACCGAACAAGGGGAACAGCCAGCGGGCGGAAACACAAGGGAGCGGAAAAAGCACCAGCAAACGCGGTTTTGCCGCAATGGACGAGGCAACCCAGCGGATGATTGCCAGCAAGGGGGGCCAGGCAGCCCACCAGAAAGGGACCGCGCACGAATTCGATTCCGAGGAAGCGCGCCGCGCCGGCCAGAAAGGCGGCGAGGCTGTCAGCCGGGATCGCGAACACATGGCGGAAATCGGTAGAAAAGGCGGTGAAAGCCGCCAGTCCGCAAGCCGGCTCGCACGCCAGGGGGCGAAGGAAGAAAACCGCTGACGGCTATCGCCGGTCGAGCCGCACGTAGCCGGCGCATCTCCTCCATACCACGGCGGGCCGGGGCTCCTCTCCCGGCTCCGCCATATTGCCTTCCCGCGCTCTGCGCTTTCTTCTTGAGCTGTCGCTCGCAGCGCCGTTCTCCGCCGCACAACCCGTTCACGCTCTCACAGCGGATGCACCCGCCAGACTGCCCCGCGATTGCCCCGCTTATTTATCGGGCAGCCATCGTTGCAACGCGCCGGTCGCCTGTGCGCTGTCCTGTCCCGCTTTTCAGCTGATTCCCGCGCTTTTACGGGCGTCCGGCGGCATTCCTCCCCCTTCCGGGAGTGGTGGCACCCGCCCGCACGGTTCATCACGCGATTTCGTTGTCTGCGATACAATGGATTTCCAAATCAAGACGAGGCAGACATGAACGACCAAGCACAAGTGGAAGCACTCAAGACGCCGACCGATCTCGGCAACAAAGCCCGCAAGGAAGTGGCCGAAGGACTCAATGCACTGCTGGCGGACACCTTTGCGCTGTACATCAAATGCAAGAATTTTCACTGGCACGTGAGCGGCCCGCACTTCCGTTCCTACCACCTGCTGCTCGACGAGCAAGCCACGGCGATCTATGCGATGCTCGACCCGATCGCCGAGCGCGTGCGCAAGCTGGGCGGCACCACGATCCGCTCCATCAAGCACATTTCCGAGCTGCAGCGCATCAAGGACAATGACGAGCCGTTCGTCGACGCGATCGCCATGCTGGACGAGCTGCGCGCCGACAACCAGGCACTGGTGAAGTCGATGCGTGAAGTGCACGATGTGTGCGACGAAGACCAGGACATCGCCACGGCCAGCGTGCTTGAAAACTGGATCGACGAAGCGGAACAGCGCATCTGGTTCCTGTTCGAGTCCACCCGAACCGTCTGATTCAGCGGCAAGGCGCGCCACGGCGCGTCATGCCGGCATGCCGACGATCACGCTGGAAGCCTTGAACAGCGCGGTCGCCGGCATGCCTACAACCAGTCCCAGCCCTTCCGAGCTGTCCCGCGTTACCGTGGCCGCGATCGTGCCGCCACCGGGCAACGCGATCGTCACCTCGGTATTCACCGCGCCCGGCACGACCCGCGCAACGGTACCCGCGAGCTGGTTGCGGGCCGACAGTTTCATTCCTTGCGCATCCACCGCAACGATCACCGACGACGCCTTCACGAGCGCGAACGCCTGTACGCCCGGCACCAGGCCGAGGCTTTGCGTGCTTTCATGCGTCACGACCGCCACGATGCGCTGACCGCCGACGATGCGCAGCACCACCTCGTCGTTGACGGCGCCACGTGTCACGGCGTCCACGGTGCCCAGGAACTGGTTGCGCGCGCTGGTTTTCATGTTCAGTACCTGCAGCAGATCGACCTCGATATCCGTTTGCTTGCCCAACTGTTCGACGAAGCGGCGATGCACTTCCTCCAGCCGCCGGAACTGGCCCACCAGCTGCGCGCCGCGTTCGGTGAGCCGCGTGCCGCCGCCCCCCTTGCCGCCAGCCAGCCGCTCGACCAGCGGCGTGCCGGCCAGGTTGTTCATCGCATCCACCGCGTCCCATGCGCCCTTGTAGCTCATGCCCACGGCCTTGGCCGCCGCCGTGATCGAACCGCACTGGCCGATGGCGGCGAGCAGCGCGATGCGGTCCGGTCCGCCCAGCTGCCTGCCGCCCGCCGCCAGCCACAGGCTGCCATGCAGTTCGAGAGGCGCCGGTTCCGCTGCTTCGTTCATGCTTTCTCCTCGACGATGGCGCCATCGGCCATCGTCAGTACATGCCCGCCGAACGCCACGGCGTCTTCCGGGTCGTGCGTGATCATCATCATCGGGATATCGAGGCGGCGCTGCAGTGCGTCGAGCTCGGCACGCATGCGCACGCGCAGCGCCGGATCGAGCGCCGCGAACGGTTCGTCCAGCAGCAGCGCGGCCGGTTCCGCGATGAGCGCGCGCGCCAGCGCCACCCGTTGCCGCTGGCCGCCGGAAAGCTGGTCCGGCACCTGCATGGCCACCGCTTCCAGACCGAACGCATCGAGCCAGTAGGCGATCCGCTCGCCATCGACCTTGCGCGGCGGATTGAACAGACCGCGTTGCAGGCCGAACGCGATATTCTGGCGCACGTTCAGGTGCGGAAACAGCGCATAGTCCTGGAACAGGTAGCCCACGTTGCGCCGCTGCGGCGGCACGTCGATGCCGTTGGCGCTGTCGAACAGCACCCTGCCCGCCAGCTCGATATGGCCCGCGTCCGGCCGTGCCAGGCCGGCCACCGCCTTGAGCATCTGGCTCTTGCCGGCGCCCGAGGCGCCATAGATGACGACCCGCTGGCTGACGGACGTGAACTTTGCGCGCAGGCGGAATTCGCGCGCGGCCGCGCGCAGCGTGGTGTCGATGTCGAGGCGGATCATGCCACTGCCTTGCGCGCCGGGGCGAGCCGGCTGGCCGTCACCAGCACGGCCACGCAGGTGACCGAAGTGACGATCACCAGCAGGTTGGCGGTATCGTCCTGCCCTGCCTGCACGGCTTCATAGACGGCGATCGACAACGTCTGCGTCTTGCCGGGAATGCTGCCCGCCACCATCAGCGTGGCGCCGAACTCGCCCATCGAACGGGCAAACGCCAGCAGCGTGCCGGCCAGCACGCCACGCCAGGCGAGCGGCAGCGTCACGCGCAGGAACACGCCCATGCCGGAAATGCCGAGCACGCGCGCGGCCTGCTCCAGCTGCGGATCGACCGACTCGAACGCCGAGCGGGCACCTTTCGCGACAAGGGGAAATGCCACCACGGCGGCCGCGATGACGGCGGCCTGCCACGTGAAGATGAGGTTGATGCCGAACACGTCATGCAGCCAGCCGCCCACCGGGCCGTTGCGGCCGATGACGACCAGCAGGTAATAGCCGAGCACCGTGGGCGGCATCACCATCGGCAGCGTCATCAGCGCGTCGAGGAGTTCCCGGCCGGGAAAGCGCTTGCGCGCCAGCACCCAGCCGATGGCCACGCCGACTACCAGGTCGAGGGCGGTGGCCCACAGCGCCACCTTCAGCGACAGGCCGAGCGCGATCCACGCCTCTCCCATCAGGGCTTGCCGAAACCGTATTTCGCCAGGATCGCCTGGCCGGCCGGCGACACCGCGTAATCGGTGAACCGGCGTGCCAGCTGCGGCTGCTGCGCGCTGGCGATGACGGCGATCGGGTAGCGCACCGGCGTTTCGGTCGGCACGGCCAGCACCGCCCTGACTTTATCCTTCTGCGCCATCACGTCGGTGGCGTAGACGAAGCCGGCATCGGCTTCGCCGCGGGCCACGTAGTCCAGGCTCTGGCGCACCGACGTGCCGAACACGAACTTCGGCTGCAGCGCCTGCCAGAGGCCCGCCTTCTCCAGCGCTTCCTGCGCGTAGCGGCCGATCGGCACGCTGGCCGGGTTGCCGGTGGTGAGCCGCGCTGCCGATTTCAGGTCGGCCAGCGACGCGATCTTGCTGGTGGTCGGCACCACCAGTACCACGGTATTGCTGGCGAAATCGCGCCGCGTGCCAGCGGCGAGCAGGTTCAGCTTCTGCGCCTTGTCCATCGCGTCCTGGTCGGCCGACGCCAGCAGGTCCACCGGTGCGCCCTTCGCGACCTGCTGCACGAGTGGATCGGAGGCGGCAAAGTTCAGCAATACCTTGTTGCCGGGATGGGCCGTTTCGAATGCCTGCGCCAGCTCCTTGAATGCATTGGTCAGGCTGGCGGCGGCGGAAACGGTGACGTCTGCCGCACCCGCCAGCAGTGGCAGCGTGGTGGCGACAACGGCGAACAGTGCCTTGCGCATGGAAAAACCTCGTCGAATAGTGAGAACCGCAATATACATGACTATATAGCGCTTATTATATGGCCGCACGCATGCATGCCTGTCGGGGCGCGGATATGGACAAGCTGAATCCGGACGGCTACAGAAGTTCGATCGCCAGCCCGCCCGCCAGCAGCGGCCGCTGGAGGATGTGATAGACCGCGGGATCGAAGCGGGCGGCCGCGCGCTTCTTCTTCAGCTTGCCGGTGCCGAGGTAGCACCAGTTGTCGACCAGCTGCTTTTGCCGCAGCCCGTCGGACTCCTCGACGATCGCGATGGGTCCGTCGTACGGCCAGCGCCGCACCAGCATGTGGCCGAGCGCCGCGTGCAGGCGCGCGCCATGGTCGGCCGCGCTTTCCTCGCCGATGCAGGCGCCCCGGCAGCGGGCGATCTGGCGGGCGAAGCACGGCCGGCCCGGAGTACCCTTTTCCAGCCCCGCTGCCACGCTGCACAGGTTCGCCGCCCCCAGGAGCTTCTTCAGCGTTTCCTGCGCCGCCTTCTTCGTGCCGAACAGGCCGAACAGGCCATCGGTGCGGCCGAAATCCACCTCCTTCGCGAACACGATCTCGGGCCGGTGCTCGCGCAGGGCGATGGAACACATCTCGCGCTGCTTGCGCAGCTTCACATTGAAGACAGGCTGGTGCTCGCGGATCAGCATCGCCTCGCGCAGCAGCGCGCCGAGCTCGCCGCCGGTGCGCTCGAAATCGATGTGGCGCGTGCGCGCCAGCATCTGCGCTTCCTCGGGCGTGCGCAGGTGCGACAGCACGCGCTGCCGGATATTGACGCTCTTGCCGATGTAGATCGGCGTGGCGGCTTCGTCGCGGAACACATAGATGCCCGGCTGCTGCGGCAGGACATCGATGCAGCTGCGCGGAATGTGGTCGGGATAGACGAACAGGAGTGCGGGATCGGCGCGGACCAGCAGTCCCACGGAATTGACATGGGTGCGCATGGCGCCATCATACAAGAGCGGCGCCCCGGTGTGTCGGCCCGGCAATAGATCAGCTTTAAAAAATCCCGGTACGGAGGCGGGTCACGGCGCGACCGGCGCGACCTTCGGCTGGCGCCGTACCGCCGCCACCAGCGCCGCGGTGCAGCCCATCATCGGTGCCTCGACATAACGGAATGTCAATGAACAGGCGACGACCAGCAGCGGCGCCAGCATGGCCACTGCGCACCAGTAGGCCGCCGGCGACAGCTGCGCCGCACGCCCCGCCCCCGGCACGAGCGTGAAGGCGGCATACAGCGCAATGCCGTGCAGCAGGTAGATGCCATAGGCGTATTCGCCAAAGACGCGTGCCGTCCTGGCGCGCAGCACGCCGAACAGGTCGCATCCCGCCGCCACCAGCGTAAACACGACACCCAGCAACGCCAGGCTCGCCGGCTGCCACGCGGTCGGGAATCCCGCATACGCCCACGCAACCGCCACGAGCAGCACGACCGAGGCGGCCGGCCGGGCGGCGAAGGCACGCATGGCGGGCAGCGCGGCAACGTGCACCGCGACGATCCCGCCGGCAAAGGCGGCAAGATAGTGCGTGTGCGGCCAGCGCAACGCATCGGGACCGATCGCCGCGGCAACGGCGGCGCTGCCGGCCAGCCAGCCCAGCGGCACGCGAACGCGCTGGACGAGCGCGAGCAGCGGCAGGCACAGGTAGAACGCCCATTCGTAGGGCAGCGACCATGTAACGCCGCCCGTGACGATATAGGTACGCGCCAGCCCGTTCAGGTCGGGCGTGCCAAAGGCCGTGAAACCCAGCCAATTGCCGGCATCGGCCAGCACGTCGGCGGGCGGCCGGCGCCATTCCCAGCCGGTCTGCATGGCAACGATGGCGAACATCAGCACCATGGCGACCAGGTAGAGCGGCGTCAGGCGCAGGATCCGGGAGCAGAACAGCCGCAGCCAGTCCAGCGAGCCGCCGCGGTGCCGGACCAGGGCGCCATAGAACAAAAAGCCCGTGAGCATGAAGAACAGTGCCACGCTGGCCTGGCCGAAATTGACGAACAGGTTCGATTGGGGCGCCGTCCATGTGCGGTACTGCAGGAACCGGTAGTTGATGGCCGCGTGATGCAGGAACACCGCAAAGGCCAGGAATCCCCGCAGGCCGTCGATCGTTTCACAACGTCCGGCTGCCGGCGGCGGTGTCCAGCGGGCGGTCAACCGCGCCGTGGCCAGTGCCGCGAGCAGGGCCGCAAGCGATCCGATCGGGGGAATGGCGTCCATGCGACGAATGTATAGAAAGGAAATTAATTCCTTGCAACACTATCATGGGCACCGGCGGGTGTTAACAAAAAGTACATCCGGCATGCATACCGCTGTGGTAACGGGCCCACAGCCCACCCTCGGCCGTGCCGCGCACCGTGTGGTACAGTCTCGCCGCCATGACAGTCCCATTGAAATACCTCGGCGCCTATTCCGACGATACGCGCCACCAGGTGCAAGCCCTGCTGAACCAGAACCGCCTCGGCGAAGTGCTGAAAAAGCGCTATCCGAAAGCCCACGACGTGCGCAACGACCGGGCGCTGTACGATTATGTGCAGGACCTGCGCGACGAATTCCTGCGCAACGCCGCGCCGATCGACAAGGTGCTCTTCGACAGCAAGATCCACGTGATCAACCACGCGCTCGGCCTGCACACGTCCATTTCACGCATCCAGGGCGGCAAGCTGAAGGCCAAGCACGAAATCCGCGTGGCCACGATGTTCCGCGAATGCCCGATCGAATTCCTGCGCATGATCGCCGTGCACGAACTGGCGCACGTGAAGGAAAAGCAGCACGACAAGGCGTTCTATAAACTCTGCACGTACATGGAACCGCACTATCACCAGTACGAGTTCGATGTGCGGCTGTACCTGACGGAGCTGGAGCACAGCGGACAGCGGCTGTGGTGAAGTACACCTTGGCGACCTGCCTTCCCGGAAATTACAGCGGCCGCACTTCGTAGCGCCGCCCTTTCACCGCCGCGAACGCCAGCGTGAAGCCGATGGCGCTGCGCCGGCTCTTCACGCCGTTCACCTGTACCGGCACGGCGGTACGCAGCACGCACTGCCCATCCTGCCGCGCCTCGATGCGGGCCGCGTGCAGGCGCCCGGCCTTCCAGTCGATATCGACGACGTAATTGCCCCGCCCGACGATGCCCTTCACCGAACCGTCGCGCCACGCGTCCGGCAGCGCGGGCAGCAGGTGCAGTTCGCCGTTCTGGCTTTGCAGCAGCATCTCGATCACGCCGGCCGTGCCGGCGAAGTTGCCGTCGATCTGGAAAGGCGGATGGGCGTCGAACAGGTTGGCGTACGCGCCGCCATGCTTGTCGCCCGGCTTCGTCAGCCGCAGCAGGTTGCGGAACAGCTTGTGGGCGCGGTCGCCGTCCAGCAGCCGTGCCCAGAAATTGACCTTCCATGCCAGCGCCCAGCCGGTGCCGTCGTCGCCGCGCAGTTCCAGCGTGCGGCGCGCGGCGGCGGCCAGCTCCGGTGTCGCCAGCGGCGAGATCACGCGCGCCGGATGCAGCGCATACAGGTGCGACACGTGGCGGTGGTGCGGGTCCACTTCGTCGAAATCCTTGTACCACTCCTGCAATTGTCCCCGGGCGCCGATGCGGAACGGCAGCAGCTTGCCGGTGGCGGACTTCAGCTCGTCGCGAAACGCGCTGTCGATGCCCAGCACGGACGCTGCGGCGCCCACGTTGTCGAACAGGTCGCGGGCAATGGCGATATCCATCGTCGCGCCCACGCTGACGGTGCCCGTCCTGCCGCCATCGTAGTGGAAATCGTTCTCGGGCGACGTGGAAGGCGACGTGACCAGGCGGCCTTCGGCATCCGGGTGCAGCCAGGCGAGCGTGAAGCGCGCCGCTTCCTTCATCAGCGGATACACCTCGCGCAGGTAAGCCTTGTCGCCCGTGTACTGGTAATGCTCCCACAGGTGGCGGCTCAGCCATGCGCTGCCCATCGACCAGTTGGCCCACTTCGGATCGCCCTTGCCGAAATCGCCGACCGGATTGCTGGCCGCCCAGATGTCGGAATTGTGGTGCACCGCCCAGCCGGGAGCGCGGTAGTACGACGCGGCCGTATCGGTGCCGGTCACCGCCAGGTTGCGCACCAGGTCATCCATCGGCGTGAACAGCTCGGACAGGTTCGCGCTCTCCACCGGCCAGTAATTCATCTGCACGTTGATGTTCGTGGTGTAGTTGCTGCTCCAGGGCGGTCGCATCGCATTGTTCCAGATGCCCTGCAGGTTGGCCGGCGCGCCGCGCGTGCGCGACGACGAGATCAGCAGGTAGCGCCCGAACTGCATGTACAGCGCTTCCAGCGCCGCGTCGGGCTGGCCGGCCGTGAAGTCGGCCAGGCGGCGGTCGGTGGGCAGCGCGCCGCGGTCCGGTTCGCCGGGATTGAGCGTGAGCGCCACGCGGTCGAACAGCCGGCGGAATTCCGCCACGTGGGCCGAGCGCAGCGCCGCATGGCCGCGCTGCGCCGTGCCTTCCAGGTAAGCCATCGCCAGCGCATGCTGGTCCCTGCCCGCGCTGTCGGGGCACTTGTCGAAGCCCGCAAAGCTCGTGGCGGCGGACAGCAGCAACACCACTTCCGAGGCGCCGCGGATGGCGATGCGTTCGCCGCTGGCCTCCACCTTGCCGTCTGTCACGATGGGCTTGACGACCAGTTCGAAGCGCATGCCCCGGCATCCGGCGGGGTCCATCCAGACGATCGGCTCGGCGTTGTAGTTCACGTAGTTCGGGTCCACGTGCGCCGGCGCCTTGCCCGCCATGACGAGCGACGTGCCGTCGGCCACCGTGCGTGCGCGCAGCTGGCTCGTTGCCGTCACGTCCAGGTCCAGCCGGCGTGGCCGGCTCGAGGTGAGCCGCACGACGATCACGCCGTCCGGCGCGGAAGCGAATACCTCGCGCTCGTAGCGCACGCCATCGACGGTGAACGACGTGGTGGCGATGCCGTCGCGGATATCGAGCGCACGCCGGTAGCCCGTGACCTCGCCTTCCAGTTGCTGGCGGATCAGCAGGTCGCCCAGCGGCTGGTAGCTTTCGGAATACGGCCCCTGCATCTTGCGGGCCCAGTCGCTGCCGGCGGCGTAGTCGCCGTTCGCCAGCGCGGCGCGCGCCTTGCCCAGCGCATCGTAAGCGTTCGGGTTCAGGTTCCTGCCGACCGGGCCGCCGCTCCACAGCGTGGCTTCGTTCAACTGCAGCAATTCCTCGCCGGGACGGCCGAACACCATCGCGCCGAGCCGCCCATTGCCGATGGGGAGCGCCTCGGTCCAGGCAGTGGCGGGTTTGTCGTAGTGCAGCGTCAGCGGGTTGGCTGGCTGGGCTGCTGTCGCTCCCTGCCCTGTCGACAGCAAGGCGAGCAAGGTCATGGCGAGGCGGAAGGCGGTCATTGGCTGTCCCGGTGGATCGGTGTGGAAGTACGGGAGGCGCGACAGGCGGGCGCGCCGCGGCGATGGCGGCGCGACAGCGGGCCGCGCCGGGGCGATGAAAGGTGCGACAGCCGGCCGCTCAGTCGGCGTGCCGGCTTTCCCGGTTGTGCAGCGCATTGAGCATGGTGCTGCGCGAGGATTGCAGGTGCGTGCGCATGGCCGCCAGCGCTGCCGGCACGTCGCGCGCCACCAGTGCGCGCAGGATCGCCATGTGCTCCTGCACCGCGTACTGGTTGCGGGGCAGTTCGTCGCGCTTGTCCCATTGGTAGTGGTAGTGGAAGACCAGCGATACCGCATCGTTCAGGCTGTTCGCGAAGCGGTTGTCCAGCAGGCCGATGAGGAAGGTGTGGAACTCGCGGTCCAGTGGCGGAAAGTCCGCATGGCTGGCCGCCGGCGCGGCGCCGAGCGCTTCGTGCCGCGCCAGCAGTTCGGCCAGGCGGTCGAAGGCCGCGTGGTCCGGCGGCAGCGCCGCCACCCGCTCGATCGCCTTCAGTTCGAACATTTCCCGCACCTCGCCCAGCTCCTGGGCGAATGATGGATCGAAGGCGCACAGGCGCCAGCCGCCGCGCGGCTTTTTCTCGATCAGGCCATGGCGGGAGAAACCGATCAGGAATTCGCGCACGGCGATCGTGCTGACGCCGGACGCGCGCGACAGTTCCGCTTCCGAGAATTCGGCGCCCGGCGGCAGGTCGCGCTGGTAGATGCGTTCCATCAGCACCTGCTGGAGCCGCTCCGTGCCGCTGTGCAGTTCCGAGACATCGAACCAGTCGTCGTCGCGCGGCTTGCGCAGCAGCTGGCGCTCCTTCATGCCGGCGATCAGCCCGCGCTCGATGAAGTAGGCCAGCGTGCTGCGGATCGCGGTGCGGCTGCCCTGCCCCACTTCCGTCATCTTCACTTCGGTCGGCAGCGCTTCGCCGACCGCCACGTTGCCCGCGATGTACGCCAGCAGCAGGTTGGTACAACGGCGCGTGGTGGTGGGCAGCTTGGACATGGTGCGGGCGGCAGGATGAATAATGTTTCATTCTACCTGCCAAGCCCTGCGGGACGCGGGCCGTCACACTTCGACGATGGCCTTGATGACGCCGGCGGCCGGGTCCATCCACCGCGGCAGCGCGTCGACGAACCCGTCCAGCGTGGCACGGTGCGTGTTCATCAGCCCCGTGGGCACCTGCCCCGCCTTCATCGCCGCCAGCACCGTGCGGAAATCGTCGGCCGTGGCGTTGCGGCTGCCCAGCAGCGTCGTTTCGCGCTTGTGGAATTCCGGGTCGTCGAACGAGATACGGTCGCGCACGATCGAGACCAGCACATAGGTACCGCCATGGGCGACGAACTCCAGCCCCCGCTCCATGGCGCGCACGTTGCCGGTGGCGTCGAACACGGCATCGTAGAACTCGCCATTCGTCAGCGCGGCCAGCGCCACACTGTCGCCATCGCCCACCGTGACCGTGCGGTCGATGCCCAGTGCCTGCCGGCAGAACGCCAGGCGATCCTCGCGCGCATCGAGCACGGTCACCGTGCCGCCCTGCAGCCCGGCGAACAGCGCCACCGCGATGCCGATCGGGCCGGCGCCGGCGACCAGTACGTTCTGGCCCGTGCGCACGGTACCGCGCCGCACGGCGTGCGCGCCGATGGCCAGGAATTCCAGCATCGCCGCGTCGTCGAGCGAAATGCCGTCGGTCTTGAAGACGAATTGCGCAGGCAACGCCAGGTATTCGGCCATGCCGCCGTCGCGGTGCACGCCCAGCACCTGGATCCGCGTGCAGCAGTTGGTCTTGCCCTGCCGGCAGGCCACGCAGCCGCCGCACGACAGGTAAGGCATCACGTAGACCGGATCGCCCGGCTGCAGGCCGCTGTCCTCGGGCGCCGTGACCACCTCGCCGGACAGTTCATGCCCCATCACGCGCGGGTAGCTCAGGTACGGCTGCGTGCCGCGGAAGATGTGCATGTCCGTGCCGCACAGGCCGATGCGGCGCACGCGCAGCAGCACGTCGCCGGGGCCGGCCTGCGGCACGGGCCGCTCGACGAGGCGCAGGTCGCCGGGGGATTCGCAAACGACAGCTTTCATGGTGCCCTTCCTTTGAACGGAACGGCACCAGTGTACTCCATATATACGATACAACGCTACGGCATCATTGCTCGACTCGATGATCGATCAGGCATTGCCCATCAGCGGGATCACGCCGAAGAGGATGCCGGCGACCAGCATCACCAGCGATGCGGTGATCGACCAGATCAGCGTGTAGCGCTGGTGATCGCCGAACTCCACCTTGGCCATGCCGACGAGCAGGTAGGTCGATGCCACCAGGGGGCTGAGCAGGTGGACCGGCTGGCCGATGATCGATGCGCGGCCGATCTCGGCGGCGCTGATGCCATAGACTTCGGCCGCCTTGGCCAGTACCGGCACGATGCCGAAATAGAACGCGTCGTTCGAGATGAAGAACGTGAACGGGATGCTGAGGATGCCGGTGACGACGGCCAGGTACGGGCCCATCCACTCGGGCACGCCGGCGATGACGCTGGCGGCGATGGCATCGACCATCTTCGTGCCCTGCAGGATGCCCACGAAGATGCCGGCCGCGAAGATCAGCGATACCACGGGCACCACGTTGGCGGCATGCTCGGCGATACGTTCCTTCTGTTCCTGCATGCCCGGGTAGTTGATCATGATGGCGATCGCAAAGAAGATCATGAACAGTGCCGGCAGTGGCAGCGCGCCCATGATCAGCAGCGCCATCAGGGCCGCCGTCAGCGCGAAGTTCACCCAGATCAGCCTGGGGCGCGCATTGGGCGACACGGCGACGGCCATGTCCGGCGCGGAGGAACCGGAAGCGGCGCCGCCCGCGGCGGCATGGCGCGCTTCGTTGACGTTGTCCGCGTTGCCGCCATGGGCAACCCACTGGTCGGCGATCGCATTGAGCTCGGCGGTCGGCGGCATGCCCGCGACGGCAGGCTGCACGAAGACGGCTTGTGGTTTCTCGTTCGGCAGCCCCACGAAGCCGAGGCGCTTGCGTTCCTTCATGCCGAGCATGTAGGCAACGAACACCACCCAGGCGGCCGTGACGACCATCGGCAGGATCATCGGCACGAAGATCTCGCTGACGTCCACGCCCAGTGCACTGGCGGCCCGCGCGGTCGGCCCGCCCCACGGCAGGATATTGAACACGCCGCCCGCCAGCATGATCACGCAGGCCAGCACCAGGCGGCTCATGCCCAGGCGCTGGTACAGCGGCAGCATGGCCGACACGGTGATCATGTAGGTGGTGGCGCCGTCGCCGTCCAGCGAGATGAACATCGCCAGCACCGCCGTGCCCACCACGATCTTCAACGGGTCGCCCTGCACCACCTTCAGGATGCGGCGCACGACGGGATCGAACAGGCCGGCATCGATCATGACGCCGAAGTACAGGATCGCGAACATCAGCATGACGCCGGTCGGCGCCAGTTTCTTGATGCCGTCCAGCATCATCGGTCCCAGCTCGGGGCCGAAGCCGCCGATGATGCCGAAGGCGATCGGCACGATGATCAGCGCGACCAGCGCAGGCAGGCGCTTGGTCATGATCAGGAACATGAACACTACGACCATCGAATAGGCCAGGGTGGTCAACATCATCAGTCTCCTTGCAGGTGCGGTACCTGCTGATGGCGCAGGCTTGTCAAGCCTGTCATTGTCTGTTTGGGGAAAATCGGGTGCTCAGCAGGCGCATTGCAGGTACTGGAAAATGCAGCGGTCTTTGCCTGTTTGCGCCGACTATAAGCCCGCCATCCTTTCAACTGGCTTTCAGCGCGTCGCCGATCACGGGAAACAGGATGGCCACCTTCAGGCCACGGCCATCGATGCCGCGCTCCAGCGCGACGGTGGCACCATGCTGGCCGGCGATCTCGCGCACGATGGCCAGCCCGAGGCCGGTGCCGCCGGGATTGGCTTCCAGCGTGCCCTGGGCACGATAGAAAGGCGTCAGTACTTTATCGACTTCCTCGGGGGCAATGCCCGGGCCATTGTCCAGCACTTCCAGCAGCACGCCCGGCGGTGGCCTGCTCACCCGCACCAGCACGCTGCCGCCCGCCGGCGTGTAGCGGATCGCGTTGTCGACCAGGTTGGCCACCAGCTCATGCAGCAAGAGTTCCTGTCCCGTGACCGTGCTGTCGGCGCCCTCCTCCGCTTCCAGGGCCAGGTCGATCCCTTTCTGCACCGCCGGCAGGGCCAGCTCCAGGCCGACCTGCGCCGCCACGGCGGCCAGCGCGACCGGCGCGGCGTGGGCGCTGCCGCCGCCGTGCTCGATGCGCGCGAGGGTCAGCAGCCGGTTGGCCAGGTGGATGGCCGAATCGGTGGTGCCGGCGATCGAGCGCACGATGGCGCGCATCGCAGCCGGATCGTCTTCGCGCAAGGCGATCTCGGCCTGCGTCTTGAGCACGGCCAGCGGCGTGCGCAACTGGTGCGAGGCATCGGCGATGAAGCGGCGCTGGCTGGCGATCAGGTCCTGCATGCGCGCCATGGTGCCGTTCATCGCGCCCACCAGCGGCCGCACTTCCCGGTGCACCAGGGCTTCGTCGATATTGGACAGGTCCGACAGCGGGCGCGTCTCGACTTCGTTTTTCAGGCGCATCAGCGGCCGCAGCACGAGGCGCACGGCAAACCACACCAGCGTGGCCACGGCCAGCACCAGCAGGGCCTGGCGCAGCAGCGTATTGAGCAGGATGCGGCGCGACAGCGCATGGCGCGCATCGAGCGTTTCGCCGACCTGGATCAGGGCGATGCCGCGCATCGAATCGTCATAGACGGGCTGCAGCAGCGCCGCAATGCGCACCGGCTCGCCGTTGTAGCTGGCGTGGTAGAAGCGCACCAGCGCAGGATACAGGTCCGAGCGGGGCACGCTGGCCGGCACCGGCGGCAGGTCGTCGTAGCCGGACACGGTTTCGCCGTCCAGGCCCGTGACCTTGTAGTAGATGCGGCCCAGCGTGTCGGTCTCGAAACTGTCCAGCGCCACGTAAGGCACGTTGGCCACCACCTTGCCGGCCCGCACCGTCACCCGCTCCGCCAGCGCGCGCGTGGACGACAGCAGCGAACGGTCGTAGGCGACATCGGCGGTCTCCAGCGCGTCGCGGTAGACCGAGACCGCGTTCAGCGCGACCAGCGCCACGAGCGGCAGGATCAGCCAGCGCAGCAGCTGGCTGCGCAGGCTGCCCAGCGGGCGGACCGCGGCGCTGCCCTCGGCGCTGCCGATTTTGCTGCCCCTTCCGCGAAACAGGGAGTCGAAGGAAGGCATGGCTCCACCGGCCTCAGGCCGGGCGTTCCTGCATCAGGTAGCCGATCCCGCGCAAGGTGACGATCGAGGCGCCGCCATCCGGGCGGCGTTCGAGCTTCTTGCGGATACGGTGCACGTACAGTTCGATGGCGTCGAGGTTGACATCGTCTTCCAGCGCGAACACTTCCTGGAACAGCTTTTCCTTCGACAGCGCGCGGCCCGGCCGGGCGATCAGCGCTTCCAGCACCGCGTGCTCGCGCGGCGTGAGCGCCAGCGGCTCGCCGCAGTAGGAAAACATGCGCGACACGGTATCGAAGCTGAGCTGGCCGCAGCGGTGCACGAGCGACTCGTTGCCGCTGCGCCGGCGCAGCAGCGCCTTCACGCGCGCTTCCAGCTCGGCCAGCTCGAACGGCTTGGCCAGGTAATCGTCGGCGCCTTCGTTGAGGCCCTGCACGCGGTCTTCCAGGCCGCCGCGCGCCGTCAGGATCAGCACCGGGGTGCCGCCGCGCGTGCCCCCGCGGGCGCGCAGGCGTCGCAGCACGTCCAGGCCATCCATCCTGGGCAGCGTGAGGTCCAGGATCACGAGCGCGTAATCCTGCGTATGCAGCAGCGTGTCGGCATCCGCGCCCGTGGCCGCGCATTCGACGGTGAGATGGGCGTCGCGCAGGGCTTTCGATACCCAGTGGGACAGCTCGACATGGTCTTCGACTAACAGGATTCGCATCGCGCCAGTGTAAGCGCAAACCCCGCGCCGGGGAAAGGCCGGCGGGCCGCCCGGGCGATTCGCGGCGCACTGAAAGGGAATTGAAAGGTCGGCGCGCCTATAGTCCGAACAAAACAGGCAACACATAACGAAGACTTATCAGGAGACACCATGAAGCAGTCCGTCCTAGCGCTCGCCGTCCTGGCAGCGTTCTCACTGAACCATTCCGCATTCGCCCAGAGCAGCGTGCAGCTCTACGGCCTGCTCGACGCCGGCGTGGAATACGTGAACCACGCCGCTGAAGACGGCGGCAACCTGGCGCGCGTAATCTCCGGCGGCAAGAATACTTCGCGCTGGGGCATCCGCGGCAGCGAAGACCTGGGTGGCGGCCTGAAGGCCGTGTACAACCTCGAAGGCGGCATCCTGATGGATACGGGCGGCGCCGACGGCGCGCTGTTCAAGCGCCAGGCCTACGTGGGCCTGGAAGGCGCCTACGGCCGTCTGGTCATCGGCCGCTCGTTCACCACCACCTATGAACTGGTGATCAAGTTCGACCCGCTCGGCTTCGCCCCGAACTACTCGTGGGCCACGTCCGGCGGCGCCACGGGGCCGTCGAAATACGGCATGACGACGGCGTTCGACAACATGGTGAAATACACCGGCAAGACCGGCGGCTTCACCTACGGCGCCACGGTCGCCCTGGGCGAACGGGCCGGCAACTCGACCGATGGCCGCAAGATCTCGCTGGGCGGTTCGTGGTTCGGCGACGGCCTCGGCCTGATGGCGACGTGCGAGCAGATCAATGGTGTAACGACCGTCGGCACCACGACCGTTCCGGCGACGGGCCGCGACAAGACCACCGCCTGCCACGCGGGGGCCGACTACAGGACGGGCGACTGGCGCTACACGGCGGGCATGCGCAACTACAAGCTGCGCTCCGGCACCCCGGCGGTCGCCGACCTGCGCGGCAACACCTACTGGGGCGGCATCACGCGCGTGATCGACGCCGTGACGCTGACCGGCGCGGTCTACCATATCGACACGAAGAACCTGCCGGCCGGCCAGGATGCCGATCCCACGATGTTCGTGGCGCGCGCCATGCTGGCACTGTCGAAGCGCACCGACCTGTACCTGTCGGTGGCCCATGCCAAGGCCAACGAAGGCCAGCTGGTCGGCCTGTCGCGCGACGATGCCGGCACCGGCACCACGCAGACCGGCGTCACCGCCGGCATCCAGCACCGGTTCTGACCCTGGCCCGTGCCGGCGCGCTATCATGGGCGCATGAAACATCCCCGTACCCTCCTGCTGTCGTGTGCGGCCCTGCTCTGCCTTGGGACCGCACACGCGCTGCCGCCCGAGGCCGAGTGCCTGATCCCGTCGAAACCGGGCGGCGCGATGGATCTCACCTGCAAGCTGGCCCAGAAAGCCTTGCAGACCGATCCCGCCGCGCCACGGCTGAAGCTCAGCTACCTGCCCGGCGGCGTGGGCGCGGTGGCATGGCACACGCTCGTATCGCAGCGGCGCGCGGAACCGGATACCCTCGTGACGTTTTCCAGCGGTTCGGTGCTGAACCTGGCGCTGGGCAAATTCGGCAAGGCCGACGTGGGCGACGTGCGCTGGGTGGCCGCGTTCGGTGCCGATTACGGCATGGTCGCCGTGCCGGCCGACTCGCCGTGGCGCACGCTGGGCGATCTGCTCGGTGCGTTGCGCCGCGATCCGCGCCGGGTGCTGATCGGCATGTCGGGCACGGTGGGTAGCCAGGACTGGATCAAGATGGCGCTGCTGGCGCGCCTGGCCGGCGTCGATCCGCGCCAGATGCGCTTCGTGGCGCTGGAAGGCGGCGGCGAGCAGTTCGTGGCGATGCAGGCCAACCACGTGCAGGCGGTGTCGGGCGACACGTCCGAAGCGCTGCTGTATGCCGGGCCCGGCAAGGTGCGGGTGCTGGCGGTGCTGTCCGAACGCCGCCTGCCCGGCCTGCTGGCCGGCGTGCCGACCGCGCGCGAACAGGGGTATGACGTGGTGTGGCCCGTGATCCGCGGCGTGTGGATGGGGCCGGACGTGTCCGATGCCGACTACCGGCGCTGGGTGGCGGCCTTTGCCGGCATCGAATCGGCGCCCGGCTTCGCGCAACTGCGCACGCAGGCCGGGCTGTATCCGTTTTCACTCACCGGCGACGCGCTGACCGCCTACATCCGGCGCACCGCCGATACCTACAACCGGCAAGCCAGGCACTTCGGGCTCGTGCGCGAACGCTGATCGCCGTGGATGGACCTCACGCGGTCAGTTGCAGCAATACCGAACCATGCGGCGGCAACGCCTGCCTGATGCTGCCCGTGACGGGCGCCAGGTCGCGCCGTGCCCACAGGTCGCGGCACTTCACCTGCCGCCCGCCCAGGTTCAGGCGCGACAGGTCGAACGCGAGTTCCGTCGCGCTGTCGCCCGTATTGAACAGGGCAAGGTAAACCACGTTGTCCTTGCCGGCAGGCTGCGCGCTCCAGATGCGGGTGCCGGCATCGGCGCGGTGCGGCCGGTTGGCCGTGCTGCGCTGGTTCACGGCCAGCACTTCGGGATTGGTCAGCAGCGCCAGCGTGCGCTCTTCGAGATGGCGCAGGTCGCCGCCCATGATCAGCGGCGAGCGGGCGATCGACCACAGCGTCATCAGGGTCTGCTGTTCGTCCGGCGTGAACTTCGTATCGCGCTCGCCGAGCGCCAGGCGGCCCAGCGGCAGCATGTCCGCATCCGGCCAGGCGTTCGGCCCCATGACGGGATTCCAGTTTTCCAGCCGGGTGAACTGCTCGTGCAGCAGCTTCCATTCGTCCCAGAAGTCGTCCGAGATGCGCCACATCTGCGCATGGTGCGGCACGTGCAGCGCCCATTTCAGGTCGGTCTCGCCGGGCGAGAGGCTGAGCATGATCGGCCGCCCCGTCTTGCGGATCGCCTTCTGCGCCGCCTCGATCTCGGGCCAGTTCAGTTCATACGGCCGCGACATGTCGTCCATCTTCACGAAGTCCACGCCCCACGACGCGTACAGCGCGAAGATCGAATCGTAGTACGCCTGCGCGCCGGGCTTGGTCATGTCCACGCCATACATGTCGGGGTTCCACGTGCAGATCGAATTCGTGTCGGCGATGTCCCGCGCGCGATAGGGCGTGCCCAGCACCGGCGTGTTCGCGGCCACGGCCTGGCGCGGAATGCCGCGCATCACGTGGATGCCGAACTTCATGCCCAGCTTGTGCACCTGGTCGGCCAGCGCCTTGAAGCCGCCACCCTTTGCCGCGGTGGGAAAACGGTTCGGCGCCGGCAGCAGGCGGCCATGTTCGTCCATCGTCAGCTGCGCGCCCTTGCGGTATTCGTAGCTGTTGGCGTTCGGTTCATACCACTGGATGTCGACGGTGAACACGTCATACCCCGACGGCAGCAGCTTGTCGGCCATGATGCGGGCGTTCTCCAGCGCCTGCGCCTCGGTGATCGTGGTGGCGAACGAGTTCCAGCTGTTCCAGCCCATCGGCGGGGTCGGGGCCAGCTCCCTTGTTTTGCGCGCCGCGGTCGCCGTGGTAGCCGATGCGGCGCTCGCCACGGCGGGGGCCACGCTGGCCAGGCCGGTGAGGATGGAAGCGGTAAGGAGGTTTCTGCGGTGTGGATTCATTCTCGGGGCAATTGGATGATCGGAAGGCCGGGTCGAACGAACAGATGTTACCTCGACAATGCGCGGTCATGACGGCTTCTGCGATCACGATAAATGCGCGTTCGATATCGGAATTGGCATCGATGGAATGGCTGCATCCGGCCATTCCGGCCACCGGCGCGGCCACGAAGTTTCACGATCGACGGCGCTTGTCACCTGAACGGGCCGATTCTCCCGGCCTGGCAAGTATTGCCTGGACCAGGACCATGCGTTCGAATGTACCCGGGAGACACCAAGCCGAAGCGGACCTAATTCACCGCGACGATATCGACCTCCACCGTGTCGTCCGCCGCATCGTACGCGTAGCCCTGGGCGATACTCCCGACCGGGAACGGATGCCGCAGAGCGGCCAGTATCGACTTCAACTCCTGACTGGAATTCTCTTGCGCAGGGCGCCGGATGACAAAGACCGTCCCGGTTGTCGAAGCCATGACACAGCCTTGGTCTTCAAGATTCCTGTGGGCCGCCCGCACCGCGTCCAGGCCACGCAGTTTGCCGATGCCTTTTCCCGTTCCGAAAAACAGGCGCCCTGTCCTGCCGCTCTTGATGACCTCGTTGATATCGTTCCAGTCGCATCCGAATAAACCGTTCATCGCCGTGGGAATCGCCAGGGTGGTCCTGACCCGTTCGACCAGTTCCGATGGCGCCATGGTTTCGTGAACAAGTATCGCGTCGAATGCACGCCGGAGTTGTTCCAGGTGGCTGGCGGGCATGGTCTCGGCTGGATCGCGAGCGGCAACGGCAATCCGGACCATGAGACGATCCGCGCTGGCAGGCGGTTCCTCAAGCAGGGTTCGCATCTCAGGCATGGTTCGCATCTCGAGCATATTGCCCGGAGTGCACTCGGGTACGGCCCGGATCACCAGCAATTCAGGGTATTCAAGTAACGCCGCCATCGTTTCCCCTCTCCCTCAACCTGGCAATACCAGCGAGATTGCCGGAGTCATCCGGTATACGGCAGGAACAGCCACGCCTGGCGTCCGACGCTGCCGCGCAGCGAGGCGATTCCCGCGGTGCCGGGCTCGATGCGGTACATGCCTGGAAGCAGTCAGCCGCCGCGCTGCGCCTTCAGCAGCGCCACCAGCGCCGCCGGCGCTTCCTCGACGAGCATGCGCTCCGCATTGCGCGGGTGGATGAAGCCCTCCTCGCGGGCGTGTGCGACAAAGTCGATCAGCCGGTCGTAGAAACCGTCCACGTTGTACAGCGCGATGGGCTTGTCGTGGATGCCCAATTGCGACCACGTCAGCATCTCGAACAGTTCTTCGAGCGTGCCGAGGCCGCCGGGCATCGCGACGAAGCCGTCGGACAATTGCGCCATCATGGCCTTGCGTTCGTGCATGTCCTTGACGATGAACTGGCGCGTGAGGCCGGTGTGGCCCACTTCCCGTTCGACCAGCGCGGTAGGGATCACGCCCGTGACCTCGCCGCCGAGGCGCAGCACTTCGTCGGCGATCACGCCCATCAGGCCCACGTTGCCGCCGCCGTAGACGAGCGACAGGTTGGCATCGACCAGCGCCGCCGCGAGGGCGCGCGCGCGTTCCGCATACAGCGGCCTGGCGCCGGCATTGGCGCCACAGTACACACAGATGGATTTCACTTGTTCAGTTTCTTGAGATAGTCGTCGGACAGTTTCTGGAAGCGCGCCAGCGTTTCGCCCTGCAGGTAGGGTTCCACCTGGATCAGCACCTGGTAGCAGCCGCGCGCGAGCGCATCGGCCATCGACTGCTGCTCGGTGTACTTGCGCGGGTTGCGCACATATTCGTAGGACAGCCAGTACGTGGCCACCACCACCATGTTCGTTGCCATCGCATCGATCTTCAGGTCGTTCGCTTCCAGCGAACCTTCGGTGCGCAAGTCTTCGCACAGCTGCTTGGCCACCTTGATCTTGTGTGCCAGGATCTGCTTGAAGTGCAGTTCCAGCTTGCGGTTGCGCGACAGCAGGTCGTTCAGGTCGCGGTAGAAAAAGCGGTAGCGCCAGATGAGCTCGAACATCAGGTGCAGGTACTGCCAGACGTCCTCGATATTGGAACGGCGCCCGGCCGGCACGTGCAGGATGCGCTCGATCTCCTGCTCGAACTCGATGAAGATCGAGTTGACGATGTCGTCCTTGTTGCGGAAGTGGTAGTACAGGTTTCCCGGCGAGATGTTCAGCTCTTCGGCGATCACGGTCGTCGTGATGTTCGGTTCACCGAACTCGTTGAACAGGCGCAGCGACAATTCCTGGATGCGTTCGCGCGTTCTTCTGGGAGCTTTCTGTAACATGGCCGGAGGTGCTGTTGTTTTGGTCGCAAGCATAACACCGATGGAACGGCCGTGCGGAATCCTGGTCGCGCGCGGCTACCTGCCCTTTTTCAGCCGGACCACCTGGCCCTTCAGTTCGTCCACCTCGTGCTTCAGCGAGTCCACCTCCTGCCGCAGCGGCGCGGTGGCGGCGATCACGGCGCGCTGCACCTGCTCCTCGATCGCCCGGTCACGCAGTTGCCGCTTCGGCGAGGCGGCCGATTCGTGCCGGACCGCGGCGCGCAATGCCTCGGCGCGCTCGCGGCGCACCGTGAAGTCTTCGAGACCGGCCTGCCAGATCGCCTGGATGCGTTTTTTCACCATCGTGTTGTCCTTCCTACGCGGCCTGGGCCCGCCGTGACTGCGTATACAGCCGGAAGCCCTCGCGGATGTTTTCGCGCAGTACCGCCCCCTTCCACGGTTTCGTGTAGAAGCGGTCGATCGCGCCCTGGTTGATCGCGGCCATGATCGGCGTGAGGTCCGCATAGGCCGACAGCATGATGCGGAACGTGTCCGGCGCCAGGTTCTTCACCCGTTCCATGAACTCCGTGCCGCTCATCGACGGCATGCACTGGTCGCACAGGATCACCTGCACGTTGTGGCGTGCCAGGATGTCGAAGCCTTCGTGCGCCGTCTGCGCCGTCAGGATCCGGTAGCCATCCTGGGCCAGGAAATCGGACAGCACGTCGAGCATGAACGCATCGTCGTCGACGATCAGCAGCGTGGGCTTGCCGTCTTCGCGCGCCTCGTCCGGCGCGGGCAGGTAGCGCTTCTCGCGCAGCATCGCCTCGAAGTCGCCGGCCGGCACGGGCCGCGAAAAAAAATAGCCCTGCATCTCGTCGCAGTCGTGGCGCCGCAGATAAGCCAGCTGGGCATCCTTTTCCACGCCTTCGGCGATGACCTTCAGTTTCATGCTGTGCGCCATGTTGATAATGGCCAGCACGATGGCCGCGTCGTCCGGGTTCGACGTGACTTCGCGCACGAACGCGATGTCGATCTTCAGCTTGTCGATCGGGAAGCGCTTCAGGTACGCCAGCGACGAATAGCCGGTGCCGAAGTCGTCGATCGAGATCTTGATGCCCAGTTCCTTCAGGTTCTGCAGCATCGTGATGGTTTCCTCGGCGTTGCTCATCAGCGAGCTTTCCGTCAGTTCGAGCTCCAGCAGTTCCGGGGGAATGTCGTGTTCGCGCAGCGCGCGCAGCACTTCTTCTTCCAGCCCGCCCACGAAGAACTGGATGCCCGACACGTTGACGGACACCTGCACGGCGCCGGCGCCGGAATTTTTCCAGTGCGCGATCTGGCGGCAAGCCGCGTGGATCACCCAGGCGCCGACCCGCACGATCAGGCCGGTTTCTTCCAGCAGCGGCACGAAGAGCGCCGGCGACACCATGCCGTGGCCGGGCCGGTTCCAGCGGATCAGCGCCTCGGCACCACTGATGCGGCCGGTGCCGATGTCGATCTTCGGCTGGAAGTACAGCACGAATTCCTCGTTGTCGATGGCGCGCCGCAGCGCGTTTTCCATGTCCAGCCGCGCCAGCGACTGGGCGTTCATCTCGGCCGTGAAGAAGCGGAACGCGTCGCGCCCCGCTTCCTTGGCGCTGTACATCGCCGTGTCGGCGTACTTGATCAGCGTATCGGCATCCTGCCCGTCGTCCGGGAAGACCGAAATGCCGATCGACGCGGTGACGGTGACCTCGTGTCCCTTCAGGTCGAATGGCTGGCGCATCGCCTCGCGGATCTTCTCGACGACCGGCAAGGCCTGCTGCATGCCTTCGGGCAGCATCAGGATCGCCGCGAATTCGTCGCCGCCGAAACGGCCGATGGTGTCGCGCACGCGCAGGCAATCGACCAGGCGGCTGGAAAACTGCTTCAGGAGTTCGTCGCCGATCGTGTGGCCCAGCGTGTCGTTGATGTTCTTGAAGCGGTCCATGTCGAGGAACAGCACGGCCAGCGCCCAGCGGTGTTCGGCGGCCTGCTTCAGCGAATGGGTCAGCGATTCATACAGCTGGCTGCGGTTGGGCAGGCCCGTCAGCGTGTCGAAGTGCGCCAGCTTCAGCAGGCGGCGCTCGGCTTCCTTGCGCTCCGTGATGTCGCGCGCCACCGCCACGAGGATCCAGTTCTGCTCCGAACGCAGCGTGCGGCGCTGCACCTCGACCGAGATCAGCGAACCGTCGCGCCGGTGCAGCAGCAGTTCGGCCATCGCGCCCCCCTGGTCGCCGGCCAGCAGCTTGTCATACAGGTCCACCAGCTGCACCGGCGCGTTGCCGCGATCGACCACCAGCAGGAAATCCTCGCGCTCGAAACCGAGCATGCGGCATGCCGTCACGTTGACGTCGACGAAGCACATATTGGCCCGGTCGACCAGGAAGATGGCATCGGCCGTCGCGTCCATCGCCAGCCGGAAGCGGCGCAGGTCTTCCGTGAGCCGGCTGCGCGCGGCCATGTCCTGCTGCAGCTGCTCGTGGTTGCGACGCACTTCCTCGTACAGCCTGAGGTTTTCGTAGGAGACGGCGATCTGCGACGCCACGGTGACGGCGATCCGTTCGTCGATCTCGGAGAAACCGTTGTCCCCGAGCTTGTCGGCCAGGTACAGCCAGCCATGCACCCGCGTGGCAGAGGCGATCGGCACGCCGAGGAACGAATGCACGGGCGGGTGGTCTTCCGGCAGGCCCAGGTGGGTGGGATCGCCCGGCAGCGCGTGCTCGCGCACCGGCTGGCGCTCCTCGAGAATGCGTTTCAGGATGCCCGCGTCGGGCGCGCCGCACAACACGCTTCCTGGTTCGACGCTGCCGCAATGGCTGAACCAGCCGAGCCCGTCACCGTCCTCGTTCAGCACACCGATGCACGCATACTTCGCCACGCAGATGTTCTGCGCGACATTGCAGCCGATATCGACCAGCGCCTGCGGTTCCCGTTCGGCGGACAGGTCGATGCCCAGTTCGATCAGGGCCGTCAGCCGCAGGCTCACTGCCTGCAGGCTGGACAGGCTCTTCGACAACCGCTGCGTCATCGAGCGCAGCCGCTCGGCTTCGCCATCGGGCGTTTCATGCTGCGCCAGTTCGGAAATGACCTGGCTGCTGGTTTCCACTTCGTCGAGATACTCGGCCATCTTGTGGCCGATGCCGCCCAGGTTCGAATCGCCCTGCTGCGACTCGGCCAGCCCCGTGGCGAAGTCCGGCACGGGGCGTTCCGCGGGCACGCCCAGCGCTTCCTGCACGGTGGCCATGATCACGTCCGGATCGGAAGGCTTCGGCAGCACCCAGCGCACGCCGCACGACTGCGCCACGGCCACCGCTTCGCGCTCGCGGTAGGTGGCCGTATAGAAGATGATCGGCACGTCGGCCGTGTCCGGATTGTCGCGCACGCGGGCCACGAATTCGTAGCCATCCATGTTCGGCATGAGGATGTCGGAGATGATCAGGTCCGGCCGGTCGCGCTCCATCAGCTTCAGCGCCTCGGCGCCGCTGGCCGCTTCCATCAGCCGGTGGCCGGAAAAGCCCAGCAGAGTCATCAGGAACTGCCGGTTCAGCACATGATCGTCGACGATCAGGATCGTTGCGATGTCGTCATTCTGACGGGGCGACATCTCCCCTGGCAAAAAAGACTCTATTTGCGTGACAAAGCTGTCCGGCTCGATCGGTTTGCCGATATAGCCGTCGAACCCGGCGCCGAGCAGGCGCTCGCGGTCGCCCACCATCGCCAGCGCGGTGACGGCCAGCGCGGGAATGCGCTGCGTGGAAGGGTCGGCCTTCAGGGCGGTCACGACGCCATAGCCATCGAGCTTGGGCAGGTGCACGTCGCAGATGATCAGGTCCGGCTGTTCGCGCAGCGCCACGGCCACGCCTTCCTCGCCGTCGCTCGCGGTGAGCGGGGTATAGCCGAAGGCGCGCAGCAGATACACCATCAGCTCCATGTTGGTGGGATTGTCTTCGATGATGAGGATGCGTGCAGACACGTCGTCCCTCCATTCTATTGTCAGGAGCCGGTTTCCCAGGCCGGGCCGGCCATGGGGCTTGTATCAACGGCTCTAATTATCGTTGCCGGGCAACAGCCCTCCCCGTGGCGTCAGTATCCCTTATTCCGTACGGAGGCGAAGCACGGCAGGCGTGCACGTCGGCCGCACCGGAAATGCTGCCGGCACGGGGAATAGAAAATGCATCGAGAATAACTGGACTTAATCCATATTGCCGCACGTCAACTAATTGTAGCGGCTGGATGCGGTTGCGTCAAAGGGCCGGCAGCCAGGATTTCATCGAGGATGCGGCACAGCACGCGCGGATCGCTGCCGAGCGCCACGTGACCGATGCCTGAAAAGGCAACATTGCGGGCGCCGGCCAGTCGCGACGACGTTTGTGGCGCGACGATATTGTCATGCCACGACCAGACCGACGTGATCAGCGCGCGGTGCGCCGCGTCGTCCCGTGCCAGCTGCGCGAGCCATTCCGCATCCTGGCGCATCTGCCGTGCGTTCTCGCCGAAGCCCAGGGAGGCCAGCCCGGTGCCCTGGTGCGGGGTGCCGACGGTGACGATGCGGGCCACCCGGGCCGCGCCGTGGCGGCGCAGCCAGGCCCGCGCCACCAGGCCGCCCATGCTGTGGCCGACGATGACGATGCGCGGCGCGCCGGTCGCCGCGAGCAGGCGCTGCGCCGCGCACTCGACCTGCGCAACGTAATCGTCCAGCGGCGCGGCGACGGGTTCCAGGTCGACGGTGGCGTGGCTGATGCGCTCGCGGCGCAGCAGCGCGCGCAGCGGGGTCCAGTAGCCGCCGTTGCAGCCGTAGCCGTGCACCAGCAGCACGGGCAGCGCATGCGCGTCGGATGCGAAATACGGTTCGGACCGATGGCGCAGCATGAACCACGAAGAGGTGAGCATCGATGCGCGGAACTCGCCGCAGAACAGGCAGATGCGGCCGGCCAGGTCGAGCCGGTGCTCGGCCGGCACGTCGCAACCGAACTTGCGGGCCATCCTGAAATTGTTGGCGTTGATCGCGCCGCGCACCAGCACCACTGCCAGCAGCGCCAGCAGCAGTGCCAGGTCGAGCGGCACGTAACGGGCGGCCGCATACCAGATCGCCAGCGCCGCCGCGATTTGTACCGCCATGATTGCCAGCAGGATGCGCACCACCATGTTTCGTCCTTCTCATGAAGACCCGGCATATCGGAAGGCACCGGTATCTGCACATTCTCCTTCAAATCGGCGCCGGCACGACGAATTTATGATTCGCCACACCAGGAAACCGCCGATTTATGCATGGCGGCGATCGCATCCACCAGCAATCGATCAGCGCTTTCCTGGCGCGGGAAATCTACTTTTCCGGTTTGCCGCCCCGCGCCATCATCTGCCGGGCGATGCCGCGCAGGATATTCACCTCTTCCGTCTCCAGGCCGGTGCGGGCGAACAGCCGCTTCAGGCGCGGCATCAGCTTGCGCGGGTTGCCCGCATCCAGGAAGCCGATCTGCACCAGTGCTTCCTCCAGGTGCGAATACATGCCCTCGATCTGCGCCTGGCTGGCGGCATCGCCATGGAAGCCGACCGGCGTGGCGGCGGGGGCGGTATTGCCGAGCGCCGCCATGCGGCATTCGTACAGCAGCACTTGCGCGGCCTGGGCCAGGTTCAGCGACGAATAGTCGGGGTTGGCGGGAATATTGATCAGCACGTTGCAGCGCTCGACGATCTCGTTGGGCAGGCCGAAGCGCTCGTTGCCCAGGATCAGCGCGGGATACAGGTCGGGAAACGCCACCACATGTTCGGCCAGCTCGCGCGGCGTTTGCACCGGCGGCGAGAATTCGCGCAGCCGGGCCGACACGGCGGCGGCATGGTTGATGCCATCGAGCGCCTCGGCCATCGTGGCGACGATGCGCGCGCCGGCAAGGATGTCCTGCGCGCCGCTGGCGAAGGCCACCGCTTCCTCGTGCTGCAGCGCGCCCTCGAAGCGGGGATTGACGAGTACCAGCTCGGAAAATCCCATTGTCTTCATGGCACGGGCGACCGAGCCGATGTTGCCGGGGCGACTGGTCTCCACCAGGATGACCCGCAAGGGGAAAATCGGCGGTCGACCGAAAAGAGCCGGTATGTTCAGTGTTTTTTCTGTCGGCATCATTTAAAATAGCGGTTTTCGCGAAACGGCAGATTCTACAACGCCCTGCGTTGGCCCCTGGATTTGCCGTGGTTTATCACCCTCGCGCCGCTCTTTTACGTTACTAATTCGCTCCTGTTTACACGGCCCCGGCACCATGCGTCCGGCAGCCTGTCCCTTTATTTTTACGGAATCGCCATGCATCCAATGCTCAACACGGCCGTGAAGGCCGCCCGCCGCGCCGCCGCCGTCATCAACCGCGCTTCGTTCGACCTCGACCGGGTCAGTTTCGCCGAGAAAAACCCGAACGATTTCGTGACCGATGTGGACCGCGCTGCCGAGGAAGCCGTCATCGAGGTGCTGCAGAAGGCCTACCCCACCCATGCTTTCCTCGGCGAGGAATCCGGCACCACGGGCAATGTGAACGACGAGAGCGAATTCGTGTGGATCATCGATCCACTGGACGGCACCACCAACTTCATCCACGGTTTCCCGCAATACGCGGTGTCGATCGCGCTGCAGCAGCGCGGCGTAATCACGCTGGGCGTCGTGTACGACCCGGTGCGCAACGAACTGTTCACGGCTGAAAAAGGCGCCGGCGCTTTCCTGAACGACAAGCGTATCCGTGTGCGCAAGCTGGACCGCATCAGCGGCGCGCTGCTGGGCACCGGCTACAAGAACGGCAGCCCGAAGGCGCTGGAAGAGTACCTCAAGATGTACGGCATCATGGGCGAGCGTTGCCACGGCGTGCGCCGCGCCGGTTCCGCCGCGCTGGACCTGGCCTATGTGGCCTGCGGCCGCCTGGATGGCTATTACGAGAAGAGCCTGCAACCCTGGGATATCGCCGCCGGCACGCTGCTGGTGACCGAAGCGGGCGGTATTGCCGGCGAATTCAATGGCGAATCCGGCTACATGCGGACCGGCCACGTGATCGCTGGCAGCCCGCGTGTTTTCGGCCAAATGGTCGGTTTACTTGCGGAATTTGCCTGATATCAACAATTAGTGTAGCTTTGATACAAAAAAAGGCCCATTTGGGCCTTTTTTATTGCCTTGACGAAATTTAGTTTACGTGGATACTGATATACTTCCTGAGAGAAATTGCCGACCAGTCCGGCCTCGCTAAATTTTGACCCTGCCTGTGACTGGCGTGGGGCCGTTTTCTTTCAGAGCAACTATGTCCTTCAATCAACTAGGCTTGTCCGACGCTATCGTCCGCGCCGTGACCGAAGCGGGTTATACCGCGCCAACGCCCATCCAGACCCAGGCGATTCCTGCCGTGCTGAACGGCGGCGACCTGCTGGCCGGCGCCCAGACCGGCACCGGCAAGACGGCGGGCTTCACGCTGCCGCTGCTGCACCGCCTGTCCACCGATGCCGCCGGCAGCAAGCTGGCCAACAACACCTCGACGCGCCCCATCCGGGCGCTGATCCTCACACCGACCCGCGAACTGGCTGCCCAGGTCGAGGAAAGCGTGCGTGTCTACGGCAAGTACACGAAGCTGAACTCGGCCGTGATCTTTGGCGGCGTGTCGATCAACCCGCAAATCAAGCAGCTCAAGCATGGCGTCGATATCCTCGTCGCCACGCCGGGCCGCCTGCTCGACCACATGCAGCAAGGTACCGTCAATCTCGACAAGATCGAGATCCTGGTGCTCGACGAAGCGGACCGCATGCTCGACATGGGCTTCATCCGCGATATCCGCAAGGTGCTGGCCGCCCTGCCCGCGAAACGCCAGAACCTGCTGTTCTCGGCCACCTTCTCCGACGAGATCAAGGCGCTGGCCGATGGCCTGCTGGACAAGCCCGCCACGATCGAAGTGGCCCGCCGCAATTCGACCGTGGAAATCATCGCGCAGAAAATCCACCCGGTCGACCGCGACAGGAAGCACCCGATGCTGTCGCACCTGATCCGCACGCACAAGTGGACCCAGGTTCTCGTCTTTACCCGCACCAAGCATGGCGCCAACAAGCTTGTCGAGCAGCTGGGCACGGATGGCATCAAGGCCATGGCGATCCACGGCAACAAGAGCCAGTCGGCACGCACCCGTGCGCTGGCCGAGTTCAAGGACAACACGCTGCAGGTACTGGTGGCGACCGACATCGCGGCGCGCGGCATCGACATCGACCAGCTGCCGCACGTGGTCAATTACGACCTGCCGAACGTGCCTGAAGATTACGTGCACCGGATCGGCCGCACCGGCCGTGCCGGCGCGACGGGCGAAGCCGTATCGCTGGTTTGCGTGGACGAGCACGAGATGTTGAAAGACATCGAAAAGCTGATCAAGCAGACGCTGCCGCGCGAAGTCATCGCCGGTTTCGAACCGGACCCGACGGCCCGCGCGCAGCCGATCCAGCTGCGCAGCGGCAATGGCCAGCACCGCAATCCCCGCCCGGCCGGCGGTGGTGGTGGTGGCGGCCGCGGCAAGCCTGGCGGCCCGCGTGCCGCCGGTGGTGGTGCCGGCGCAGCTACTGGCGGTAACAGTGGCGGACGTGGCAGCGCTGGCGGCAACGCGGGCGGCGGGCGTTCCGCCGGCACCGGCAACGCCGGCGGCAGCCGCCCGGCCGGCGCACAACCGGCGCGCAACGGCGCGTCGCGCGGCGGCCAGCGTCCGGGCGGCACGGGCCCGGCACGCTCCGGTGGTAACGGCAACGGCAACGGCGGCGGTGGCCGCGGCCGCTGATCGCCGCCGTCGCTTCACCGGCGTCGATTCACAACCGTCGATGTGCACTCCTGGCCGCCGCATTGGCGGCCGGGCGAGAAACCGTGCATAATTGCTAACCTTGCCCGCAATTGCTACCATAGTGGCTTTCAAACGAGTAGCCGCACATGCCCAAGTTCGCCGCTAACCTGACCCTGCTGTTCACGGAGTTGCCTTTCCTGGACCGGTTTGCCGCTGCCCGCGCAGCCGGCTTCGATGCGGTCGAATGCCAGTTCCCCTACGAGTACAAGGCAGCCAACATCCGCCGCAGGCTCGACGACAACGGCTTGCGCATGGTGCTGCTCAACCTGCCCGCAGGCGACTGGCAGGCGGGCGACCGCGGCCTGGCGTGCGACCCGCGTCGCCACCGCGAATTCCGCGACAGCGTGCACCTGGCGCTGGAATATGCCACGCTGCTCGGCGTGCCCCAGTTGCATTGCCTGGCGGGTATCATGCCGCCGGGCATGGACCTGCGCCGCGCCCGCGAGACCTACCTGTTCAATGTGGACCATGCGGCCGGGCTGTGCGGCCCGCGCGATATCCGCCTGCTGATCGAGCCGATCAACACGATCGACATGCCGGGCTATTTCCTGTCCCGCACCGAGCAGGCGCTGGACATCATCGCCGCCTGCGACAACGACAACGTGTTCCTGCAAGCCGACATCTACCACATGCACTGCATGGACGAAGACGTGCCGGCAATGCTGCGGCGCGCGCTGCCCCGCATCGGCCATGTGCAACTGGCCGACGCCCCGGGCCGCCACGAACCCGGCACCGGCGTCATCGACTATCCCGGCGTGTTCACGCTGCTGGACGAACTGGGTTACGACGGCTGGATCGGCTGCGAATACCGGCCGCGCGGCGATACCGTGGCCGGCCTGCAGTGGCGCAGCAGCCCGTCCACGGCCACCGGGCCAGGCATCGCTTCCCTGAACCCGGCTGCCTGACCCCGGCTGCCCGAGGCACCCATCCGCTTCAGCTGTTTGCGTTGCCGCAAACAGTCGCAATTTTGCAAGCGCAAGATGTTAATTCCGATCACGACACGGGAACATCATGCGCCCTTCTTCCTTGCTTCAGCTCCCCTCCTTTCTGCCCTCCCCCTTCCGGCGGCTGCCCTCCTTGCCATCGCGGCTGCCGTCCCCTGGCCGCCGCGCCTTTCACCTGCTGATGCTCCTGTTCCTGGCCGCGCTGCTGGCCGGATGCGCCGGCAACGCCCGGCTGAAGGAAGTGCGCGCATTTGCCGCCGAGGCACCGAAGCTGAACGGTTATGTCGAGCTGAGCCAGCGTTACCGCGACACCTATCGACGCGAGCAGCCTTACCTGTCTCCGGCCGCGGACAAGCGCGAGCAAGCCATCGACGCCGCGCGCCGAGCCGCCTACCCCGACCTGGTGGCGATCCACGAGGCCGTGACCGCCTACCTGCGCACGCTGGGCAAGCTGGCTGGCGGCGACCGGTTCGATCCGGGCGACGAGATCAAGGATGTGGCGAAGGGCATCAAGGCCTGGCCGGACACCGGGCTGACCGACCGCCACGTGAATGCCGTGTCCGGCTTGGCGCGGGCGATCGCGCGGGTGGTAACGGGCCGGGCGCAGGACCAGGCCGTGCAGGACATGCTGCGCGACGGCTACGAGCCGCTGCGCGACGCCCTCGACGCGATGAGCACCGTGCTGCGCTATTACGACAAGCACCACGACAATGAACAGGCCATCGTGATCGGCATGCTGGAAACGGAAATCCCGTTCGCCGACAAGCCGCAGGAACGGCTGCTGGCCGCGCTGGCGAAAGCGCACCGGCAGGAAAAACTCAATGAATACCGGCTGCTGGGCCGGCGCCACACGCTGGCCGCGCAGCACGTGCAGGCCATCCGCGAACGCCACGAGGCGCTCTACCGCGGCCTCGCGCCCGCCAGTCCGCAAGCCACGGCGCGCGTCGCCGCCAACCAGGGAGGAACGCCATGAACACCACCGCCAACAGCAACGAGACCGCTGGTACCCCGGCAACGACGCCCGCGTCCACTGCCGCGATGACGCTGTCGCCGGCCGATATCGAAGCGCTGGCCG
The DNA here is from genome assembly GCF_055502675.1 of Pseudoduganella sp. jia 12. Classification (NCBI taxonomy): domain Bacteria; kingdom Pseudomonadati; phylum Pseudomonadota; class Betaproteobacteria; order Burkholderiales; family Oxalobacteraceae; genus Pseudoduganella; species Pseudoduganella sp. jia 12. The sequence goes on from NZ_JBUXKP010000003.1 coordinate 629,986, forward strand.
ACAGCCTGTCCGACAGCGCCGATGCGCTGCACAAGGGCATCATGGCGGCGATCCGCAAGAACGCGTCCACGTCCGGCGCCACGATTTCCCATGCCGAGGCGCAGGAACTGTTCGACCGGGAAGTCGCGCTGCGCCAGCAGGCCAACAGCCTGTATGCGGATGCGACGGGCTATGCCGCCCGGGGCACTACAGTGCCCGCGCACGAACTGCTCGACCTGGCGGCACGCGCCCGCGAGCGGATCCGGCGTATCGACCGTGCCAGGGAACTGGCCGGCATCGCCTCGGCATTGCTGAACGCGGCCGCCGCGATCGCCGCGCTGAAGCCCGAGGCGCTGGTGCCGGCGCTGGAAGACCTGAAAGACCATCTGCAGGCCTTGCCCGACACCGACAAGATGGCCACCCCCTCTTCGGGAAGCGGGCATACAATGACTTCATGAACATCCTGACACCCGACCAGCGCACAGCGCTGCAAGCGTCGCTCGAGCAGCGCAGGCTCGCGCTGCTGCGGCAATTCGCCGGCCGGCCCAACAGCGAGTTCAACCGCACGCCGGCCGTCGAGGAAGTCGAAACCTCCCCCGCCGACAGCGCCAGCAACCGCACGCTGAACCAGCTCGAGGCGGAGGCGGACGAGCTCCGCCTCGCGCAACTGTCGTCGATCCGCCACGCCCTGTCCAAGTTCGACAGCACCGACAGCGGCGACTACGGCGATTGCGAGAACTGTGGCGAGCCGATCGGCTACTCCCGCCTGGAGGCGCGCCCCGAGGCGCGCTTCTGCATCGCCTGCCAGACCCGGATCGAGCAACAGCGGCGCTGATCATCCTGTGCGCGGCCCTGCCGGCGCACAGGCCTATAATTCCCGCATGGGCTACAAGACAATCCTGGTACACGTGGATGACGCACCGCACTCGGCGGCACGCGTGCTGATGGCGGCCGAGCTGGCGCTGCAGCACGGCGCGCACGTGATCGGCGTGGCGCTGACGGGCGTCTCCCGCTTCCTGTACCAGAACGAAATGGTCGACGACGAGGATCCGAACCTCGCGCAGCACCTCGATGTGCTGCGCGAACGGGCCAGCCGCGCGCTGGCCGACTTTGCGCCACAGTTACGCGCACTGGGCGTGCACAGCTTCGAGGAACGCGTGCTGGACGATGAGCCGGGCACGGGGCTGGCGCTCGTGGCGCGACATGCCGACCTGGCGATCGTCGGGCAGGCGCTGCCCGAAGGGCGCGGTAGCGGCCCGGCGGCCTTCCCGGCCGAGGTGCTCACCGAATCCGGCTGCCCTGTGCTGGTCGTGCCCTTCACGGCGCGCCCGCGCGGATCGATTTCGGTTACCCCGTCCGGCGTGGCGAGCCCGGGAGCCCCTGCGCCGGGCCGGAATGTGCTGGTGGCGTGGAATGCCAGCAAGGAGGCGGCGCGCGCGGTGCGCGAGGCGCTGCCGCTGCTGGCGCGGGCCGAACGGGTGACGGTGGCGATCGTCGATGCCGACCTCCGGCCGGCAGCGTTCGGCGATACGCCGGGTGCCGAAGTGCTGGCGTGGCTGGCACGCCACGGCATCACGGCCGATGTGCGGGAGCGGCAAACCGCCCGCCAGGGCTTGCTGAAACGCCCGGGCGACGTGGGCGAGGCACTCATCGTGCTGGCTGGCGAAACCGGCAGCGATCTCGTGGTGCTGGGCGCCTACGGCCATTCGCGCTTCCGCGAAACGCTGCTGGGCGGCGTCACGCGCACCGTGCTTGAAACGATGACGGTGCCGGTACTGATGGCGCATTGATCGCGCCATCACTGGCGCTGTACTTCGCTTTGAAAAACCAGCAGCAGCCGACTGGCCGCAAGGGTGCAGCCTGCAGGCTTGTACCGTTCCTGCTTCACTCCTGCCAATCCTGGTCGCGGATTTTCGCCACCTGGCGCAGCGCCATCCATTTCCACAGTTGCAGCGCGTCTTCCTTGCCGGCCGACATCCGGCGGGGGCTGGCCAGCGCGATTTCGCAATCGCGGTCGGACCATTCCTCGAACCGGATCGCCCCGCCCCGCGCCACTTCCAGCTGGTACATCAGGCCGTCGTCGTAGCCGAAGCGCAGTACGGCGGATGGCGCGATCCCGTCCAGCGCGGCGGCGTCGTCCTCGTAGATTTCCGACAGCGCGGCCGCCAGCTGCGCCTCGGTCGGCGCCTGCACATTGCGGCCGTCCGGCCCGGTGAGCTCTACCCATGCGTGTGTCATGCACGCCTCCAGAAGTGTGGCGCGGCGGGCCGCCGGCGCCGTCAGCCGATTCGTTGCGGCAGCGACAGCGGATCGAAGTCCTTCCAGTCGCCACCCGTGAGCGTGCCCTCGGCACGCTCGATATCGTTGGCGCCCAGCTTGCGCAGCAGTTGCACGGCGCGGTCCTCGTCGCCGTCCGGCAGCGCAACGGCGATCAGCATGCCGGCCTTGCGCGGCGCGACCGTATTCTCGCCACCCTTCTCCGCCTCACCCTTGTCCTTCATGTGCGAGAAGCTGTACAGCGAGCCCACGTGCGCACCGACGAGGCCGCCCACCACCGGGCCGGCCGGGCCGGTCAGCGGCACCGTCGCGGCACCGATGGCCGCGCCGATCGCGCCGCCGGTGGCGGCGCCTTTCGCCAGGCCTTCCGGCGAATCCTTTGCGCCGGGAGACAGGGTGCGGTCGCCGCCGAGCGCATGCATGTCATGCTGGCCGGGCTGGTTGACGTAGAAGGTGCTGATGCGGTCGTCGGGATACCCCGCCTCCTGCAGCGCCTGGCGTGCGCCGTCGACTTGTTCCTGCAACTGGAAATGACCGGCGATGATGGTTGTCATGATTTTTATCTCCTGCATGAATTGGACGCACCCAGCTTGCCGTGCGCCCCGCTGTGTTTCCGTACGTTGACGCACATAGCCTGGCGCAAGTGAACCGGTAGCGGGCCTGGTAGCGGAATCACGGCCGGGGCGGGGCCAGGCGGGAGAAAAGGATGCCGGTATCAGGCAGCGGTGGCGCCGCCTGCACGATGTGACGGACGCTGGGGCAGCCAGACGGTAAACACCGTGCCCTCGCCCGGCTCGGAGCGCACGTCGATGCGTCCGCCATGGCGGGCGACGATGCCATAGGACAGCGAGAGCCCGAGACCGGTACCGCCGCCGACCGGCTTGGTGGTAAAGAACGGCTCGAAGATGCGCGTCAGGTGCCCGGGTGGAATGCCCGCGCCGGTATCGGCGATTTCGATCCACACCCAGTCGTCCTGGGCGCCGGTGCGGATACGGATCACGCCCTTGTCGACGATGGCCTGCGCGGCATTGACGAGCAGGTTCATGAACACCTGGTTCAGTTGCGATGCAAGGCATTCGACAGGCGGCAGGTTGCCATACTCCTTCACGACCGTTACCTTGTGTCTCAGTTCGTTGGCAATGATGATCAGAGTACTGTCCAGCCCGCGGTGGAGGTCCGCCAGTTGCCATTCCGTTTCGCCCACGTGCGAGAACTCGCGCAGCGATTGCACGATTTCCTTCACGCGCCGCAGGCCGTCGACCGATTCGTGGACCAGCGACGTGACATCGCCGCGCAGGAAATCCAGGTCGGCGCCCTCGCGCACTGCCGCCATCCGTGCAACGAGATCGGGGTGGCCGGCGATCACACCGTCGTATGCATCGATCAGGCCGAGCAGCGTGCCGACATAGCCTTGCAGCGCGCCCATGTTGGAATTGACGAAACCGATCGGATTGTTGATCTCGTGGGCGATACCGGCCGCCAGTTGCCCGATCGACGCCATTTTTTCCGATTGCAGCAGTTGCTCATGGGCCTCGCGCAACTTGCCGATCAGTTGCTGCTGCTCGACGCCCTTGGCCGTCAGCACCTCCTCCATGGCCTTCCGGTCCGTGATGTCAGTCAGCGCGCCGATCACTTCGAGCGGCCTGCCGGATTCGTCGTGGATCAGCCGCAGCGTGTCGTGCATCCACAGGTAGCGGCCATCGGCGGCACGGAACCGGTATTCGTACACGCGCTGGCCTTCGGTGAAGACTTCCGCCAGGCTGGCGACGATGCGCGGCTTGTCGTCGGGGTGGATATGATCGAACCAGAAATTCGGGTCGGCCAGCATTTCGTCGGGCCGGTAGCCCAGCATGTTGAACGCGTTGTTGCTGACGAACGTCATCTTGAAGTCGCCGCTGGGGACCGTGCAGTAGATCAGCGCCGGCGTGTTGTCGATCAGGTACTGCGGGCGGGTGGGAAGCACAGGATTGGACTGGGCCGCGCGGCCGGGCGCAGGATCGGGCTGGGCCGCGCGGCCGGGCGCAGGATCGGGCTGGGCCGCGCGGCCGGGCGCAGGATCAGGCTGAGCCGCGCGGCCGGGCGCGGCATTGAAATCCTCGAAGTGCATTACCAGCTTGCCCAGGCGAACGACCGGTTCGACGGCAGTACCGGCATGGCCATCACGGGTTCCGGCACAGGTTCAGGTGAGAAGGCCGGCGGTTCGTCCAGCCACCCGCGCGGGTCGACCCGGTAATACTTCGACAGCTCGTCATACAGTGCGGGATGGCGCTGCGCCAGTTGCCACGGTTTGCCGAAGAAGGCCTCGGTCGCCACGGCGAAGAATTCCGCGGGGCTGGTGGCGCCATAGTGGTCGAGCACGCTGTCGCCGTTACCGAGCCAGGCCGCGCGCTGCAAGTGCGCGTAATCGCGCGACAGCACTTCCGACCAGTTGCGGTAGCTCTCCCTGCTGCCCAGGTAAGGCGCGCCGTTCGTCTGGCCCGACTCGCTGTCGAGCTGGTGGGCGAATTCGTGCAGCACCACGTTGTGCCCGTCCCAGGCCAGCGCACCGCGCTCGGTATCGTCCCAGGACAGCACCACGCGCCCGTCCTGCCACGATTCGCCCAGCATCGTCTGGCGGGATTGGGTAATGACACCGCCGGGCCCCACGTCTTGCCGCGCGGCAGCGAAGGCGCCCGGATAGACGAGGATCGTGCGCAGCGATGGATAGACGCCGGTGGCGCGGTTCAACAGCAGCAGGCAAGCCTGGCCGGCGATCGCCACCCGCATGTCGTCCGTGACATCGAGGCCGGCACAGCCGACGAATTTCTTTTCGTGGAGGAATTGCTTGACGCGTTGCTGCAACTGCCCCTGCAATGCGGCATCGAGACGGTCATGGATGGGAACGTAGTGGCGCAGCGCGTCGAGCGCGGCCGGCGCCAGCGGCCGGGACAAAGCCCGGCGCAAGGTCAGGCGGGGATACAGGAATGGCGCGGCCACTGCCAGCGCCAGGAGCGTCAAACCAAGCAATGCGTCCATATTGGCCGTCCATAACGATATATGTCGCCACAGATGGGGAGCGTTGCCGACAATTCAATGAAGCGGGCGCCGGCAACGGCGCCCCGCCCGTGTTTTTACTGCTGTGCCTTCTGCAGCGATTGCGGGGCACCGAACAACGCGGCCACCAGCGGATCGCGGGTCACCGGCCCACGGTTGACACGGATCGCGTAATGCGTGTCGTCGGCCAGGATGTGGAAGTGACGGCCGCTGCCGGCCATGCTCTGCTCGCGCAGGCTCGGACGCTCCTTGCGCGGCGGCGTGCCTTCGCGCTTCGGCTGGGCGATCGCCGCCAGGAACGCTTGCACGCGTTCGGCATCCGGGGTCAGGCGATAGACAGCCTTACCCAGGTAGGTAGCGGTGCCTTCGATATAGCGGGCCAGTTCGATCACGCCCGCTTCACGCAGGTCGCGAATATATTTACGGGCGCCGGACGGCGAGAATTTCAGGAACCAGGCGATTTCGTCGGCCAGCATTTCATGCTGCTGCAGCTCGCCGATCAGCTTTTGCATGTTCTCGATGCGGCGCAGCGTTGCGGAGGTGGACCGTACGCGCTCGATCGGCGCCAGCGACAATGCCTTGCGCTCGGTCCCCGGACCCGGGCGCTCCACCAGCGCCAGGCGCGGCTTCGCGGCGGGCTGGGAGGCCATCACATCGCTGCTCGACAGGTCGTGAGAATCTCTGATTGCGTGCATTTGAACACTCCTTATAAGCCGGTTTGCGCGGTGCGGGGTCACTGCGCATTCATTCGTTCATTCATTGGGCTCCAGATTGCCGTTATGCGTTGTACAAGTCTGTGCGGCAACGAACATAAAATGGTTCAAAGGTTAAAGTTACGTTGTTGATACCAGACAACCCTTCCATACCCCCATCGCTGTGCTGCATTCACCACTTCGGCCCTTGAATGTGCGCTCGCGAACAGAACACCGATAGTGTGTTGTTTAAAGTGCATGCAGGACCAACCCTTAGAGAGGACACACCATGAAATACTCCATCCTGCTGGCAGCTATTACCGCGCTGAGTCTTTCCGCTTGCAACAAAACCGAAAACACTGCGCCGGCAACCGATACCACGACGGCACCGGCTACCGCACCGGCAACCACCGAACCGGCAGCGCCTGCCGCAGCCCCTGCCGACACCATGACGCCGCCGCCGGCCGACACGACGACGCCGCCAGCCGACACCACGGCACCTGCAGGCACGGGCACGACGCCGGCCGGCACCACCCCGCCTGCTGGCGGCACGACGACGCAATAACGTCTTGGCTTCATGGATGTACCGAACGCGCCGCTTACGGCGCGTTTTTTCATTCATCCCTCCCGTTGGGCGGAAAGACGGGTTGCCAGTTCCTGTTGTAGGATCGCCACACATTTGATATAACGCAAGCTCATTGTGCGCTAACGCACCGATGTTTGTATTGCTTGCACCATAAACTTGACGCAACAGCAATGCAAAAGCTGCAAAATTGAAAGAAGAGCCGGGATTCCCGTGAGCGCTCCGCCTCTCAATATTGCTGTAGTTAAAAACATTTCTTCAACGCATCAGGAGTTACCTGTGAATAAATCCAACAAGATCGCAATTGCCGCAGCCCTGCTGTGCGCTTCCGTCGCCGCTTCGGCGCAGGATGCCGTCATCAATCCGAACTGGTACATCCAGCCAAGCGTAAACGCGATGAAGCCTGACTCCGACTGGGCCACCGACAAGACCGGTTATGGCGGCGGCTTGAAGTTCGGTAAGCCGATCTCGGAAAACTGGGATATCCAGTTGGGTTACACGTATGCCCGCTCGAGCGAGAACGGCGCGCGCTACCAGCAAGAAACGCTGGGTGTCGACTTCCTGTACCTGTTCTCGCGCAAGACCTTCCGCCCGTTCGTGCTGGTGGGCCTGGGCGCCGAGCGTGACAAGGAAAACCCATTCCGCAGCCTGGCCGAACCGCACCGCACCTCGCCTTACATCTCGGCCGGCCTGGGCTTCCAGTCCGTCATCAACGACCGCTGGTCGTTCCAGGCTGATGTGCGCAGCGTCTATGGGTTCATCGGCAGCGACGACTTCCGTCACGACCGCTCCAACAACGTCTACGCCACCGTGGGCTTCAACTACGCCCTGGGCCCGACACCGCAGCCGCCGGCACCGCCGGCGCCTCCAGAACCTGTCGTCGAGCCGCCAGCGCCGGTAGCGCCGCCGCCGCCGCCGCCGCCGCCGGCACGCTTCGAGAAGGTGACGATGTCGGCCACCGAACTGTTCGAGTTCAACAGCGCCAAGCTGCGTGGCGACCAGGCCAAGCTGGATGACGTGGCACGCCTGCTGAACGAAAACCCGAGCCTGACGGGCATCACGATCACGGGCCACACCGACCGTATCGGTTCCGACAAGTACAACCAGACGCTGTCCGAAAAACGCGCTGCCGCCGCCAAGGAATACCTGGTGGGCAAGGGCATCGCCGCCGACCGCCTGACCACCGAAGGCAAGGGCGAGTCCCAGCCGCTGGTGCAGTGCAACGACAAGAAGCGTTCGGACCTGATCAAGTGCCTGGAGCCGAACCGTCGCGTCGAAGTCGAACAGATCACGATCGAACGTAAAGTGAACTAATCGCCGGAAGGCATGGCCTTCAGGTGCATTACGCAGAAAGGGGCTTCGGCCCCTTTTTGTTTATACGGAGCTGAAAAATGAACTGGAGAAAGTTTCCTCATATCGCCAAGAAAGTCCCCAACCTGCTGTACTGCGCCGTGATGGAATGGTTCGATCACCGGGGCAGCAGCAAGGGCGCGGCGCTGGCCTTCTACACACTGTTCTCGCTCGCTCCGATCCTGGTGCTCGTCATCGCGATCGCCGGCATTTTCTATGGCAAGGAGGCGGCGCAGGGCGAGCTGTTCGAGCAGTTGCGCGGCATGGTCGGGGCCCAGGGCGCGGAAGCGATCCAGCTGATCCTCGCCGGCGCACGCAATGAGGAAGAGGGCAAAATCGCCACGCTGATCGCCGGCGCCCTGCTGCTGTTCGGTGCCACCAGCGTGTTCGCCGAGCTGAAGGCGAGCCTGGATGAAATCTGGCAGCTGCCGCCGGTCACCGAGAACACCGTGTGGGACACGATCCGCACCCGCCTGCTGTCGTTCGGGCTCGTGCTGGCGTTGGGCTTCCTGCTGATGACATCGCTCGTGGTCAGCGCCGCGCTGGAAATCTTCCAGCGTTTCTGGAACAGCTACTGGCCGGATGCGACGGTGTTCATCACGCTGCTGAACCACACGATCAGTTTCCTCGTGATCGCCGTCATGTTCGGCGTGATCTACAAGCTGCTGCCACGCGTCCAGCTGGCATGGCCCGATGTGATCATCGGCGCGATCGGCACCGCCGTCCTGTTCATGATCGGCAAGTTCGGCATTGGCGCCTATATCGGCAACAGCGGCGTGGCCAGCAGCTTCGGCGCCGCCGGCTCCACGATCGCGCTGCTGCTGTGGGTGTACTACTCGGCGCAGATCTTCTTCCTGGGCGCCGAATTCGCCCGGCAATACGCGCTGCGGATCGGCAGCCTGAAGCATCATCCGCGCGATGAGCAAGGCAAGCTGAAGGTGAAGTAAGAGGCAAAAAAACCGGTGGCGAAGCAGGAGCTTCGCCACCGGTTTTACTTCAGCGGCTGCTTGCCAGGCGCCCTACTCCCCCAGCAGCTCGGCAACGATCTCCATCCCCTCCACCCGTTCGGCCACGACCTTGACGATCACGATCACCGGCACGCCGAGCAGCAGGCCCCACACGCCCCACAGCCAGCCCCAGAACAGCAGGCTGACGAACACGGCGGCGGCGTTCATGCGGGCGATGCGGCCCGTCATCCACGTGGTGACGAAGGTGCCGACCAGCGTGGCGATGCCGAGCGAGGCGCCGGTGACGAGCAGCACCATCTGCAGCGATTCGAACTGGAGGAAGGCGACGAGCCCGGTCGCGCTGGTGATCAGCAGCGGGCCGAAATACGGCATGATGTGCAGCAGGCCGGCCACGATGGCCCACGCCCCGGCGTTCTCCAGCCCGATGGCGCGCAGCGCGATCCACATCAGCAGCGCCAGCAGCACATTGGTCACCAGCAGCATGAACATATAGGCCTGGATCGACGTGTTGATGTCTTCCAGGATGTGCACGGTGATCTTCTTTTTCGACAGCGACGGGCCGGTCAGCTTGACGAGCTTGCGCTTGAACGTGTCGCCCGACAGCAGCAGGAAGAACACGAGGAAGATCACCATCGTCGCCTGCGACAGGAAACCCATGAGGCCGCGCGCGCTGACCCACACCCAGTCCATCACGCGGATGCCGCCGGTGGCGGCGCTGGCGGTAGCGCTGGCAGGCGGCGGGTTCGTTGCCTCCTGCTGGCGCTTGGCTGCGCGGCGCGCACTGCTGCCGGCGGTGACCTGCTCGATCTCGTTGGCGACAGCCTGGATGCGTGAAATGGTGCTCGTACTCGAACCCGTGGTGGAGGCGAGCAGTCTGGAAAGCTTGTGGGTGATCGTCGGCAGTTCCTCGACGATGTTCTGGAATTCGCCATGCACCTTGTCGATGACGACGACGGAGCCGCCGAAGATCGCGCCCGTTACGAGCGTGGCACCGATGATGCGCTTGATGCGCAGCCGTTCGAGCCAGTTGACGAGGGGATTAAGCGTGTAGGCGATGAAGATCCCCAATAGCAGGGGAACGAGGAAGTTCTTACCCCATTGCAGCGCATACAGGAACGCGACGGTGGCGATGACGCCCAGCGCGAGGCCCTTGGCATGCACATGCAGCGGCAGCTGCAGCTTGGAAGCGTGCTCGCCCTCTTCCGGAGGCGGCTCGCGGGGAACGATGTGCGGATGGTCCATCCATGCCTCGCGGCCGGAGCCGCCCTGGCGGGTCACCTCTGGAAACGGATCGTGGATTGAAAGTGTGGTTTTTCGCGCCGTGCTTCGTTGAAAATTCGCCGGGATAGCCAGCTATCCCGGGAACTTACGCCTGGCCCGACACGAAAATCCATCGCTTCACCAACACGCCATTGCCAGGTGACCCATCAGTACTGGACGGTCCGGCCGCGTCCCGATTACTTGACGCGGATATCGTTCTTCACCGACTTCACGCCCTTGACGCCGCGGGCGATTTCGCCGGCCTTGGTGATGTCGCCAGGCTGGGCCACGAAGCCGGACAGCTGCACGGTGCCCTTGAAGGTTTCCACGTTGATTTCGGTGGTTTTCAGGGTTGGCTCGTTGAAGATCGATGCCTTGACCTTGGTGGTCAGGACGGCGTCGTCAACGTATTCGCCGGTGCCTTCCTTCGTGTCCGTGGCGGCGCAGCCGACAACGGTGAACACGGTGGCGGCGGTGAAGACGGCGGTTGCGATTTTCTGAGCGATTTTCATAGTATGACTCCTTCTTGGTGTTGTAAAAATGCCCGGGAACGAGCTTGTATCCAGTACCGGCCGACTTCAATAGCCGAACTGGGATTTCGCAGCCGCGACACACTGGTCTTTGGCCGTGCCGGCCAGGGCGTCGCATTTTTCCGCGGCGACCTTGTACTCGGCGATTCTTTTGTCCTCGCGCGCATCGCTGCGCGCCTCGATCACTTTCTTGTCCGCCCGCGCATCGGCCAGTGCCGCGGTGCGGCTGGCCTTGGCCCTTTCCACGCACACGTCGCGCTCGTTGCCCGCCAGGGCGGCGCAGCGCGTGCGGTCCAGCGCGAAATCGGCATTGGCGATATCGATCCGTGCCTTCGTGTAGGCCCGCAGCGTGTTGCGGTAATGCGCCGTGGCATCGGCTTCGGCACGCACTCGCGCGGCCTTTGCTTCGGCGATACAAACATCCTTCGGGTTGCCCGCGATGCCGTTGCACCGGTCGCGGGCCGCCTTGTATTCGGTGGCCGCGGCGCCCCTGGCCTGCTCATAAAGCGCCTTCGCCTCGGGCGTGGCCGCGCCGGCAGCCCCTGCGTACATGAGCATCGCGGCGGCGATGCCTGCGATATTCTTTGGCGCTACCGCCTGCGTTACAGCGCGCTTTACAGTCTGCTGCACAGTCCGCACGACAGTTCTATCTACCGCCCAATCCATGCTAAGGGCTCCATGCTTGTTTCCATGAATGATAGTTTCGCCTGCTCGCGCCCGCCCTTCTGTACGCTGGCGTACATTCGGTGCAAGTTTTACAACAATTCGCGATAAAAGCCATCCATTGCCTGCTCGGCAGGACAGGGTGCGGCATCGCACAGACCTCCAAGGTGCCAGGGGACTAATCTGATGTCACATCATCAAGGAGGACTGAACATGAAACCAACTCACGCCTTGAGCGCGGCGATGGTCGCGGTCTCTCTGCTGGCCGCAGGCTGCGCCAGCAATTATCCGACCAGCACCAATTACTCGACCCAGGCCGATGCTTCCACTTACGGCACGATCGAGAATATCCAGGTCGTGCGCGTGGATCCCGCCACCAGTGGTGCAGGTGCGGTTGCGGGTGGCCTGGTCGGCGCGCTGGTCGGCAGCCAGATCGGATCGGGCGGCGGCCGCACCGCTGCCACGGCGGCCGGTGCGATCGGCGGCGCGCTTGTCGGCAACCAGGTTGAATCGAACCGCAATGCCCCGCACGACATGTACCAGATCAGCATCCGCCTGGATAACGGCAACTACCGCACCGTCAACCAGGACAGCGCCTACGACCTGCGCGTTGGCAGCCGCGTGCGCATGGTCGACGGCCGGGTTTACCGTTACTGATCGCCGATGGCGGAATCGCGCGCATGGACGCATCACATGAGCGAAGGCACGATTCCGGCACGGCGCAACCGAGTCCAGGATTCACCCGACACATAACCACATAAAGACTTGAAGTCATAAAGGAGCAAGCATGGGCACCATTCTCTTGATTATTCTGGTACTCGTCCTGATCGGCGCGCTGCCAACCTGGCCGCACAGCCGGAACTGGGGCTATGCCCCGAGTAGCATCGCCGGCCTGATCGTCGTGGTCCTGCTGATCATGCTGTTGACAGGCAGGCTGTAACGGACACACGGGCTGCCCCGATTCATTTACGGAGGTCGTCATGAAACGAGTCATCGCAAGTGCCGCGCTGGCCACGAGCCTTGCCGGGCTGTGCGGCGCAGTGTGGGCGCAAAGCACGCCGGCTGCCGTGGCGCAGCACCAGCAAAAGGAAATCGCGCGGGGAGAACCGGCGCGCTGGATGAAGAGCGACGCCACCATGCAGGCGCAGGTCGCTACCAAGCGCAAGGAGATCGGCGCGGCGCTGAACGAGGCGCTCAACGATTGCAAGAAGGCCGGCGGCGGCGAGCGCCAGGCCTGCGTGCGCGAGGCGCGTGAAACCTACAAGCGCGACATGGCCAATGTGAAGGAACTCGTGGTGCAATCGAACACGATGGGCGGCGTGTACGACACGGCCGGGCCCTCGGAATAAGTAACAGGAACAGGCAACGAAACGGGCGCGGTGGCAGGCGCCCTGCCCTTCGTTCTCAGCGTGCCGGTTCCTTGGCGCCAAGGGGAAGCTGGCGGGTGCCGGCGGCCGGCGAGTCCGGCAGCGGCGGCAGCTCGTGAACGACGAGCGGCGTGTCCTCGGAAACGAACGCGAGCCAGCCGGCCGCGCCGATCGCGCGCTGCGCATCGGCATACCCCTGGTTCCAGCGCCACTCCACGGAACCCCGTGAAAAATTGATGTCCTTCAGCGGCATGTGCCAGTCGTGGCCCGCATAGGGAATCCGCACCACGTGCAATGTCGTATCGCAGCCCAGCTCGGCAAGGTCGCGTGCGTGCTGCGCACTGCGCTGTTGCGGCGGCATCGCCGCATACAGCTCGCGCAGTTTTTGCTGCAGGCGGCGCATTTTCACGTAATCCTCGAGGTGGCGCTGCGAACGGGAAGCAAACGTCACATCCTTCTGGCGCGTCTGCACTTCCTCCAGCGTATCGGGCTCTGGGCCTTGCGCGCTCCACAGGTCGACCATGAAGCACAGCGTGTCGACCGGGCGGTGTGTATCGTCCAGCACGGTTTGCAGCGGCGTGTTCGAATACAGCCCGCCATCCCAGTACAACTCGCCATCGATGCGCACGGCCGCGAAACCGGGTGGCAAGGCACCGCTGGCGCGGATATGGTCGGCCGTGATGCGGCCGGCGTCCAGGCTGTCGAAGCCGACCAGGCCGCCCGTCGACACATTGAGCGCACTCACGGTCAGGCGCATGCCTTCGGGGCTGTTCAGCACGTCGAAATCAACGAGTTCCTCGAGCGTGGCGGCCAGTTCCGCGGTGTCGTAGAAGCTGGCCTGCTCGGCCGGCACCTGCAGCCCCAGGCCGAACGTGCTGAAGGGCCGCGGGCGGAAGAACCCGCGCACGCCCGAGACCATCGCATGCAGCGTCGACAGCCGGATGTTCTGGCGGCGCTGCGCCTCGGTCATCCACGCCGGGTCGATGGGATCGCGCTGCGACATGCGGTCCCAGAACTCCCTGATCCGCTGCAGCCGGTGTTCGTGATGGTTCCCCGCCAGGAGCGCCGCATTGATCGCGCCGATCGACGTGCCGACCACCCAGTCCGGCGCCAGGCCGTGCTCGTGCAGTGCCTGGTAAACGCCAGCCTGGTAGGCACCGAGTGCCCCGCCCCCCTGCAGCACGAGCACCACGCGCATGCCGTTCGGGTTCAGTGGATGGGAATCCGCATCGCTCAAGCCGCACCTCTTGAAGTTGATCGCATCGACAGGCATTGTAGCGCGCATAAAAAAACGCCGCGAAAAGTTCGCGGCGTTTTGTGGAGCGTGCGTGCCTTACAGCGCGCCGCTCTGCTTGCGCTTGTAGATCCACGCACCTACCGCGGCCAGCACGGCACCCACGCCGATGGCCGGCTTCACGAGGCGCTTGCGCGAGATGAAGGAGCCCACCGACATGGCGATCGGCATGATCGTCTTGTAGTTGGCCAGCAGCCCGCCGGCACCGGCGGCGGCGGCGGTACCGCCGATGACACCGGCCAGGCGCGTTTGCACCGTGCCCACGGCCAGGTCGACCGCACTGTGCAGCAGTACTTCCGGATGCAGCGCCTGCGCCATGTTGTGCTTACTGGCCAGCACGCCGATGCGGTACATCTCGCCTTCCTTGATCAGCCGCGCCTTCGTGGCGTCGAGCGCGGCCTTGCGTTGTTCCTTGTCGCTCATCGCTTTCCTTTCACAACAGCATGTCGCGGTCGGCCTTCAGTTCCGCCATCGTGGCCGGCAGGCCCAGCGAACCGTTGCGTATCTTGCCCATGGCCGCCTGCACCAGAAGGTAGGCGACCACGGCGAAGACAACCGCCAGGATCAGCAGGATCCACCAGCCCAGCGCGTCCCACAGCAGGACCACCAGCGTCGCGGTGCCGAAGCCGATCGCGAACAACGCCGCCAGGATCGACAGTGCGAACAGCACTGCCACCCTGACGAGATGATCACGAACGTCCGACAGTTCCGCCAGCGCCAGTTCGACGCGGGTCAGCACGAGGCGCAAGGTCGTCTTGACGAGCCCGGAAACCGAGCCTATCAGGCCGGGCGCACGTGGCTCGGTATGCTCGGAGTGCTCCATGACGTCTCCGCCGGGCGCTTATTTGCGGCCCAGGATCACGCCGGCCAGCAGGCCGATGCCGGCCGCGACGGCGATCGAGCGCCACGGATTTTCTTTTACGTACACGTCCGTGGTTGCGGCGACCTGCTTGCCGGTTTCCACTGCCTTGACTTGTGCATCCTGCGCCTTGGCCAGTGCCGAATCCAGCGCACGCATGCCACGGCCGCGCAGTTCGTCCGCCTTTTCACCCGTCAGCGCGGTGGCGGCAGTGAACAGGGCTTGTGCGTCTTTGACCAGGGTTTTCACGTCGTTGTTGACGGTACTGATGTTATTTTCCAGCATGATTAAAGCTCCTTTTCACAGTGTT
Organism: Pseudoduganella sp. jia 12; assembly: GCF_055502675.1. Taxonomy (NCBI): domain Bacteria; kingdom Pseudomonadati; phylum Pseudomonadota; class Betaproteobacteria; order Burkholderiales; family Oxalobacteraceae; genus Pseudoduganella; species Pseudoduganella sp. jia 12. The sequence goes on from NZ_JBUXKP010000003.1 coordinate 645,151, forward strand.
GAGTATCAACTTTACAACGGCATGCTCATTCGAGCAAATCGCGCATATCGTCCGCGTGCTCTTCTTCCTCGGCCATGATCTTGACGAGCAACTGCTTCGTGACGGGATCGGTATCGCCGATCTGTTCGATCATCTGCCGGTAGGCTTCGATCGCCACGCGCTCGGCGATCAGGTTGGCGCGCACCATCGATTGCACTTCCAGCGAATCGTCGTATTCCGCATGGCTGCGCTCGTGCAGCGTGGCCGGGTTGTAGTCCGGCGCACCGTTCAGCTGGACGATGCGCTCGGCCAGCCAGTCCGCATGCTTTTCCTCTTCGCCGGCGTGCTCGAGGAACTCCGCCTTGACGGCGGCGTTGTTCTTGCCGCTGACGGTGTAGTAATGCCGCTTGTAGCGGTTGATGCAGACGAGCTCGGTTGCGAGCGCGTCGTTCAGCATCTTCAGCACAGCTTCGCGGTCGCCCTTGTAGCCTGCCGTGACCGGGCCGTCCGACAGGTTCTGTGCGGCGGCGCGGATGGCCGCGGTATCGATACCGCTGGCCTGGGTGGGGGTCGTTTCGGACATGGTGTTCCTTCCTGTGTTATCAGCGGCGTGCCTGGATCGGCTTGCCCGGCTCGGACAGCACGATCTCGACACGGCGGTTCAACTGGCGGTCGCCAGCCGATTCGTTGCCGGCGACCGGATAGGCCTCGCCGTAGCCCCGCACTTCGACGCGCGAGCGGTCGATGCCTGCCTGCGCCAGCGCGCTGCGCACCGCTTCGGCGCGGCGCTGCGACAGTTCCAGGTTGTGGGCCGTGGAGCCGGTGCTGTCCGTAAAACCTTCGATCAGCACGGTGCGGTCGGTGTTCTCGCGCAGAACCGTGGCCAGCTTCTGCACGGTGGCCTGCCCGCCCGACGTGAGCACGGCCTGGTCGACGTTGAACAGCACGTCGCCCAGCGTGATGATGGTGCCGCGCTCGGTCTGCTTGGCCTGCAGTTCGGCCAGTTGCGCCGCCAGTGCCTGGGTCTGCTGCTGCGCGTTCTGTGTCGCAGCATTAGCCTGCTCGGCGCGGGCACGCGCTGCTTCGGCCTCGGCCTGCGCCTGTTCGGCGGAACGCTTGGCAGCCTCGGCCTCGACGGTGCGGGCCTGCAGGCGTACCTGGTCGCGCTGCTGCGCCGCCTGCTTCAGGTCCACCTCGGCCTTGCGGGCACGCGCCACTTCCTGGGCGGTGGCGATCTTCTGCTTGGCCACGTAGGCCAGCTGGTCGACCTTCTCGACTTTCTCGCGCTCGGCGGCGGCATTGTTGGCCGCGTTCAGCGCCGCAGTCGCCTCGTTGAATTCGCGCACGGCATACTGCGACACGGCGCTGTTGTTCTGGGCCGCCGTGAAATCGCTGCGGGCCTGGTCCAGCGTGCTCGTGGTCAGCGGGGTCGAACTGCATGCGGACAGCGCGATGGCCAGCGACAGCACGATGGGCGTCAGCTTGCTTTTCAATGGGCTATGGCTTGGGCGATGGCTCATGGTGCTCCTCCTTTACTGGTTGGCGCGGTTGGCGCGGTCGAGTTCTTCGCGCAGCACGCGCACGTTGTCCTGTACCGCATTGGCCGCGCTGGTGGCCTTGGCGGATGTCGCCTTGCTCTGGGCCAGCTTCGCATCGGCTTCGGCCTGCTGCGCGAGGTCGCTGGCCAGCTTGTAGTCCTTGTCGGCCAGGGCGCGGCTGGCTTGCTGCATTTTTTCACGGGCGGCAAGCAACTCGGCCGGGGCCAGGTCGGCAGCACCTGCCTGGGCGGCATTTTCAACGGCGGCGCGCGAGACGGCCACATCCGCGGTGGCAGGGGCTTTCTGGCTGGCGCATGCCGACAGCAGTGCTGCGGCGGCGAGTAGCATCGGGGCGGTGTAACGAGGGCTCATTCTTTTTCTCCTCTGGTTGAGAGTATCCGACTGGTTGAACGGAACATACTGACTTTATAGCCGAACGGACAACATCTCCTCGGTACGGTGCCGCACATAAGCGGATATCGTCGGAGCAACTGCACAAGAACCGTGGGGCAGCTAACACAGGAAGAGGATTGAATGACTAGCAAGGTTAAACCGAACGGGAAGAACGTAACAAATCGTTACTGCGTGCGTTCGCGAACAGTTCGGTTTATACCGTTTTCATAAGCTGGCTCCATCGGTGCGGATACGATGCCGCACCTTTCAAACGAGGAGCGAGCCATGAACAACCTGACTTCCCCGACAACGATCCTGTCCGGCATGGTGCTGGCGATGCTGGTGGCCTGCGCATCCGTCGATGTGTCCGCCCCCACCAGCGTGGAAATGAGCGACAGCGCGCTGACCACGAACGTGCGGTCCAGCCTGGCCAACCAGCCCGGCCTGAACCCGGCGGACATCATGGTCGAAGCGTATGACGGCGAAGTGCGCCTGTCCGGCTTTGCCGCCAGCGCCGAAGAGGCGGAAAAGGCGGTGGCGGCGGCACGCAGCATCACGGGTGTGAAAGTCGTCAGGAACGACGTGAAGGTGAAGTAAGGACCGTATCAAGGCAAGACCCGGCCACGAAAAGGCCCGGCCGCTCCGGCACCCCCGCTGGGCAACTTATGAAGGAGTACACCATGAACATCAAGCAAATCGCCATGCGCGCCACCATCGTGGCTTCGGTACTGGGCCTGTCGGCCTGTGCCAACATGTCCGCACAGGACCGCAATACCGCCATCGGCGCCGGGGTCGGTGCGGTGGCCGGATCCGCCCTGTCCGGCGGCTCCGCGCTGGGCACCGTGGGTGGTGCCGCCGTGGGTGGCGTGATCGGCAACCAGGTGAGCAAGCCGACACGCTGAACTGGTTGAACCCCATGAAAAAACGGAGCCGAGCGCTCCGTTTTTTCATGGCCTGCCAAACGTGCCGGCAATCGCGGGAGCGCGTCGCCCCCTCCGCCCCGGCCCGCGTGTCGCTCTAGATGAACACCGTGCCCATGCCGATCGCGCCGTTTTCCTTCACCAGTTCATAGCACCGGCAGGACACGGCTTCCAGTCCCGTCGAATCGAGGATCTCGATATTGCCACGGCTGTACGTGATCAGCTTCTGGTTCTGCAGCGCGCTGGCGGCCTTCGTGACGCCGACGCGACGCACCCCGAGCGCGTGCGCCAGGAATTCGTGGGTAAGGTGGAATTTCTCGGACTGGAGCCGGTCGCGCGTGATCAGCAGCGAGCGCGCCAGCCGTGCCTCCAGCACGTGGAAACGGCTGCACACGGCAATCTGGATGGCCTGTGCCAGCAGCGTATCGGTATAACGGTGCAGCAGGTGCTGCAACGATTCCGTGCGGGCAAATTCGGTGCGGAAGTCTTCGGCGCGCATGCGCAGCACTGCGCCGGCGCGCTGCACCACGGCGCGCACCTGCGCCCGCCGGTGGCCCAGCGCGACCGAGGCGCCGATCATGCCCTCGCGGCCGACGGATCCCACTTCCAGCGTCATCCTGCCTTCGGCCACGGCCAGCAGCGATACCAGCGCGTCGATGGGAAAGTAGATATACGTGATCGGCTGGCCGGGTTCATACAGCACCTCGCCCACGTCGGCTTCCACCGTTTCGCACATGGCCTCGATCTGGGCGAAGTCGTCTTCCGGCAAGCTCGCCATCAGGCGATTGCTCACCGGCGGCGGCGGTGCGGCGTTGCTGTGCGCGGTGTCAAAATTCAGGTTCATGTTGGTCTGATGGGTTGGCATGTGCACATGTGATAAAGAGGTTAACGATTCCTTACAGAGGTGTATGTACGGTGACGCACGGAATACCCTCCGGTGCGGCAGGACAATCGTTTCACCGTGCCAGCAATGGCCGCCCCACATAAAAAGGACTCGACATGAACCACCCCAGCACTCCTCCCACCAAGCAGAACAAGCCTGCCCTCGCCATCATCGCGGCCATCGTGCTGATCCTGTTTGCCGGCGTCGGCATCGCTGCCTTGATGGGCTGGCTGCCCTCCTGGTCGCAAGGCGGCCGGGCCGACGAACTCGTCACACCGCCCACCGAGCAACTGGTCAACGCGACGGACGCCCCGCCAACGGGCGCCACGCAATCGAGCCAGTACACGGCCAATGCCGGCACCGTGGGCAACAAGCCGGCCACGACCGGCACTTCCGCCGCCGGCAGCACCGGCGGCTCCAACGACTCGGAAGCGCCCGCCGGCCAGCAACCGGGCAAGTCCGTCTGCGCGAACTGCGGCGTCGTGGAAACCGTCAACGGCCAGTCCAGGTTCAAGAACGACAACGCGGACGGCACGACACCAGGCGCCGCGGTGGCCAACAAGATCGAAAGCAACACCAAGGACTCGAAGCGCTACGACATCGTCGTGCGCCTGCACGACGGCCAGCTGCGTACCGTGCAGACCAATCAGCCGATTTGGCGCCCCGGCGACCAGGTGAAGATCGAGGGCGACAAGCTGCTCTCGCGCTGATCCGCAGCCGTTGTCGTGCCATGACAGCCCCGCCATCGCGCGGGGCTTTTCTTTGACTGTGCCTGCCCGCGACCAGCAGCCTGATGAGCGGCCCCGACGATGAATTCGGGCGCTACCCGGGCGCACGGCGAGATCGAAGAACGGGTGCCACGACCCGGCCGGGAATGGAAAAAATGACAAACTTCGTACGGTACCGTACAGAAGCCCGCGACGGTCAATCGCATACTGGTATCCATGACGGCGCAAGCCCGAATACATAAACTTCAGACGAGAGGACACGATCATGCTCTATACCATTGCCGTAGTACTTATTATCCTTTGGCTGCTTGGCCTGGTGACCTCCTACACCATCGGCGGCTTTATCCACATCCTGCTGGTCGTTGCCGTCATCATGATCCTGCTGCGTCTGATCAGTGGACGAGGCCTGTAGCGTTGACAGGCACCCTGGCGGCGCTGCATACCCTTGCAGCGCCGTTTTGTTTTATAAGCACTTTTTGCAAGCAGTGGTTCAAAGCACCACCAGGCACTAGAATGCACCCAATAGGAGGATAAAACCATGAACATTTCCCTGAACATTTCCAGTGCGGCACGCAAGGCCGTGGCCGTGGCCGTCGCTGCGGCGATGACCCTGGGCGCCACCGGTTGCGCCAACATGGATTCGACGGACCGCGGCACGGCCACGGGCGCCGGTGTTGGCGCCGGCCTGGGTGCCATCCTGGGCGCCGCCACGGGCGGCGGCGGCGGCGGACGTGCCGCCGGCGGTGCCGTGCTGGGCGCGGCTGCCGGCGCCGTCGTCGGCAACATCTGGTCGAAGCGGATGGAAAGCCAGAAGCAGGCGATGGAACAGGCGACCCAGGGTACCGGCGTGCAGGTTTCGCAGACCGCCGACAACCGGCTGCGCATGGAGATCCCGAGCGATATCTCGTTCGACACCAACCGTGCCGACATCAAGGACAATTTCCGCCCGATCCTGGACCGCTTCGCCACCACCCTGAAGGATAACCCGGCCACGAGCGTGACGATCATCGGCCACACCGACAGCACGGGTTCCGATTCGGTCAACCAGCCGCTGTCGGTCGAACGCGCTTCGCATACGCGCGACTACCTGGCCTCGCGCGGCGTGTCGCCCACGCGTGTGGTGGTGGAAGGCCGCGGCGCGCGCGAACCGATCGCTTCGAACGACGACAACAGCGGCCGTGCCCGCAACCGCCGCGTGGAAATCTACGTGGCCGAGCCGGCACCCCGTTCCTGATCCGCGGAGACCGCGATGAACCCGTCACGTTTGCTTGCCGTGGTCTTCTCCGCCGCCTGTGCGCAGGCGGCCCACGCTGCCGCGCTGAAACCCGGCTTGTGGGAAATGACCAGCAAGGTCGCCTCCGCCACGCCCGAAACGATGCAGGCGCTGGCGATGGCCCAGCAGCAGATGGCCTCGCTGCCGCCCGAGCAGCGCCGCGCCATCGACCAGATGCTGGCCCGGCACGGCGTGACGATGCAGCTGGCCGAGGGTGGCGGCGTCAAGGTCAATTTCTGCCTGACGAAGGAACAGGCGGCCAATCCACGGCTGCCATCCGGCCAGCCCGGCCAGTGCGATACGACGCAGACACCGGTGCCCGGCGGCTTGAACGTCGCATTCAAGTGCAACAAACCGCCCTCGTCCGGCAGCGGCCAGGTGATCTTCGAAGGCGACAGCGGTTATTCGATGCGCATGAATGTCGACAGCACCGTGCAGGGGCAAGCCCAGCAGATGACGGTGGAAAGCGCCGGGCGCTGGGTGGCTGCGGATTGCGGCGGCACCTTGCCGGTGCAGTAGCCTTCGCTGCATCGACGGTTCGCTAACGCTTTACCGCCGTTAGCCTTTCCCCATCCGGTGTCTGACACCATTTTCCGGGCGCTTCATCCGGGAAATGGTGTCAGACACCGGTTTTCGCATGATGTCGCTGATTTCCTGTTTGGAAAACCGGTGTCCGGCGCCTTTCCGGATAGGGCACCCGGAAATGATGGTGGGGAGTGATGCCATGCATGCCATCACCGCTTTACAGGAAGCTGCCAGGCGCGGACTCCGGCGGCGTCACCGCTATCGGCGAACGCTTAAAACGCGTGCCGCAATCCCAGGTTGAACGCGCTGCGCCCCTTTCCCTGCTCGCTGAAATTGCCCACCGTGTACGGCGCGTTGTTCTCGTCGCGGATCTTCGCATAGGCGGCATAGAACGCGGTGCGCTTCGACATCGCGTACGTCATGCCCACGGCCACCTGGTTGGCATCCTGGTTGGCCAGCGTGCGGTCGTCCTTGCGGATATACGACACCATGAAGGTGGCCGCGCCGGCCGAATACGAGACACCGGCCAGCGCGTCGTTGCTGCGCGTGGAAGGCGATGCCAGCACCAGCGCGCCATAGGGGTTGTCCTGGTCCCACGGCGAACTGCCGACGCCCTTGTTCACGGCATAGGCCGTGTACAGCGTGGCCGCCTTGGATACGTGCATGTTGGCCGCGATGATCGAGTTGCGGGACGACAGGTCGACGGGCGTGGTGGCACCCGCGCCCTGCAGGAAGTTGTTCTTGCGCTGGTGCGCCGCGCGCAGCGTGAACAGGCCGCCTTCGTAACCGATCGTGGCGCCGTAAGCGCGATTGCGCGATGTGCTGAACGCCGATTCGCCGAAGCTGTAGATCGCGCTGGCGGAGAAGCCGCGGAACTTGCTGGAGCGGTATTTGATGGAATTGTCCGACCGCTTCGTGCCGTTGCCGATCAGGTTCGTTGCCGTGCCGGCGGTGCCGGTGCGGAACGGGTCGGCTACCTCGACGAGCGTTTCATAACCCACGTCGTATTGCCGGCCCACCGTGAGCGCACCCCACCGGTTGGCCAGGCCCACGTAGGCCTGGCTGCCGAACAGGCGGCCGTTCTGGTCGGACTGGCCGGTATCGTTGCGCACGCCCGCTTCGAGCGTGAAGACGGCGCGGGTATCGTTGCCGAGGTCTTCCTGGCCGCTGAAGCCGAGCACCGACCCGGTGGAGACACCTGGGGAGATCTTCGTGCTCGGGCAGTCGCCGTTCGGGCAATCGTGTTCGGATACGGCACCTGCATCGACCACGCCATACACGCGGATCGAGGAGGAGTCCTGGGCCAGCGCTGCCATCGGGAACAGGCAGGCCAATGCGATCATCTTGGTGTTCATGATTCGTCTCTAGGTCAAGTCCAACGACCGATTGGCTCGGTCCCGCCACCTTGCGTGCTTATCCCTAAAGCTTGACGCAAGCATAACGCCTGCTCGCGCCGCCCTTCTGTGCGCAGGCTCACAAACCGGAACCCGTCGTTTAACCATATACCTGATCGGGGCGGATGTGAACAAAAAACTGCAGAGCATGTAACGTTTATACAAGGAATGAACCCATCTGTACGACAGGCGGCGAAACCGATAGTTCGCTGGCGAACAGACCAAGTACGGCTGAGCGGTATACTGCGGACTTTCCTCACGAAGTACTTCATGCTCGCCATCCTCGACAGCATCGACGAACGCACGACGGGGGTGGCCGCGCTGGTCGACCTCGTCGGCCAGTTGCGCCCGCGCCGCCGTGGCAACACCATCCGCGCGGCGGCCAACGTGCGCACGCTGACCCAGTTGCTTCGCGGCAATCCAAACCATGCGTCCCAGCTGCGCGCCTACATACTGCGCCTGCTGCAGGCACGCCGCCATGCCAGCCTGTACACGGAGGTGGGCGTGCTGTCGAACGACGGCTTCTTTACCGAACTCAAGCGCCGCATCGCCTACCGCATCCTGCCGCCCGCACTGGGCGACGAATACCTGGCCGATCTGCTCGACCAGGTGTTCTACAAGCAGAGCGACTGGCAATGGATCAGCGCGGTGCCGGCGCTCGACTGGCTCGACCTGTTCGACATCCTGTTCCATCGCCGCGACCGCATCGTGATGCTGCCAGGCATGCTCGAAGCGATCCGCACCCTCTCCTACCGCGTGGCGGCCGTCGGCCTGGAGCCGAAGCTGACCAATTTCCACCCGGAGATGGAACAGTTCGAATCGCCGTTCCTCGTGCAAAACCGCGAGGTGGTGCACTACCTGGACGGCTACAAGCGCATGATGGCCGGCGAAGACGTGGCCCTGGACGACCCGAAGCACCTGCTGGTTATGCTCGACCAGTGCGAAGCCGTGATCGCCCGCATCCGCCGCAAGGCGCTGGTGCAGGGCACGACCATCGCGCTCACTTACCTGCTCGTGACGCTGACGCAGAGCATCGACCGCATGCGCAAGCTGCTGTTCCTCGTCGATATCTCGGGCGAACTGCGCGCCGCGCCGTCGGTCAACCTCGTCAACGGCACGGTCGGCATGCAGCCGCAACGCGTACCCGCCACCCGGCAGGCACAGCGCCGCGCCGCCACGCTGGCGCTGACGCTCGAACTGATCGAGGCCCATAACAACAAGTACACCGTCAGGGACCTGCTCGCCGACAATATCCACTTGCTGGCCCGTAACGTGACGGAAAACGCCAGCCGCACCGGCGAACACTACATCTCCGAGAACCGGCGCCAGCTGGTGGGCATGTTCCTATCCGCCGCCGGCGCCGGCTTCATCGTGGGCTTCATGGCGCTGTTCAAGATCCTGCTCGGCACGCTGCGGGCCGCCCCGCTGGTGGAAGCGTTCCTGTTCTCGATGAACTACTCGCTGGGCTTCGTGCTGATCCACCTGCTGCACTTCACGGTGGCGACGAAACAGCCGGCCATGACGGCATCGCACATCGCGGCCAGCCTGCAAAGCCGCGACGGCCGCCACGTGGACCTGGACAGCCTGGCCGAGCTCATCAACAAGGTATTCCGCACGCAGGTCACGGCCGTCCTGGGCAATATCGCCACCGTCCTTCCGACGGCCTGGGCCATCGCCTGGGGATGGCTGCAGCTGACCGGCCACCATCTGGTGTCCGAAGGCAAGGCAATGCACCTGCTGAGCGACATCGACCCGCTCCACACGCCCGCCCTGTTCTATGCCGCGATCGCCGGCGTGTGCCTGTTCCTGGCCGGCCTGGTCTCGGGCTATTACGACAACCAGGCCCTTTACTCGCGCTGGGGCCGGCGCGTGGAGCAGCTGCGCGGATTGCAAGCCATGCTGGGGCCCGAGCGCACGCAGCGCCTCGGCCGCTACCTCGAGCACAACCTGGGCAGCCTGATGGGTAATTTCATCTTCGGCATCATGCTCGGCATGGCCAGCGCACTGGGAGTACTGCTGGGGCTGCCCATCGATATTCGCCACGTAACGTTCTCGTCTGCAAACTTTGCGACAGCCATGGTCGCGTTGGACTATAAAGTCAGCTGGCAACTGGTCGTAACATCTGTTATCGGTTTCCTGGCAATCGGGGCTGTGAATCTGCTGGTCAGTTTCGGCCTTGCGCTATGGGTGGCGCTGCGCGCGCGCCGCATTCCGTTCGAGCACGGGTTCCTGCTGCTGCGTGCACTGGGCAACCGCTTGCGTAAATCGCCGGTGGACTTTTTCATCGGGTCCAAGGAGAGCAAATCATGAAATGCTGGAATCCACGACGCTGGACGGGCCACAAGCCCGTGGCAGTGATCCTGGCCGGATGGTGCCTGGTGGCGTGCGCGTCGCTGCCGGCAGTCGATCCGGACAAGACAAAGGAAGCCGCCGCCGCGACACCGGTCGTGCAATCGGTCAATGGCGCGCTGCCGGCCAGCCGCGCCAGGGCGCTGCTGGCCAAGCGCTGGTCGAAGAACACCCTCGACCTGAAGGCCCAGGCGGCCCTCGAGGAAGCCGCCACGGGTGTGCCGCTGATCGCCGGCAACCAGGTAAAGCTGCTGTTCGACGGCCCCGTGACGATGGCCGAGATGATGAAGGCCATCGAGGGTGCAAAGAACAACATCAACTTCGAGACCTACATCTTCGACGAGGATGAACTGGGCGACAAGTTCGCCGAGCTGCTGATCGCCAAGCAGAAGGCCGGCGTGACCGTCAACATCATCTACGACAGCGTGGGCACGCTGATGGTGCCGCAGGCCTTCTTCGACCGCATGCGCGCGGCCGGCATCCACCTGGTTGCCTACAACCCCGTGAATCCGGCCAAGGTGCGCGGCAACGGCTGGAAGGTGAACAACCGCGACCACCGCAAGATGCTGATCGTCGACGGCAAGATCGGCTTCACTGGCGGCATCAATATCAGCGACACATATTCGAAGAGTTCGCCCTTCCGCTCCAAGAGCCGGCCACGCAACGCCAAGGACGTGGGCTGGCGCGACACGCATGTGCGCATCGAGGGCCCGGCCGTGCAGGCCATGCAGTGGCTGTTCATCCAGCACTGGACGGGGCAGGACGCGGACGACCTGCGCGAAGCGGATTACTTCCCCACCCCGGTGATCGCCGGCGACAAGCTGATGCGCGTGCTGGGCAGCGAACCGGGCGGGCAGTACGAGATCTACAAGGCGATGCTGCTGGCGATCCAGGAATCGAAAAAATCGGTCCACATCACATGCGCCTATTTCGTGCCGGACGAACAGACGGTGCAGGCCCTGGTCGATGCCGCGAAGCGGGGCGTGAACGTGCGCCTCGTGCTGCCCAGCGTTTCCGACAGCGGCATGGTGTTCCACGCCGGCCGCGCGTTCTATGACCGGCTGCTGGAAGCCGGCGTGCAGATCTACGAGCTGAAGCTGGCCGTGCTGCACGCCAAGACGATGGTCATCGACGGCGTATGGTCCACCGTGGGCTCGGCCAACATCGACCGCCGCAGTTTCCAGCACAACGCCGAAGTCAACGTGATCGTGCTCGGCGACGCCTTCGGCAAGGAAATGGAAGCCGCGTTCCGCGACGACGTGAAGAATTCCAAGGCCGTCACGCTCACCGCATGGCGCGGCCGGCCGCTGCTCGACCGGATGAAGGAAGCTGCTTCGAAGGTGTGGGATTACTGGCTGTAGCCTGCGGCGTTCGCTTCCATGGTGTCTGACACTATTTTCTGGGTGAATTTTCCAGAAAATGGTGTCAGGGAGGAGTTAAGGCATGCATGCCTTAACCGCTTGACAGGCGCGGAGCATGCTCCGCGAAACCCCTGTCAAGCCACCGGTCTTCCCATGAGGCATTGGTATACGCCGAAACACCGGTGGTGGAGCAGGGATTTCGAGGAGCACTGCTCCTCGCCTGCGCAACAGAGAGGGCCTGCAGGCCCTCTCTCCTTCCCGACACATTTTCCGGATAGAACGCCCGGAAAAATGTCCGACACCAGGCACTCAACCGCTGATTGTCTGCGGCGCCACGGTCTCGTCGCTGGTGATGGCTTCCGGCATGTCGGGCGCCGTGCCCAGCGGTTGCCACAGGTTGCCGTCGCGGCGAAATACTTCGATCGTGGCCACTTCGAAAGCGCCGGACGCATCTTTCCAGCCATAACGCTCGACCTGGATTTCGTCGCCATCGATGCGCAGCACGTTGAACGAATTGGTTTCGCCCCTGCCGCGCGTGGATGTTGCCGTGCCGGCCTGGACGATCAATGCGGAATAGCCGGCGATCTTGTAGCGCGTGGCGCTGCTGCCGGAATGGCTGGCATGCAGGTGGCCGGCCAGCAGCAGGTCGACGCCGCACTTTGAAAATGCTTCCATCGCCATCGGCGCACGGTCGACCAGGTCGTCCTCGTTGAACGCCTCGGGCAGGTCGAACGGGTGGTGCGTGACGACGACGCGCGTGAGTTTCTGGTCCACTTTTTCCATCCGGTCGCGCAGCCGATCGATCTGCTCGCGGTTGACGCGGCCATCCTTGATCGTCAGCGAGCGCGCGGTGTTCAGGCCCATCACGGCGATCTCGTCGTCCACATATTCGGGCGCCAGGTTTTCCGTGATGTAGCGCCGGTATTTCGTCAAGGGCGCAAGGAAACGGGCCGCCACGTTGTACAGCGGGATGTCATGGTTGCCCGGCACCACGATCTGCGGGCCGGGCAGCGTGTCGAGCCATGCCCGGGCGGCCTTGAACTGGTCGCTGCGGGCACGCTGCGTGAGGTCGCCGGACACGACGACGACGTGCGGCTGCACCGCCTCGACCGTGGCGCGCAGCGGCGCGAGCAGCCGCTCGTCGACGCGGCCGAAGTGGATGTCGGACAGGTGCACGATGGTTCGCATGCTTTCTCCTAGGGTACGATGACCGTCAGCGCGCCGGGGCGCGAACGGTAGTTGAGCGGCGGCGCCATCAGTGACACCTCGCCATCGGTGGCGACGCGCACCAGCTTGCGCCGGGTATGGATCGTCAGGTCTTCGGCCAGCAATACATCGAAGTCGCGGGCCTGCGCCAGCCGCCCGGCCAGCGCGTGGCAGGCCAGCCGCACGAGGCCGAAGCGGGTCGGCCGTTGCGCTACATAGAGGCTCAGCTGGCCGCAGTCGAGCCGCGCGCGTTCGCCGATGTTGAATCCCTCCATCGTGTAGGCATTATTGCCGATGAAGACGAATGGGGTGCGCCGCGCATGTTCGGTACCGTGCACGCGCAGCCGCAGGCTGAGGAATGGAAAGCGGTGCAGTGCCGCCAGGCTGGCCCAGCAGAAGGCCAGCCACTTGCCGCGGCCCAGCCGGCGCTGCTGCTTCACGCGGTCGCGCACGATGTCCGGGTACAGGCCCAGGCTCGAATTGTTCAGGAAGATGCGGCCATTGACGTCGCCCACGTCCACGGCCATGGGCCGGCCATGCGCGATGACGGCGATGGCGTCGTCCAGCGCCAGCGGGATGCCCAGGTCCTTGGCGAAATGGTTCAGCGTACCCAGCGGCAGGACACCGAACGCGGCCGGGCTGCCCGCGACCGCCGATGCCACGGCATTCATCGTACCGTCCCCACCGCCGGCCACCACGATCTTCGCGCCGTCGTCGACGGCCTCGCGCGCCACGCCGATCATTTCCTCGCCACTGCCGGCCAGCGTCACATCCGCCGCCAGGCCCACTGCCGCGAACTTGCGGTACAGCGCGGCCGCCCAGTCGCCGCGATAGCCCTGCCCTGCGCCCGCGTTGACGATCACCGTGACCGGCGTCATTACTGGTCCCGGCGCCCGGCGCGGCGCCGCCGCAGCGTGGACACCGCGGCGATGCAGACGGCCAGCCAGCCGGTGCTGTAGGCCATGGCCGCGACCACGTCGGACACGTAATGCGCGCCCAGGTAGACGCGGCTGAACGCCACCAGCAGCACCATCACGACGGCGAACAACGCCGCGGCGACACGGCGGCGCCAGCTGGACGACGTGGCAATGATATAGCTGGCGATCAGCCCATAGAACAGCGTGGAGGCGGCCGTATGGCCGCTGGGGAAACTGTAGGTTGCCAACGTGAGCAGTGGTTCGTCGAACATCGGCCGGGGCCGCGCATACGTGTTCTTCAACAGCACGTTGATGAGCATGCCGCCAGGTGCCGCGATCACCACCGACAGCAGCCAGTAAGGCGCCTGCTTGCGCCAGAACCACGCCGCCAGCAGCGTGGAGGCCACCGACATGCCGACGATGCCATGCATGTGGGTAAAGCCCAGCATGATGGTCGTCAACGGCTCGAATCCATGCGCGTGGAACCACTGCGCTACGTGCACGTCGAACACGGCGATATCGTCCTGCTCGCCCACCGCCTCGGCGATTTCGCGGAACACCGACACCGTCGCCACCAGCAGCGCCAGCCCGGCGGTGAGGTGCAGCCCAAACTCCCCGCCTGGCGTCAGGCGGGCGCCGATGAAGCGCAGCAGCTTCGAAAAAAGCGTTTCGTTCATCGGATTCGCGTACTTGCAACGGTTGACGGAAAAACCTGTTTTTTCATACAGCCCTGTGTTTTTGTACAGTAGTTATGTTAAGCTTGTATCCAGTAGGCAGCACCGGACGAGACCAGCCAGATGGCCACGCATTGGTCACACATTGGCACATTGGCCACACATGGCGCCAGGTAATCCGGTTGCAAGCCCATCGTTTATTCGATCCTTTTTTCGTTTAAGGAAACCTCATGGCAATCATGGACATCGACCCTCGCCGTCTCCCATCGCGTTTCGAATCGCGTTTCGGACTCGAGTACGCTCCAACGTCTTTCCTGGTGCGTTTCGGCCGACGCGAGATGCTGGTTTGCCGCGACTTCCGCAAGCGCTTCTATCCGGTCAACCCGATCATCGAATGCGATACCGGCGTACAGCCCGGCCATATCGAGATCCTGCTGTTCGGCCGCTGGCTGTTGATCTTGTCCAAAGCACAGTAATCCATCTGTGCAGTGTCGCACAATGGCCATGACTCTCGAGTACGGCTCGGGACAGGTCGCGAGAAGCGCGCGGCAAGAGGTGCGCACTTGCACCAAGGTGTGCGTGGCGCGAAGTGCGCCAGTGTGCTGAATGTGCCAAATGTGCTGAATGTGCCAAATGTGCTGAATGTGCCAACTGTGCTGAATGTGTGAAAGGTCACGGCGGACGTGACCGGCATGCCGCGGCAGGCGCGATGGCTCCCTCTTCACCCATCGCATTTTTTCGATAGCCGCAGCGTGCGACCGGCAGCCGTGCCGGTGGTCACGTCCCGGCGTGATTCAGGCCTCAGGCCTTCATGCCTTTATGCGTTCAGGTCTTTACGCGTTCAGGCCTTTACGCGTTGACGCCTTTACGCGTTCAGGTCTTTACTCGTTCAGCCTTATTTTTTCCAAGCCGTTACTCCTTCAGGCCTTGGCCGCGGTGCCGACCGCGGCGGTCGCCACCTTGCCGATAGCGCGATACGGCGCCGTATCCTGCGGCGCGTTCACCTCTTCGGTATTTTCCGCATCGTGCTGCGCCCCATTGGCCCGCTCCCTATGCGCGCGCCCGGCATCCGCTTGCTCGATATTGGCCCGCTCGGCCTCCGCCATCTCGCGCAGAAGGGCCAGCGCACGCGTATCGTGCATCTCCAGCGCGCGCTGCAATGTGGTAGCGGTGAGGCAGGATTCATCGACGACGGTCAGGAAGTTTTCCTGCGTGGTCTCGAGCATGGCGGATTTGAAGCCGATACTGTGGAACATGCCGCCGACATCCACGCACAGCTCGCGCAACAGCAGGAGCGTGCGCTTGGTCGATTCGATGTCGTTGCGCATGCCGCTGTCGATGTCGATCAGCTCGGTACGGGCCCGTTCATCCTGGGCAAGCTGGGTGATCGTTTGAAGCCAACGCACGATGCGTTCGGCAATGCGGGTGATGCGCACCGTTTTACCGCGCATCATGATGCAGTATTGCAGGCACAGCAGCCACACGGGCACGCGCGCCAGGAATACCGGCAAGCCTACCTTGCGCAGCCATGCTTCGGCGCACCTGAACCGGCGCAGCATGGCGCCAATGCTGGCTAAAAGCGGATCCTGGCGCATGAAATTCTCCCTGACGTACGGCAACACACGATGCATTGCGCAATACTCCGCAGTATAGGCAGAGCAGGCAGGGTAATGCTCAGCAGGACATTTGACGCATCTTAAAAGCCACCGAAATAAGTCTGCGTGTTTGCTTCTGCGCGAGGCAGAAGCCGCAAAAGTATTATCGGCAATGCAAAAGAAGCCGTGTGCGCCCGTGGGCGGGCCGGCGTTGCGCCAGCCCCACCACGAAGAGGATCAGGACTTGCCGCCCTCCCTGCCCAAGGTGCGCGACACCGCTTCCGCCAGTTTGTCGCCATGCGGGCCCTTGGCCGCTTCCTCCATGCTGCCGACGCGGCGCGCGCTGTCGGATTGCTGGTCGAGGCTGACTTCTTCCGCCACCTCGTAGCGGCCGTCTTCCTCGCCCTGGCCGGGCAGCAGTCCTTCGGAACGCGCACTGTCATCGCGCTGCGCGTTGCCCGGCGTGGCCGACTGGTCGCCGCCGGCCGGCGCTGCACCGGCGTTGCCCCCCGACTGGGCATTGCCGCCATTTCCCTGCTGCCTGTTGCCCATGTGCTCGTCCACGGCGCGGCTGTCGTGGTCGCGCTGGGTGGCGCCAACACCTTGCGGCACGGGCGCAGCGCCCAGGCCGGGGCCGCCCACCGAATCGTCGATGCTGCCGCCCAGCGATTTGCCGGCACCTTGCGGCGGCGGCGAGTTGTAGTCGGCGCCGTGCGGCACCGGGTCGCCCACGATTTTCTTTGCATCCTCGGGCGGCACGGTGTCCGGCAGGTGCGTGTGGATCGGTGGCTGCGTGAGCCGTTCGGTGTTGTCCTTGTCGTTCTGCATGATGCCTCCTGTGTTATCCGAAAGATCATCTTAGCCCAACGAATTTTTTCGCCGCACAGGATTGCCGCGCTCCACAATGTGTGGGCGGTGCGAGGCGATCGGCGTTACAGTCGGCGCATGAGTTTGATTTCCGTTTTACCGGCCGCGCCAGCGGTAATCCACCCTGTCACGGACTGGCCCTACCTCGAAATGCTGACCCGCTTCGCGCTGGCGCTGGCGCTCGGCCTGCTGATCGGACTGGAACGGGAACGGCGCAAGAAGGAGGCGGGCCTGCGCACGTTCGGCTTCATTGCCGTGCTGGGTGCCGTCGGCGCGTCGCTGGGCGACACCTATGCCTATATCGTGCTGTGCCTGACGGGGCTGCTGACCATTTTCCTGAACCTGCAGGACATGCGCACCCATGAGGGCACGGAGCTGACCACGTCGGCCGCCATGCTGGTCACCTGCGTGGCCGGCATCATGTGCGGCAAGGGCCATACGCTGACGCCGGCCGCGATCATGGTGTCGTCGACCGCGCTGCTGGCGTGGAAGGACATCCTGCAAGGCTTCTCGATCGGTCTCACCGAGCGCGAGTTGCGCTCCGCCCTGCTGCTGGCGATCCTGGCGATCGTCATCTACCCCGCCCTGCCGACAGGGAGCATCGGGCCGATGGGCCTGATCCAGCCGCGCGCGGCCTGGGCCACCGTGATCCTGATCGCCGGCATCGGCTTCGTGAACTACGTGTTGTGGAAGGCATTCGGCGCGCGCGGCGTGACGATCGCCGGCTTCCTCGGCGGCCTCGTGAACAGCAGCGTGACGGTCAACGAACTGGCCTCGCGTGTCAGCGCCAGCGCGGTGGGCGCGGTCGCCGCCGCGGCCTATCGCGGCATCCTGCTGGCAACTGTCGCCATGGTGATGCGCAACGCCGTGATCCTGGCGCTGCTGGCTCCCGCCGTGGCGGTGGCCGGGATCGGCGCATTCGCCGCGATGCTGGCGGCCACGGCGTTTTTCGTGTTCGTGCGGCGCCACCCGGCCGAACCGGCAACAGAGGAGGCCGACACGGAAGAAAACCAGATCGTGCTCCCATTCTCGCTGTGGAGCGCGCTGAAGTACGGCCTGATCTTCCTGCTGCTGCACATCGTTGGCGTGCTGACGCAAAAATACTTCGGCAACGTGGGCTTTTATGTGGTGAGCGTGATCGGCGGTACCGTGTCGAGCGCCAGCGCGGTCGCGGCGGCGGCCAGCCTGGCGGCCGAGGGCAAGCTCGCCCTCGACGTGGCGGCCACCGGCGCGATCCTCGCGTCGCTCGCCAGCGTGGCCATCAACCTGCCGTTCGTGCTGCGCGTGCCGAACCGGCGTTTCGTGCTGTCGATCGCCCTGGCCATGAGCGTGATCGCCGCCGTTGGCCTGGCCGGCCTGCTGCTGGGCGAGCCGCTGGCCCGCTTCGTGACGGAACACGTGCCCGAACTGACCACTCTCCAGCCTGCACCATTTGCCGCCAGCCGCACGGCCGGCCTCGGCCAGCCGTGAGCCGGCACGTGTCGACTGCCGACAAGTTCGATAAAACGCCACTCGCGATCGCCGCAACGCCGTCCTAAACTGGAAGTCTAGTCCCACATCTGCGGAGGCTTTCATGCTGAGACCGTTTCTCTGTGTGACCATGCTGGCGGCATGCGCCATCCCCGGCCATGCCGCGACCTGGACCTTTGCCTACCAGGGTTTTCATGATTCGGTGACACAACGGTTCATGTCCGACCGCAGGCTGACCGGCAGCTTTGCCGGCCAGGATGGCGATGGCGACGGCACCATCGCCCGGTCCGAGATCACGTCCTTCACACTGGAAGGCCATGATTTCGTGGCCTGCGCAAGCCAGAGCAATGACTACTATCGCTGTGGCATGGACACCTTTTCCTGGCGGGACGGCCTGCTGTCCTTTTCCGCCGGCCAGGGCGGCAGCGACCCCGAGGGATGGGTGGGCGGCGGCCATTACTATCTTTCCGGCGACCGCGAATTCGGCTACAGCTTCCGCCCCGGCAGTTTCGAGGAATGGGCGTATTCGTGGACGCCCGAAACGACGTTCATGATTTCGGTCGTGCCGGAACCGGCCACCTGGGCACTGCTCCTGGCCGGTGTGCCGCTCGTGGCAGGTGCGGCCCGCGCGAGCCGGCGTGCGCGGCGCCGCATGACAATGTTCCCGTTGTCCTGAGCGGTCGCCTGCGTGTAAGCTGGCAACCGGAGGTGATCCATGCAGAATGAACGTCGCACCCAGCCGAACGAACCTGTGGCCGAGGCCGTCGACGCGACCGTGGAACTGATGCCGCATATCAGCCGCTACCAGGCCGCGCTGGTGATGGCGCGCGATGGCGTGCCGAAGCAGGTCATCCGCCGGGTGCTGGATGAGCCGGAACAACGCCGCGCAACGGACCGGCATGAAACGCACGATTCCTGCGATTGCACAGGTGAACCCACCGGCGACAAGCCTGAAAAATAGGCGCTGTCAGCGTTAGATCTGCGAACTAATCGAACCGGACACTGTCTTACTCTTCGTTGAGGTAACTCATGCCGAGGAGGGGGCGATGGACACCGCGAGCTTTGCCGGGCTGTTCGACATACTGCGCCGTGAATCATTGAGCGATCAGCAGGCAGGCAGCTTGCGGGCGTGGCTCGACACGTTGTCGTCGTGTGCGGCCTGTTTCGTACTGATCGAGCAAGCGGCTGGCCGCGGACCCTGTCCACGTTGTGGCTGTCCCCGCCAGCACCGCTGCGGCAGCGCGAACGGGCTGCAACGCTATCGGTGCCTCCAGTGCGGCCGCAGTTACAACGCGCTGACCGGCACGCCACTGGCCCGCTTGCGCCATCGTGAAAAATGGCTGGCCTATTTTCAGTGCCTGCTCGATTCGTGCACCGTGCGCGGCGCGGCTGAACACGTCGACGTCGCCCGCTCGACGAGTTTTCGCTGGCGCCACCGGTTCATTGCCGGGGTGCGGCGCGAGCGCCCGGCAATGCTGTCGGGCATAGTCGAAGCCGACGAGACCTACCTGCTGGAATCGCAGAAGGGCTCGCGGCACCTGGACCGGCCGGCGCGCCGCCGGGGCGGCAAGGCAAGGCGGCGCGGTATCAGCCGGGAACACGATTGCATCCTTGTCGTCCGCGACAGGAACAAGACAACCCATGAATTCGTCGTCGGCCGCGGACCAGTCAGCGCAAGCCAGCTAGCACAGCACCTGCCGCCGGTACTAAGTCCCGATGTGCTGCTGATCAGCGATGCGGCGAAGGCCTACCAGGCATTTGCGCACGCTGCCCACATCACGCATGAAGCGATCAACGTTCGCGCCGGCATCAGGAAACGCGGCGCAATCCATCTGAACAACGTCAATGGCTGGCATAGCCGTTTCAAGACCTGGTTGCGCCGCTTCAATGGCGTGGCCAGTCGTTACCTGGCCAATTACACCGGTTGGCAACGAGTACTGGATGCCGCAACACGGACGCTGCCGGCCGACTGGCTGCGCGTGAGTGTCACCAAGAGCAATATTTTCGGGGCGGGGTAACGAAAAAGTTCCCGATCAACGCACGTCGCATATTTAGCGCTGACAGCGCCGAAAAATAGGCGATTCACACCGCTGGGCGGTGCCGGCGCATTGCCGCTCGCGGCGCCATTCGCACCGCGACGATGCCCGCTGTAGCGCGACAGTCACAGATGCCTGACAGATGCTTGCAATTCCGATAATCTTTGCTCTCCCTCATATGGAGAATCCATGCAAAGAGCAATCGTAACCGCCGCCCTGGTGCTGGCGCCCCTCGTGGCCGGCGCTGTTCCCGTTTCATTCACCAGCACGAGCGTCGGTGTAACCGTGAACGCCCCTTACAGCCACCCGGATATCGCCGCGGGCACACCTTATGAACTCGTGATGCGCATGCAATTCGACACGGATGCGCTGTCGGTCGAACACTATGGCGACGGCGCGTCATGGGAAACTGTCTGGGCGCCGGCGAGCTTCAGCTTTACCGTGGGAGGCCGGTCGTTCGAGATGCACGAGAGCACATCCAACAACAGCCTGCGGGCCATGTTCGCCCGCGACGATTTCACCGGCAAGCCTTTCCTGAACCTGTCGATTTCATTCTTCGACTCCCAGGGTTACGGCAATGGACAGGTGCAGAACGGCATCATGCTGGATGTGCCAGGCTATTCGCTGACGCACCTGCTGGGCCAGCCGCAGCAGCTTGCCTTCAGCGCTCCTTTCGACCAGTCGGCCGGCGTGATGCTTTGGGAAGACGGCGATCTCGTGCTGGGCCCGTTCTGGATGAACGCCAGCACGACAACGATTTCCATCTCGGCGGTACCCGAGCCGACAGGGCGGGCCATGACGGGCTCCGGGCTCGCACTGCTGGCGGCGGCTGCGATGGTAAAGCGCCGGAGACACTCGCGCAGGCCAGGAGCGCGTCCGCAGGCTTGAGCCCGGTGTCCCGGCCGCGGGCCGGGACACCGGCTTTACTCGCGATCGAGTAATGGTGCCGGCAGGCGGGCATGTCCCGGCCGGCACGGCGCCCGGCAATCTCAGGCCGTCATGCGCACGAACGCTTCGCGCATGGCCAGTCCGCCGCCCGTGATGAGCACGCCAAAATAAACGATGGTGGCGACATTGCTGATATACCCCAGCAACACGCACACGCCATCGCGCTGCAGCAGGCCGATGGCCAGGAACAGCACCGCCACGGCAGGAATGGTATTGCTGAAAGGAATCATGCCGAACGGCATCATCAACAGCACGGCGCCCAGGATCATCGACGCATCGTTCATGCGCTCGACAGGCCCCTTCGCCACCAGCCACTTGATACGGTTCGGACGACTGACACGTTCGATCTTCTGCAGCCAGGGCAAGGCCTTGCGCAGCACGGGCCGCAGCTTCCTCGTGCCGATCGTCTTGTTCTTCAACCGGGCCGGAATCCACAGTTCGCGCCCGAACAGCCGGCTTACGGCGATGAGCAGGATCGCCGCGCCGAACACGGTACTGACACCGGGAATCGACACGGGGAGCAGGAACACGAGCGTGAGCAGCGCGGTCAGGAGCAGCAGGCCGTCGTTGCCGACACGATGTATCAGTTCGCTCAGCGTGATGCCCGTGGTGGGCAGGGAGCGGACCAGCGCGCGGATCCGCTGTGAGATGGAATCACTGTGGGAGTCAGTGTGCATTGCGTTTTCTTCGTTTGGTTGGTGGATTCCGGCGGATGCCGATCGGTCTCGCGCATCGCTGGCGCGGCGCTGCGACAGTATAGCGACCGAGCTCCTCAGTGGACACCCGTTATCGGCAGAATAACGGACTCTTTTGATGCCGGCACCGGCCCGCCGCCACGGTATCGGCTTGCTGTATCATCCCCACCCTGTTCAAGAAAGCCTCACATGCTCATCATCACCATCAAACAGGGTAAGGAAAAAAGCCTGCTGGCCGGCGACCCGTGGATCTACCCCTCCGCCATCGAAAAGGTCGACGGCAAGCCGCAGGAGCGCAACAAACCCGGCGCCACGGCGATCGTGCAGTCGTCGGCGCGCCAGTTCCTGGCCCGCGCAGCCTACAACGCGAAGTCGCAGATCGCGGCCCGCGTGTGGACATTGCGCGAAGACGAGCCGGTCGACCACGCCATGATGAAGCGGCGCGTGCAGGCCGCCGTGGAACGCCGCGCCCAGGCGCTGCGCGGCGCCGATCCGCAGGCCCTCGTCCAGCTGGTCGACGGCGAAAAGGACGGCCTCCCCGGCTTGCTGGTGCACAGCTATGGCGGCACCGCCGGCTACCTGGTGTGCCAGTTCAATGCCGGGGCTGTCGACCTGTGGAAGGTGGCCGTGGTGCAGGCGCTGCTGAAGGCAACGGACTGCCCCAACGTGTATGAACGAAGCGACGCGTTGCTGCGCAAAGGCGAAGGACTCCCTGTTTTCCCGCGTGCGCTGGCCGGGAACGAACCGCCGCAGCGCTTGATGGTGAAAGACGGGAACCGTGTCATGCCGATGGATATCCGGACCGGCTTTATTTACCCGCGCTGAAAGTTCGCCGCATCCGGGAAACGATAGAATCACTCCCCGGCTGCAGTGAACCAGGTGCCGGCGACACCAATCCTTCATCGCAGGCAAGCAATGACACAAGAAGCACCACGTTTCTCCCCCGGCACCATCCGCCCTACCGACGAACAGGTCGCGATCCAGCTGTCGCGGGACAAGACCGTCGTCATCCACGCAAATGCCGGCGCCGCGAAGACCACGACCCTCGCGCTGCGCATCGGTGAAGCGCTTGCCCGCGGCCTGCCGCCGGAGCTGATCCTCACGCTCACCTTCACGCCGGAAGCCCGCGATGTGCTGAAACGCCGGCTGGTGGACATCGGCATTCCCGCCGCCACGGCGGCGCGGCTGCGCGTGGCCACGTTCGAGCAGTTCGCGATCGAATCGCTGGAAACGCTCGAACAGCGCACGGTGCCGCAGATCGGCCACATCAAGGAGCTGAAGCCCTATGTGGATGAAGCGCTGCAGAGCGCCAGCGACAAGTATGCCGGCAAGATCGACTACCTGGTGTCCGACACGTCGACATCGGGGCTGAGCCAGTTCTTCCACACGCAGCTGGAACTGAAGGCAACCTTGCGCCTGCAGGCCGATCTCGACGGCCTTGGCGAGGACGAGATCAGCGACGCGCTGGGCGTCGGCATTTCCACCGCGCTGACGATCACGGAGTATGAACACCTGCGCCTGCGCACCCGGGACCACGCGCAATTTCGCGGCCCGTTCGACGCAACGTATGACCTGGCCTGCATGCTGGACGGAGACGCCGACCTGCGCCAGGACCTGCCGCGTCCGCGCATCATCCTGTGCGACGAGCTGCACGACCTCAACGAGGCATCGTTCCACCTGCTGCTGCACATGATCGTGCCCGACTACACGTATTTCATCGGTGCCGGCGACATCGACCAGGTGATCCACTCACGGCTCGGCGCCAGCGACGAATTCATGCGCAGCCGTTTCATGGCGGCGTTCCCGGCCACCGCGACATACCCGCTGACGTACAGCTTCCGCCACGGCCCGCACCTGGCCTATGCGGCGGGCGCATTCAAGAACAAGCCGGCCGACTCGGTGCTCGACCTGCGCACCGATATCCGCGAGCTTCACTATGGCCCCGGCGCGCCGGGCTGCGCCGCGCAGGTCGTGGAGGCAGTGAAGCACTGGACGAAAGCCGGCAAGGCCGCCGAGGAATGCACGATCCTCGTTCGCGAACCGCACCAGGCAATCGACATCGAAAACGCGCTGATGCAGGCCGGCCTCGCCTATCGCACGCTGGAGATGCCGCGCTATCTCGATCGCGAGGAGATCCTGTTCTTGCGCGGCATGATCGCCATTGCGCTCGACAACTTCGCTGCCACGGACAAGGGGAAGCGGGGCGCCATCTTCGATGCCGTGGCCACCTTCGCCGAAGTGAGTTTCACGCGCGACGACGACGTGGCGCAGTTGCGGCAGGCCGTGATCGACGAACCCGTGGCCTTGACGTGGCTGTTCACCGGCCGTGTCGACCAGCGGGGGTCGAAGGACGTGCGGGATCGCGTTGCGCGCATCGTCGATGCGCTTGCCGATGCGTCGCGAAGCCAGGCGCCCGACCTGGTGCTGGGCGCCATGCGCCAGCAACTCGGCAGCCTGCTTGCCTTCGTCGACGCGGAAGGAGAAAGCCATGGCGACACGGCCCTCATGCGCGCGGTGGCGCTGGTCGACGAGGACGTGAACACGCTCATCGGCTACCTGGAACGCAGCGTCATGGTCGTCGACGCGCAGACATTGCTGAACATGCTGCGCAATCATCTTCTGACCTTGCTGTCCAAGCTCGACCAGGTAGTGGCGGGCGACGTGAAACAACGGATGGCCCGGGTGATCGACCACATGCGCAACGCGGGCCCCGAAGCGCCCGCCCACGAGGTGCTGCGCCACATCTGCGCACTGATGGACATCGAAGCGCTGGCCAAGCGCCTGTACGTGCACGCGCACGAGGCGCGCGTGGTGCGCAGGTCGATCGCCGGCTTCATCAAGGCTGCCGAAGACCTGTCGCTGGACCTGCGCGGGTTTTCGGAATGGCTCGGCACCGCGGACCGGTATGGAACGCGCTCGCGCCAGAAACACTGCGTGCAGCTCGACTGCGTTCGCAACGCCAAGGGCAAGGAGTTCGGCCACGTGATCCTGCCCTTCCTCGAAACGGGCGAGTTCCCGTTCGCGCGCGCCGACCGCGCCGAGGAAGAGAACCTGTTCTACGTGGCGATCACGCGCGCCATCTCGGCGCTCACGCTCGTGTCCCCGCTCGACGCCGCCCTGCGCAGCCCGTTCGTGGACCGCATGCAGATCGACCGCAACCGCCCGCGCGCCGAGCTGGCGCTCACGCGCAACGGCCAGCGCCAGGAGGCACCGGCGCGCATCGAATTCAGGGCGAATGGCGACGACTGGGCCAGGGCCAGGAAGCTGGGAGCGCACTGGGATGGCACGAGGAAGGTGTTTTACCTGGTGCCGGGGCAGTCGGCAGAGCCGTTCGGGGAGTGGCTCGGAAGGTCGACGTAAAAGCAGGGACGGCCGGCATCAAAGCAAAAAGGCAGCGCCACCCGCTGCCTTTTTACAACACCAGGCCGGAACTCAGATCGCCCAGCCACCTGCATAGAACGCGGCCAGCGCCACGGCGATGCTGACGGTGCCGACGTTCAGCTTGCGCCATTCGCCGGCAATCACGCGGCCGATCACCAGGGTGCAGAAGCCCAGCATGATGCCGGTGGCGATATTGCAGCTCAGCAGGATGAACACGGCGCACACCAGGCCGGCCAGCGTATCCATCTTGTCGTCCATGCTCATGTGGGCCACACCGCTCAGCATGAGCAGGCCGACGTACATCAGCGCCGGCGCCGTGGCATACGAAGGCACCAGGCCGGCTAGCGGCGCGAAGAAGATCAGGGCCAGGAACAGCAGGCCGACGACGACGGCGGTCAGGCCGGTCTTGGCGCCGGCGGCGGTGCCGACACCGGATTCGATGTAAGCCGCGGCAGGTGCGCCGCCGACCAGGCCGGAGAAGATCGAGCTGACCGAATCGGCCGTAAGTGCTTTGCCGCCGTTATGGATATACCCTTTCGAATCGACCTGGCCAGCCTGGCCGGCCACGGCACGAATGGTACCGGTGGCGTCGAACACGGCGGTCATGACGAGCGCCAGGATACTTGGCAGCACGGCCATGCTGAGCGCGCCCTGGAGATCCATCGCGCCGATCAGGGAAGCCTGCCCCGGCGCGCTCAGTTGCGGCCACGAGAACACGCCGGTGAAGCGCACGTTCGGATCGAAGGCCAGGCCGATGCCGGAAATGGCGATCACCACCAGCAGGATGCCGCCGGGGACGCGGCGCTGTTCCATGCCGAAGATGGCGGCCAGGCCGAGGATGCTCATGACCACCGGGAAGGACGTGATATTGCCCAGGGCGACCGGCAGGCCCGCATGCGCGTTCTTGACCACCAGGCCCACGTCGTTGGAAGCGATCATCAGCAGGAACAGGCCGATGCCCACGCCGGTGCCATGCGCCACGCCGGCCGGCAGGTTCTGCAGGATCCACGAGCGCACGCCGGTCACGGAAATCGCCGTGAAGATCACGCCCATCAGGAATACGGCACCCAGGGCGATGGCCGGCGACAAGCCCTTGCCCAGCACCAGGTCGAACGCCGTGAAGGCCGTCAGGGAAATCGCGCAGCCCACCGCGATCGGCAGCTTCGCCCACAAGCCCATCAGCAGCGAGCCGAACGCCGCGGTCAGGCAGACGGCGATGAACACCGCATTGACGTCGAAGCCAGCCTTGCCAAGCATGCCGGGCACCACGAACACGGAATACACCATGGCCATGAAAGTGGTCAGGCCGGCCACCGCTTCGCGCCGCGGCGTGCTGCCGCGTGCCGATATCTGGAAATACTGGTCTAGTTTGCCGGTGGCGGCCGGCGGGGGCGTGAGAGTGCTGTCGCGCTCGACGCGCATTTGAGGCTGGGACATGGCGGCTGCTCCTGTATTTTTACCCGCCGACTCTGCCGCGGGGCGTCGTCGGGGTGTCTCGTCGTTATGAGGTACCACGAGAGCTTAGAGCCGCAGGCCGTCAACCACATATGTCGATCGTGCATATCGGTTATATCGAAAACCGTATTGCTTTTGCCGGCAAGATGCGTTGTTGCTAAAAATAAAAGGCTGTTACCACTTGCGAATCACTATCAAATGGCTTGCCACGCCCCCACCGGCGTCAGCGTGCCCGCAGCAGCAGCAACCACTCACGCCCATCCGGCTTCGCCACCTCGGCCGGTTCGCGAGCGTGTGCTGGCAGGCTTGCTTCGCTGGTTTGCCCGGTGCGCGGATCGAACCACCATCCCGAATACCTCGTAGTGCGCCCGGGCGCCAGGGCCCGGGTCAGGCCGATCGCCGGTCCGGCCAGCGAATATACCAGCACGTTGCGGCCGGAATCGTCGGCCAGCACCCACGTGCGGTCGGCATCCCGCGCCCAGCCGTCGCGCGGCAGCATGTCGGCCAGCGTCGTGGCCAGGTGCTCCTGCACGAACCCGTCGAGGGGCGTGCGGTCGACCGCCCTGCCCTGCCCGTGCCCCGCGGTGGGGTTGCGCGTGATGACCTGGGCACCGCCCGCCATCAGCGCCGGTATCTGGCCCACACCGCTGTGCCATGCCACGATCGCCTTGCCGGGATACGCGGCGGCGTACTCGCGCACCTGGCGATACACCAGCGCCGGTGTGCCGGGATCGCCGAATTCGGCCGGGTGCAGTTCGCGGAAGGCGCGGTTCTGGCCGCCCTGCGGCGCCCACAGGCTGCCGTCGGGCAGGTAGTGCCAGTAGCGCATGTCGATCACGGCAACCTGGCGCGCCAGTTCCACATCGGCCAGGATCCCGTCCGTCACGTTCTTGCTGGTGTCGAGCACCAGTTTCACGCGGCGCCCATGCCGGCGCTCCCATTCCAGGACGGTCTGCTGGAAGAAGCGCTGGAATGCCAGCGGGCCCGAATACTGGAACGACAGCCCGAAGACGATGTTGTCGTGCGCGCCCAGTTCGTCCAGCACATGCAGGATGTAGGCCCGGTGCAACGCCCGCAGGCGCGGATTCGCCGTGTCGTAGAACTGGTCCGCCACGTGCACGCGCTCCTTCGGCTCGAGCGGCATCGGTTCCGGCAGGCCGGTGTCGTTGATGTTGTTGGCCGGGCGCCACGGGTAGTCCGCCCAGTGGGATGCCGTTTCGAGCAGGTTGTGGTTGTTGTAGAGGTGGTGGTACAGCACGATGCCGCGCTCGTCGCACAGGCGCGCGAACGTCTTCATGCGGTCGAAGTACCAGGGGTTGTAGCGCGTGAGGTCATACTTGCTGAGCCCATCCTGCGCCGTGCCCTTGCCGCTGCGTGCCCACGGCAGTTCGTAGAAGGCCGCCCACACATTGGCGTCCAGCCGGGTGGCGATCGTGTGGTCGTCGCGGCGGCGGTCGTACCAGATCGCCGGGCCGCTGCGGTAGAACGGCGTGCCCTGGGCGGCAACGCGGTCAGCCAGTGCCTCGAGATCCTCGGTAAGGCCCGGGCCGGCGCGGCCGGGAACGAACCGCGTGAGGCTCATGCCCGCATCGAGCGCATTGGCGGGCGACGTCTGGCCCAGCCACCACGCATCGTTGACGGAGCCGCCCCACAGCGCACGCTCGTTCGCACCGTCCCGCACGACGAATCGGCCGTTGCGGATCGAGACCGGCCGCGCGACGGCGGGCAGTCGTGTGGATGCCACCCCCGTGGCCTCCTTCGGCACGGTGAACGGCATACGCGGCGCCTTGCCCGCGGCAGCACCATTGCCAGTGGCGCCCGCCAGCACGCGCGCGGCTACCGTTTCCCCACGCCGCCGCGTCAGTTGCGCCCCGAACAGCGGCTGATCGGAACGCACGATGAGATTCGGCGCGCCGGGCGGTCCGCCGGCCGCGACTTCGTCCGCGCGCACGTTCCACGCCACGGCATTCGCGGCGGTCCAGCCCCCGGCCTGGGCGCGGTGCGGGTCGAAGGCCAGGCGCAGGCCGGCCCCTTCGATCCGCATGTCCTCATACAGCACGCCCGAGGCCCAGCTTTCATAGGCACCGCTGGCGCCCAGCGCACGGGTGGCCCGGCAAGAGCGGAACACGTTCGGGCCGGCGGCAAGGAAACCGATGGCGAAGTCGTTCATGCCGTCCTCCGCGACGCAGTGCTGCACCAGCACCTGCTGGCCCTCGACCAGGAAGGCCATGCGGCGATAGCCGCCCGGTTCGCCCACCGGTGCGACATTGCCCGCATGCTCCACCGTGATGCGGCGGGCGCGCGGCCCGGCACGCACCAGCGATGCCACCAGGTGCCGCCCACGCACCTTGCGCACCCACGCATCCTCCACGCGATCGAGCACGATGCCGTCCCACGCGTGCTCCTCGTCGCGCGGATTGGCGCGGTCATATTCGCTGTCGATCAACAGTTCCTCGATACCGATTTGCCGCGGCGGCGCATCGGCCGTCACCTTCGCCAGCACCGCGCCGCCGTAGCGCCGTTCCAGCGCGGTGGTGACCGGCGCGTCGAGCGTGACGCTGCCGCTGCCGCCATCGACGGCGACGATGGTGCGATCCCACACCAGGTCGCGCGACCTCGCGGGCCAGTGGTAACGCATCGCGGCGAAGGTGCCCGGCAACGCATCCATGCCGAGATCCCTGATCCACGCCTTCGTGCTGGGCCGCGTGAGCACCACGCGGTCGCCGGGCCGCAGGCCGGCGGTGCCCGACAGCGTCATCGCCAGCGCACCGGCCGGTACGTGGTCGTCGATCACGCTTGCCACGACGCTGGTCGACGGATTCCCGCCGCCACCCGCGACGATCAGCGCACGGCGCGTGCGGCCTGTTGCCACCAGCACCGTGCGGTCGATGCCGGCGCCGCGCAATACGACCCCGCCCGCGTTCATGCGCAGCTGGCCGGCAACCTGGAAGCGTGCCGGGGCCAGTTCGACGACGGCGCGGAAACCATCCTCCCGCAGCGGCAGCCGCGCCGCCGCATCGAGCGCCGCCTGCAACAGTGCGGTGTCGTCGCCGCCACCCGGCTGCACCACCAGAGTGGGCGCCTCCACCCGCGGCACGGTGCCGCCCGCGCCATAGCCGGCATGGGAAAAGTCGATGGCCACGTGCGGTGCCGTTGCCGTGGCCGGGTATGTGGCGGAACTGGTGGCGCCTCGTGCCGGCGGGATGGTCGCGATCGACGCGGAAACATATAGGACGGCGGCAACGGCGACGGCTGTGAAACGGAGGGGTCGGAAGGCGGTCATGCGTTCTGGCTGGAGGCTAACGACGAGTAAGCCAAGGTAGCATCCGCACAGCCGGAAGATCGCGCAACTTGGTGAGCGTTCGCCCTGCGATTGAAAGCCGCCATGCCGATCGCGGCATGGCGAAGTGCTGTTCAGGCAGCGAGGAAGCGCCGCGCCAGGTCCTGCTCGCGGAACTGCTCGAGGACGAAATCGACGAAGGCACGCGTCTTGGCCGGCAATAATTTCTGCCCGCTGAAATACAGCGAGATGGTGCCGGCATGCTCGTGCCAGTCCGGCAGCACCCTGATCAGACTGCCGTCTTCCAGCTGCCGCAGAATGTGCGGCATGGGCAGCAGGCCCACGCCCATGTGCATCAGCACGCCGCGCAGCACGGCATCGGGATCGTTGACCGTCATGCAGGGCCGCTGCTCGCACAGCTGCGTGTCTCCGGCACGGTTGCGCAGCGAACGCTGCACGGTGCGGCCGCTGAAGACGGACCGCATGACCACGCCCTCGACGTCGGCCAGGTCGGCCGGCACCGACGGCACGGCGCGGCCGCGCATGAACTGCGGCGTGGCGACGGCGACGATATGCAGGCGTGACAGCTCGCGGGCCACGATGCCGGGCGGCAGGTCGAAGCCGCCACCAACCGCTGCATCGAACCCGTCGCGCACCAGGTCCACTTGGCGGTTATCGAAATGCCAGTCCGGCATGACGGCGGGATAGCGTGCGATGAAGGCCGGCATGAGCGGCAGCAGGTATTGGCAACCGAAACCATGCGAGGCGCTCAGTTTCAGTGTGCCCGCCGGCTGTCCCGCCTTCGCTGTGATCTCCGCAATGGCGCCCTGGATGCTGTCGAGGCCATCCGAGACCGATGCCAGGAACCTTTCGCCGGATTCGGTCAGCCGTAACCCACGCGTGCTGCGATGGAACAGCTTGACGCCGAGATTACGCTCCAGCTGGGCGACATTGCGACTGACGGCGGCCGGTGTCAGCGCCAGGCGCTTTGCGGCGGCGGAAAAACTGGCCGCCTCGGCGCTGCGCACGAAGGACTCGAGATTCGACAGGGTCTCCATCACAGCTTTCAACAGTTGTTTGAAGCCGATTATAGGGTGCCCCAAGCAGCCATTGCGAAGCCTTTCCTCAATAGGCTGGCTTTACTTTCAACGTTTGCTTGAAACTGATTCTACTTGAGCCCTAGTTCTCATTGAGAGCGGCACGACCCATACTTTGTTCATCAACCAACCACATCGAAAGGCAGCCATCATGAACACTCGTACCAACCTGCAGGGCAAAGTCGCCATCGTGACCGGCGGCAGCCGCTCCATCGGCGCCGCGATCGCCAAACGCCTCGCCGCCGACGGCGCAACGGTCGCCATCACGTACAACGCCTCGCCGGACAAGGCCGATGCCGTCGTCAAGGAGATCGAAGACGCCGGCGGCCGCGCCATCGCCTTGCAGGCCGACGCCGGCAATCCCGCGGCGGTGCGTGCGGCTGTCGCCAGCGTGGCGGAACGGTTCGGCCGGATCGACATCCTCGTGAACAACGCCGGCATCAGCGTGCTGGGCGCGCCGACCGATATCGCCTTCGAGGACTTCGAGCGCATTCTCGCGGTGAACGTGACGGGCGTATTTGTCGCCACGCAGGAAGCATTGCGCCACATGGGTACCGGCGGCCGCGTGATCCACATCGGCAGCTCGATGGTGCAGTACGCCGCATTCCCGACCGCCTCCGCCTACACGCTCACGAAAGGCGCGGTCACCGGCTTTACGCGCGGGCTGGTGCGCGATCTCGGCCCGAAAGGCATCACGGTGAACACGATCCACCCCGGTCCGACGGACAGCGACATGAATCCGGCCGATGGCGCGGTGGCGGATTTCGTCAAGCCCGGCATCGCAATGGGCCGCTATGGCGCGGGCAGCGATATCGCCGGCGCGGTGGCCTTCCTGGCCTCCGACGACGCGGCGTTCGTCACCGGCGCGGAACTGATCGTCGACGGCGGCTTCACGGCCTGATTCCACACCACCACTGGAGAACATCATGAACCTCACAGACTCCCCGCTGCAGATCGCCGAGCAGTTCTTCGCACACTGGAACGCAAATCGCATCGACGAAGCGCTGCGGATGCTGTCGGACGATGTGTTGTACGACAATGTGCCGTTCCCGGACATCGTCGGTCGCGATGCGGTCGGCGATTTCCACCGCGGCTTCGGCGTGGGCACCGAGTTCCTGCTGGACTGGCGGATCGTCCACATCGCGGCCAGCGGCAACGTGGTGCTCAACGAACGGATCGATATCTTCCACCATCGGCATGGCGGCACGATCACGCTGCCGGTGATGGGCACGCTCACCGTGGAAGGCGGCAAGATCACGGTGTGGCGCGACTATTTCGACCCGGCCGATTTCGACAGGCAGCTGGGCAAGATACGGCCGGCCTGATGGCGCGCTGTTCGACGATGCAGCAGTGATGCCATGCGCGCACCGCATGAGCTTATCTGAACTTGGTCTAGCCGATCCGTTGACCGGGCCTTTGCTGCCAGCGCAAAATTGCCAGCTCCACAATCGCTGAGGAAAGGTTCCGATGGACGACGATCGACCGGAAGCCGTAGCGCCGGCGCTGGCATCACCGCGCAGGCGCGGCTTCATCGCGCGCGGCGCCGCGGCTTCGCTGGCCGCCGCCGGCAGCGTGGCCGCATTGCCTGGCGCAGTAAAGGCTGCTGCAACGGCGAACGTGCCACCGAATCTGCCACCGAATGTGCCGCAATGGATGCGCGAGCCTGGCGCCGGCTTCCTGAACCCCGCGTACGGGCTGCCGTCGCCCTTTGAAAAGCACGTGCTGCGCAAGCTGCCCGATACGCCGCCGCCCTTCCCCACCGCCACCCGCACGCCGTTGCAAAACCTGTTCGGCACCACCACGCCGAATGGCCTGTTCTTCGAACGTCACCATGCCGGCGTGCCCGCGATCGCCCCCGCGCAGCACAGGCTGATGGTGCACGGCCTCGTCGAGCGCCCGCTGCTGCTGGACATGAAGACGCTGATGCGCTTTCCCGCCGTGTCGCGCACCCATTTCATCGAGTGCTCGGGCAACAGCATGGCCGAAGCGAAGGCGCCCGGCAAAGGCACCGTGCAGGACATCCACGGCCTGCTCAGCGCAGCGGAATGGACCGGCGTGCGCCTGGCCGACGTGCTGGCCGAAGCGGGCCTGCTGCCTTCCGCCAGCTGGATACTGGCGGAAGGTGCCGACGCCGCGGCGATGACGCGCAGCGTGCCGCTGGCCAAGGCGCTCGACGATGCGCTGCTGGTCTACGGCCAGAACGGCGAGATGCTGCGCCCCGAGCAGGGCTACCCGTTGCGCCTGCTGCTGCCGGGCTTCGAAGGCAACATGAGCATCAAGTGGCTGCGCCGCCTGAAGGTGGGCGATGCGCCCTTCCACACGCGCGAGGAAACCGCCAAGTACACCGACCTGATGCCGGACGGTACGGCGCGCCAGTTCACCTTTGCGATGGGCGTGAAATCGGTGATCACCGCGCCATCGGCGCGCCAGGTACTCGACGGCCACGGCTTCCGCGAAATCACGGGCCTGGCCTGGAGCGGCCATGGGCGCATCGCCCGCGTGGAAGTATCGGTCGATGGCGGACGCCATTGGCAGGCCGCCGTGCTCGAAGGGCCCGTGCAGCCCAAGGCGTTGACGCGCTTTCGCTTCCCGTGGGCGTGGTCGGGCCAGGAAGCGATCCTGCAAAGCCGCGCGGTGGACGACGCGGGGAACGTGCAGCCCACCCGCGCCGCACTGATCGCCGCGGACGGCCAGAACTCGGCCTATCACTACAACGCCATCCAGAGCTGGCAGGTGGCATCCAATGGCGAGGTCACCAATGTGCACGTTTGAGGTGTTGAAATCGCTGGCCTTGCTGGGCCTGGGTGCCGCTGCGCTGGCCGCATGTACGCCGACAGCGCCGGCGCAACGCCTGGGGCTTGGAACGACGCCCACCGCGGAACAGGTGCGCGGCTGGGACATCGACGTGCGCGCCGACGGCACCGGCCTGCCGGCCGGCTCGGGAACCGTGGCCCGGGGCCGGGCGATCTACGAGGCGCGCTGCCTGGCGTGCCACGGCGCGAACGGCGAAAAGGGATTGGCGCCGCGGCTGGCCGGCGGACAGGGCACGCTGGCGACGAAAGCGCCGGTGCTGACCGTGGGCAGCTACTGGCCGTATGCGCCCACGCTGTTCGACTACATCCGGCGCGCCATGCCGCAGGACAGCCCGCAATCGCTGACCGCCGACGAGGTGTACGCAGTCACCGCCTACACGCTGCACCTGAACGGGATCGTGGGCGCCGATGCGGTGCTCGATGCCGCGTCGCTGGCCGCCATCAACATGCCGAACCGGAACGGGTTCCGGGCCGTCGTGAAATAAGCGCGGCCTAGCCGAATATCAGCGACTGGTGCGCGTGCACGCCGGCCAGCACACCGGCCGCCGATGCCAGCGTGGCGCTGTGCATCGGCGTTGCCGCGTCGCCGGCCGCGAATACGCCGCTCACCGTGGTCTGCTTGCGTTCGTCGACGCGCAGGTATGGTCCGAACGGGCCGTCGTCGAATGCGCAGCCCAGTTGGGCAGCAAGCGGGCTGACTGGCTTTGTTTGTGGCGAGACAAACAGCGCGCCCAGTGCGATCACCCGGCCGTCGGCCAGGCACACACCGTCCAGGGCGGGCGCGTTGCCCAGCAGCGCAACGACCGGCGTGCGCTCGATCGCCACGCCTCGTGCCGCCAGCAGTGCGGCCTCATCCCCTTCCGGCTCCGGGCCGCCCTGCGTGAACAGGATCGCCGGCCCCCAGTCCGGAATCATCGCCGCCTTGTGCGAGGCCATCGCATCGCCCCCCAGGATGCCCAGCGTTTGTCCGGCCACTTCGTAGCCGTGGCAGTACGGGCAGTGGATGACGGTGTGGCCCCAGCGTTCCTTCAACCCCGGCAATGACGGCAACTCGTCGCGCACGCCGGTCGCCAGCACGAGGCGCCTCGCGCTTTCCTGGCGCGTGCCGGCTTCGCCGTCGCCCCCGATTTCGATGAGGAAGCCGCCGTTGGACTGGATCGCCGCCGTGGCCGCGCCGTCCGCGAACGTCACAGTGGGATAGCGTTTCAACTGCTCCCGCGCCTCCGCGCGGATCTGCCGCGGCGGCTTGCCGTCATGGCCCAGGAAGCCGTGCGCGGTGGCGGCAAAGCGGTTGCGCGGCTGGTTCGCATCCACCAGCAGCACGCTGCGGCGCGCCCGCGCCAGTTGCAGTGCGGCGGACAGGCCGGCAAAGCCGCCGCCAACGATGATCGCATCGAACATGATCGCTCCTTATGTACTTTATGGAGTTACATGATAACGCAAAATCGATATCATGCAACTGCATTAGTTACGTATGCCGGCATTTGCTATGATCCGGGCATGAGACACGACAGCCGCCTTTCCCGCATGCTCCACGTGCTGATCCACATGGACAGCCTGGACGCCCCCGCCACGTCGGAAACCATCGCCGCGATGCTGAACACGAATCCCGTCGTGGTGCGCCGCACGATGGCCGGCCTGCGCGAACAGGGTTACGTCCAGTCGGGCAAGGGGCACGGCGGCGGCTGGGCGCTGGCGCGGCCGCTGGGCGAGATCACACTGCTCGATATCCACCATGCGCTGGGCGATCCGCCCGTGTTTGCGCTGGGGACCACGGATGAACATGCCGATTGCCTCGTCGAGCGGGCTGTCAACGCGGAGCTTGGCGATGCCATGCGGGAGGCGGAGCGGATGCTGCTGGAGCGGTTCGGCCGGGTGACCCTGGCGGATCTGGCGAAGACAGTGAAGGCGCAGGCCCGGAAGGTGGGACGCGCAGGACGCTAGTACGGCTTCAGAAAATACATTGCGCCGCCAAGCTCCCCTGCTGATTTTCGATGCCTTATTGATAATACAATAGCGGCTGTCGAGATCATCTTGGAAGGGATGTATGAAATCCGTATTCGCTATCGCCGTTGCCGCTTGTACGCTGCTCGGCTGCAGCCCCAAAGCCGACGAAGAAACTGCCGGGGAAGCCCCTGCTTCCACGCCGGCGCCCGCCTTGCAGCGGCTGGTCGGCACGCTGTCGATCACCGAGGATTATGCGATCAACGGAAAGTCGGGCACACCCTTCCTGACCCGCAAGATGGTCTTGCTGGGGAAGATCGACCAACCCGTCCAGGTGGATGAAAGCGGCGATGACCTCGACTTCACGACCGAAGGTGGTTCGCCCATGCAGATGAGCGGAACGATCTCGGAAACGGGCCAGCTGGCGCTGGACGATCCGGACAGTAATGCCATCGTCAAGACGCGTGGCGACAGCTCATGGACCGGGAAGCTTGGCGAGTACGAGATCCGGATTGCCAAGTCCAAGCTGGGCGTTGGCGATGAGATTCACTTGCGCTTCAATACGCCGATGGAAGGCAACATGGTCGTGAAATCCACCCATACCACGGGCGCCGTGACCGAGATGGGCACGGAAGGGAACCTGATGGGGCTCAGTTTGCTGGAGCCGAATCCGTCGGACCGGAAGCCCATGTTCAAGCGGGATTACGACCTGTTCCCGAAGCTGGGGCAGGAACCGGCGGAAGCGTTCGACAAGCAGTTTTATGACGGGATCCAGAAGTTCCCTGCGATGTTCCACCTGGGTGTGGCGACCAGTCCCGGGCGAAATGCCTGGACTTATGCGGGAACCAAGGTGTACAGCAAGCCGGGAAGCGAGACGCAGTGGACAGAGAAGGTTGAATTGAGTTTCAAGCTCGTGCCTCGATAAGGCCCTTTTCCCGTGGGATGGAATTGCCCTCTTCCCTTACATCTGCCGGAACAGATGAACGAAACTCCGGCTCACCGGCAGCGACTCGGCCCGATGCTTCAGGTGGATCGTGGCGG
This sequence comes from Pseudoduganella sp. jia 12, assembly GCF_055502675.1. Lineage (NCBI taxonomy): Bacteria > Pseudomonadati > Pseudomonadota > Betaproteobacteria > Burkholderiales > Oxalobacteraceae > Pseudoduganella > Pseudoduganella sp. jia 12. The sequence continues at coordinate 681,913 of NZ_JBUXKP010000003.1, forward strand.
TCTCGCTGCCGCGCGTGATGTGGCTGACGGCGCGCAGGTTGACGGCCACGGCGCGGTGCACCTGCACGAAAAGATCGGCGTCGAGCTGGGCCAGCAAGTCCTTCAGCGGCGTGCGCACGAGCGCCTCGGCGGGCTTGCCTTCGTCGCGCCACGCCACCGCCGTGTACTTGGTGTCCGAGCGCAGGTAGTCGATCTGGTCGGCCGGGATCAGGCGCAGGGTCTGGCCCGCCTGGGCGTAGATCCAGTTCAATGGCCGTGGCGGCGCATCGCGCCGTAGTTGCGCAGCGAGTTGCTGCAGTATCGCTTCGGTTTGCGCGGCGGGTTGCGCGGCCGCCCGGCGTTCCCGCAGGCGCGCCACCGTGTCGGCCAGGCGCGCCATCTCCACCGGCTTCACCAGGTAATCCAGTGCGCCATGCGCGAATGCCTGCACCGCGTACTGGTCATACGCCGTCACGAAGACGAGATGGGCGCGCCGGCCGATCCGGCTGGCCGCCTCCACGCCCGAGATCCCCGGCATGTGCACATCGAGGAAGCAGATGTCCGGCGCCAGCGCTTCGAACTGCTCGATGGCCTCGCGGCCGTTGCGGGCCTGCGCCACCACGCGCAGCTCGGGCCACGCCTGGGCCAGCTGCCGCGCCAGCGCATCGCGCAGCAGCGGTTCATCGTCGGCAATCAATGCGGTCGGGTGGTTCATGACTGGCTCCCGATTGCGGGGAATTCCACTTCGGCGCACACGCCGTGGGGCTGGCGCGCCGCCAGGCGCAGTTGGGCATCGCCGGCAAACGTCAGTGCGAGGCGTTCGCGCAGGGTGGCCAGCCCGGTACCGGCCAGGCCCGATCCGCTGAAGCCGACGCCGGTATCGGTAACGCGGGCCAGGCAGCGCGTGCCATGCCGCTCGATGGCGATATCGATGGTGCCGCCCTCCTCGCCCGGATCGATGCCATGGCGCACGGCGTTCTCGACGAGGGTGAGCAGGGTCATCGCCGGACAGCGCACGGTGCCGAGCGATGCGTCGACATGCAGCGAATAGCGCAGGCGGTCCGGCATGCGCATGTGCATCAGCGCCAGGTAAGCCTCCACTAGGCGGACCTCCTGCTCCAGGGTATCGCCGCCATCGCGCAGTTGCGGCACGGCCGCACGCAGATAGGCGGTCAGGCTGCGCAGCACCACCGGCGCCTGCGGCGAGCCGACATCGACCAGCGCCTGCACATTGGCCAGCGTGTTGAACAGAAAGTGCGGCGCGACCTGTGCCTGCATCAGCTTCAGGCGCGCATCGAGGGCCTGGCGCGCCAGTTCGCTGCGTTCCAGGTCGAAGGCCAGCGCCTGGTGCCGCACCAGCGCATCCTTCTGGCGCACCAGCGCCGCCACCGCCGTCCATGGCCCCAGCAGCAAGCCCGCCAGGGTAAGGAGCATGAAGCCGGAAAGCCGCTCCGGGTCCGCCCAGAATGGTAGAGCACCGGGTTCGGTCGAGGCGAGATAGCATGCGAGCGTTGTGAACGGCATGACCAGCGCCACGCCGCCCACCTGCAGTGCCCAACGCGCCACCCGCTTCGGCAACCGGCGCGGCCAGCGCTCCAGCAAGGAAAACACGAGCACCCCCATCAGCCCGAGCGTGACGGCACGCATCCATAGCCGGGGTAGCGCATCGAACGACAGGCCAAGCGGTCCGCATGCCAGCGTGGCGACCAGGGTCCCGACGACGACGCGCCGCAGCAGCGTGCTGGCGTCGAAAGGCATTACCGGTGCGATGGTCGTCGCCAAGGGTCAGGCCGCGGCCATGCTGCGCTCACGCGCTGCCTGCCGCGGGCGAAAGCCCAGCGCCAGCAGGCAGCAGCCGGTGGCAAGCTGGCTCAGGCCGGCGGGCGCCACCAGCGTGAAGTTGAACGGCTGGCCCGCCACGTGCAGCAGGATCGCCACCAGGTGCAGCGCAACCGCCGCCATACCGAAGGCAGGCAAGGCGCGCGGCAGCAGGCGGGAACGGAACAACAGGGCATACAGGGTCAAGCTGGCGGCTCCGCTCAAAAATAGTGCGAGATAGTGAACCCAATAGCGCGCGCTGCCCGCGAACACCTGGGCGGCATGGAACATGGCCTGCTGTGGCGCGGCGGCACCGGCATGGGCCTGGCTCAAGGATAACATTGCCAGCAGCATGGCCTGCTCGACGACGGTGACCGCCAGCCCCGTTGCCGCCAATGCGAGCAGGGCGAGCGGCACGCGTTCGCCTTGCCGGTGCCACACTCGCCATCCTGCCAGCACGATGCACAGCATCAGGGCTGCTGGCAGCAGAACCAGCATGGCGCCCGCCCGTACGTTGCTGGCATGTTCTGCTGCGCTGACCAGGTAGCCCGGGGCCTCGAACGCTGGGGGCAATATGGCGAAAAAGCCGGTCGTTGCGGCGGCCATGGATAGCAGCATCATCAGGCCGATCAGGCGGCCCAGGTTGGTTTCGGTGATCATTGGCGCTCCTTGCTGGATGGTGGGGCAAGTATGGCGGGCGCGGTGGGTGCGTGCAGCCGGGATGCGACGAGGCACGGTGGGGCGGGATGAAGCGCGGTGGGGCGCGACGGCCCGTGGTACCGGTTGGTCCGGGTCGATGGCTACCGTCGAAATGATGCAATATGTCATCATGCCCCTGTAACATTCGCTGGCTAAGCTTCGACGTTTTCGTTGAAGCGGAGTTCACATGTCGAAGCCCACGGATTTCAAACCACGTCGTCGTCAGCTCATACTCGCGGGCGTATCGATTGCGCCTTTTGGCCTGCTCACCGCGTGCGGCGGCGACGGTGGCGGGAATGATCCTGTCACTGCACCGGATGCCGGCAGTACCCCTCCTGTATCTCCGGTGACCCCTGCCATGATTTCCAGTTTCGGCCTGGCGGTGCTGCCCGACACGCAGTTCTACTCGCGCTATGCGACGGCGGAAACCGGCAACCAGTTCGACAAGCGCTATGGCAGCACGCCGTACGCCGCGCAGACGCAATGGCTCGCGGATCATGCGGCGGCTTTCAAGATCCCGTTCGTCATCCATGTGGGCGATATCGTCGACCAGGTTGGCAAGACCCAGCAGTGGGAGATTGCCGATGCCGCGATGCAGATACTGGAAACGAAAGGCGTGCCCTACTCCGTATTGGCGGGCAATCACGACGTGTTGTCCGATGTGGGCTATGAGCACGATCCCGTCGGCGGTACCGATGCGACCCGCAACCTCGCTAACGAGCCCTACCTGAAATGGTTCGGCAAGGACCGCGCAGCGAAGCAGAAAACCTTCGGTGCGCGGGATGGGAGCGGTTTTCACGAATACCATATCTTTACGGCGGAGGGACAGCGGTTCCTGGTGCTGTCGCTGTCGTGGCGTGTATCCGACGCGGGCATTGCCTGGGCGCGCCAGGTATTGAAGGACCACCCTGCCCTGCCGGCTATCCTGGTCAATCACCAGTTGATTGCCATTGCCAACAACGGTGTGGATGCGCTCGAAGTCGATTATGGCCTGATGTTGTGGGACAGGCTGATCAGGGATAACGACCAGATCTTCATGACGGTGAACGGCCACCACCACGGCTCGGCGCGCATCACCAAGACCAACGATTTCGGCAACGCGGTCGAAGAAATGGTGGTCGATTACCAGATGGCTTACCAGGGCGGCAATGGCCTGCTGCGGTTCTACGAATTCGACCTGACCAACAATGAAATCAGGGCGCTGTCGTTTTCGCCGTGGGTAAAGCGCAAGCCGGTGGCGACATTGAACGAGTTCGACCAGGTGATGCTGACTGATGCAAACAACGAATTCACCATCAAGATGGATTTCGCAAGGCGCTTCGCGCGCTTTGCTCCGGGATTCAAGGCCGCCGCGGCCGGCAACACCGTGCTCGCCGCCGCGGTCAGGGCGCAGATCATGGATGGCTTTACGGGTACCCCACCCGCAGCCGCCCGTCTGCCAGCCAATGCCGACGACTACCCGCACGTGGCCGAAACCGCCGCGCATTGGCGCTTCACGGGAGGCGCCGCCGGCAGTGCGGTTGCCGCGGGAGCCATCATTGCCGACAAATCCGGCAATAACAATGCACTGGTACGCGCCTCACTGAATGCGCCCGCGGATAACCTGGCGCAGCTGGACGACCTGCTGTGGAGTGCCGACAAGCACAGGCTGTCGTCCGCACCGGGTAGCATTCAGTTCCGCAATGCCGGTGGCAAGCGCCTGAGCTACTTCCTGACCGATGCCGCGGCTGCCATCAACGATGCCACGTTCACCACGGGCTACACGATCGAAGCCTTCGTCAAGCTGGACGCAACGTGGACTGCCGCAAAGAATTCGTGGATGAATATCATGTCGCGCAAGGGCCGCCGGGGCGATGTGCCCGGTGCCGGTGGCGGCGATCCGGAAGCGCCGCCGATGGTGTTTGCCATTTCCAATCTGCGCGAGGTGCAGTGGGAGGTAATGCCGCAACAGGCCGCTTCGCTATCGCCCCGCACGAACTGGTCCGGGGAGATTTTGCTCGATACATGGCTGCACATCGCTGTCGTCAATGATCCGGTGACGAAGGAGACGACGATGTATGTCGAGGGGGCGCCGGTGTTGCGCAATACGATCGATAACGTTGGGCTGGCGTCGCTGGGGATGCCGTGGAATGTGGGGGCGGGGTATTGGGATGATGAGGGGGCCGTGGATGGTTTCTTGGGGGCGATTGGGGAGATTCGGGTTGTGGCGAAGCCGTTGGTGACGGCTCAGTGGCTGACGGCCAGGGCGAGTTGAAGACTCATTGCTCCGCCGCACTGTCCCACCGCACGATGCGCGCAACGTCGGCCGGATGCCGTTCGGAGCGTTTCGCCGCTCCGAACGGCTGATTCAGGGGGCCTGCATTGCATGAGCGATCTCTTATTCGTCACGCACGAGTTCCTCGTAGGGAGGCAGGTTCAATATGGTCATAGCTAGTTTGTCGTAAGCCCGCTCCAGGTTGTCGGCAGCGCTCTGGTGCTCTTCGAGCAATGCGTATTCTTCCGCTTCAAGTTCACCTTTTCGCGCGGCTTCCCGCAGCACGCGCAATTCCGCGGCCACGGCCTGGATCGAGACAATCAATGCCTCTACGCTGATTTCGGGCATATCGGCACCTTATTTTCTTTCGCTGGCAGCCTGTTCGCACTGGCGTACCACAGCGGCACGGGCCATGTTGTCGAGGTAGCCCCTCATCGTCAGGATGGTCATTCTCGTCTTGCATTCGATCTGGTAGTGATAGCCCTTGACGCTACTGTTATAGGCACTCCTCTTTTCCTTTTCATCTCTCTTGATCACCAGTTCGTCGCTGTATGGCGTGCCTGCCGGAATCCAGAAATCCTTGTTTGGAAACCAGCCGGCTACATCGTGCAATGATGTTCCCCCGCCAGTCTCGACTTCCGGCTCGCCCTCTTCGCCGACGATGACGGTGACGTCCGCCTTGCTAATGACCATCCGGCGCAATTTGTTGCTGTAGTACTGGGTTTCCTGCCACCGGGGATACAGTACTCCATCGCCAGGATAGGTGCCGACTTCGATGTCCTTGAACTTCTTGTCCATCACTGCCTTGTACAGGTCGCACGCTGTTGTAGCCATCTGAATCCCCTTCAATGTTCATGATGGTGCGATGGGCTCGACAGCCAGCCCACGCCTGGTCGACCATGCCATGGAACCAGCTGATGAAATGTGCCGTCCGGAATGGACCGATCCTCAATTCATTCTAGCGCCGGTGGCGGCGGTCGCAAGCAACGCCACAACTTTCTGGCCTGCCATACGCAGCCATCCAATGCGATGTGTTCTTTCCACAACAAGGGGCCGTCCGTCGGCTGGAGCAAAGCTTTTCCCGGATAGCGCCCAGGGCGTGGTGTATGGAGCCTTCGCCAGAGTCAGCGCTCAGGAAGGCAATTGACGGCAGCGACTGCGATTCATCAGCAAATGTTGCGTTTGCAAAGGCATCAAGGTTGCCGGATGCTTGTTCCTGCAGGCAGATCGAGGGGAAGTGCTGGCTCGAAGCTCATCGGCAGGCGCCGCATCGCACTGGCTGCGAGGTTGATCGGCATCGGTCTGTTCTCGATGCTCCTCTCGTTCCGCAGAGGAAATACGGCCCAAGGTCACATTCAACTGTCTCAACCGTCGATACTTCCAATTCGAAAGTAAAATTTACCAATTGCAATATCATTTGCATTATGCAAGTATATGTATTTTTTAGCAACTAGCAATATAGTGACTGACCGGAAAATATATGAGTGCGCGGACTCTTGCTTGCGATTCGACCCATGGGGCGGTCATTGTACGTGTGGCGCGGAAGCGAGAAACCGCCCGGTCGAGGGTGCCAGCCGTTCGTGGATTGGCCGCGCAATCAGGAGCGTCATTCACGCTCTTGTGGGCCCGAAGCGTTGAGCGTTTCGTCTATCGTCGACCATCCTCACGCCCGGCTGGTCAACACTTGTTCCACACGCACCGGCTGGCGATTTGCAGCGAATTCATAGCCGTTCAGCATAAGCCGGGATAATCGATGCTGGACTGAACACCGGCGGGTAAAAGATCTCCGTTACCTGGTGTTCGTCCGGATTTACTTTGGCCATATGCGAGACGCCGGCGCTGCTCCGGTGATAGAGGCGAGGACGCCAATCGAAGCGCTCCGCGGCTCCGCCGCGTCGCTTGGAGCGGCGGACCGCCGCCGGCAAGCCGGCGCCAGCCGGTGCATTGAACGGAGTGAAGCGCGCGCCCACGGCGCGCGAGGCCGTTGCGCTAGAAAGCAAAAGACCGCCGATGCGGTCTTTTTGCTACGCGTTGTGGGTTCGATCACTGCCACTTGCCACGACGGCCTCGTAGCCTTAACACCAGTGCTGTAAGAACTGCCGACCCGACGAATGAAAGGATAATAATATTAAACGCCTTTTCAATATTCATTCCGGGATCGAACAGAAAAATAGAAAAATAAATAATCAAAATCACTAATAAGGCAACGCCGAGTGAAATAAATGCGCTTTTCATGCGAACGGCTCTACGACAGGGCAATTCAGATAAACGCCGGCCTTATTACCGCCTGCATGCACAACTTCCTCTACAAAGGATGCGCAGTTATGAGCTATAACGCCCCATAACCATGGCTTCTCTATCAGCTCATGCAATTTATCATGGGCGCCTTGTGGGTTAGGCAGGTTGGTAGGCCAGCGGCGAATTTCGCGTTTTCCGTTCTCTTTCAAATAGCGCTTATAGCCATCCTCGTTCATGAACTTCGGAACTTTGTAGAAACCAGCGATATGGACATACCAGCTCCAACTGCCACCGATGTGTAGTAGCGCATGCCCACAGGCATTGATGCCATCGCCTGATACAACGACAGCACAAGTGTGCTGGAAGTCGGACGTTTCGACCGGGCAGACCAGCATTTGAGCACCATTAAAAGGCAGGGCCATATGGTCCCCCGATCAGCAAATTCGATTGGCTGAGCAATCCCAGCCACCGGACGTATTACCTTGTGCTCCCCCACTGATGGACTGGCGTATGTAGTTCCACTTGATTTTTGCGTATGCCAGCTGTACTCGTTCGCTAATGATTCCGCTCTCTCCACTGTCAGGCGTAATGCTTGCAATCAAAAGGTTTTCCAGCTCAATCCGGAAATATGTAATGGGATTGCCGTTGCCATCTGCCCTCATGAACTCAAGAATCGCTTTCGGTAGAGTTTTCCCTGTTGCGCAAGTCTGTAGTAAAACGGGGGAGGCTAAGTCGGCAATTTTTTGAAAGGCGATGGGGTAAAGTTCAGCTCTACCGCTCGTATGGCCCCCACCAGTCGATACCACGTTGGCTCTCGGCTGATGGACCGCGTAAAGGACATTGGACACCTCTATCCAATCCTTGTGCTTCTGGTCAGCAGATTCTCCCTTGATCCCGTCAATTTGCAAGTATGCGTCGTTCGCCATGACATCCTCCGTTGTATGTTCAACAAGATTTTTGTCCGGCTAAACAAGAGGGCGTTTGGTTTTAGCCAGACGAGTCAACGACGAGCATCAATGCTTGTTGACTTATTGAATTGAAGGGCTTGTGGGATATCGAATCGACTGCGCCCAGATGGTGAGTCGTGTCGAGTTAACCCGTTACCATCTTGAGTCAGCATCCGCTCGAGCGGGAAGCGGTTGATTGCGTTCGATTGGATTGTCGGTCGCCCGGTGACACCATAGTTGAGGTCGCAAGCGGAGCGCTCCGCGGCTCCGCCGCGTCGCTTGGAGCGGCGGACCGCCGCCGGCAAGCCGGCGACAGCCGGCGCATTGAACGGAGTGAAGCGCGCGCCCACGGCGCGCGAGGCCGTTGCGGCGAAATTTCCGCGAAGCGGAAATTTCGCCTCGACGACAAATGGGCGATTCGAACAGGGCTGCGCTTGCAAGCGCACGCCCTTCGCATCTCACCCGGAGGGCACGCAGGTGCCCTCCTCGCTTGCGCCAGAAAGCAAAAAGACCGCCGAGGCGGTCTTTTTGCTTGTTTTCTGGCGGAAGCGGTGTCAGCAGTAGTCTCCTCTGAGAATCGCGCGTTTCCACAAGCTTACCCACCTTTCTACCTACCTCTGTATTCGAGACGCTACTAGCGGCTGTTGGATGATTTGATACTAAGACTACTGTCCGCATGTTGATTTGCAGCGAAATCTGACCCACTTTACCCAGTAATTTGCAAGTGAATCTGACCCACGTTTAAGACACAATCCTGCTCAACAAGTTGAGTGGGGAACCGGAGTGATCGACGTGGCACTACTA